>NZ_JAOWDP010000015.1:0-213 GCF_030334595.1 Citrobacter sp. Ce104
TCTGGCGCCGGGTGGACCGGGTATAGATTATCAATACTTTGATGACACGTATTATCTCTACAGACCAGGCAAGCATAAATTCGGTGGCGAGTATGTGAACGGCCATATAAGACCTGAATCTCCAGGTGATGCCTGGGGAACGGTGGTGTTTATGAAAGCATCTTTAGCCCATTTAACGGAAGGTTATAAGGCCAACTATCAAAACCTGCCGGA
>NZ_JAOWDP010000016.1:0-112182 GCF_030334595.1 Citrobacter sp. Ce104
GAGGTTGAGTAACGGGTACGGCCGTCCGAGATCGTCCACTTCTGTACGTCCCGTCACGTTAAATCCCATCTTCTTATAGAATCCAACTGCCTGCTCATTCTGTTCGTTAACGTTGGTTGTTAGCGTTGAACTCATTGATAAAGCATGTTCAATCAGCAACTTACCCACACCACTCCCACGCACATCCGGATCGACAAACAACGCATCTATATGCTTATCGGTAAGGAGCATGAAGGCGACGGGCTCATCCTGTTCTGTCACTGCAACCCATAGAGGGGCTTCAGGTAAAAATGAACGCACCAGCTCCTCCAGCTCAATCCGATAATCCGCAGAGAGGAAATGGTGTGTGGCATCTACTGAACGACACCAAATAGAAACTAACTTATCTCCTTCGTCCTGACGCGAACGACGAATGGTAATGGTCATAGCATTCTCCTTTTTTTCTTTACTCCACTATTCTACAGCAAGGAGCCGTGAAACTTTCTCAACTTGAGGATGCAGGCTCGACATTCGCATAATTCCTGGGTATCTTCAGCTATCTGGATGTCTAAACGTTTAAGCGTATGTAGTGAGGTTATCAGGTTATGCCAATTCGCGTGCAGGACGAGCTACCCGCCGTCAATTTCTTGCGTGAGGAGAACGTCTTCGTGATGACGACATCCCGCGCTTCCGGTCAGGAAATTCGTCCACTGAAGGTGCTCATCCTCAACCTGATGCCCAAGAAGATTGAAACGGAAAACCAGTTTCTGCGTTTACTCTCTAACTCACCGCTGCAGGTAGATGTTCAGCTATTGCGCATCGATGCCCGCGAGTCACGCAACACCCCAACGGAGCATCTGAATAACTTTTACTGTAATTTCGAGGATATCTGCGATCAGAACTTTGACGGACTGATTGTGACCGGCGCGCCGTTGGGCCTGGTTGAGTTTAATGATGTGGCTTACTGGCCGCAGATTAAACAAGTGCTTGAATGGGCGAAAGATCATGTTACATCGACGCTATTTGTCTGTTGGGCGGTGCAAGCCGCGTTGAATATCCTGTACGGAATTCCCAAGCAAACCCGCACGGATAAGCTCTCAGGCGTCTATGAGCACCATATTCTTCACCCTCATGCGCTGCTGACGCGTGGATTTGATGATGCGTTCCTGGCCCCGCATTCGCGCTATGCCGATTTCCCTGCTGCGCTTATCCGCGACTACACCGATCTCGAGATTTTTGCTGAAACCGAAGAGGGAGATGCTTACCTGTTTGCCAGCAAAGATAAACGTATTGCCTTCGTGACGGGTCATCCTGAGTATGACGATCACACACTCGGCAGCGAATATTTTCGTGACGTCGAAGCGGGCTTAACGCCGGAAGTTCCCTATAACTATTTCCCGAAAGATGACCCACAAAACAAACCGCGGGCAACCTGGCGTAGCCACGGCAATCTGTTGTTCACCAACTGGCTCAACTATTACGTCTACCAGATCACGCCATATGATCTGCGTCACATGAATCCAACGCTGGATTAATCTTCTGTAGCAGACGATCCTTAAGCGTTTCAGCATGTTGAATCAGGCACCTTCGGGTGCCTTTTTTATTTCCGAAACGCACCTCATCATGTAATTAAATTTAATTTATATTGTTATCAATAAGTTAATTGATAATTAAATTAAAAATGGAAATTGTTTTTGATTTTGAAATTTAAATGAGTAGTCTTAGTTGTGCTGAACGAAAACCGCACAACGATCCTTCGTTCGCATTGGGGATGTGTTTGGATCAATGACGAGGAACTACGCAATGAATCAACAGGCAACGACAACCGATGAACTGGTCTTTACCAGGCCGAGCGGCGAACAGGAGCAACAAATTCTGACCGCTGAAGCGATAGAGTTTCTTACCGAGCTGGTGACAAGATTTACGCCAAAGCGGAATAAACTTCTGGCTGCGCGTATCCAGCAGCAGCAGGATATTGATGACGGTAAGTTGCCTGATTTTATTTCGGAAACGGCTTCCATTCGTGAGGGTGACTGGAAGATCCGCGGAATTCCTGATGATTTACTGGATCGCCGCGTAGAGATTACCGGACCGGTTGAGCGCAAGATGGTCATCAACGCGCTGAACGCGAACGTCAAAGTCTTTATGGCTGATTTTGAAGATTCGCTGGCTCCTGAGTGGAGCAAAGTTATCGACGGGCAGATCAACCTGCGCGATGCGGTCAATGGCACCATTAGCTATACCAATGAAGCGGGTAAAATTTATCAGCTCAAACCCAATCCGGCTCTGTTGGTGTGTCGTGTTCGTGGTCTGCACCTGCCGGAAAAACACGTCACCTGGCGTGGCGAATCCATCCCAGGCAGCTTGTTCGACTTTGCCCTCTATTTCTTCCACAACTACAAAACGTTGCTGGCGAAAGGCAGCGGCCCTTATTTCTATCTGCCAAAAACACAGGCCTGGCAAGAAGCGGCATGGTGGAGCGAAGTGTTCAGCTATGCAGAGGACCGCTTTAACCTGCCGCGCGGCACCATTAAAGCGACCCTGTTGATTGAAACGCTGCCGGCTGTTTTCCAGATGGACGAAATTCTGCACGCCCTGCGTGACCACATTGTGGGCCTGAACTGCGGTCGCTGGGACTACATTTTTAGCTATATCAAGACGCTGAAGAACCACCCGGATCGCGTGCTGCCGGACCGTCAGGTGGTGACGATGGATAAGCCATTCCTCAGCGCCTATTCGCGTCTGCTGATTAAAACCTGTCATAAACGCGGCGCGTTCGCGATGGGCGGCATGGCGGCGTTCATTCCCAGCAAAGATGCGGAACGTAACAACCAGGTTCTGACCAAGGTAAAAGCGGACAAAGCGCTGGAAGCGAATAACGGTCATGACGGCACATGGATTGCCCATCCGGGACTGGCAGATACCGCTATGGCGGTGTTCAACGACGTACTCGGTGAAAACAAAAATCAGCTATTCGTGACCCGTGAAGAAGATGCGCCGATTACCGCAGAACAACTGCTGGCGCCTTGTGAAGGTGAGCGTACTGAAGAAGGCATGCGCGCCAATATCCGTGTCGCGGTGCAGTACATCGAAGCGTGGATCTCCGGTAACGGCTGCGTACCGATTTACGGTCTGATGGAAGATGCGGCCACCGCCGAAATCTCCCGTACCTCCATCTGGCAGTGGATCCACCACCAGAAGACGCTCAGCAACGGTAAGCCGGTTACCAAACCGCTGTTCCGTCAGATGCTGGCCGAAGAGATGCTAGTGATTCAGGACGAACTGGGCGAGCACCGCTACAGCAGCGGGCGTTTTGACGATGCCGCGCGCCTGATGGAACAAATCACCACATCAGATGACTTAATCGACTTCCTCACCCTGCCAGGTTACCGCCTGCTGGCGTAATCCACCACATAACAATATGGAGCATCTGCACATGAAAACCCGTACTCAACAAATCGAAGAATTACAGAACGAATGGACTCAACCGCGTTGGGAAGGCATCACCCGTCCATATAGCGCGGAGGAAGTGGTGAAATTACGTGGCTCGGTCAACCCGGAATGTACGCTGGCGCAGCTTGGCGCGGCGAAAATGTGGCGTCTGCTGCACGGTGAATCGAAGAAAGGTTATATCAACAGCCTCGGCGCGCTGACCGGCGGTCAGGCGCTGCAGCAGGCGAAGGCCGGTATTGAAGCGGTCTACCTTTCAGGTTGGCAGGTGGCGGCAGATGCCAACCTGGCATCCAGCATGTATCCAGACCAATCGCTGTATCCGGCGAACTCGGTCCCGGCAGTGGTGGACAGGATCAACAACACATTCCGTCGCGCCGACCAGATCCAATGGTCAACCGGTATTGAGCCGAACGATCCGCGCTATGTCGATTACTTCCTGCCGATTGTTGCCGATGCGGAAGCTGGGTTTGGTGGCGTACTGAACGCGTTTGAACTGATGAAATCGATGATTGAGGCTGGTGCAGCGGCCGTTCACTTCGAAGATCAGCTCGCATCGGTGAAAAAATGTGGTCACATGGGCGGCAAAGTGCTGGTTCCGACTCAGGAAGCTATCCAGAAACTGGTGGCCGCCCGTCTGGCAGCCGACGTCATGGGTGTTCCGACGCTGGTGATTGCGCGTACTGATGCTGACGCAGCCGATCTGATTACGTCTGATTGCGACCCTTACGATAGCGAGTTCATCACCGGCGAACGTACCAGCGAAGGGTTCTACCGTACGCATGCGGGCATTGAGCAGGCGATCAGTCGTGGCCTGGCCTACGCACCGTATGCGGATCTGGTGTGGTGTGAAACTTCCACGCCGGACCTCGAACTGGCGAAGCGCTTTGCCGATGCGATTCACGCGAAATTCCCAGGCAAACTGCTGGCCTACAACTGTTCGCCGTCGTTTAACTGGCAGAAAAACCTCGACGACAAAACCATTGCCAGCTTCCAGCAGCAGCTGTCGGATATGGGTTACAAATACCAGTTCATTACCCTGGCGGGCATCCACAGCATGTGGTTCAACATGTTCGACCTCGCGCATTCCTATGCGCAGGGCGAAGGCATGCGCCACTATGTTGAGAAGGTTCAGCAGCCAGAATTTGCGGCGGCTAAAGACGGTTACACCTTCGTATCCCATCAGCAGGAAGTGGGTACAGGCTACTTCGATAAAGTCACCACCATCATTCAGGGCGGTACTTCCTCGGTGACCGCGCTGACCGGCTCGACCGAAGAATCGCAGTTTTGATTAATGCCCGGTGGCGCTGCGCTTACCGGGCCTACGAAGGGATGTAGGCCGGATAAGCGAACGCGCCATCCGGCATGACGTTGTGCCGGATGGGAGAAATCGATGACGCGTGGCCTGGAATTACTGATTGCTCAGACTATCTTGCAAGGTTTCGACGCCCAGTACGGGCGTTTTCTGGAAGTCACCTCCGGCGCGCAGCAGCGTTTTGAACATGCCGACTGGCATGCGGTTCAGCAGGCGATGAAAAGCCGTATTCACCTTTACGATCATCACGTGGGTCTGGTGGTGGAGCAGCTGCGCTGCATTACTGACGGTAAAAGTACCGACGCGGATTTTTTACTTCGCGTGAAAGAGCATTACACCCGGCTACTGCCGGATTACCCACGCTTCGAGATTGCGGAGAGTTTCTTTAACTCCGTCTACTGCCGGTTATTTGACCACCGCTCGCTGACTCCCGAGCGGCTGTTTATTTTCAGTTCTCAGCCAGAGCGCCGTTTTCGTACGATCCCACGTCCGCTGGCGAAAGACTTCTTTCCTGATACCGGCTGGGAGTGGCTGCTAACGCGCGTTCTCAGCGATCTGCCTCTGCGTCTACCGTGGCAGAACAAACATCGTGATATCCACTACATCATCGAACACCTGACCGAAACTCTGGGTGCGGATATGTTGCAGCGCTGTCATTTACAGGTGGCGAACGAACTGTTTTATCGCAACAAGGCCGCCTGGCTGGTTGGTAAGTTGATCACCCCTTCCGGGACGCTGCCGTTTTTATTGCCAATCCACCGGACTGACGAAGGCGAACTGTTTGTCGATACCTGTCTGACCACGACAGCGGAGGCGAGCATTGTGTTTGGCTTCGCCCGCTCCTATTTTATGGTGTACGCTCCGTTGCCTGCGGCGCTGGTGGAGTGGCTGCGCGAGATCCTGCCCGGAAAAACCACCGCCGAACTGTACATGGCGATTGGCTGTCAGAAACACGCGAAGACCGAAAGTTACCGCGAGTATCTGCTCTATCTTGCCCATTGCGATGAGCATTTTATCGAAGCGCCGGGTATTCGCGGCATGGTGATGCTGGTGTTTACCCTGCCGGGCTTCGACCGGGTGTTTAAAATCATCAAAGACAAATTTGCCCCGCAAAAAGAGATGTCTGCCGCCCACGTCCGCGCCTGCTACCAACTGGTCAAAGAGCACGATCGCGTTGGACGAATGGCTGACACTCAGGAGTTTGAGAACTTTGTGCTGGATAAACGGCAAATCGATCCGGCGCTGATGGCGCTGTTATTGCAGGAAGCCCCGGAAAAAATTACCGATCTCGGCGATCAGATTGTCATTCGCCATCTGTATATCGAACGACGGATGGTGCCGCTGAATATCTGGCTGGAGCAGGTCGAAGGCCAGCAACTGCGCGATGCCATTGAAGAGTACGGCAACGCGATTCGCCAACTGGCTGCCGCCAATATTTTCCCCGGCGATATGCTGTTTAAGAACTTCGGCGTGACCCGCCACGGGCGCGTGGTGTTCTACGACTACGATGAAATATGCTACATGACGGAGGTGAATTTCCGCCATATCCCGCCGCCACGCTACCCGGAAGATGAGATGAGCGCTGAGCCGTGGTACAGCGTATCGCCGGGAGATGTCTTCCCGGAAGAGTTTCGTCACTGGCTTTGTGCCGACCCGCGCATCGGGCCGCTATTTGAAGAGATGCACGCTGACCTGTTCAGCGCCGACTACTGGCGGGGTCTGCAAACGCGGATTAAAAACGGGCATGTGGAAGATGTTTACGCCTACCGGCGCAAACAGCGTTTCAGCGTACGTTATGAAACCGACCGTAGGGCGGATAAGGCGTAGCCGCCACCCGGCAATCCCATCTTAGCGAATCCCGCCATACGCCAGCGTCACTTCTTTCGCCGCTTTGATCGCCATAGCGCCAAACTCGGTCACGCGATCGTCGGTAATGCGCGAAATGGGTCCGGAAATGGAAATAGCGGCGAACGGCTCGCGGTGCTCGTCATAAATGCATGACGCCACGCAGCGCAGGCCCAGCGCATGTTCCTCATCATCAAAGGAATAGCCGCGCTTGCGCGTCTGGGCCAAATCCTCTTTCAGATGCACCGGCGACACCAGCGTGGCGTGGGTGTAAGCGTGCAGGCCTTTACGGTGTAGCAGGCCAGTCACCTGTTCTTCGCTCAGTTGGGATAAAAACGCCTTACCCGCGCCGGAAGCGTGCATCGGCAGTTTGCCGCCGATAGGCGCGGACATGCGCATCAGCTGGGTGCACTGCACCTGGTCGATAATAATGGCCTGATGGTCGCTTTGATCCAGCACGGCGAGGTTTACCGTCTCACCGGAGTCTTCCATCAGCTTGCGCAGGATCGGGTGGACAATCGCCAGCAAATTACGGCTTTGTAAAAAGCTGCTGCCGACGATAAACGCATGTGCACCGACGGCCCAGTGTCCTAAGTCACCGACCTGGCGGACAAAACCCTGCTGCTGCATGGTGGTCAATAAACGGTGAGTCGTGGAATTTGGCAGGCCGGCCTGCTGCGCCAGTTCGGTTAGCGCCACGCTGCCGTTGGATTCCGCAATCCACTCCAGTAGCTTCAGGCCGCGGGTCAGAGACTGAACCTGCCCGGTTGCAGGCGCAGTAGCAGCGGCGGGTTTTCTACCGCGTTTCGCGGGGATTGTGGCAACCATGGCGGACTCCTTTTCTGTATCGTGGAAATCATTTTCGTTTTATTAAATTATAATGCAAGAATTCCTGTACTGATCGGATGAGTGAAGCTGAACATGTCTCATGTTGGCCGTTGTTCCCTTTTCCACCTCTCAGGTTTGTGCCAGTATGGCCTGTTGAGTTTTTTTCGGTCTGGTTGAGCGTTGTCGGGAGCGAGTGTGAGCAGCAAAGTAGAACAATTACGTCAGCAGTTAAATGAACGTATTCTGGTGCTGGACGGCGGTATGGGCACCATGATCCAGGGATATCGTCTGAGCGAAGAGGATTTCCGCGGCGAACGCTTTGCCGACTGGCCGTGCGATCTGAAAGGCAACAACGACCTGTTGGTGCTCAGCAAACCGGAGGTGATCGCCGCGATCCATAACGCCTACTTTGAGGCGGGCGCGGATATCATCGAAACCAACACCTTTAACTCCACGACTATCGCCATGGCGGATTACCAGATGGAATCCCTGTCGGCGGAAATCAACTTTACGGCAGCTAAACTGGCGCGTGCGGCGGCAGACGAATGGACGGCGCGCACGCCGGAAAAACCGCGCTATGTCGCGGGCGTGCTCGGCCCAACCAACCGTACGGCGTCTATCTCGCCTGACGTTAACGACCCGGCTTACCGCAACATTACCTTTGATCAACTGGTGGCCGCCTACCGTGAATCTACCAAAGCGCTGGTGGAAGGCGGCAGTGACCTGATCCTGATTGAAACCGTCTTCGATACCCTGAACGCCAAAGCCGCTATTTTTGCGGTGAAAACCGAATTCGAAGCGCTGGGCGTTGAGCTGCCGATTATGCTCTCCGGCACCATCACCGATGCTTCCGGGCGTACGCTTTCCGGCCAGACTACCGAAGCATTCTATAACTCCTTGCGCCACGCGGATGCGCTGACTTTCGGCCTGAACTGCGCCTTAGGTCCGGACGAGCTGCGCCAGTACGTGCAGGAACTGTCGCGCATTGCCGAATGCTACGTGACCGCGCACCCGAATGCCGGTTTACCAAACGCCTTTGGCGAATACGATCTCGACGCCGACACCATGGCGGCACAAATCCGCGAGTGGGCGCAGGCGGGCTTTCTCAACGTGGTCGGCGGCTGCTGCGGCACCACGCCGGAACACATCGCCGCCATGAGCCGCGCGGTGGATGGCTTGCCGCCACGCCGTTTGCCGGAAATCCCGGTTGCCTGCCGCCTGTCCGGCCTTGAACCGCTGAACATCGGCGACGACAGCCTGTTTGTGAACGTCGGCGAGCGCACCAACGTCACCGGTTCGGCGAAATTTAAACGCCTGATCAAAGAAGAGAAATACAGCGAAGCGCTGGATGTCGCCCGCCAGCAGGTGGAAAGCGGCGCGCAGATTATCGATATCAACATGGATGAGGGGATGCTCGACGCCGAAGCGGCAATGGTGCGTTTCCTCAACCTGATCGCCGGTGAACCGGATATCGCCCGCGTACCGATCATGATCGACTCCTCGAAATGGGACGTTATCGAGAAAGGGCTGAAGTGCATTCAGGGTAAAGGCATCGTTAACTCCATCTCGATGAAAGAGGGGGTTGAGACCTTTATTCATCACGCGAAGCTTCTGCGTCGCTACGGTGCCGCGGTGGTGGTGATGGCTTTTGACGAGCAGGGGCAGGCCGACACCCGCGCGCGTAAAATCGAGATCTGCCGTCGGGCGTACAAAATTCTTACCGAAGAAGTGGGCTTCCCGCCGGAAGACATTATCTTTGACCCGAACATCTTTGCCGTCGCGACCGGTATTGATGAGCACAACAACTACGCGCAGGACTTTATCGGCGCCTGTGAGGACATCAAACGCGAACTGCCGCATGCGCTGATCTCCGGCGGCGTTTCAAACGTTTCATTCTCGTTTCGCGGCAACGACCCGGTACGTGAAGCTATTCACGCGGTATTCCTCTACTACGCCATTCGCAACGGTATGGACATGGGGATCGTCAACGCCGGACAGTTGGCGATTTATGACGACCTGCCCGCCGAGCTGCGCGATGCGGTTGAAGACGTGATCCTTAACCGCCGTGACGATGGCACCGAACGACTGCTGGAGCTGGCTGAGAAATATCGCGGCAGTAAAACCGACGACACGGCGAATGCCCAGATGGCGGAATGGCGCACCTGGGACGTGAAAAAGCGCCTCGAATACTCGCTGGTGAAAGGCATTACCGAGTTTATTGAGCTGGATACCGAAGAAGCGCGCCAGCAAGCTGCGCGTCCGATCGAGGTTATTGAAGGACCGCTGATGGACGGCATGAACGTGGTCGGCGACCTGTTCGGCGAGGGAAAAATGTTCCTGCCGCAGGTGGTGAAATCCGCTCGTGTGATGAAGCAGGCGGTGGCCTACCTCGAACCGTACATTGAGGCCAGCAAAGAGAAAGGTTCCAGCAACGGCAAGATGGTCATCGCGACCGTGAAGGGCGATGTGCACGATATCGGCAAAAACATTGTTGGCGTGGTGCTGCAATGTAACAACTACGAAATCGTCGATCTTGGCGTGATGGTGCCAGCGGAGAAAATCCTCAGAACGGCGCGTGAAGTGAATGCCGATCTGATTGGCCTTTCCGGGCTGATTACCCCATCGCTGGACGAAATGGTCAACGTGGCGAAAGAAATGGAGCGTCAGGGCTTCACCATCCCACTGCTGATTGGCGGTGCGACCACCTCGAAAGCACACACTGCGGTGAAAATTGAGCAGAACTACAGTGGCCCGACGGTTTACGTGCAGAACGCTTCGCGTACCGTGGGCGTCGTGGCCGCGCTGCTCTCAGACACCCAGCGTGATGACTTTGTCGCCCGTACGCGTAAAGAGTACGAAACCGTGCGTATTCAGCATGCGCGTAAGAAACCGCGTACCCCGCCGGTAACGTTACAGGTCGCTCGCGACAACGATCTGGCCTTCGACTGGGAAAACTACACGCCGCCGGTGGCGCACCGCCTCGGCGTGCAGGAAGTGGAAGCCAGCATCGAAACCCTGCGCAATTACATCGACTGGACGCCGTTCTTTATGACCTGGTCGTTGGCCGGGAAATATCCGCGCATTCTTGAAGATGAGGTGGTAGGAGAAGAGGCGAAGCGCCTGTTCAAAGATGCCAACGACATGCTGGATAAACTCAGCGCTGAGAAGACCCTGAATCCGCGCGGCGTGGTGGGTTTATTCCCGGCCAACCGCGTGGGTGACGACATCGAGATTTATCGTGACGAGACGCGTACGCACGTCATCAACGTGAGTCATCACCTGCGCCAGCAGACGGAAAAAGTCGGTTTCGCCAACTATTGCCTGTCTGACTTTGTCGCGCCGAAACTGAGCGGCAAAGCGGATTACATCGGTGCTTTCGCGGTTACCGGCGGTCTGGAGGAAGATGCGCTGGCGGACGCCTTTGAAGCCCAGCATGACGACTACAACAAGATCATGGTGAAAGCGATCGCTGACCGTCTGGCGGAAGCATTCGCGGAGTATCTGCATGAGCGCGTGCGTAAAGTTTACTGGGGCTATGCGGCGAATGAGAATCTCAGTAACGAGGAACTTATCCGCGAAAACTACCAGGGGATTCGCCCGGCGCCGGGCTATCCGGCGTGCCCGGAACACACTGAAAAGGCCACCATTTGGGAACTGCTGGACGTGGAAGCGCACACCGGGATGAAGCTCACTGAATCATTTGCGATGTGGCCAGGCGCGTCGGTCTCCGGCTGGTATTTCAGTCATCCGGACAGCAAGTACTACGCCGTGGCGCAAATCCAGCGCGATCAGGTTGAAGATTATGCCTTCCGTAAAGGCATGAGCGTGGCGGAAGTCGAACGTTGGTTAGCGCCAAACCTCGGCTACGACGCTGATTGATTCACAAAACTGTCATCTTTATTTACAACAAACAGGGCACTCATTGAGTGCCCTGTCTCTTTATTACGTTTAAACCCTTATACTGAAAGAAGGCTTCGGCCTCAGGAACATATAACGATAAGGAGTACCTGATTCCGTGTTAACTCTGTTACACCTGCTTTCTGCCGTCGCGATGCTGGTTTGGGGTACGCATATTGTGCGTACCGGCGTGATGCGTGTCTTTGGCGCCCGCTTGCGTACCGTCCTCAGCCGTAGTGTTGAAAAGAAGCCGCTCGCCTTTTGTGCGGGTATCGGCGTGACGGCGCTGGTGCAAAGCAGCAACGCCACCACCATGCTGGTCACTTCGTTTGTCGCGCAAGATCTCGTGGCGCTCACCCCTGCGCTGGTGATTGTACTCGGCGCCGACGTGGGGACCGCGCTGATGGCGCGTATCCTGACTTTCGACCTCTCCTGGCTGTCGCCACTGCTGATTTTTATCGGCGTGATCTTCTTTCTCGGACGTAAGCAGTCCCGCGTGGGGCAACTGGGGCGCGTCGGTATTGGGCTGGGATTGATTTTACTGGCGCTGGAGCTGATTGTGCAGGCGGTCACGCCGATCACCCAGGCGAACGGCGTACAGGTTATTTTCGCCTCGCTCACCGGCGATATCATGCTGGATGCGCTGATTGGCGCCATGTTTGCGATTATCAGTTACTCCAGCCTGGCGGCGGTGCTGCTGACGGCCACACTGACCGCCGCAGGCATTATCTCGTTCCCGGTGGCGTTGTGTCTGGTGATTGGCGCCAACCTCGGCTCTGGCCTGCTGGCGATGTTGAATAACAGCGCCGCGAACGCCGCCGCCCGCCGAGTGGCGCTCGGCAGTCTGTTGTTTAAGCTGGTGGGGAGCCTGATTATCCTGCCGTTTGTTCATCCGCTGGCTAATCTGATGGATGAACTGCCGCTGGCGAAATCTGAACTGGTTATCTACTTCCACGTCTTCTACAACCTGGTGCGCTGCGTGGCGATGGTGCCGTTCGCCGAACCGATGGCGCGTTTTTGTAAGCGCATCATCCGCGATGAGCCAGAACTTGATGCGCATCTGAAGCCCAAACATCTGGATGTTAGCGCGCTGGATACGCCGACGCTCGCTTTGGCTAATGCCGCCCGTGAAGCTTTGCGCATAGGCGACGCGATGGAGCAGATGATGGACGGGCTGAAGAAGGTGATGCACGGTGAGCCGCGTGAAGAGAAAGAGCTGCGCAGGATGGCGGACGACATTAACGTGCTATACACGGCCATTAAGCTCTATCTGGCGCGGATGCCAAAGGATGAGCTGGCGGAAGAGGAATCACGCCGTTGGGCGGAGATTATCGAAATGTCGCTCAACCTCGAGCAGGCTTCCGATATTGTCGAACGTATGGGCAGCGAGATAGCCGATAAGTCGCTGGCCGCCCGCCGGGCATTCTCTGTCGAAGGGCTAAAAGAACTGGATGCGCTCTACGATCAGTTGCTCAGCAATCTGCAACTGGCAATGTCGGTGTTCTTCTCAGGTGATGTGACCAGTGCCCGTCGTCTGCGCCGCAGCAAGCACCGCTTCCGTATTCTCAACCGTCGTTATTCGCATGCGCACGTTGACCGTTTGCATCAGCAGAACGTGCAGAGCATCGAGACCAGCTCGTTGCACCTGGCGCTGTTGGGCGATATGCAGCGTCTGAACTCGCTGTTTTGTTCAGTGGCTTACAGCGTGCTGGAACAGCCGGATGAAGACGATGAGCGGGATGATTATTGAGTGAGGTGAAGCGGTAGGCCGGATAAGGCATTTATGCCGCCATCCGGCAATGCTGTCGTCTACCATATAGGCCGGATAAGGCGAAGCCGCCATCCGGCATCAGACAACCAATCAACTAAAAGCAGTGGCCTGCTTCAACGGCAACCGCCTCTTCACCCGCTTTAAAGATATACGTGGTGTTCGGGCCGCCGAGCACGGACTTACCGTTACTCACCTTAATCCAGTTACCTTCCGGCAAGCCAATTACCGTCAGCTCTGGCGCCACAACCAGCAGCTCGCGAATACGCTGTTCACGCGTTTCGCCTTTGTGGCCTTCCGGCAGCGCGTTGGTGAAATGTGGGTTAATCTGCAGCGGGAACAGACCCAGGGCATCAAAGCCTTTTGGATCGACAATCGGCATGTCGTTGGTGGTGCGGATGGTCTGGCAGGCAAGGTTGGAACCCGCGCTCCAGCCGATATACAGCGCACCGCGTTTGACGACATCCACAATCGGCGCCAGCAGTCCGCGTTCGCGGCTTTCTTTCAGTAACTGGAAGGTATTACCCCCGCCGACAATCACCAGCTCTGCATTTTCAATAGCGGCAATCGGATCGACAACGGTATGAATACCCGTAACGTTGACGCCCATTGGCGCAAAGATGGCTGCCGTTTTCGCCGTGTACTCATCCCAGGTTTGCGTCACGCCAGCGAACGGAATAAACACCGCCGTACGGCGACCATTCAGTTGTTCAGCAATCAGCGGCAGCGCATGTTCCATCCAGCCTTTGCCCGGCAGCGTCGAGTTACTCAATAAAAGCAGTTCCATCATTTCTCCATGTAATCAGAAAATTACCAACCGCAGTCATGTTACCACCGTCAGTATAACGCCTCACTGATATGGCTCACGATGTTGGAAGGGGGACAGAAGCTGTGGCTATTTTTTAAGTGTAAATCCAATACCGAGCGCCTTCATCACAGCCAGCGTGGTTTTCAGCGTCGGGTTTCCTTTCTCACTAAAAGAGCGATAAAGCTGCTCGCGGGATAATCCCGTTTCTGCCGCAATGTTCGCCATTCCCTTAGCGCGAGCCACCACGCCCAGTGCTTTTGCAATGTACGTTGCATCGCCTGTTTCGAGGGCATCGGCCATAAACACGGCAATTTCTTCATCATCAACCAGCGCAGTGGCGGGATCGTACTGAGTAAGTTTATTCATGGCGGAAGATCTCCTGATAATTCAGTGAACAGGCGAGCATTTTTGCAAGAGTAATATCGTTGGCTTGTGAGCTTTTATCGCCCCCACATAACAAAATGATGATGCGGCAGCCTTGCTGTTTAAAGTAAATCCTGTAACCAGGACCGTATGAAATGCGCATTTCGCTGACGCCTTCTCCAACAGGTTTAACATCACCAGCTAAACCATTCGCTAAACGAAAAAGGCGTGTAGCAATGAGCGTTTTGGCTCTCCTGTCCCGTAGGTTGTGCTCCCAACGCTGGAAAACCATTGTCTGAAGAATTTCCATGATGACGTTCCATATATTTTATAAACTACATTATGAATTGACAAGTTGAGACTAGAGAGTAAAAAAATGGGGAGTAAGGGGAAATGCTTGCTGGAGGAAACAGGAAAGTGTCTCGCAATAATACGTAGTTTATCAGGACGCTGCGGTTGATACGAGAAACGATAACGGGGGAGAGGTGCTGCTTTGTGCCAGGAGCGGAAGTTGTTTGATTTATACAAGCATGATGTTAAAACGTTAGTTCGTCTAGCTTAAATTAAAGCCAATTTCAAAGAGTATAGGGATATTTTTAAATTGAAAACATTAGATTTAGTTCACGATTTTGGCAATAACCGAACTTCCGGAATCGGTGGGATTTGCAGAGTCAGATGTTACATAAATAAAAAAGATATTATTGTGCTTTTAACCGACCTAGGTTCATTAAACGATGGTCAGTCGGTAACCAATGCAGTAGAAAAGATAATAAGTTCAATCTATGAACATGGGGTAGTTACACAACCTGCCGTTTTCATAGAGCACTATGAAAGAAACTCACATAAGCTTGATACGTTTGATATAGTGAACATAAGCCCAAAAACAGAATGGATCTCAATATCAAGAGAAAAAGTATTAGATTTACTCGGTTGTGATGAAGATGAGTTTTCTGAACGCAGCATAAATAATAGGAAGGTATATGAGAAAGCCGATAAAATAAGGTACGCTCGAGATCCTTTTATAGATTCAACTTATATACCATCACCAGAGTTTATTTCTCGTAAGTGCGAAATATTAAATTCTATGATTCCCAAGTCTTCAATTGCTCAGCTAATTGAGTCAGGTGCAAAGGAACAAGATATTCAGCAGGTTATAAAAAACGATTTGTCGTTAATTGCCGAGGCTTACGTCGGTAATAATGAGTATATTTGTTTTTCCGAATATCCGCTAGCTGATGGATTAGTGGATTTTGTAATTTTCGCAGGCAGATCGCGTATGGATATCATCCTAATTGAAGTGAAAGGAGCTAACTTTAACTTAGTTAATGCGAATAGCTACGGTTCATTTAATCATAAAGTTAGAGATGCCGCAGAGCAGATCCAAAAAAGGCTTGGTCTGGTCTATAGGGATTATGAATCTTTTCGGAAAGATGCTCATGAAAAACGAATTAAAGTTTTGTCAGGTGATTTAATCCATAATGCATTCGTCGGACCTGAATCTTGTAAGCAAGTAGATCCAAATAAAGATGTAAACGTTCGCTCTATTGTCATTGGGGGGCGAACAGTAAATGATTTAGAAGAAAGTAAAAAACGCCATGACTATGAAATTCATTCAACTCCACCTATCCGTATTGAATCTTGGGATACTTGGCTTAGGAGATTAACACGATAGTCCGTGCCGGAAGATAGAGCCTGTACATAATGAACTTGATGTCCTTTATGTACAGCTCGTTGATATGCTCACCATTGTTTTGGTAGCAAGCCAAACGTCCGCTTCTCGCTCTAAACAGACCTTCAGAAAAGCGATATAAAGTACTGCCTCTTACACTTCGATCCCTTTCTGTTTCAGCTCTTTTCTAATCACTCGTTTAATCCAGGCTGCCAACGATTCATCGCCATCCTGCCGTTGTGCTTCTTCCATCGCTTTGCGCAGTTCCGGATCCAGACGGAATTGAAACGGGGGATTGCCTCTTCTTTCGTTCATGTGTGTTGACACCTTAATTATACAAGAGTAGTGTGAGTATGTGTGATGACACATTACTCTCACACACCAAACATGACAACGCCCCGAAAGTGCGGGAACACGATCAGGGCGTCTAACCACAACATTACATCAGCCAGTTGATTCCCGCGTTGGCGCAGTTGGAAGTGAAAGCTGACCAGCAATTGTTTGCTGTTGCATAGTACCTAAAATAAACAGAGCGCCCATCCCTGGCGCTCTGTTCCTGCTTTTTTACCCCGCCCGCGCAAATTCTGCCGCTTCGGCGATTAGCGCGTCATCCGGGCGTACGCCGGTGTACATGGCGAACTGCTCCACGGCCTGTAAGGCAATCACCTCTGCACCGCTGATGGTCTTTTTACCTAATTGCTGTGCCAGTTTAATCACCGGTGTTTCTGGCGGCAGGGCGACGACGTCAAACACCACGCTGGCGGCAGCGACCATTGCTTCGCTGTAGGCCAGTTCATCGCTCTCTTTACCGCCAGCCATGCCGACGGGCGTCACGTTGACCAGAATATCGCAGGTAATCCCTTCCGGCTGAGGCTGCCACTGGAAACCGTACTGTTTTGCCAGCGCCGGGCCGCTCTCACGATTGCGGGCGGCGACGATAACATCGCGAAAACCGGCATCGAGAAACGCGGCGATAACCGCTTTACCCATTCCACCGCTGCCGCGGATCATGACGCGTGCGTGGGTATCAAGCTGGTGGCTGGCAATCAGGCTTTTTACCGCAATATAGTCGGTGTTAAATCCTGTCAGCTTACCGTTGTCATTGACGATGGTGTTGACGGAGTCAATGACTTTTGCGGAAGGATCGATGGCATCCAGAAACGGCATGCAGCTCTCTTTAAACGGCATCGATACCGCGCAGCCGCGGATGCCTAGCGCGCGAACGCCTTTCACCGCGGCCTCAATATCCTGCGTAGTAAAGGCTTTGTAGATAAAATTTAACCCCAACTTTTCATACAGATAGTTGTGAAAACGTGTGCCGAAGTTGCCGGGTCGGCCGGCAAGCGACATGCACAACTGGGTGTCGCGGTTAATCATGTTAAATTTCCTCGGCGTGAGACAATATGTACTGTTCGGCTTCCTGCGACCAAATCCCCTGATGGCGTTCCAGGATGTCACGCAGGGCTGGATCATCAATCTGGGTGAGCGCGGTTAACGGAAAGGCTTTGCCGGTGTAGACCAGTTTTTTCCCGCCACCGACTTTTGGCAGTTCCAGCGTTGTCTCACCAGCCGCATTCAGCCCCAGAATGTGCGTCACCACTTTTGCGGCCTGAACCTTCTTCTCTTCGATCAGTTTTACCGCCGTGCGCATATCGTCGGTATTGCCGCCAGATGTCCCAACATAATGGGTAAAGGCGTAGTGCACGTCGTAGAAGTTAATCGGCGCGCTAAACTGCTTATCCTGCGGACCCGCAAAGAAGTTCATGCAGCCATCGGCAGCCAGCAGGGAAGAGGCCAGCGTGACCAGCTCTTCGTTGGGTACAAATACAAAGATGTCGTCAAACCCATGGCCGCCGCTCAATGCCATCAATGTGTCATAAGCTGCATCCTGGGCGTGAAGGTAGTGGATCAACGTTTGTGGCTCTGACGGATAGTGCTTGCGGGCGTAGCTCAACTTGTCGTTATTGGTGTCGGTCACTACCAGCAGCGCCGGGTTAACCGGACCATGCAGCGCGTAGTCGATCGCCAGTAGTCCCATTGGCCCAGTGCCGCCGAGGATTAACGTACGCCCCTGCGGACGAATGCCCATCTTATGGTTATAAGTGCCTTCCTGCAGGTGATAGTTGGCGTTGAATGCGCCAATCACGCAGGACAGTGGCTCAACCAATGAACCTTCAAAATAGGTTTCGCCTTCGTAAGCCAACAAGCAGTCCTGCTCCATGACTTCATCAGGAATGATGACGTGCGTGGCTTCACCGCCTACCCACGGGAAGGAGTAGCCGGGACAGTCCGGGCGATCCGGCAGTTGCAGGTTAGCCTGAATGACATAGCGTTGGCCGGGCTGAAACTTGTGCTGCCATTTTTTCCCCACGGCAATAATATCGCCGCAGAATTCGTGGCCGATAATGATCGGGTTGGTGGCCACATCGTCTGGCACTTTTTTGTGGTTCTCACCCTGATTAGCCTCTTTCCAGGAAGAAAGGCAAAGGCTGTCGGTTATGACGGAAGCAAGAATTTCATCATCCTGCATTTCAGGAAGATCGAAGGTTTCCAGGCGCAGATCGCGTTTACCATAAAGGCGTAAAGCTGTTGTTGTTTGCATTGTTACCACCTCTTCCTCTTTCGAGGACAATTTGTTGAAGTAGCCCCAGCATCGCCGGGGCGGAAAAATCAGGACAGGAAGCCCAGCGCGTTACCGATAATCCCCAGCGCAAACAAGGCGAAGATCAGCCACACCGGATTAATTTTCTTGTTGAGTAGCCGCACCATCAGCAGCGTCAGACCCAGCGCCAGCATGCCGGGGCAGAGTTGGTCGAGAATGTTCTGCACGGTCATGGTGACGGTGGTACCGTCTGTGCCAGGCGTTTGCGATACCACCAGTGGTACGTTGATGCTGGTCCATTTGGTGACCAGCACCCCCATGACAAACAGGCCAAGAATTGATGCGCCTTCGGTCAACTTTTGCAGCAGGTTGCCGCCCATGTCGCTAACGATGTTGACCCCTTTACGAAAGCCAAGCTGTAAGCCGTACCACTTCATTGCCAGACGTACTGCATTGAAAATAAAGAAGAACAATAGCGGGCCGAGAATGTTACCGGACAGTGCCAGCGATGCGCCGAGCGCGGCGGTAATCGGGCGCAGCGTTCCCCATACCAGCGGATCGCCGACGCCGGCCAGCGGACCCATCAGCCCAACTTTGATGCCATTGATTGCACCATCGTCAATTTCCGCGCCGTTGGCGCGAGCTTCTTCCATCGCGGCGGTCACGCCAATTACCGGGCCGCAAACGGCAGGTGTGGTATTGAAGAACACCAGGTGTCGTTTGAGTGCCGCAACCTGGTCCTCTTTCAGTGGATACAGGCGCTTGATGGCAGGGATCATGTCGTAGCAAAAGCCCAGCCCATGAATACGTTCAAAGTTGAATGATGCCTGTTGCAGGTTGGAGCGAACAAACATGCTAAACAGGTCGGATTTGGTCAGTTTTTTCTGTTCCATGGCTGGCTCCATTAGTCATCAAGCTGGTCGAGAGCATGGGAAGAGGCGGGTTGCGCCTGCGGTTCGGCTTTACGCCACTGTGGGTTTAACTGGATGTAGACCAGCGCGATGATCACGCCCACGCCACCGAAAGCCAGCAGACTCAAATCGAGATACCCTCCGGCAATAAATCCGAGGAAGAAGAAGGGCATCAGGTACTTCACGCCCATCATGCGCAGCACCATGGCGTAACCGACCACCACGATAAAGCCGCCAGCAATCTGCAATCCGCGGGTGACGAATTCCGGAATGGCGTTGAGCATGCTGCTGACCATATCCGCGCTGACAAACAGCGAGACGATTAATGCAGGAATGGCAACGCGCAGCGCCTGTACGCCGAGAGCGGAAACGTGCAGCATGTCGATGGTGCGAAAGCGGGCGTCTTCGGCTGCTTTATCCGCCGCGTGCTGGAACACCACGGTGATGGTACGGGCGAATACCGTCAGTACCTGACCTGCCGCCGCGACGGGCAGGGCGATGGCGATACCGGTAGCAATGCTTTGCTGACCGACGATAACCAGAATAGCGGAGATAATACTGGCGAGCGCTGAATCGGGAGACTGCGCTGCGCCGACGTTCATCCAACCCAGAGCAATTAACTCCAGCGTGCCGCCGAGCATAATCCCGGTTTTTAAATCACCGAGGATCAGCCCGATAACGGTACAAGCAATAAGCGGACGGTGGGTCTGGAACTCATCCAACACGCTGCCCATTCCGGCAATACAGGAAAATATAAATATGGCGATAATTTGTAGGGTACTTATTTCCATAATATGTCACCTTGTGAATGTGATCATCCCTGCCTGTTAAAGCATAAATACACAGGCATTTTTATTTATTCAGCGAGCGATTGTTCTTTTATTTTTTCAAGGATATTAACTGATGGATCCGATGCGACGACGCGTAAATCCAGCGTAACCCCCAATTTATCTAACTCACGAAAAGCTTTGATATCGTCATCATCTAAAGAGACCGCTTTGGTTAATTGTTTTTTACCCGGTCGCCAGGCCATGCCGCCAATATTTAACGTGGCGATTTTTACCCCTTGTTTTACCATTGCTAAAGCATCCTGCGGGCGGGTAAACAGATAAAACACGGTTTCGCTCTGATATTGCGGGTTATGGTAAACAGCGACTGCTTTTTCGAGATTAACGACGTTAACCTTCATTCCGGGCGGGGCGGCCTGACGTAATAATGTTCGACGTACTTCATCGTTATAAACGTCGTCATTGCAGATAATAATTCGTTGGGCATTCGCCACCTTCGACCAGACGGTGGTGACCTGACCGTGAATCAAACGGTCATCAATACGAGCAAGGGTAATGTTCATCAGAAATCCTCTTCGGTCGTTTCCAGATGTTGCCAGACGACACAGGTTTGTTGAGCAATGGTCGTCAGGTGTTCACACAGTTCATCCACATTCATACTGCTTTGGTTGTCTACCAGTTCCAGCGCCAATGGCAGCGACAACCCGCTAATAACCCGAATAGCGGGATTTTGCATTGCCAGCGTAGCGGCAGCATTCCAGGGACTGCCACACTGCAGATCGACGGCAATCAGCCATTCATCTCCAGTGTGAACGCTTACTAACTTTTTCAGTTTTTCCACGATGTTGCTGGCGTTCTCCCCAGGGACAAATGCCACGGCTTCGACGTTGGCATCGCCGTAGACCATCTGTACCGATTCCAGCATGGCGCAGGCCAGATTGCCGTGAGCGCAGAAGATTGCATTGACCATAAAACCTCCTTAGCCGCGCGTTTTTCCGCCCGCAATGTTAGTGGTTACTCCGGTGATATAACTGGCGCGCTCTGAGAGGAGATAACAAACAAAATCAGCGACTTCGCTTAAACGTCCTGAGCGACCAATCGGGATCGCGTTCCTGGTATAACCCTCACGCAGTTGTTCGACGGTGATGTTGCGGGTCCAGGCCAGCGCTTCTTCATATTCGGGGGTGCGCAAACCGGTTTTTTCCAGAATGCCAGGTGCTATGCCAACCACACGAATGCCGTGTTTGCCCAACTCTTTCGACCAGGAGCGGGTAAAGCTGTTCAACGCGGCTTTAGTGGCGGCATAGCAGCTTTGGCCCTCTGAGCCTTCCAGTCCGCTTTCTGAAGAGACATTCACAATCACGCCGTTATGCTGTTTTACCATTTGGCGTGCCGCCGCTTGCGACATTAAGAACACACCTTTCTGGTTGATATTAACCATTTTTTCAAAAGCAGCTTCGTTCAGTTCGTATTGCCCGGCGGGTGCTTTTTCATCGACCAGTAGCCGCGGGAAGTTAACGCCAGCATTATTTACCAGTCCATCAATACGCCCGTAGCGTTGGATAATTTCAGTAACAGTATGATTAACCTCTTTAGCGCTGGAAATATCCGTTGGCCAGAAATGATATCCGCTATGGTTTTCATATTTACCTTCGCCACTATGAATATCTGCCATTTGCACATTTGCGCCTTGCGCTAATAACTCCTCGACAATGGCCAGACCAATTCCGGATGCACCACCGGTAACAATAATGACTTTGTCTTGCAGATTTAACCATGTTTGCATAATAAACTCCCAGTTTCAGATAAGGGGATCCCACATAAAATTAATTATGGCAGGATCAATTCAAATATATTTACTTCAACAATAATTCAGCGGTATGGCTGTTGGTGACTAAACAGTTAATATAATTCCCACGTAATGCGCCTAATATCCCAGTGTATTTTTCTTCACCCATTGCAATGCCAATGGAGTAACGTGCCTGTTTTAATTTATTGGTTTCGATGGAGAGCGTCTTTTCACTCATCCTGGTCTCTACGGTTACACCGTTGATATCGTAAAAGCGCGAGCAAATGTCTCCGGCCACATGGCGGGCATGCAGGTCATCACTCTCTTCACTGCCGTAAAAAGCGTGCCAGTTGGCACCATCGCGTATTGCCGGAGACCCAATTCCGACCAGCGCGACGTCCAGATTATCCCAGTAGGCGGAAATCGATTTAAAGTGCCGGGACTGCATAATACCGTTACGGATCAGCGAGTTTTCCAGCAGCGCCGGAAAATCGGCCAGGTGCGATTCCCCCTTGAGCTTTGCCGCGGCGCCGTAGGTCAGCGTATTGACGTGGTAGCGGCTTTCAAGTTTGCCGGACGGTCCGCCGATAATCGGCACACAGATAAGCTGGCGTGACTGGTTGGCCGGGGATAATCCTTCAACCAATCCCCGTACCGCGCGACCCCATGAAAAACCAATAATGTCGCCGGGCTCCAGTAAGCGTTCCAGTAACTGTGCGCCATGCACGCCCATCATATTAAGTTGTTCATCTTCCTGTTCGCTGTCGCAGGAGACTACGACCGCTTCTTTCAGGCCAAATTTTTGTTTTAGCTGCTGTTCCAGCCACAGATTTTCGTTGTAGTCGTAATTAATGGCGATGGTGACGATACCCTGCTCGCGGCCACGTTTTAGTAACCGACTGATCGTGGTGCGGTAAATCCCCAGCTCGCGGGCGATTTGCGCTTGTGTCATATCCTGCTCGTAATAAAGCTGCGCGATTTTTACGATCAGGCGGATATCATCGCTGTTTTCCATCGCCATTTTGGGGCTCCTGCACATTTGTGCAAATCACGAAATTGCCTTCTTGATCTGATATAACCCCATCTGTTTCACATCTCAAAGCTATTTTCACTTATTTCAGCGTCAATAACTGACCGATTGTGCTGCACATTTGATGTGGTGATTGCGCGTCTTTGGCACATATGTGCTTGTTGCTCTAATGTCTTGATTCTGCTTGTTTTCATTCAACAAAATTGCAGATATGGATCACTGACACTTTTGTGTCAAAAGGCGGGGCGGATCACAAATAGCGCTCGGGCATTCGAACACGATTATTTTTTATCGCCCACAAGGTAGGGTATATTTCGCTTTTAATACACAAAGTCATTCAAGTTGTACCAAGGCGGCAAGGGAGCGAATCCCTGGGAGCATAGATTGCTATGCGACCTGGGTGAGTGAGGGCAGCCAACGCAGAGACAGCTTGAAGGATGAAGTGTATACAGGAGAAACTATGCTGCCCGACTCATCTATCCGATTAAACAAATACATCAGTGAAAGCGGAATCTGCTCGCGTCGCGAGGCGGATCGCTTTATCGAACAAGGGAATGTCTTCCTGAATGGCAAACGCGCCACCATTGGCGATCAGGTGATGCCTGGCGACGTCGTAAAAGTAAATGGTCGGTTGATTGAGCCGCGTGAAGCGGAAGATCTGGTTTTTATCGCGCTGAATAAGCCGGTAGGGATTGTCAGCACCACCGAAGACAGCGAGCGCGACAACATTGTTGATTTCGTCAATCACAGCAAGCGCGTGTTCCCAATCGGTCGTCTGGACAAAGATTCTCAGGGACTTATCTTTCTGACCAACCACGGCGACCTGGTGAATAAAATCCTGCGTGCCGGTAACGATCACGAAAAAGAGTATCTGGTGACGGTAGATAAGCCGGTCACTGATGATTTTATCCGTGGGATGGGGGCCGGTGTGCCAATCCTCGGCACCGTCACCAAAAAATGTAAGGTGAAGAAAGAAGCGCCGTTTGTGTTTCGCATTACGCTGATTCAGGGGCTGAACCGTCAGATCCGTCGTATGTGCGAACACTTTGGCTATGAAGTTACCAAACTTGAGCGTACGCGTATCATGAACGTTGGTTTGTCCGGTCTGCCGCTGGGTGAATGGCGCGACCTGACGGATGACGAACTGATCGATCTGTTCAAGCTGATTGAGAACTCGTCCTCAGAAGCCAAACCGAAGGCGAAAGCGAAGCCCAAAACCGCAGGCATTAAGCGCCCGGTAGTGAAAATCGAAAAATCGGCGGAGAAAGAGAAATCGCGCCCGGCGGCAAACGGTAAGCGTTTTACCTCGCCGGGGCGTAAGAAGAAAGGGCGTTAACGTCTGCCGCGCGTTGGCGTATTTGCTGACCAGGAAAACGATGCTTCCGCATCCGGTTTATAAGCCTGCTTTTTCTTCAACTGGCGGGCTTTTTTCGCTTCCGCTTCGCGCAAGGCCATCAGTTTATCGATGTACTCTTTCTTGATGCTGTTGGTTTCTGCGTTGGTCAGCAGGCGACCATGCGCAATGCGCGCGCGGTCGAGCAGCGTTTTCAGTTCACGCTGTTCGCGTTCGGTCATCTCTTTTTGGGTAATGCGGGGGAGTGCCATATGGGTGCCCTCTGTTAGCCGATATCCTCAGTGTACGGTAATCCAGAACCTGCTGATAGCGTCATGTATTGTATTATTCAGCAATACGTAATTTTCCGGCAAAGTCCTGCTGTGTATAGCCCGTTGTTCTGAATCGCTTGTCTGTGATGATGTTATCGATCTCTTTTAATGTGGCGATACACATCACACCGTCCTGGCCAAATTTTGTATGGTCGGCAAGAATTACCGACTTTTTACTCATAGCAATCATTGATTTGGCAACATAGGCTTCATCGAAGCTTTTCACCAGCACACCATGTTGAGGTGAAATACCACCCGCGCCGATGAAGCAGATATCTGCGTGAATAGTGTTTATTTGCTGACAAACGGAGACGCCGAGATTGGCGCGGAAATGGTAGTCATATTCACCACCTAATACATAAACGCGCGCTTTGAGATTATGTTCTTTGATTTTATCGGCAATCAAGGCTGAATTAGTAATAACGGAATAGGCCAGAGGAGGTAATTGTTCGGCCAGAATAAGATTGGTTGTGCAGGAATCAATGAATAGAGTGTCGTGCTCGCTGACCATCCCGGCGGCAAGTTTACCAATTGCCATTTTTTCTTCGCGGTGTATATCAATCCGCGCGCCAAATTCATCTTCCTGAACAACCTGCTTCTTGACGGCTCCACCGTGAATCTTGGTAATTTGCCCTTCAGACTCCAGGATGGAGAGATCGCGGCGAATGGTCTCTGATGTGACTTTTAGCGTTTCCGATAATTTGATAACCGTCACTTCACCGAATTTATTTAATTCATCGAGGATATGTTTTCTTCTTTTAATCGGGTTCATTATTTTCCGCCAACGTCGTGCTTTGGCGCATGGTAACTGGATGTGCAGAGCAACGCAACCACTCCAACGCACAGACAATACCCTCATCATCATTAGAGGCCGTCACATAGCTGGCTTGTTGTTTTACTGCCTCTGGCGCATTCCCCATTGCAATACCAATGCCGGCGGCGGAAAACATACTGATATCGTTTTGCTGGTCGCCAATCGCCGCAACCTTTTCTGCTGTTATATTTAACTGGCGCATTAACATGCTAATAGCATAACCTTTATTTATTTCGCTACGTTGGATATCAATGTAATTCTCCCCAGTGATAGTCGCTGTATAGCCATAAGGTAATTTATTATTCACTTCTGCACACAGTGAATTTATTTTTAACTGCTCAGTAACGAGTGTGATTTTATAAATATCATGCCGGTTTAAAATATTTCCAGGTGCTGCCGAAATAAGTGGTAATTCAAATAAACGGGCTTCATAAGTTGTCCATGGCGCTACCTGTTGGTCGCAACGATGATAAATAGCATCGGCGCTAAAAAAGTGATGAGGACAGAGGGAAAGCGCAATATGTCGGTCAATATCCCGAAGATTCATACAAGAGAGCGCTGCAGTATGGATATTGCGCTGCTGCGCCATCTCGAGAATCTGACCTCCGTTGAAGCCTGCGCACCAACCAAACAGTGCATCAACCTGCTGCTGCTGTAGCAGGCGCATCATAGAGGAGACCGGTCTGGCAGAACAAGCGGCCAGCAGGCCACCGCGCTGGTGGAAATCAATGAGTGCCTGACGTGTGCGTGGACTGATTGTCTTTTGCGAAGTCAGTAGTGTTCCATCCAGATCGGTGACCAGTAACATGCTTCTTTTCCCTTAATATCAATGCGCAATAAACGGTGTGACAGCCTCTTTGGCGGCGTTGCAGACCATATTGTCGATTGCCGTACCGACGACCAGAATATTGACCCCGGTATCCTTAAACGCTTTGGCATTGGCGAGGTTAATTCCGCCTTCCGCCAGCGTCGGCACGCTTACCGCGCCGACCAGTGCCCACAGGCGATCTTTAATGGCTTGCGGAATATCACCTGCGGCTACGCCTTCGTAGCTCATACCGGTCATTAAACCAATCATGTCGACGCCAATTTCCTGCATCCGTTTTGCTACGCTGGCGACCTCTTCCGGAGTGCGTGCAGGAATACCGAAGGTATGCAGGTCATCCGGGTGACCAATATAAGCATCAACGGTCAGGCCATACTGATGGGCGAGATTAACGATGTCCTGTAGATCGTCCCAGTCGGATTTATGGGTGTGTAAGCCATCGGCACCAGCACGGGCAATCTCCAGTATCTCTGCTTCCGTGAGCGGGACTGGTAACGTTTCGGTAAAGCCACCTGCGATACCGACGGTAATGAAGATATCGTCAGGGACCACATTACGTACGCCATGTACTGCTTCGGCCATCTGGCTGTTAGTAATTTCGTGGCGGATTTGTTCCGCCGCGTGCATGTTGCTCACCCCCTTATGCCCACGCGCTAACGCCAGTGCGGGATGGTTCGGTTCGAGCAGCTTAACGCCCGCCTCACATACTGCTTTTGCCAGACGCGCATCGTCGCCAGTTATCCCTGTGCTGAGGATGGTTTGCCCGCCGTGCAGCGTGATGGCATCTTTCACTTTCTGTAACGCTTTAGCGCGTTTTTTATTCATATCGCCTTTAAACATGGTGTACCTCTGATGTTGGTGCATTAATTAATGGGCTGACGCGGTAGATTCTTTCTGTGCGACAGCCTTAAAACGGTTGGCAATAATGGTGGAAATACAGGTCAGGCCCATGACGGTAACCATAACAATCGCCATTTGCAGCGCATTGCTGGATAAGAACGGAGAGGCAAATGCAGGGACATAAGCCACGCCTTTGACGTTAAAGAAACCCAGCATCATGCCGCCCAGACCGGCCCAAACGATCGCTGAACCAAAGACAATTTTGTTGGCAAACATGAACGGATAGGCCGATTCAACGAAGGTCCCAAAGCCGAGGTTGATAAGCAGGCCGGGCGTCGCGACGGCTGCTTCGCTTTTTTCTCGTGGTGCGATGACGTTAGCCAGGTTGATACCTGCAGCAACCATCACCAGGCCCACCATATCGACAGCACCGAGGAAGCTGACGCCGGATTTTTCCATTTCCAGAAGCACCAGCGGCAGAATGACTGCGTGATAGACTCCCCCCAGAATAGCTGGCCAGATAACCAACCCAGCCAGCAGGCCGGCAAGAATAGGGCTGAAGGCCAGCGTGCTTTCGATAGCCAGTTTGATGTAATTACCTGCTGACAGCGCCAGCGGACTCAGCAGATAGTGCATGATTAACCCAGCGGCCAGGCCCGAGATCCCACCCGCTACAATGTTGA
Organism: Citrobacter sp. Ce104; assembly: GCF_030334595.1. NCBI lineage: Bacteria > Pseudomonadati > Pseudomonadota > Gammaproteobacteria > Enterobacterales > Enterobacteriaceae > Citrobacter > Citrobacter sp. Ce104. Next base: position 27,871 of record NZ_JAOWDP010000016.1, read on the forward strand.
CGGTGGTCATCGGAAAGCGCCAATTCAGGCATAATTCAAACAGCCAACGAACGAAAATCCCGGCCATCAAACCACCGATGATCCCTCCAATCAGACCGCCTTCTACGGAAAGTACTCCGGCGACCACCCCAGCAACAATTGAGACTTCATCCAGTTCCGAAATCTGTTTTGCTGCGAGAACCGCAACTAAAACCGGCAGGCCCTTCAGTAGAATTTCAAAGATATCGTTGAGTTTTTCCAGGCCCGGAATGTGACTGAGTGCGAGCACGATTGCCATGGCGATAAAGCCCGGCAGCGCAGGGATCATAATGCTGCGAATATTGAAGCGCTTAAGCAGGCTTTTTCCAGAACCGCCCTGTGAAGGAGAAGCGCTGCCCAACTGTGGTTTATATTTAACGCCCCAGTGCTTACACAGTGATGCGATGAAGGAGACTGCGCGGGTTCGGCTGGTGGTTCCCGTCGTGCCCGAGGTTGCGACGACATTTGCCCCTTTTGCCGCCACTAGCGCCATTGAGGTTCCGCCGGTGCCAACAATCGGTGTTTTCATCTCAACAGCGGCGGCAAAGACTGCCTGGTTGGCCTTCACCGGATCGGCGCTCATCACGATGATCCCGTCGATCTCACCGTTACGGATCATCTCAGCAATCCTGAAATCGCTCTCAACTACCGAGTCGTTCACTTCTGAAAGTTTGCCCTGAAATATCCTTTGTGGTTTTTGTTGGTTTTCTGTGGTTAGTGCAAATACAGACGCTGGTGTGTGAGGTTTGGCAGCGTCCATTGAGGCCTCTGCCGCAATGAACTGCACAGCGGCAACTTCCACACCTGCGGCTTCGCACTGCTGGTAAATTTCCTGGAGTAGCTTTTCTGGTTCGGCACCACCCAGGTTGTAGAGGTTGCCTCCACTGCTTCCAATAATCGCAATTTTTTTCATAGCGGCCTCGAAGATAGGGTAAGGGTTTATCTGTGTTGTAGTGGAATCATATTCCCAATTAAAACAAACTAAATCAACATTCTAAAAATGATTAATTTGGGGTTTGAAACAGGTTTATTTGTATATTTGATTGAAATATAACAATTAAATAATTATTTTGTTTTGTGTTGATGTTTGTTGTTTTGTGATGGGGTTCAAATGCAGGTAGGGAGAAATGGAGGATGCCTCCTCCATTTATGAAGATTAGTGTTGTTTTACTGCGTGTGGTTTCTCTTCAATCGGCTTACCGGACCAGTAGCCAGCCAGCAGCGAACCGGAAAGGTTGTGCCAGACGGAGAACAACGCGCCGGGCAGGGCGGCAAGCGGGCCAAAGTAGATCTTGCCCAGCGCAGCGGCAAGTCCTGAATTCTGCATGCCCACTTCGATAGCCAACGTCCGGCAGGTTGACTCGTCGAAACCAAACAGTTTTCCGCCCCAGTAGCCGCCGAGCAGGCCAATGGTGTTATGCAGGATTACGGCGATAATCACCACAAAGCCGACCGACGCAATGTGCGAGGCAGAACCCGCCACGACGGCGCTGATGATTGCCAGAATGCACACCATAGAAAATGCGGGCAGATAGGGTTCCACGGCTTTTACGACGCGTGGGAACAGGTGGTGAATGACCAATCCCAACGCAATCGGAATGACCACGATCTGCAGGATACTCAGCAACATACCCATCACATCGACCTGGATATGCGCATCGACATACAGCCGTGTCAGCAGCGGTGTGGCGACAACGCCGACCAGCGTTGAAACCGATGAAATAGTCACAGAGAGTGCCACATCGCCTTTTGCCAGATAGATCATGACGTTTGATGCCGTTCCGCTGGCGACGCTACCGACCAGCACCATCCCTGCGGATAATTCCGGCGGCATATTAAATGCCAGCGCTAAAATCCATGCGGCGAGCGGCATCACCAGATAGTGCAGGAAAATACCCGCCGCGACGGGGGCTGGACGTGAGAGTACGCGTTTAAAGTCGTCCACCTTCAGGTGAACGCCCATGCCGAACATGATCAGCATCAGTAACGACGGCACGAATGGCCCGACAGGCGTAAAGGTGGTGGGCGTGTAATACGCAATCACAGAGAGCAGCAGCGCCCATAACGGGAACAGCCGCGTGAGAGTAGCGAGCATGTTATATTCCTTGCGATTGAAATGTGTTGTGTTGTTATAAAAAGCCGGGTTCGAGCCCGGCTATAGTTATTGTTTATCGCGTGATGAAATATTATTCAAACAAATTATGTTTATGTTCCGCTGCGAACGTTTTCCCAGCTCAGTCCGAAGCGGGCGAGATATTTGCGCAGGCGGTCTGCATCGTTAGGATTGGCTTTCTTCTGCCGTGAGACGGCAAACAGTTCGCGCCCCGCCTCCGACAGCGACGCGCTGCGGCGGCACACTTCCAACACCGTTTCTAACTGGCGGCGATCGAACAGGTCTATGTCCATGTTCAGTTCAGGTTGCGAAGCGACAATCTGCCAACTCTCCTTTAACAGCGCAATTTCTTCTTCGACAAGGGATAAGGTGATGCGCCCCTGTTCGGCAAGTGTCGCCATTCGCGCGATGGATGAACTTAGCTCGCGAAAATTGCCGCGCCACTGCGCCTGTGGGGAACAGGCAAATGCCAGATAACAAACGCGAGCCTCTTTGTCGAAACGGATCTGCATCTGTTTACGGCTGGAAAAACGGTGTAGCTCATACTCGATGTTCGGGGCGATATCTTCCCGCCGCTGCGCCAGACCGGGCAGGGCGAAGCTCCACATATTGATACGTGCATAGAGATCTTCGCGAAAACGGCCTTCAGCGACCCATTGCTGCATGTCGCGATGGGTTCCGGCTATCAGTTGAAAATCGCTGTGTACTTCTTTGTCCGATCCAAACGGGAAAAAGGTTTTTTCCTCTATCGCTTTTAGCAGCATGGCCTGCTCGTCCAGCCCTAACTCGGCTATCTCATCAAGGAACAGCACGCCGCCATCCGCTTCACGCAGCAGTCCGCTGCGCGCCGTGAGTGCGCCGGTAAACGCCCCTTTCACGTGACCGAACAACGTAGACATCGCATTGTCGCCACGCAGGGTTGCGCAGTTGACGGCGACCAGTTTCCCTGCCACCAGATGCCTCGACTGGCGTAGCTGAAAAATACGTTTCGCCAGGAAGGATTTACCCGCACCGGTGGGGCCGGTGAGCAGGATCGGGTCGGTCGAACGTAATGCTACACGCTCAATGCGATCGATCAGTTTATTGAAGGTGGCGTTGCGCGTATCAATCCCGTCCTTCAGAAAGGAGACAGACTGCTGCTGTTCGCGCTGAAAACGACTGGTGAGCGTGGCATAGCGGCTTAAATCGAGATCGATAACCGAGCAGACGCCAGCGGCGACGGCTTCGTCCGATGAACCGGCTGGTGCCGGGCTGGTTTGTAGCAGGCTGGCGGGCAGGTAGCGGGCTTCCGTCAGCAGAAACCAGCAGATCTGCGCGACGTGCGTCCCGGTGGTGATGTGCACCAGATACTCTTCATTATCCGTATCAAAGCAGTAGTGGGTGGCGAAGTCGAGGAAAGCGGCGTAGACCTCTTCAAAATCCCAGGGGTCGTTAATAGTCACGGCATGTGGGCGTACTTCGGTGTCAGGTGAGAGCAGCGCGACGTCTTCAATCAACCTTTGCGCCATGCTCTCATCGCGTGGCTGGTGCAGCAGTTCCAGTCTGTCGACAGGGAGATCAGGCTGTTGGCACAATCCAACCGTGGGTCGCCACTTTTTAAATCGATTAGCGCGTTTACCGCGCTTGTCCAGCACCGTACCCAGTACGCCAATTACAACCCGCCGCTTTTTCATGGTTTATCCAAAAAGATAAATGTCGATATAAAAAGATAAGAAAATATCTTCGCCACGGCAATCTTTAATCTAAGTGCGTAAAATAAAATGATTGTTAATCAATGAGTTAAAAATTTAATTCACGTATTTTTCTTTTTGGCACGCTTCTGGCAATAACTCTTACGTCAATCACGCTGAAAACGCAGGGGGTTAAACCTCGCCGGCACGTCAGGAACGGTACAGGCTGTTTTCCAGAAGTGTTCCGTCAGCCGATGACACACAGTGGGTTCGATTCCCAATTTCATCCTCCGAATGAAAACTGGTTGTTAATCATAGAAATAAAACGGAGCGATGCGCAGTTAGCACGCTCCAGAACAGGCTGCCGGTAAAGATGCCGTGCGACAGGCAAAAGGGAATTCCCCTGCCGCTTCGCCCCTGCACCCGCACCTGAACGACATAAAGGAATAATAAAATGGCTAAGAAAATCACGATACAAAAAGGGCAGTTAGGTCTTTTATCCCGCGAGGGCGATTACTATCAGACGCTGGAGTCTGGGCAGCACCGTTTGCCGTGGTTTAACGCCCCTGAAGTGCTGATCGTTAATAGGGATGGTAGCGAGGTACCGCAAGCGCTGGCGGAGTATTTGCGTCGTTTCCAGCCTGCATGGGTAGAGCGTTACTGCCTGGTTGTTGATACGACGGATACCGAAGCCGGAGCGTTGTATGTCAACGGTGTTTTACAGGAGATCTGCCCACCTGCCACGCGCCGTCTGTACTGGCGTGCAGAGGAAGCGCTGACGCTGGTTCGCATGGATACTCGTCAGGTTTTGGTACCGGTTGAGGTGATGAATGCGGTATTACAGCCACGACGTAACGGTACGGTGAAAGGTCGTGAAGCCATCTTAACGGTGCAAGTTCCTGCGTGGCACGTTGGTGTGCTGAAAATTGATGGCGAAACCCAGGCGCTGTTACCGCCGGGTTTGACCGCATACTGGAAGATAAACCATCTGATTGAAGCTGAAGTTGTTGATACCCGTTTACAGGTGCTGGAGGTCGGCGGGCAAGAGATCCTGACCAAAGATAAGGTCAATCTGCGATTAAATCTGGCCGCAAACTGGCGTTATAGCGATGTGTTGCAGGCTTTTGGTCAACTGACCAAACCGCTGGACCACCTTTACCGCGAGTTACAGTTTGCGCTGCGTGAAGCGGTGGGAACGCGCACGCTGGACGAACTGCTGGAAGATAAGCAGGTGATCGATGAGGTGGTGAGCGCACAGGTGAAAGCCCGAATGACGCCGTTTGGTATTGAGGTGGCTTCGCTCGGCGTGAAAGATATTGTCCTGCCGGGAGATATGAAAGCCATTTTGTCCCAACTGGTTGAAGCTGAGAAATCCGCTCAGGCCAACGTTATCCGCCGTCGTGAAGAGACTGCCGCGACGCGATCGCTGTTGAATACTGCGAAAGTAATGGAAAACAACCCGGTGGCGCTGCGCTTAAAAGAGCTGGAAACCCTCGAAAGAGTCGCTGAACGTATCGATAAAATCTCGGTGTTTGGTGGCCTCGACCAGGTACTGCACGGCCTTGTGAACATAAAAGGATAAGAATAATGAGCTACAACACAGTGGACGGCGCGATGCGCGAAAGGGTATTGCGCCAGCTAAAAGAGGTAGAGCAGCGCTATGGCGTCAGGGTGCTGTATGCCTGTGAATCCGGCAGCCGCGGCTGGGGATTTGCCTCGCCGGACAGCGACTATGACGTGCGATTTATCTATGTTCATCCGCCCGAGTGGTATCTGCGGGTCGAGGCGCTACGAGATGTTATCGAGTTGCCGATAGATGATGAGCTGGACGTCTGCGGCTGGGAATGGCGCAAGGCGCTGGGGTTACTGAAAGGCGCAAACCCTACGCTTATCGAGTGGCTGGATTCTCCAGTGGTCTATCAGCAGGATGAAGTGACCGTGTCAGCGCTGAAAGCGTTGGTGCCTAAATGGTTTTCTCCACTACGTGCTCGTTGGCACTACTATTCGATGGCGCGGAAAAACTTCCGTGGCTATCTGCAGGGTGACGACGTACGGCTGAAAAAATACTTCTATGTTCTGCGCCCGCTGCTGGCTGTGCGGTGGGTCGAAGCGGGGAAAGGTGTACCACCGATGCGTTTTGCCGACCTGCTGGCGGGAAGTGAACTGGATGCGCCGTTGCGTCAGGAAATTGATGAACTGCTGGAACGCAAGCAGTGCGCGGGAGAAGCGGAGTATGGTCCGCGCCGTCCACTGTTGCATGCGTTTATCCGCGCCGAACTGAAAAGAGGAGAGATTCCGCCGACGTTACCGGATAGTCGGGAGGGTGATGTCAGAGAACTGGACAGATTGTTATATGAAACGGTGATGCGGTGAAAACGCCCGATGGTACAAGAGCCATCGGGCGTTGGCATCTACTCACTCAAACAAATTATGGTGCAGCTTCTGTACCACCTGTTCGGCTTCGGTACCAGGCACCAGGAAGCACAGGTTATGGCTGGACGCGCCGTAGCAAATCATGCGGATGTTGAACGGCTCCAGTACGCCGAACACCTCTTTACCCACGCCACAGGCTTTGGAAAGGTCGTTGCCAATCAGCGCCACCAGCGCCAGGCCTTCTTCCACTTCAACCCGACACAGGGCAGACAGTTCCATCAGCAGAGACTGTGTTAACAGTGTATCCCCGGTGGAGGTCGAACCGGTGGTATCCAGCGTCAGCGCCACGCTGACTTCGGATGTGGTAATTAAATCTACCGAGATGTTATGGCGTGCCAGAATACCGAAAACTTCCGCTAAAAAGCCACGAGAGTGCAGCATATTCAGGCTATGCAGCGTTACCAGCGTTTGCTTACGGCGCAGCGCCAGCGCCCGGAACAGAGGTGGATTCGCGGTTTTATTGCAGACCAGCGTACCGCCTGCTTTTGGATCCTTACTGGAGCCCACAAACACCGGGATATCGCTACGTACGGCTGGCAACAGGGTTGCCGGGTGCAGCACTTTCGCGCCAAAGGTCGCCATTTCCGCGGCCTCTTCAAAGGCGATTTCATCAATACGCTGCGCCGCCGGAACAACGCGTGGATCGGTCGTGTAAATGCCCGGAACATCGGTCCAGATATCGACGCGTGTGGCATGCAGCGCTTCGGCCAGCAGGGCGGCCGTATAATCGCTCCCGCCGCGCCCCAACGTGGTGGTGCGGCCTTTGCCTTCACTGCCAATAAAACCCTGAGTAATCACCAGACCTTCGCTCAGACGCGGTGCCAACTGGAGCGTTGCCAGTTCAGCCAGCGCCGCGACGTCAGGTTCTGCGCGGCCAAAACGATCGTTGGTGCGCATCACTTTACGTACGTCAAACCACTGCGCCTGCACGTTGCGTTCACGCAGGATCTCGACGAACAGCAGGGTAGACATCAGTTCACCGTGGCTGACCAGTTCGTCGGTCAGTGCGGTTGAGGTCGCCAGTGACGCCGCTTCTGCCAGCGTGGTGATGTTTTCCAGCAGACGTTCGATCTCTTCACGGATCACGTTTGGATAACGCAGACGTTCCAGAATATTGAACTGAATTTGACGAATGGCATCGAGTTTTTCGAAGCGCGCGGTTGGCTCCAGCCCTTCAGCCAGTGCGACCAGCAGGTTGGTGATTCCCGCGGAAGCGGAAAGTACCACTACACGGACATTAGCATCAGAAAGCACTACATCAGCGCTACGATTCATGGCATCAAAATCCGCCACGCTGGTACCGCCAAACTTGGAGACAACTACATCAGTCATAACTACCTCGTGTCAGGGAATGAATAGAGCGACCATGGCACATAAGGCAGAACAGAAACCGGTGCAGGCGCAAATGCAAATACCGTATTACATTTCGTCCTTCAATCTGCCTCTTCGTTGGCTGCACCTGCTCACCACAGTCACTTACTTCAGTAAGCTCCTGTGGATTCTCAGGTTTGCCGCCTTGACGCATATCGAATGACTTTATGTATATAAATAAAAGGCATGGCTTGTACTGTCAACGCTGGGATTATGCGGATTTTTCATGCTGCAACTGCGTTGAGTAACGGTACTAATAACAACGCTGATAACCGCTATACTTTTTAGCCACGTTTGGCGGATGCCCTGGCAATGGCATTAAAACAATCACACTTTTCTGTGACTGGCGTTACAATCGATCTCAGTCACAATTCTCAAAATCAGAAGAGTATTGCTAATGAAAAACATCAATCCAACGCAGACCTCAGCCTGGCAGGCACTACAAAAACACTTTGAAGAAATGAAAGACGTTACTATCGCGGATCTGTTCGCGAAAGATAGCGATCGCTTCACTAAGTTTTCCGCGACGTTTGACGATCTGATGCTGGTGGATTTCTCCAAAAACCGCATCACTGAAGAGACGCTGGCTAAACTGCAGGATCTGGCGAAAGAGACCGATTTGGCAGGCGCCATCAAGTCCATGTTCTCCGGTGAGAAAATCAACCGCACCGAAGATCGTGCCGTGCTGCACGTGGCGCTGCGCAACCGTAGCAATACGCCAATCATCGTTGACGGCAAAGATGTCATGCCGGAAGTGAACGCGGTGCTGGAGAAGATGAAATCCTTCTCTGAAGCGATCATCTCCGGAAGCTGGAAAGGCTATACCGGTAAAGCCATCACTGATGTAGTAAACATCGGTATCGGCGGTTCTGACCTCGGTCCGTTCATGGTGACCGAAGCGCTGCGTCCGTATAAAAACCATCTGAACATGCACTTTGTGTCTAACGTCGATGGGACGCACATTGCTGAAGTGCTGAAGAAAGTGAACCCGGAAACCACGCTGTTCCTGGTTGCTTCCAAAACCTTCACTACCCAGGAAACCATGACCAACGCCCACAGCGCACGCGACTGGTTCCTGGCTACCGCAGGCGACAACAAGCACGTTGCCAAACACTTCGCTGCGCTCTCCACTAACGGTAAAGCGGTTGGCGAGTTCGGTATTGATACCGCGAATATGTTCGAGTTCTGGGACTGGGTTGGCGGTCGTTACTCCCTGTGGTCTGCTATCGGTCTGTCCATCATCTTGTCCGTAGGCTTCGACAACTTTGTTGAGCTGCTCTCCGGCGCCCACGCAATGGACAAACACTTCTCCACCACTCCGGCTGAGAAAAACCTGCCAGTGCTGCTGGCGCTGATCGGTATCTGGTACAACAACTTCTTCGGTGCCGAAACCGAAGCGATTCTGCCGTACGACCAGTATATGCACCGTTTCGCGGCCTACTTCCAGCAGGGCAATATGGAATCCAACGGTAAATACGTTGACCGTAACGGCAATGCTGTAGACTACCAGACTGGCCCAATCATCTGGGGTGAGCCGGGTACTAACGGCCAGCATGCGTTCTATCAGTTGATCCACCAGGGCACCAAAATGGTTCCGTGCGATTTCATCGCGCCGGCAATCACCCATAACCCGCTGTCAGATCACCATCCGAAACTGCTGTCTAACTTCTTCGCGCAAACCGAAGCGCTGGCTTTTGGTAAATCTCGTGAAGTCGTTGAGCAGGAATATCGCGACCAGGGTAAAGATCCGGCAACGCTTGACCACGTTGTGCCGTTCAAAGTGTTCGAAGGCAATCGTCCAACTAACTCCATTCTGCTGCGTGAAATCACGCCGTTCAGCCTGGGAGCGCTGATTGCACTGTATGAGCACAAAATCTTCACTCAGGGCGCCATCCTGAACATCTTCACCTTTGACCAGTGGGGCGTTGAGCTGGGCAAACAGCTGGCAAACCGCATTCTGCCAGAGCTGAAAGATGGTTCCGAAGTGAGCAGCCACGACAGTTCTACCAACGGTTTGATTAACTGTTATAAGTCCTGGCGTTAATCTGCTTCTTCCTTCGAACCGCAGCGGTGTTGGCTGCGTACGTTAACCCCGGTCACATAGCTATCTATGCTCCCGGGGATTAACGATCTTGCCGCCTTGCTGCAATTCGAATGAATTTGCAGATTGCTTATAAAAAAAGCCGATATTAATATCGGCTTTTTTTATAAGATTGCTCCAGGATATCTACGTTTTATCTTCATTACTTAATTGAGCTTAATCCTAAAATAATTTCCTTAATGTTGTTCAATATCTGTTGTTTTCGGATTTACCGGATATTGCGTTTTCTATATTTATATTTTAACTGATTGATTAAATGGATGTTATTTTATTTTATTAATCGTTATCTCGCTTGCTGACTAATTATCCTAAATTCCCGTATGGCGTAATTTGCACACTTTGGCTTGTGTATACTCGATCTCGCCCGAAATTCTTTTGGGTAAATCTCCATTCATACAATGAAGGGAATTTGTGATGAAAAAAGTTCTGTATGGCCTTTGGGCTATATCTGCGCTTGCGGCGACTTCTGTCTATGCCGCCCCCGTTGAGGTGGGTGAGGCTGCAGGGTCGGCTGCCGCGTCGGTTTCGGCAGGAAGTTCCTCCGCAACCAGCGTGAGCACCGTAAGTTCTGCGGTGGGGGTTGCCCTGGCGGCGACCGGTGGCGGCGATGGTTCTAATACCGGAACCACCACAACAACAACCACCAGTACCCAGTAATACCGGTACGTAGCCCCTAAATAATTCGCGTTGCAGGAAGGCGGCAAGTGAGTGAGTCCCCGGGAGCATAGATAGCTATGTGACCGGGGTGAGTGAACGTAGCTAACGCATCTGCAACGTGAAGTATGACGGGGATTAATTCTAACCACACTTCGGTGTGGTTATTTTGCCGCTGCGGAGAAACGTCGTGAAGCGACCAGCGATCATAATGGTTTGCCTGTTACTGCAGGCGTGCTCAGCCACCACCGAAGGGTTGGGTCATTCGCTATGGGAGAGCGTGTTTGGTACTCCCGGCGTACAGATGACGGACGATGAAATCCAAAACATGCCCTACGCCAGCCAGTACATGCAACTCAACGGCGGTCCCCAGTTGTTTGTGGTACTCGCGTTCGCAGAAAACGGACAGCAAAAATGGGTGACTCAGGATCGGGCCATTCTCGTCACGCAGCATGGGCGCATTGTGAAAACGCAGCTCGGTGGTGACAACCTGATCGAGATGAATAATCTGGCGACAGACCCGCTCATCAAACCAAATCAAATAATCGATGGCGCAACGTGGACCCGTACGATGGGCTGGACTGAACATCAGCAGGTACGCTATGCCACCGCACGCTCAGTTTTCAAATGGGTTGGCGCAGACACCATCAAAGTCGGCAGCGATAACACGCCGGTACGGCTCCTCGATGAAGAGATAACTACCGAACAAACACGCTGGCATAACCGCTACTGGATCGACAGCGAAGGGCAGATTCGCCAGTCGGAACAGTATCTTGGCGCACGTTACTTCCCGGTGAAAACCACGCTGATTAAGGCGGCAAAATCATGATCAAACGAGCCGTACTGGCGCTGCTGTTAAGTCTGAGCACAGCGTCCGTTTTTGCTGCGGGCAGCGTTAAGGTCTTTACCTCCGCCAGCGCAGAGCCAAAAACGCTGACCGGGGCTGAACATCTGCTCGACCTGGTTGGACAGCCGCAGTTGAGCAATAGCTGGTGGCCAGGCGCAGTTATCAGTGAAGAGCGGGCAACGACTGAGGCGGAACGTCAGCAGCAGGCATTACTGGCCCGCCTGGCGACGCTGAGCGCTGAAGAAAGCGGTGACGATGCCGCATCTATCAAGGCATTACGCCAGCAAATTCAGGCGCTGAAGGTGACCGGCAGACAGAAGATTAATCTCGATCCGGATGTTGTGCGCGTCAGCGAGCAAGGTAACCCGCCGCTGCAGGGCAATTACACGCTGTGGGCCGGAGCGCAGCCAACCGATATCACGCTGTTTGGCCTGCTAAGCCACCCAGGTAAACAACCGTTTATGCCCGGGCGTGATGTCGCCAGCTACCTCGATGGGCAAAGTCGGCTCGGCGGCGCGGATCGTAGCTACGCGTGGGTCATCTATCCCAATGGACGCACGCAGAAAGTACCGGTCGCTTACTGGAACAAACGTCACGTTGAGCCGATGCCCGGCAGCATCATTTTTGTCGGACTCTCTGATGCTGTCTGGAGCAGCACCCCGGATGAAATCAATGCCGATATTCTTCGCACCCTGACCCAGCGGATACCCGAATAATGAGAAAAACTTACCTGCTCAGCTTACTGGCGCTGGGCGTAAGCGTTGCTTGCCACGGTGAAACCTGGCCCGCGCCCATTGGACCTTCGCAGTCCGATTTTGGCGGCGTGGGGCTGCTGCAAACCCCAACCGCACGCATGGCGCGCGAGGGCGAAATGAGCCTCAACTACCGCGACAACGATCAGTACCGCTACTACTCTGCGTCGGTACAACTGTTCCCGTGGCTGGAAACCACGCTGCGCTACACCGATGTGCGTACTAAAAAATACAGCAGCGTCGAGTCGTTTTCAGGCGATCAGACATACAAAGATAAGGCTTTTGATCTCAAATTACGGCTGTGGGAAGAGAGCTACTGGATGCCGCAGGTAGCGGCTGGCGCGCGCGATATTGGCGGGACGGGCCTGTTCGATGCGGAGTATATAGTGGCGAATAAAGCCTGGGGGCCGTTTGATTTCTCGCTTGGCCTGGGCTGGGGATATCTCGGGACCAGCGGCAACGTCAGCAATCCGTTTTGCTCATACAGCGATAAATTCTGCTATCGCGATAACAGCTACAAGCAGGCCGGCTCTATTGACGGCAGCCAGATGTTCCATGGTCCGGCATCATTATTTGGCGGTGTGGAATATCAGACTCCCTGGCAACCACTGCGCCTGAAGCTGGAGTATGAGGGGAATAATTACCAACAGGATTTTGCGGGCAAGCTGGATCAGAAGAGCAAGTTTAACGTCGGCGCTATTTATCGCGTCACCGATTGGGCCGACGTTAACCTGAGCTATGAGCGCGGGAACACCTTTATGTTTGGGGTCACGCTGCGGACTAACTTTAACGATCTGCGGCCAAACTATAACGACAACGCCCGGCCGAAATATCAGCCGCAGCCGCAGGATGCCATCCTGCAACATTCGGTGGTGGCGAATCAGCTAACGTTGCTGAAATATAACGCCGGGCTGGCCGATCCTAAAATTCAGGTGCAGGGCGATACGCTGTATGTGACCGGTGAACAGGTGAAATACCGTGATTCGCGTGAAGGGATCGAACGTGCCAACCGGATCGTGATGAACTCCCTTCCCGACGGGATCCGCGCGATCCGTATTACGGAAAATCGCCTTAACTTGCCGCAGGTGACGACTGAAACGGAGGTTTCCAGCCTCAAGCGCCATCTGGAAGGCGAGCCGTTGGGTCATGAAACCCCACTGGCGCAAAAACGCGTTGAGCCCGTGGTGCCGAAAACGACCGAGCAGGGTTGGTATATCGATAAGTCACGCTTTAATCTCCACATCGATCCGGTGCTTAACCAGTCGGTGGGCGGCCCGGAAAACTTCTATATGTATCAGTTGGGCGTGATGGGAACAGCGGATTGGTGGGTGACCGATCATCTGCTGACCACCGGGAGTTTGTTCGCCAACCTCGCCAATAACTATGACAAATTTAACTACACCAACCCGCCGCAGGATTCGCATTTACCACGAGTGCGTACCCATGTGCGCGAGTATGTGCAAAACGATGTCTACGTGAATAACTTGCAGGCCAACTACTTCCAGTCACTCGGAAACGGGTTCTACGGACAGGTTTACGGTGGCTATCTGGAAACCATGTATGGCGGAGCGGGGGCGGAAGTGCTGTATCGCCCGCTGGACAGCAGTTGGGCGTTTGGTGTTGATGCCAACTACGTGAAACAGCGTGACTGGCGTAGCGCGCAGGACATGATGAAATTCACCGACTACAGCGTGAAGACCGGGCATTTGACGGCTTACTGGAATCCGTCATTCGCTCAGGATGTACTGGTGAAAGCCAGCGTGGGTCAGTATCTGGCGGGGGATAAGGGCGGAACGCTGGAAGTGGCGAAACGCTTTGATAGCGGTGTTGTGGTAGGTGGCTATGCAACCATCACCGATGCCTCGCCGGATGAGTACGGAGAGGGTGATTTTACCAAAGGGGTGTACGTTTCCGTACCGCTGGATCTGTTCTCGTCTGGCCCGACCCGCAGCCGTGCGGCGATTGGCTGGACGCCGTTAACGCGTGATGGCGGCCAGCAGCTTGGACGTAAGTTTGGTCTGTATGATATGACCAGCGACAGAAGTGAGAACTTCCGTTAACGCTTGATCGCCCGGTGCGCAGAGCTTACCGGGCCTACAGTACGGCAGTAGGCCGGATAAGGCATTTATGCCGCCCTCCGGCAATTTATAAACGACGCAATAATTTTGCCGGGTTGCCCGCGTACACACCTTTCTCGGTAATCGATTTGGTCACTACGCTTCCCGCGCCGATGACTGCGCCATCGCAGATAGTGACCGCCAGAATGGTCGCTCCACTGCCGATCGAAACATCGTCGCCAATGATAATTCTCCCCCAACTGTTGCGGTCAGCGTTGGGTTTTCCTCCGCGAAACATATCGTTGGCGAACATCACGCCATGACCGATAAAACAGCGGGCGCCCAGGGAGACATATTCGCAGATGAAGGTGTGCGACTGAATTTTGCTGTCTGCGCCAATCTGCGTATTGCCCTGGATTTCTACAAATGGTCCGACAAAGACGTTGTCACCCAATGTGCAGTCGTAGAGATTGGCGGGCTCATAAATCACCACGTTCTCACCGCAGGTAACGTTGCGGACAGCGGATTGACGAATATTCATCATTTATATCCTCTTAAATCTGCTTTTCCATAACGTACAAAATACTGGCCTGGGAGGCGGTAGTGAAAGCAGTTTCCTTCACAAGCGTCATCCCTTGCCGTTCATAGAACTCCCGTGCCTTAGGATTATCAGCCAGTACCTCAAGCCAGAGCCATTTTTCATCCTGCTCTTTGGCCTGGCGAATAACTTCGGCAAAAAGCTGCTCACCGTACTGCTTGCCCGTTGCATCTGGCATCAGGTAGATCTTATGTAGTAATGCCCCTGAATGCCCTTCTGGATCAATAGAGCGGCGGAGACTGTATTTGGCAAAGCCAACCGGCGCGTCGGCAAAGGCGATAAGCCAGAAGGTTCCGGGCTCGGCCAAACTGCTGGATATCGCTGGTAAGGAATATTCCTGCTCAAGATAAGCGTCGAGCTCGCTCGGGTTTTTCCACAAAGGCGCAAAGTGATGTCGATAGCTGATATAGCCCATTGCGCTTAGCAAGCTGGCATCGTCGACGGTTGCCATTTCAATCTTAAGCATTTCTATTCCGTTCAAGATGTTAGTGTCAGAAGCATTGTTGCACTATTATTGAGCTGCACAAAACATAAACAAAAAATGTAGATCTCTGTCACATTTTTGCGTTATACAGAAACCTCGTCACTGAACAGGAGGGGTCGTTATGACGTCGCTATCTCGTCCGCGCGTGGAGTTTATCTCCACCATCTTACAGACTGTGTTGAATCTGGGGCTGCTGAGTCTGGGCCTGATCCTGGTTGTATTCCTCGGGAAAGAAACGCTGCATCTGGCAGATGTGCTGTTCGCGCCGGAACAAACCAGCAAGTATGAGCTGGTGGAAGGGCTGGTGGTTTACTTCCTCTACTTTGAATTTATCGCCTTGATTGTGAAATACTTTCAGTCAGGGTTTCACTTTCCGCTGCGCTATTTTGTCTATATCGGGATCACCGCGATTGTGCGGTTGATCATTGTCGATCATAAAGCGCCGATGGATGTGCTGATCTATTCTGCGGCGATCCTGCTGCTGGTGATCACCCTGTGGTTGTGCAATTCCAAACGGCTGAAGCGAGAGTAACAGACAACACGCCGCAATCGGGCTGCGGCGTGTAGACGTGGTTAATGACTGGCGAATATCTTAATCAGGCCGATTCTATTTGCTTTCATTTACGGTTTCCATCATGAGCTGTTGCTGCTTTTCTTTGGACAAGCGAGCGATGCCAAAGCCAGTGAAACCCCATAGCGTCGCAAAGAAAATGCCACTCCAGCAGAGAATAGCCCACGGAAGATAGCTTAATGTAGCAACACCAAGCGTACCTGCCATGTAGGCACCTGCGGCAGTCCAGGGCAGAATCGGTTCAAATATGGTGGCAGAGTCTTCTACAGTCCTCGCCAGATTTTTTGGATGTAGCCCGCGCTCAATATAAGCACTTCGTAACATTTCAATCGGGATCAGGATTGAGATCTGACCATTACAGGTCACGCTAATCATTGTTAAGCCACAGGCAATAGTCGCAAGAATCATGGTTCCTGTGGAATGAACTAATTTGAGCAGATTATGGACGATGACTTCTAAAGCGCCGCTCAAGGCCAATGTTCCCGCGAATGAAAGGGCGCAGAAACAAATAAGCAACGTACTCATCATCGAGTTCATGCCACCGCGGTTGAGCAAATTACCTAATAGAGGATTAACATCTTTATCGGTAAGCATTGAAACGTTAAATCCGTCTACTGCGCTTTTTACAATGTCGTGTAGTGCGAAACCCTGAATGACGCTGGCGTTGATCATGGCTACCAGTGCCGAAACAAGCATAATTGGAATAGTTGGTTTCTTGGTAATCGAACCGTACAGGACAATGGCAATGGGGAGCAATAACAACAAATTAAAATGATAAATCCCCTTTAATCCCTCTGTAATTAGCTGAACTTTGTCGGGCACGGTTGAGCCGCCGAGATCGCCATTCATTCCATAGAGGGTCATAACAACGGCTGACAGAATCAATGAGGGAAGGGTTGTGTAAAGTAAATGAGCGATGTGTTCATAGAGATCTATCTGGGCCGCCATCGCGGCCAGGTTAGTGTCGCCAGAAAGGGGTGACAGTTTGTCCCCGAAATAAGCCCCCGCCACAATAGCGCCAGCAGTTGCTGCCAGATTAGCCTCCATTCCGATGGCCACACCCATAAATGCTACACCGACAGTGCCTGCCGATCCCCAGGATGTCCCTGTGCATACAGAGACGACGGCAGTAACGAGCAGGGCGGTCACATAGATCATTGAAGGATTTATCAGATTAAGGCCGTAATAAATCATCAGCGGAATAGTACCGCCTATCATCCATGTCCCAATCAGGAGGCCCACGCTGATCAAAATTAGCAGAGCAGGCATTGTTTTGGCGATTTTCTGCGATATTGATTCAAGGATTGCATTGTAGCCGTACCCCAACCGCTTAACTAACAGCGCAGCAATGACGGTTGAAAGAACCATTAATGGCTCAGGTGGCAGATCGAAAGCTGCATAGCCAACTCCCAGCAATAGAACCATCGCTAGTATTGGTAACAATGATTCCACCAGAGTTGGTGTTCTTGGAGTATTGTTATTATTCATGGAGGGAAACTCCTGTAGTGAAGGGTATGCTCTGATAAATCCGTTCAAATGCTTGTGTAAGAGTGGTTCTTGGCGTGGCGATGTTCACGCGGAAAAAACCAAGTCCTTCATCGCCAAAATCTGATCCCCAACTCATCTCAACACCAGCGAGGGAGACAAACCAATGGCGTAGTTGCTCTTCGCTGATGTTCATCGCTCGGTAGTCGATCCACAACATGTAAGTTCCACCACCAGAGGCGACAACCCAGTCTGGAAAATGAGCCTGGCAGAATGATTGAACCCAGCGCCTGTTTTCGGCCAAATAATCTTTTAATGCTGCTAACCAAGAATCGCCATGGCGGTAAGCACAGAGAAATGCAGGAACAGAGAAATAACCAGGATTATGGATACCTGCTGCAATAAGAGCTGATTTAAACTTTTCACGATACTTATCATTAGCAATAACAATATTGGCGATTTCAAGTCCGGCCATATTGAATGTTTTTGCTGGAGATGTACAAATAAACGAGTTTTGTGCAACGTATGAACTTATCGAAGAAATTATTTGATGTTGTTTTTTGGTGAAATTGAAGTCTGCATGAACATCATCGGAAATAATAAAAACATTATATTTCTCTGCTAATGAAGCTATTTTTCTCAGATTGTCTTCTGACCAGATTGTTCCTGTTGGATTATGCGGCGATATTAGAATAAAACAACAAGCCGTTTTGAACTTATCTTCGAGATCCGCAAAGTCTATTTCATAGCGGTGTTCACGATAAAGTAACGCACTTTCCAGCAATACTCTATGGTTGACTTCAACTGCATGGCTAATAGGATGATAGGCTGGGGCCAGGCTGACAATAGCATCTCCCGGCTGGGTAAAGTTCTGGATAAATAATGAGACGGCTTGTACCACTCGTGGGCAAAAAACAATGTGTTCAGGGTTGACCTTCCACGAGTAATGGCGTTGGTACCACTGTGCTGTTACTTGCTGCCAGTCATCACTTAATAATGTATAACCGTAGATACCTTTCTGATTTGCGACTGACAATTCAGAAACTATAAAATCAGCTACGGGGATATCCATATCAGCTACAGACAGAGGGATGATGTCACGCCCCTTGTTATTATATTTAGCGCTATAGGTTCCGTCGCGTGAAATAACTTTATCAAAATTATAAACTTTCATATTTGTTACTCGCCCGATTTTATCGTTAGGGTAATGTAATATTTCGAGAGTGGAAGTGTTATTCTGTATTTTGTTTTCGTCATTATGAAAATTTGCATATGTGATGCTTATCACAAAGATGTTAATTGTCTGTCAATAAAAATAATCCAGTGAGTGTAAACGTTTTACATCGCTTAAGCGTATGGAATTTACATAAAAAAAGGCGCTCCGTAGAGCGCCGAATAACAGTCACAGGTTGGGATAACATAAATTGAGGGTTGCAGTGGCATTGCCCGTTGCCGGGCGGTTACTTCGGTAAAACTTAACCTTTTACACCACCCGCCGTCAGGCCGTTGACCAGCCAGCGCTGCGCCAGCAGGAATACCAGAGTGATCGGAATGGCTGAAAGTACAGCTGCGGCGGCAAAGTCGCCCCACAAGTAGTTCTGTGGATTGAGGTACTGCTGCATACCTACCGCGAGGGTGTAGCTGTTCACATCACGCAGCAGCAGTGACGCGACCGGTACTTCGGTAATGGCGGCAATGAACGACAGAATAAACACGACCGCCAGAATCGGAACGGAAAGCGGTAACAGCACCAGGCGGAAAGCCTGCCACGGCGTAGCGCCATCCAGCGCGGCCGCTTCTTCCAGCGAACCGTCGATGGTTTCGAAATAGCCCTTAATCGTCCACACATGCAGCGCAATACCGCCGAGATAAGCAAAGATCACGCCGCCGTGAGTGTTCAGGCCGATAAACGGAATGTACTGGCCCAGGCGATCAAACAAAGCATACAACGCGACCAGAGACAGTACCGCCGGGAACATCTGGAAAATCAGCATCCCTTTCAGCAGGGTTGCTTTGCCCGGGAATCGCATACGGGCAAAGGCGTAAGCGCAGGTGGTGGAAAGCGTCACGATACCGATCGCAGTAATGGTGGCCACTTTCACCGAGTTCCACAGCCATAACAGCACCGGGAACGGCGGCGGGGTCACGCGGCCATCCGCGTGCTCAACGCTAAAGCCCAGCGCCAGTTTCCAGTGCTCCCAGGAGATGTTTTCCGGGATCAGGCTGCCGGTAGCAAAGTTACCTTCGCGCAGCGAGATAGCGATAACCATCAGCAGCGGGAACATGATCGCCGCGATAAAAATCAGCAGCCCTAAGTGCGTTGCGAATAAACGTAACTTTTGTGATTTCGGTTGGACCATAGCCATTGTCGTTATCTCCCTTAATCAAACTTCATACGTGTGGCTTTCAGGTTCACAATCGCCAGCGCGCCAACCAGCAGGAAGATCAGTGTGGCAATCGCCGCCGCCAGACCGAAGTCCTGACCACCGCCGCCTTCAAAGGCAATACGATAGGTGTAGCTCACGAGCAGGTCGGTATAACCGGCTGGCGTGGTGGTACCGAGCCTGTCCGGACCACCGTTGGTCAACAGTTGAATCAGCACGAAGTTGTTAAAGTTAAAGGCGAAGCTGGCGATCATCAGCGGCGTCAGGGGCTTGATCAGCAGCGGCAACGTAATCTTAAAGAAGTTCTGGAACGGACCTGCGCCATCCATCGCGGAGGCTTCGTACAGATCGTCAGGAATTGCTTTCAGCAGGCCCATGCACAGGATCATCATGTATGGATAGCCCAGCCAGGTGTTGACGATAATAATCATCGAACGCGCGGTGGTTGGGTCGCTGAACCAGGCCGGTTTGATGCCAAACAGCGCGCTCAGCATCATGTTAATTTCACCAAAGCTCTGGTTGAACAGCCCTTTGAAAATCAGAATCGAGATAAACGATGGCACGGCATACGGCAGAATCAGCAGGACGCGGTAAATCGCTTTGCCCTTCAGGGATTCCCACTGCACCAGACAGGCGAGCACCATGCCGACGGCCACGGTCAAAATAACGGTCAGTACCGAGAAGACCACCGTCCAGACGAAGATAGCGAAGAACGGTTTCTGGATGCCCTCGTCGGTAAAGACGCGGGTAAAATTATCCCAGCCAATAGTAACGGTGTAGCCCGGGCTAAGCTTGTCATCGCCCCAGTTACCGTCTGCATTCACCGACTGATAGAAACCAATGTCGTTGTTCGGACGATATTTTACACCGCTCTGGCTGTTGGTGAGCGTACCGTCATCAGCGAGCGCATAGAGTGGCTGCGTGCCGGAGAACTGGCGCAGTGAACTCATAATCACTTTGCTTTCATCCGGCAGGATGGCGGTCAATTGGGTTAATGCCTGGCGATTTTGCGTAATGATACGCAGCGTTGCACGCTCGCCCGCTGGCAGCGCTTCGGCTTCTTTCAACTGCAGTTTCTGTTCGCCGCCAAATTTAAAGGCGTCGGAGAGATAATTCTTGCCGGTTTCACCGTCGGTGAGGGCCAGTTGCCACTCATCACCCGCCGGATACAGGCCAAAATTGTAGGTTTTACCCGCCTGATAAGAACGATCCATCAGAACTTCCTGAGCGCGTTCAAAGGTCAGTTGGTTGGTGCTGCTGTAGTTGGTAAAGGCAATGGCGATCGTACAAATCAGCGGAAACAGGACAAACAGCCCCATACCGGCAACGCCTGGATAAACATAGCGCCAGGCATAGGCTTTACGGTTAGCAAAAATATACAGGCCAGCAGAGCTTAAAATCAGCGTCATGATGGCAAACAGGTACTCCCCCTGAGCGTACATCAAAACAACAAGGTAACCGACCAGCAGCCCAAGCAGACCCATCACTGACCATTTCAGCGTGTCGCTTTGCCACCAGTGTTTCTTTTTAATGACATCCATGGGGATCTTCCTCTACAACATTGAACATCTGTCGGCAAAAGTGCCTGATGGCGCTGCGCTTATCAGGCCTACGGTGAGTTGTAGGCCGGATAAGGCATTTATGCCGCCATCCGGCACGTGTGCTACAGCACTACTTGGTGATACGACCTTGTGCATCTTTCAGTGCGGCATCGACGGTCTGACGACCGCTGGCTGCGTTAATCACTGCGGTACGTACGGCATACCAGAATGCGGACATCTGTGGGATGTTCGGCATGATTTCGCCTTTCTGGGCGTTATCCATGGTGGCGGCGATGCGTGGGTCTTTTGCTAACTGATCCTGGAAGGATTTCAGCGCAACGGCGCCCAGTGGTTTGTCCTTGTTCACTTCCTCCAGACCCTGATCGGTCAGCAGGTAGTTTTCGAGGAACTCTTTCGCCAGTTCTTTGTTCGGGCTGGCGGCGTTGATACCCGCGCTCAGCACGCCAACAAACGGTTTAGACGGCTTGCCTTTGAAGGTTGGCAACAGCGCGACGCCGTAGTTGATTTTGCTCTTGTCGATGTTAGACCATGCCCACGGGCCGTTGATGGTCATCGCGGTATCGCCTTTGTTAAAGGCCGCTTCAGCGATGGAGTAATCGGTATCCGCGTTCATGTGTTTGTTCTTGATCAGGTCAACCAGGAAGGTCAGGCCCGCTTTCGCGCCAGCGTTATCCACGCCCACGTCTTTCACGTCGTACTTGCCGTTTTCAAACTTGAACGCGTAACCGCCGTCGGCGGCAATCAGCGGCCAGGTGAAGTACGGTTCTTGCAGGTTGAACATCAGCGCGGATTTACCTTTCGCCTTCAGTTCTTTATCCAGTGCAGGAATTTCTTCCCAGGTTTTCGGTGGATTTGGCACGAGGTCTTTGTTGTAAATCAGCGACAGCGCTTCAACCGCGATCGGGTAGGCAATTAGTTTGCCGTTATAGCGTACGGCATCCCAGGTGAACGGATAGAGCTTGTCCTGGAATGCTTTGTCAGGCGTTATTTCAGCCAGCAGGCCAGACTGAGCGTAGCCGCCAAAACGGTCATGCGCCCAGAAGATGATGTCCGGGCCGTCGCCGGTCGCAGCAACCTGCGGGAATTTCTCTTCCAGTTTGTCCGGGTGCTCAATGGTGACTTTGATCCCGGTGTCTTTCTCGAATTTTTTGCCCACTTCAGCGAGGCCGTTATAGCCTTTGTCGCCGTTAATCCAGATAACCAGCTTACCTTCTTCAATCTTGGCGAGAGCCGAGGCGGAAAACATCATCGTCGTTAATGCAGACAATGCGAGGATGCGTGCGCCAGTTTTGATTTTCATAGTTCCCATCCTGTTTGGTGATTTTGCAGAGGTGGCTTAACGGTTACTAGTTTCTTTATACGACAACCTCTTTCCATCCTCCTTACCCCTACGCCCCACCCGCTCTTTATGTGATCTGTGTTACATAAATGTGAGTATTGCGTACTGGCGCACATAAAAACCCACCGATTTTTGCAGGCTGCATCACGAAATTCCTCCGCTGCGTACGGCCCGGGTCTCAGACGCTGCTCTCTCATCCTCCCGCCTCCTCCCCCATAAAAAAGCCGGGGGGTGGAGGATTCACGCAGTCAAGGGATCACGCATAGTCAGCCCATCATGAATGTTGCTGTCGATGACAGGTTGTAACGAAGGGAGAAGGGCATGGCGAGCGTACAGCTGCGAAATGTAACGAAAGCCTGGGGTGACGTGGTGGTATCGAAAGATATCAATCTCGACATTCACGAAGGGGAATTCGTGGTGTTTGTCGGACCTTCAGGCTGCGGTAAGTCGACCTTGCTGCGTATGATTGCCGGACTTGAAACCATCACCAGTGGCGATCTGTTTATCGGGGAGACCCGGATGAACGACATTCCACCCGCCGAACGCGGTGTGGGCATGGTCTTTCAGTCCTATGCGTTGTATCCCCATTTATCTGTCGCGGAAAACATGTCGTTCGGCCTCAAACTGGCCGGAGCGAAAAAAGAGGTGATGAACCAGCGCGTGAACCAGGTCGCGGAAGTTCTGCAACTGGCGCACCTGCTGGAACGTAAACCGAAAGCACTTTCCGGCGGACAACGTCAGCGTGTGGCGATTGGCCGTACGCTGGTCGCCGAACCGCGCGTATTCCTGCTGGATGAACCCCTGTCGAACCTGGACGCCGCACTGCGCGTGCAGATGCGTATTGAAATTTCCCGCCTGCATAAACGTCTTGGCCGCACGATGATTTACGTCACCCACGATCAGGTCGAAGCGATGACGCTGGCCGACAAAATTGTGGTGCTGGATGCCGGTCGCGTAGCGCAGGTCGGTAAGCCCCTGGAGCTGTATCACTACCCGGCGGACCGCTTTGTAGCGGGCTTCATTGGTTCGCCGAAGATGAACTTCCTGCCGGTGAAAGTCACGGCAACGGCCATCGATCAAGTGCAGGTTGAGCTGCCCAACCGCCAGCAAATCTGGCTACCGGTAGACAGCCATGCGGTGCAGGTTGGCGCCAACATGTCTTTAGGTATCCGCCCGGAACATCTGCTGCCCAGCGATATCGCCGATGTCACCCTCGAAGGTGAAGTGCAGGTGGTCGAGCAGTTGGGTCACGAAACACAAATTCATATCCAGATCCCCGCCATCCGTCAAAACCTGGTTTACCGCCAGAACGACGTGGTGTTGGTAGAAGAGGGTGCCACATTCGCTATCGGCCTGCCGCCAGAGCGTTGCCATCTGTTCCGTGAGGATGGCACTGCATGTCGTCGGTTGCACCAGGAGCCGGGCGTTTAAGGTCCCCATAAAAAAACGAAACGCAAAACCATTCGCAGTTGCAGAAGGTGGCAGCGTTTAAAGAAAAGCAATGATCTCAGGAGATAGAACGATGATTACTCTGCGCAAACTCCCTCTGGCGGTTGCTGTGGCAGCAGGCATTATGTCTGTTCAGGCAATGGCCGTGGACTTCCATGGTTATGCTCGTTCCGGTATTGGCTGGACGGGTAGTGGCGGTGAACAACAATGTTTCCAGGCAACAGGTGCACAAAGTAAATACCGTCTTGGTAACGAATGTGAAACTTATGCGGAAATCAAATTAGGCCAGGAAGTGTGGAAAGAGGGCGATAAGAGCTTCTACTTCGACACCAACGTTGCCTACTCCGTTGCACAGCAGAATGACTGGGAAGCGACCGATCCTGCTTTCCGCGAAGCCAACGTGCAGGGTAAAAACCTGATTGAATGGCTGCCAGGCTCCACTATCTGGGCCGGTAAGCGTTTCTATCAGCGTCATGACGTCCACATGATCGACTTCTACTACTGGGATATTTCAGGTCCTGGCGCTGGTATTGAAAACATCGATCTGGGCTTCGGTAAACTGTCTCTGGCGGCCACCCGTTCTCAGGAAGCTGGGGGGTCTTATACCTTCAGTAGCCAGAATATCTACGACACCTCTAAAGATACCGCGAACGACGTATTTGACGTACGTTTAGCGCAGATGGCTACTAACCCTGACGGTATGCTGGAACTGGGTGTGGACTATGGCCGCGCGAATAAAACCGACGGTTACAGCTACGCGGATGACGCAACGAAAGATGGTTGGATGTTCACCGCAGAACACACCCAAAGTATGCTGAAAGGCTATAACAAATTTGTTGTTCAGTACGCGACTGACGCCATGACAACGCAAGGTAAGGGCGGCTCGCAGGGGACTTACGGCTCTACCTTCGATACTCAGGTATCTCCAGATGCACCTGTCATCCATCATGTTGACAACAACATCAATAACAATGGTAGCCTGGTACGCGTACTTGACCATGGTGCAATCTCTCTGGGCGACAAGTGGGACCTGATGTACGTCGGTATGTATCAGAACATCGACCTGGATAACGACCTGGGTACCGAATGGTACACCGTGGGTATCCGTCCGATGTACAAATGGACGCCGATCATGAGCACCTTGCTGGAAGTCGGTTACGACAACGTTAAATCACAGCAGACCAGCGATCGCAACAGCCAGTACAAAATCACCCTGGCGCAACAATGGCAGGCTGGCGACAGCATCTGGTCTCGCCCGGCAATCCGCGTCTTCGCAACCTATGCCAAATGGGATGAAGAGTGGGGTTACGTGAAAAATGGCGACAAAGTTTCTAAATATGCCGCCGCAACTAACTCTGGTATCAGCACCACCAGCCGTGGCGACAGCGATGAGTGGTCCTTCGGTGCCCAGATGGAAATCTGGTGGTAATCCAGCACTAACCTGACGTAAAGACCGAAAGAGGGGCGCAAGCCCCTCTTGATTACGGTTTAGCGCGCTATTGCCTGGCCACCGCTGAACCCATGCTATCTGAGGTGATAACAATGAAAATGAAGAAAAGTCTCGTTGCCCTTTGTTTATCTGCAGGGTTATTTGCCAGCGCGCCTGGCATCAGCCTGGCCGATGTTAATATTGTTCCGCAGAACACCACCGCGGCCCCAACAATCCCCACTGCCGCGCTGCAACAGTTGACCTGGACGCCGGTTGATCAATCCAAAACCCAATCGACACAGCTTGCGACAGCGGGACAGCGTCTGGACATTGCCGGTATTAGCGGCCCGGTTGCCGCCTACAGCGTACCGGCGAACATTGGTGAACTGACCCTGACACTGAGCAGTGAAGTCAACAAACAAACCAGCGTATTTGCGCCAAACGTCTTAATTCTTGATCAGAACATGACGCCATCTGCGTTCTTCCCTAGCAGTTACTTTACCTACCAGGCACCGGGTGTGATGAGTGCCGATCGTCTGGAAGGGGTCATGCGCCTGACGCCTGCGCTGGGCCAGCAAAAACTGTATGTTCTGGTCTTTACTACTGATAAAGATCTCCAGCAGACCACAACCCTGCTTGACCCGGCAAAAGCCTATGCCAAGGGGGTAGGTAACGCTGTTCCGGATATTCCGGACCCGATTGCCCGCCACACCACCGACGGTCTGCTGCATCTGAAAGTTAAAACCAGCTCCTCCTCCAGCGTTCTGGTCGGGCCGCTGTTTGGCTCGTCCGGCCCTGGTCCTGTTACGGTTGGTAATACCGCCGCACCAGCGGTGGCTTATGCAGCTCCGGCAGCAGCAGTTGCCGCACCTGCGCCGCAGCCGGTGAAGAAAAGTGAACCGATGCTGAACGACACGGAAAGCTATTTTAATCAGGCGATTAAGGATGCAGTTGCAAAAGGCGATGTTGATAAAGCGCTGAAGCTGCTTGATGAAGCGGAACGTCTGGGATCCAAATCTGCCCGATCCACCTTTATCAGCAGTGTAAAAGGCAAGGGGTAAACATCTCCCCACATTGTTGATTTTGCAACAACTGGTGCGTCTCCTGGCGCACCTTTTTTTATCCTTCGGTGCTAATTGTTACACTTATGTTGCCCTACCGATCACTTAATTGTGTTTGCTCACCCCGTAATGCCTTTTCTGCGATACAATGCCTTCAGGTTATAAATCGGAGAGTAAGGCATGCCACACCCTGCGTTAACGCAACTGCGTGCGCTGCGTTATTTTGATGCGATCCCGGCGCTGGACGCCCAACTGCTCGACTGGTTGTTACTGGAAGATTCCATGACTACACGTTTTGAGCAGCAGGGAAAACAGGTCACCGTCACGTTGATTCGCGAAGAATTCGTTGGGCAAAATGAGGTGTCTGAAGAGCTGCTGCTGCTGCCTGAAGAGCCCCGCTATTGGTTACGTGAAATCCTGTTATGCGCGGATGGTGAACCCTGGCTTGCCGGACGGACCGTAGTGCCTGAATCAACCTTGTGCGGTCCTGAACTGGCCTTACAAAACCTGGGGAAAACCCCGCTCGGACGCTACCTGTTTACGTCATCAACATTGACCCGAGATTTTATTGAGATTGGCCGCGATGCAGCGCTGTGGGGGCGTCGTTCCCGCCTGCGGCTGAGCGGTAAGCCGCTGATGCTTACCGAGCTTTTTCTGCCTGCATCGCCGTTGTACTGAGAGGAAGATAAAGATGGAGTGGAGTCTGACGCAGAATAAGCTGTTGGCGTTTCACCGCTTGATGCGTACGGATAAGCCAATCGGCGCCTTACTACTGCTCTGGCCTACGCTGTGGGCATTGTGGGTGGCGACCCCGGGCATGCCGCAACTGTGGATCCTGGCGGTTTTTGTTGCCGGAGTATGGTTAATGCGCGCCGCCGGATGCGTGGTGAATGATTATGCCGACAGGAAATTTGACGGACACGTTAAACGCACCGCAAATCGACCGCTGCCGAGCGGGGCCGTAACCGAGAAAGAAGCCCGAACGCTGTTCATCGTATTGGTGCTGCTGGCCTTCCTGCTGGTTTTAACACTCAACACGATGACCATATTGTTATCCGTTGCGGCGTTAGCATTGGCGTGGGTTTACCCCTTTATGAAGCGCTATACGCATCTGCCGCAGGTGGTGCTGGGGGCGGCGTTTGGCTGGTCGATCCCGATGGCGTTTGCCGCCGTGAGCGAATCCGTACCGCTGAGCTGCTGGCTGATGTTCCTCGCCAATATCCTCTGGGCAGTGGCCTATGATACGCAATATGCCATGGTTGACCGGGATGATGACCTGAAGATAGGCATTAAATCGACCGCGATTCTGTTTGGTAAGAACGACAAGCTGATTATCGGTGTTTTGCAGGTTGGCGTGCTGGTGTTGATGGCGCTGGTGGGTTGGCTAAACGGGTTAGGGCTGGGTTATTACTGGTCTCTGCTGGTGGCGGGCGCGCTGTTTGTCTATCAGCAGAAACTGATCGTCAATCGCGAACGTGATGCCTGTTTTAAAGCGTTTATGAACAATAATTACGTCGGTCTGGTGTTGTTCTTAGGACTGGCGATGAGCTACTGGCATTTTTGAGTTTGGTCTAGTCTGCAAAATAAAAAACCGGTCAGTTCATTCCGACCGGTTTTTTTATGCTTACTCGCCTTGTGTAGCGCTCTCGATGGTCAGACGCACATCTGACGTGACCAGTTCGGCCAGCATCTGATAGATCTTCATCGTCTCTTCCGGTTCGGCATCTCCGGTGTCGCTGATGAATCCCTCGTCACGCAGCGTCAGCACCAGGGAGCTGAACACGGCTTTATCGAAGAATTCCGGCGCGTTAATGCCGTGCAGCACGGAGAGGCGTTGCGCCACGGTGCGGCTCTCTTTCTCCAGCGTACCACGGTTGATCGACGGATTGGCGCTCAGCAA
Source organism: Citrobacter sp. Ce104 (assembly GCF_030334595.1). Taxonomy (NCBI): domain Bacteria; kingdom Pseudomonadati; phylum Pseudomonadota; class Gammaproteobacteria; order Enterobacterales; family Enterobacteriaceae; genus Citrobacter; species Citrobacter sp. Ce104. Next base: position 56,149 of record NZ_JAOWDP010000016.1, read on the forward strand.
CCAGAAGGTAATGGCGTAGCGTTGCAACGTCTCGCGAGCGCCTGCCGCCAGCAGCTGTAGCGTACGGGAGCGGGCCGGATTGATATGCAGTTCGTCATCGGTCAGGGTGATAAGTCCCTGGCGCTGCATTTCGCTGGCCAGTTCGTCAATCACTCCGGCAAGTTCATCACGCTCCCAGCGTAAGAACAGCTCCGCTTTCAGCATCGGATACAGCGCATCAATATGCTGCTGTAGCGCGGCGCGTGAAATACGACGATGCTGAGTCACGATGGCTGCCATCAACGAAGGCAGAACCAGCATATGCGCAATGTTGTTGCGGTAGTAGGTCATCAATACCGCCTGCTCGCGCGGCAAAATGATGATGTCGCCGATGGTGTCTTTCTCGACCTCAAACTTGTTCATCTGCAAGGCGTGATCGATCAATTCACTGGCGCTCTGCGCAGGAACTGTAGCATCTGCCGCGTACGGCACATTGCGTAGCAGGCTGAGATAGCAGTCAAGCTGCTCGGTCAGCTGTTCACGGGTCAGAGAGCGCTGGCGGGAAGCCAGTAACGCAGTACAGCACAGGTTCATGGCGTTGGCCGCGCCTGCGTTGTTAATGCGCACCATTAGATCGGCGGCAATGTTATTCACCGTCGGCGTTAGCCAGGCTGGGCGGATAGACTCGATAGGATCAATCGATTCACGCCACTCCGGCACGTGCTGGTTAAGGTAAGTCATCAACGGCATTGGTTCACCAAAGTTGACATAGCCCTGGCCCAGATTACGCAGCTTGCTTAAGCCACGCAGCATTTGCGGCAGACTCTCTTTTTCTTTCGTCGCGCCACGCAGCTCTTTGGCGTAGGTGCCTACTTCCATTACGTGCTCATAGCCGATGTAGATCGGTACGAGGGTAATCGGACGCGTTCCGCCACGCAGCATCGCCTGAATAGTCATCGACAGCGTGCCGGTTTTCGGGTCGAGCAAACGACCGGTACGTGAACGGCCACCTTCGACAAAATATTCAACCGAGTAGCCGCGGCTGAACAGTTCGCCCAGGTATTCGCGGAAAACGGTGGAATAGAGCTTGTTACCCTTGAAGGTACGACGAATAAAGAATGCGCCCAGACGGCGGAAAATCGGACCCGCTGGCCAGAAGTTCAGGTTGATACCGGCAGCGATGTGCGGCGGAACCAGACCCTGGTGGTACAGAACGTATGACAGCAGCATATAGTCCATATGGCTGCGGTGGCACGGGACATACACGATTTCGTGCCCATCGTGCGCCAGTTGACGGACACGCTCCGCATTGTGAACGTTAATCCCCTGATACAGCCGGTTCCAGGTAAAGCCCAGAATACGGTCGGTCAGACGGATCATCTCGTAGGAGAAGTTGGCGGCAATCTCTTCCATCAGCGCAATGGCGTTTTGCTGCGCTTTTTCGTGGGAGATTTTTTTACTGCGCGCTTCGTCTTCTACCGCGCGAGCGATAGCTTTTGAGGCCAGCAGCTTATTAAACAGGTCCTGGCGGGCAGGGAGGCGCGGGCCAACTGCGGCCAGACGCTGACGAGCAAAGTGCATGCGCGCCACGCGAGCCAGCTTCTGAGCAATGATCTTATCCGTACCGTGTTCATCCGCCATGCGACGCAAGGAGACTGACGGGGAGAAGCGGACAAAACTGTCGCGTCCCAGCCAGGACACAGCAAAGAATTTCTGTACACCGTTCAGCATGCGCAGCGGTGGATTGACTTCGCCTTTTTCACGCCCTGGCGCACGGCCAAACATCACCGAAACCGGCACCATCTGCACATCCAGGTCTGGATTGCTGCGATGCAGGTCGAGATAGTTATGGAACAGCTTGATGGACTCTTCTTTCGGCGTGTAATAGGTGAACACACGCGGGCCGCCGTGAATAAACACGTAGCGCGGCAGCAGAGTTCCGTCTATCTCCAGCGGTTCCAGGGGATCGGGGAGATCGTGCACCAGACATTGGGCACGCAGCGTCAGCAAGTCTGCTTTTGAATTGTACGGTAAGACGTACATAATGGGACGAGAAGTATCGAGTCCCAATTCCGGGGCAGGTTCTGCCGGAATAGACTTGCTTTTTACCAGGACGCTTAATGGTAAATTCAGTAATTTGTAGTAAATTCGTGGCCAGCCGGACATAAACGATGTAAAGCCTCTGGTTAATAATGCAAATGCGCTGCAAGGATATCAGAAAGTTTAGTTAATTTCTGTGGTATCCCGTCATACTTCGCGCTGCTTTGCCACACCCTGAAACAAACGGGGTAACGTTACAATGACATTGACGCTAATAATGTAAAAAGGTTCTTTTTGATGGCCAATAATACCACTGGATTCACCCGAATTATCAAAGCTGCAGGCTATTCCTGGAAAGGTTTTCGCGCCGCATGGATCAATGAGGCGGCATTCCGTCAGGAAAGCGTTGCCGTCCTGTTGGGCGTAGCCATCGCCTGCTGGCTGGACGTCGATGCCATTACCCGCGTGCTGTTGATTGGTTCCGTGATGCTGGTGATGATCGTTGAAATCCTCAACAGTGCGATTGAGGCGGTGGTTGACCGTATTGGCTCTGAGTATCACGAACTTTCCGGTCGGGCAAAAGATATGGGGTCGGCGGCGGTATTGCTGTCTATTTTTGTCGCTCTGATCACCTGGGGCATCCTGTTGTGGTCGCATTTGCGATAAAGATTCCACAACTGCATAAATCTCCTGTTTTTTGTGCAGTTTGCGGTTCCAAAATCACCTTTAGCTGTATATACTCACAGCATAACTGTATATACACCCAGGGGGCGGAATGAAAGCGTTAACGGCCAGGCAGCAAGAGGTGTTTGATCTCATTAGGGATCACATCAGCCAGACAGGTATGCCACCGACGCGTGCGGAGATCGCGCAGCGTTTGGGGTTCCGTTCCCCAAACGCTGCTGAAGAACATCTGAAAGCGCTGGCGCGTAAAGGGGTGCTGGAAATTGTATCCGGTGCATCGCGCGGTATTCGACTGCTGCAGGAAGAAGAAGAAGGGTTACCGCTTGTTGGGCGTGTGGCTGCAGGTGAGCCACTGCTGGCGCAGCAGCACATCGAAGGCCACTACCAGGTCGATCCTTCACTGTTCAAACCGAACGCCGATTTTCTGCTGCGCGTTAGTGGTATGTCGATGAAAGATATCGGTATTATGGACGGTGATTTACTCGCTGTGCATAAAACACAGGACGTGCGTAACGGTCAGGTCGTTGTTGCCCGTATCGATGACGAAGTCACCGTTAAGCGCCTGAAAAAACAGGGCAACAAGGTTGAACTCTTGCCAGAAAACAGCGAATTTAAACCCATCGTTGTCGACCTGCGTGAGCAAAATTTCACTATCGAAGGACTGGCGGTAGGCGTTATTCGTAACGGTGAATGGCTGTAATTTTCTGTTAATGCCCTGTAGGCCGGATAAGACGTTTATGTCGCCATCCGGCAACGTGCCCGATGGCGCTGCGCTTGTTGGGCATGGACAACATTTTTTTCAGTACCTCTAACTTCTTCCAGGCTCTCCTGTATGCCTTTCTTTACCTCTTCTGATAAAGCACTCTGGCACCTCGCCTTACCGATGATCTTTTCCAATATCACCGTTCCCCTGCTGGGACTGGTGGATACCGCTGTGATTGGTCATCTGGATAGCCCAGTCTATCTTGGCGGCGTTGCGGTTGGCGCCACGGCGACCAGTTTTCTCTTTATGTTGCTGCTTTTCCTGCGCATGAGTACCACAGGTCTTACCGCGCAGGCATTTGGCGCGAAAAATCCGCAGGCGCTGGCGCGCGCGCTGGTGCAGCCGCTAATGCTGGCGCTGGGAGCGGGGCTGCTTATCGCACTGTTTCGTACACCGATTATCGATCTGGCTCTGCATATTGTCGGGGGAAGTGAAGCGGTACTGGAGCAGGCCCGACGTTTCCTGGAAATTCGCTGGTTAAGCGCACCCGCGTCTCTGGCGAATCTGGTGCTGCTCGGCTGGCTGCTTGGCGTTCAGTATGCGCGTGCGCCGGTTATCCTGTTGATTGTCGGTAATATTCTCAACATCGTACTCGATTTATGGCTGGTGATGGGCCTGCATATGAACGTGCAGGGAGCGGCGCTGGCGACGGTGATTGCCGAATATGCCACCCTGCTGATTGGCCTGATGATGGTACGTAAAGTCCTGCATATACGTGGCATTTCACTGGCAATGCTGAAGCAGGCGTGGCGTGGCAACTTCCGTCGTTTGTTGGCGCTCAACCGCGACATCATGCTGCGCTCGCTGCTGCTACAACTCTGTTTTGGCGCTATCACGGTGCTGGGTGCGCGTCTGGGAGGCGATATCATTGCGGTTAATGCCGTTCTGATGACCTTGCTGACTTTTACCGCCTACGCGCTGGACGGATTTGCCTATGCCGTGGAAGCGCATTCGGGTCAGGCCTATGGGGCGCGAGATGGTAGCCAGTTGCTGGATGTCTGGCGGGCGGCCTGTCGACAGTCCGGTATTGTGGCTATTTTGTTTTCGCTGGTTTATGCCCTGTTTGGCGAGCAGATTGTGGCGCTGCTGACATCGCTGCCGCAGATCCAACTGCTGGCCGATCGCTATCTCTTCTGGCAGGTGGTTTTGCCGCTGGTGGGGGTGTGGTGTTATCTGCTCGACGGGATGTTTATTGGCGCGACGCGGGCTGCAGAAATGCGTAACAGTATGGCCGTTGCCGCAGCGGGATTCGCATTAACGCTGCTCGCTTTACCGTGGCTTGGAAATCATGGTTTGTGGCTGGCATTAAGCGTTTTCCTCACGTTGCGTGGGCTTTCACTGGCCATTATCTGGCGACGCCACTGGCGTAATGGAACCTGGTTCGCCTGAGCAGGATGGTTAAAAATTCCGAATAGTAAATAAAACCCAGAATCCCTGACTACACTTATTCTCACGTCCAGCAAAAACAGCATGTGTCTGGACATGGCACTCTCGCTATTCACAACCTAACGATGAGGACTTGATGATGAATAAAGACGAAGTCGGCGGCAACTGGAAGCAGTTTAAAGGTAAAGTGAAAGAGCAATGGGGCAAACTGACCGATGATGATATGACGGTCATTGAAGGTAAACGTGACCAACTGGTCGGTAAAGTCCAGGAGCGTTACGGTTACGCGAAAGATCAGGCGGAAAAAGAAGTTAATGATTGGGAAAAACGTAATGATTACCGCTGGTAATTAACCCCTCCCTCCTGAGAGTACAAGGATGTACGCTCTCCCCTTATCTAGCGCCCAACTTTCTTCTTCACCTGAATCGTATGGTCATGCTGGCATTCGCCAGGATGACGGCATGACTCAACCTCCACACAGGCCGGGCACAGCCCGTGGGCTTCAATAACGTTATGCCGCAGGGCAAAGCCCATTTTTGCCGCCAGCGTATGCATGATGTCTTCCACGCCTTCCGCACACTCTTCTTTTACCACGCCACAGCGATCGCAAATGAACATTGCGGAACTGTGGGTTGGCTGATCGAACAGGTGGCAAAGCACATAGCTGTTGGTGGATTCCACCTTATGCACAAACCCTTGTTCCAGCAGAAAGTCGAGCGCACGATACACGGTCGGCGGTTTCGCCTGTGGCTCGGTTTCCCGCAGCAGGTCAAGCAGGTCATAGGCGCTAATTGCGCCTTCCTGCAGGCTCATCAGGCGCAGCACTTCGAGGCGTTGTGGCGTAAGTCGCACGTTGCGTTGCGCACAGAGTTTTTCAGCTTGAGCCAATAACTCCTGCGTAGTGGTTTTGTCCATTTGGCGCCTCGATTTGCGTGGAAGGTTAATCCCTTACTTTAACATGTTCTGCTTAAAACGCCGAGATCCACCGTGGTGTGCTATACCTGACGCATCGCAATACTGGAAAATAAACATGAAAAGACCCGATTGTATTCGCCACTGGCGAGAAGTTGAGGGGGCTGATGACGCCACTTATCCCGACAGCAATGAGTTGTTTTCGATTGGCGCGCCGCTTGCCCGCAAGCTCGGGTTAGGGCGGCTCGGTATTCATCATGAACGCCTGCCGCCGGGGCGGCGCACGTCGTACCCGCACGCTGAAAGCGATGAGGAAGAGTTTATCTATGTGCTGGAAGGATATCCTGAGGCCTGGATTAACGGTTATTTATGGAAGCTGGAACCGGGCGACAGCGTTGGTTTCCCGGCGGGCACCGGCGTGTGTCACACCTTTATCAATAACACCAGTGAAGAGGTGCGTCTGCTGGTCGTAGGTGAAGCGAATAAAAAACATAACCGCATATATTACCCGCTTAACCCTGTCTATGCGGCTACGCGCGAGGATCGCTGGGTCGACCATCCGCCGCAGTTTTTTGGCTCTCATGACGGAAAACCCGGGCGTAAATAGCGCGCGTGGGGGCTACGGAGGGATAACCGCGAGGATGTGGCTCACTATCGTAACGGTCTATGCTATAGTAGCGCCCCTTTTTTAACCGGATGCTTGAATATTCGCCATGCTGCCTGAATCTCAGTCTACCGCTTTTCCCGCTCATCGTTTTTCTATCGCGCCGATGCTCGACTGGACGGACAGACACTGTCGCTACTTTTTGCGCTTACTGTCCAGCCAGACGCTGCTCTATACGGAGATGGTAACTACCGGCGCGATCATTCATGGTAAAGGCGATTATCTGGCGTATAGCGAAGAAGAGCACCCAGTAGCATTACAATTGGGTGGGAGCGATCCGGCAGCACTGGCGCAGTGTGCGAAGCTCGCTGAACAGCGGGGCTATGACGAAATTAACCTCAACGTGGGTTGTCCTTCCGACCGCGTACAGAATGGCATGTTTGGCGCCTGTCTGATGGGGAATGCACAACTGGTCGCCGATTGCGTCAAAGCAATGCGCGACGTGGTGTCGATACCGGTTACGGTGAAAACGCGTATTGGTATTGATGATCAGGACAGCTACGAATTCCTGTGCGATTTCATCAACACGGTATCTGGCAACGGCGAATGTGAGATGTTTATTATTCACGCCCGCAAGGCCTGGCTATCCGGGTTAAGCCCGAAAGAAAACCGCGAGATCCCACCGCTGGATTACGACCGCGTTTATCAGCTAAAGCGTGATTTCCCGCATCTGACGATGTCGATTAACGGCGGCATTAAATCGCTGGAAGAAGCAAAAATTCATCTGCAACATATGGATGGCGTGATGGTGGGGCGTGAAGCTTACCAAAACCCAGGTATTCTGGCGTCCGTTGACCGTGAGATTTTTGCTGCTGCCACCGAAGATGCCGATCCGGTTGCCGTGGTGCGCGCCATGTACCCGTATATTGAGCGTGAACTGAGTAAGGGAACCTATCTGGGGCATGTGACGCGCCATATGCTGGGGCTGTTTCAGGGGATTCCAGGGGCCCGTCAGTGGCGTCGCTATCTGAGCGAAAATGCGCATAAAGCTGGGGCAGATATTAACGTTCTGGAACATGCGCTGAAGCTGGTCGCTGACAAGCGTTAAGTTTTCGCCAAAAGTTAGTTAATTTCACCACGCCCTGCACTTTGTCGCGGGGCGTTTTCTTTATAAATCAATATATTAATTTTGGCATGTTTCTTGTAAAGCTATGGAGAGTACTTCATTTCGGGAGAGAGCCATGCTGGAACTACTTTTTGTGATTGGATTTTTTATCATGCTGATGGTCACCGGCGTATCTTTGCTGGGTGTGTTGGCCGCATTGGTGGTAGCTACGGCAGTGATGTTTTTAGGCGGACTATTTGCCTTGATGATTAAACTGCTTCCCTGGCTGCTGCTGGCCGTTGCCGTGGTGTGGGTTATCAAGGCGATAAAAGCGCCAAAAGTCCCACAGTATCAGCGCAATAACCGCCGATTTTACTAAGGTATTGAGCGGTGCGTCACAACCTGCAACATTGCCTTTAGAACCAAATAGGAATTGATTATCAAATCTGTCACTATTGCCAGGTTAACGAATTCATCGAGCTGTACCCTACATACAGCCGAACTAAAAAAAGAAAGGGCTTCCTGCGGGAAGCCCTAATTCTTTCTTTCCCCGTCATAATTCAAACTCCAGGTGTGTTGGCTGCTTTCATTCACCCCAGTCACTTACTCCAGTAAGCTCCTCGGGATTCATTCTATTGCCGCCTTACTGTAGCTTGAATTATTTAGGGGAAAGCGATGGCGTTACGGAATGAGTAAACTCGATCCCTGCGTGGCGCGACTTTCCAGCACTTCATGGGCACGCTGTGCGTCGTGCAGCGCAAATGTCTGACCAGGTGCGACATCCACTTTTATTACCCCACTGGCAATCAATGAGAAAAGCTCATTACTGGCTTCGGTTAATTCGTTGTGGTTGGTGATGTAACCCTGCAGAGAGGGACGGGTCACGTACAGCGAACCTTTCTGATTCAGAATCCCTAAATTTACACCGGTCACTGGTCCGGACGCGTTGCCAAAACTGACCATCAGTCCGCGGCGCTGCAGACAATCCAACGAGGCTTCCCAGGTATCTTTCCCCACCGAGTCATACACCACCCGCACTTTTTTTCCGCCAGTTATCTCTTTTACTCGCTCAGCAATGCTCTCTTCACGATAGTTAATGACCTGCCATGCGCCGGCCTGCAGCGCAATTTGCGCTTTTTGCGCACTGCCGACGGTTCCAATCAGCTTCGCACCTAATGCTTTTGCCCACTGGCAGGCAATCATACCGACGCCGCCCGCAGCAGCATGGAACAAAAACGGTTCATCAGGCTGAATTTCATAGGTTTTACGTAACAGATAAAATACGGTAAGCCCTTTAAGAAATGAGGCGGCGGCTTGTTCAAACGAGATAGCGTTAGGCAGGATGGCGGCTTTATCAGCCGGAACGTTATGCACTGAGCTGTAGGCGCCCAGGGGGGACTGAGCGTAAACCACGCGATCGCCGGCTTTAATGTGCGTCACGTTGCTACCGACTTTGCTGACCACGCCTGCGGCTTCGGTTCCCAGACCGCTGGGCAGAGAAGGCGGTGGATAAAGACCACTGCGGATGTAGGTATCGATATAGTTGATCCCAATCGCTTTGTTCTCGACCTGGATTTCGTTTTCCGCCGGGTCTACGGGCGTAAACTCCACAGCCTTGAGTACATCAGGGCCACCATGCTTGTGAAATTCAATACGTGTTGCCATGCTTCCTCCAAAAGAAATGTGGTAATCTTTCGACCCAATCATTATCTCGGTAACTCCATTCACTATGGCAGGAAATAAACCCTTCAACAAACAACAGACTGATGCTCGTGAGCGCGATCCCCAGGTCGCGGGGCTGAAAGTACCGCCGCACTCGATTGAAGCGGAACAGTCGGTGTTGGGCGGTTTAATGCTGGATAACGAACGCTGGGACGATGTCGCCGAGCGTGTGGTGGCGGAGGATTTTTATACCCGACCGCACCGGCATATCTTCACGGAAATGCATCGCCTGCAGGAGATGGGAAAACCCATCGATCTGATCACGCTCGCTGAATCGCTGGAGGTTCAGGGGCAACTGGACAGCGTCGGCGGTTTTGCTTATCTGGCTGAGTTATCTAAAAATACGCCAAGTGCGGCGAATATTAGCGCTTATGCTGATATTGTCCGAGAACGTGCAGTTGTTCGTGACATGATTTCGGTCGCGAATGAAATCGCGGAAGCTGGGTTTGATCCACAAGGCCGTTCCAGTGAAGATCTGCTGGACCTTGCGGAATCCCGCGTCTTTAAAATTGCAGAAAGCCGCGCCAACAAAGACGAAGGGCCGAAAAATATCACCGATGTGCTCGACGCAACCGTCGCGCGTATCGAGCAGTTATTCCAGCAGCCGCACGACGGCGTCACCGGGGTAAACACCGGTTATGACGACCTTAATAAAAAGACGGCTGGTTTGCAGCCGTCAGACTTAATTATTGTCGCCGCGCGTCCGTCGATGGGTAAAACGACATTTGCAATGAACCTCGTCGAAAATGCGGCGATGTTGCAGGATAAGCCGGTTCTTATCTTCAGTCTTGAAATGCCCTCAGAACAGATCATGATGCGTTCCCTGGCCTCGCTCTCACGCGTAGACCAAACCAAAATTCGTACTGGTCAACTGGATGATGAGGACTGGGCGCGAATTTCCGGAACAATGGGTATTTTGCTGGAGAAACGAAACATCTATATTGATGACTCCTCCGGCCTGACGCCAACGGAAGTGCGCTCGCGTGCTCGTCGTATCGCCCGTGAACACGGCGGCATCGGACTTATCATGATCGACTACCTGCAGCTGATGCGTGTGCCGTCGCTCTCCGACAACCGTACGCTGGAAATTGCAGAAATCTCCCGCTCGCTGAAAGCGTTAGCGAAAGAACTGCATGTGCCGGTGGTGGCGCTGTCGCAGCTTAACCGCTCTCTGGAACAGCGCGCCGACAAGCGCCCGGTTAACTCGGATCTGCGTGAGTCCGGCTCCATCGAGCAGGATGCCGACTTAATCATGTTTATTTATCGTGATGAGGTTTATCACGAAAACAGCGACCTGAAAGGGATCGCGGAAATCATTATTGGTAAGCAACGTAACGGCCCGATCGGTACGGTGCGCCTGACGTTTAACGGTCAGTGGTCGCGCTTCGATAACTATGCGGGCCCACAATACGACGACGAATAAATCTCCGTCATCCTTCATGCTGCAGATGCGTTGACTACGCCCGTTCATCCCGGTCACTTAGTTTACTGAGCTTCCGGGGATTCTCAGGCTTGTCGCCCTCCAGCAACACGAATGATTTAGAAGATTCTTTTATAAAGGAATACAAATGCAAGCGGCAACTGTAGTCATTAACCGCCGCGCTCTGCGACACAACCTGCAACGTCTGCGTGAACTGGCTCCCGCCAGCAAACTGGTTGCGGTCGTGAAAGCGAACGCCTACGGCCATGGTCTGTTAGAGACCGCGCGAACGCTCCCCGATGCGGACGCTTTTGGTGTCGCTCGTCTTGAAGAAGCCCTGCGCTTGCGAGCGGGAGGGATCACGCAGCCCATCCTGCTGCTGGAGGGATTTTTTGATGCCTCCGATCTGCCGACTATTTCCGCGCAGCGTCTGCATACTGCTGTACATAACCAGGAGCAGCTTGACGCTCTGGAAGCCGCTGAACTGGCTGAACCTGTCACCGTCTGGATGAAGCTCGACACGGGAATGCACCGCCTGGGCGTGCGTCCTGAGCAGGCCGAGGCGTTTTATCAGCGCTTAACGCAATGTGAAAATGTGCGTCAGCCGGTCAATATCGTCAGCCACTTTGCACGTGCGGACGAGCCTGAATGTGGCGCGACCGAAAAACAGCTCGATATCTTCAATAGTTTTTGCGCAGGCAAACCGGGGCAGCGTTCGATTGCCGCGTCGGGGGGGATTTTGCTGTGGCCGCAGTCTCACTTCGACTGGGCGCGTCCGGGGCTGATTTTGTATGGCGTATCGCCGTTGGAAAACCACTCTATCGGCGCCGATTTTGGCTGCCAGCCGGTGATGTCGCTGACCTCCAGCCTGATTGCGGTGCGTGAGCACAAAGCGGGCGAACCGGTTGGATACGGTGGAACCTGGCTGAGCGAGCGCGACACGCGTCTGGGCGTGGTGGCGATGGGCTATGGCGATGGTTATCCGCGCGCAGCGCCGTCCGGGACGCCAGTCCTGGTTAATGGCCGTGAAGTACCGATCGTCGGTCGCGTCGCGATGGATATGATCTGCGTCGATTTAGGCCCCGAGGCGCAGGACAAAGCGGGTGATTCGGTGATTCTGTGGGGCGAGGGCCTGCCCGTTGAACGCATTGCTGAAATGACGAAAGTAAGTGCTTACGAACTTATTACGCGCCTGACCTCAAGGGTGGCGATGAAGTATATCGATTAACAGCATGAAGTGCCGGACAGGCGGTGACGCCGCCTTCCGGCAATATTCCTCTCAACATCCTCTCGATCTTCTCCCGCTTCCGGTTTATTGTGTTCTTAACCCCTGCCTGTAAACCTGGAGAACCACACGTGTTTCAAAAAGTTGACGCCTACGCCGGCGACCCGATTTTATCGCTCATGGAGCGTTTCAAAGAAGATTCACGTAGCGACAAAGTGAACCTCAGTATCGGCCTGTATTACAACGAAGACGGCATTATTCCTCAGCTTAAAGCGGTGGCGGAAGCCGAAGCCCGACTTAATGCCAAACCGCATGGCGCTTCGCTGTATCTGCCGATGGAAGGTCTGAACACGTATCGCCATACTATTGCGCCGCTGCTGTTTGGCGCAGATCATCCGGTTCTCCAGCAGCAGCGCGTCGCAACGATTCAGACGCTGGGTGGCTCCGGCGCGCTAAAAGTTGGCGCAGACTTCCTGAAACGCTATTTCCCTGATTCTGGCGTGTGGGTCAGCGACCCGACCTGGGAAAACCACATCGCGATTTTTGAAGGCGCAGGGTTCGAAGTAGGTACTTACCCCTGGTATGACGACACGACCAACGGCGTGCGTTTCAACGACCTGCTGACCACGCTGAATACCTTACCGGCGCGCAGCATCGTACTGCTGCATCCGTGCTGCCATAACCCGACGGGGGCGGATTTAACTCCCGCGCAGTGGGATGGCGTCATTGAGATCCTGAAAGCACGCGATCTGATCCCATTCCTGGATATTGCTTACCAGGGTTTCGGCGGTGGAATGGAAGACGATGCCTATGCGATCCGCGCCATTGCCAGTGCCGGATTGCCTGCCCTGGTCAGCAATTCATTCTCGAAGATTTTCTCTTTGTACGGCGAGCGTGTCGGCGGACTGTCAGTAGTATGTGAAGACGCTGATGTCGCCAGCCGCGTTTTAGGGCAGCTAAAAGCGACGGTGCGCCGTAACTACTCCAGCCCGCCAAACTTTGGTGCGCAGGTGGTTGCCGCGGTATTGGGGGATGACGCGCTGAAAGCTAACTGGCTGGCGGAAGTCGAAGAGATGCGTACCCGCATTCTGGCGATGCGCCAGGAGCTGGTTAAGGTATTAAATGCGGAGATCCCTGGTCGCAACTTTGATTACCTGCTGCAACAACGCGGAATGTTCAGCTATACCGGGCTTAGCGCCGCTCAGGTCGATCGCCTGCGCGATGAGTTCGGTGTGTACCTGATAGCCAGCGGTCGTATGTGCGTGGCCGGGCTGAATCACGGTAACGTGCAGCGCGTGGCGAAGGCATTTGCCGCCGTCATGTAATTGGCTTTGTGTGTTGCCGGATGGCGGCGTGAACGCCTTATCCGGCCTACAAATGGATATGGATTTTCGTTTGTAGGCCGATAAGTGTAGTGCCATCAGGCGCACTTTCCTGTGTGATCGTGCTCCTTTTCCAGGACAAAACCAGAGAAAATCCTTCCTTTCCCTTCCCCTAAGGGGTAAGGTCAGATAGTTTTTTGACCAGTTGTTAATAAAAAAATGATAACTAACTGACTACTTAGGGAAAAATATGCGCAAGTTTACGTTGGCACTGAGTGCCGTTTGTTTATTGTTCACGCTAAATCAGCCAGCCCAGGCGTTAGTTTCCTCTCCCTCTCAGCTTAATCCTGGCACCAACGTTGCAAAACTCGCTGAGCAGGCACCCATTCACTGGGTCTCCGTGGCACAAATTGAAAACAGTCTGACCGGACGCCCGCCGATGGCCGTCGGGTTTGATATTGATGACACCGTCCTCTTTTCCAGCCCTGGCTTCTGGCGCGGTAAAAAAACGTATTCCCCGGATAGTGAGGATTACCTGAAGAATCCGGCTTTCTGGGAAAAAATGAACAATGGCTGGGACGAATTCAGCATTCCAAAAGAGGTCGCTCGTCAGCTGATTGATATGCACGTGCGTCGCGGCGACAGCATTTTTTTCGTAACCGGGCGTAGCCAGACGAAAACGGAAACCGTGTCGAAAACGCTGTCCGATAACTTTCACATCCCGGCTGGTAATATGAATCCAGTCATTTTCGCCGGTGATAAGCCGGGTCAGAACACCAAAACGCAGTGGCTACAGGATAAAAATGTCCGCATGTTCTACGGTGACTCTGATAATGACATCACCGCTGCTCGCGACGTAGGTATTCGCGGTATTCGTATTTTGCGCGCCTCTAATTCCACGTATAAACCGCTGCCGCAGGCCGGTGCGTTTGGTGAAGAGGTGATCGTCAACTCGGAGTACTGAGACCATCGGTTGCTGGTTTTTTAAACAAATTTACGTTCACGGCTTTTACCTTTTGCGGACTTGCTGCACACTGAATAAAAGATGTTCTCATTAGGCAATATGCTGGTAAGGGGAATAAAGATGACGAATTCGGAGTTGCTGCAATACTGCATGGCAAAAACGGGCGCAGAGCAGAGCGTTCACAGTGACTGGAAGGCCACCCAGATCAAAGTCGAAGATGTGCTCTTTGCCATGGTAAAAGAGGTGGAAGAACGCCCTGCGGTGTCTCTGAAAACCAGCCCTGAGCTGGCAGAGTTGTTACGTCAGCAGCATAGCGATGTACGACCAAGCCGACATCTCAATAAAGCGCACTGGAGTACGGTGTATCTGGATGGCTCGCTGCCGGATTCGCAAATCTACTATCTGGTAGACGCCTCCTATCAGCAGGCCGTCAACACGCTGCCGGAAGATAAACGCCGGATACTGGCGCAGCCCTGATCCGTTTCGCCGGATGCGGCGCAAGCGCCTTATCCGGCCTACAAGCAATTATGCATATTCTGTAGGCCAGACAAGTGTTGCGCAATTACAACAACGGTTTGAGGAAGCGTGCCGTGTGTGAGGCTTCACATTCCGCGACCGTTTCTGGCGTACCGGAGACGAGAATTTCGCCGCCGCCGCTGCCGCCTTCCGGACCAAGATCGACAATCCAGTCTGCGGTCTTAATCACGTCCAGATTGTGCTCAATCACCACGATGGTGTTGCCCTGATCCCGGAGCTGGTGCAGCACGTCCAGCAGTTGCTGAATATCCGCAAAATGCAGACCGGTGGTCGGTTCGTCGAGAATATACAGCGTTTGCCCGGTACCGCGTTTGGAGAGCTCGCGCGCCAGCTTCACGCGCTGCGCCTCACCGCCTGAGAGCGTGGTAGCGGACTGACCCAGTCGAATGTACGTCAGGCCAACGTCCATCAGCGTTTGCAGCTTACGCGCCAGCGCCGGAACGGCATCGAAGAACTCACGCGCTTCTTCAATCGTCATATCCAGCACTTCGTGGATGGTCTTGCCCTTGTACTTAATCTCCAGCGTTTCGCGGTTATAGCGCTTGCCTTTGCACTGATCGCACGGCACATAGATATCCGGCAGAAAGTGCATTTCGACTTTGATCACCCCGTCGCCCTGACAGGCTTCACAGCGTCCGCCGCGAACGTTAAAGCTGAAACGACCCGGCGTATAACCGCGCGCACGCGACTCCGGGACACCGGCAAACAGTTCGCGCACTGGCGTAAACACACCGGTGTAGGTTGCCGGGTTAGAGCGCGGCGTACGGCCAATCGGGCTTTGGTCAATGTCGATCACTTTGTCGAAATGTTCCAGACCCTGAACGTCGCGATATGGCGCAGGTTCAGCCAGCGTAGCGCCGTTCAGCGCTGTCTGCGCAATCGGGAACAGCGTGTCGTTAATCAGCGTCGATTTACCCGAACCGGAAACCCCGGTAATGCAGGTAAATAAACCAACCGGCAGCGTCAGGGTGACATCTTTCAGGTTGTTGCCGCGCGCGCCGGTGAGCTTCAGCACTTTTTCCGGATCGGCTGCCACGCGCTGTTTCGGCACTTCAATTTTGCGCTTACCGCTCATGTACTGGCCGGTCAGCGACTCAGGCACCGCCATGATATCTTTCAGCGTACCTTCGGCAACCACCTGGCCGCCGTGAACGCCAGCACCGGGGCCGATATCGATAACGTGGTCAGCGGCGCGAATCGCGTCTTCATCGTGCTCGACCACAATAACGGTATTACCCAGATTACGCAGATGGATAAGCGTACCCAGCAGACGTTCGTTATCGCGCTGATGCAGACCAATAGACGGCTCATCCAGTACGTACATTACGCCGACCAGACCTGCGCCGATCTGGCTTGCCAGACGAATTCGCTGGGCTTCGCCGCCGGAGAGCGTTTCCGCTGAACGCGACAGCGTCAGGTAGTTGAGGCCGACGTTGACCAGGAATTTCAGACGATCGCCAATCTCTTTAAGAATTTTTTCTGCAATTTTCGCCCGCTGACCCGCAAGCTTCAGATTGTTGAAGAAATCCATCGCATGACCGATGCTCATGTCGGAAATCGCGGGCAGCGGCGTATTTTCAACAAATACGTGGCGGGCTTCCCGGCGTAAACGCGTCCCTTCACAGCTGGCGCATGGTCGGTTGCTGATGAATTTGGCGAGTTCTTCACGTACCGCGCTGGACTCCGTCTCTTTATAACGACGCTCCATGTTGTGCAATACGCCTTCAAACGGATGGCGACGTACGGATGTATCGCCGCGATCGTTCATATATTTAAATTCGATATTTTCTTTACCGGAACCGTACAGCACCACTTTATGCACGGCAGGGTTGAGGCTGGCCCATGGGGCTTCGACGTCGAACTTATAGTGTTCCGCCAGTGACTTAAGCATCTGGAAGTAATAGAAGTTACGACGATCCCAGCCGCGGATAGCACCGCCGGCCAGCGACAGTTCCGGATTTTGGATCACCCGGTCAGGATCGAAATACTGCTGCACGCCGAGACCGTCACAGGTCGGGCATGCGCCAGCCGGGTTATTAAACGAGAACAGACGAGGTTCCAGTTCGCGCATGCTGTAGCCGCAGATCGGGCAGGCGAAGTTGGCGGAGAACAGCAGTTCTTCCGCTTTTGGATCGTCCATATCGGCGACCACCGCCGTACCTCCGGACAGTTCCAGCGCGGTTTCAAAGGATTCCGCCAGGCGCTGGGTGAGATCGTCGCGTACTTTAAAGCGGTCAATCACCACTTCAATCGTGTGTTTCTTTTGCAACTCAAGCTTGGGCGGATCGGAAAGGTCGCACACTTCACCATCGATACGGGCGCGGATATAGCCCTGGCCTGCCAGGTTTTCCAGCGTTTTGGTGTGCTCCCCTTTACGCTCTTTAATTACCGGCGCCAGTAGCATCAGACGCTTGCCTTCCGGCTGCGACAGGACGTTGTCCACCATCTGGCTAACGGTTTGCGCCGCCAGGGGGACGTCGTGATCCGGGCAGCGCGGCTCGCCAACGCGGGCAAACAGCAGGCGCAGATAGTCGTGAATTTCGGTAATGGTACCTACCGTGGATCGCGGGTTGTGGGACGTCGATTTTTGTTCAATTGAGATGGCGGGAGACAGCCCCTCAATGTGGTCGACATCCGGCTTTTCCATCAGCGACAGAAACTGACGCGCGTACGCGGAAAGGGATTCAACGTAACGACGCTGCCCTTCGGCATACAAGGTGTCGAAAGCGAGCGAAGATTTGCCTGAGCCCGAAAGCCCGGTGACGACAATCAGCTTGTCGCGCGGGATGACGAGGTTGATGTTTTTGAGATTATGGGTGCGGGCGCCCCGAACTTCGATCTTATCCATTCATCTTTCCCGGATTAAACGCTTTTTTGCCTGGCTGCATGGTGCTACCGGCGATCACAAACGGTTAATTATGACACAACCTGACCTGAATGGATATACAGTATTGGAATGCAAAACGCAGATGCCTGTGCAACAATGTCCGTCCGGGGTTGTTTACTGGAATCGATCTCGCAACGTAGTAAAAGCGCTATTGGAAATGCTACAATCCCGCGCTTACACTTATTCAGTAACGTTTTTCAGGAGACACGATCATGGCCAGCAGAGGCGTAAACAAGGTGATTCTCGTCGGTAATCTGGGCCAGGACCCGGAAGTACGCTATATGCCGAATGGTGGCGCAGTCGCCAACATTACGCTGGCTACTTCCGAATCCTGGCGTGATAAAGCGACCGGCGAAATGAAAGAGCAGACTGAATGGCACCGTGTTGTGCTGTTTGGCAAACTGGCTGAAGTGGCCAGCGAATATCTGCGTAAAGGTTCCCAGGTCTATATCGAAGGTCAGCTGCGTACCCGCAAATGGACCGACCAATCCGGCGTAGAAAAGTACACCACTGAAGTTGTGGTGAACGTTGGCGGCACCATGCAAATGCTGGGCGGTCGTCAGGGTGGTGGTGCTCCGGCAGGTGGCGGCCAGCAGCAGGGTGGTTGGGGTCAGCCTCAGCAGCCTCAGGGCGGCAATCAGTTCAGCGGCGGCGCGCAGTCTCGTCCGCAGCAGTCAGCTCCGGCGGCGCCTTCTAACGAGCCACCGATGGATTTCGACGACGATATTCCGTTCTAATCCCTCTGCATTTCGCTGACAATTATGGCTACCTCAGGATTGGGGTAGCCATATGCAATTCCGTTATTAGTTCAACACCATCGGCCAGTCTGGCGGTGTATGGCTCATCACTTCAACCATCACGGTTTCAATGTTCTTCCAGATTGCGGACATATCCACCAGGGTTATGCCGAGTAATCCGGTTGCAAACCAGCAGGCAAAAACCAGCCCTAAACCGCTGCTAATGACGGCCAGGCCAATATAATCTGATTTACGAAAACGGATATTGAGCGTACTGGCTAAAAACATCAGCACCGCGCTGAGTAATTGCCACCGCAGTAGAACCACACCAGTTGTTATCGTTGCCATGAAAAACGTCCTCAGAAAGTCTGGATGCCCAGGACAGCGCGGGGGTGTTCACCGAGGGTGTAGTACTCTGGCTATCGACGGGCAATAACATGAATGAAACATTGTTTCTGTTACATAATTTTTGTGAACTATATCACATATGCTCGTTTGTTCACCAGTACTGGACGTGATTTTTGCAAGATGAAAACCATTCTTACTGTGTGGTTATATTCAACCAGGTAATGATACTAAATAACTAATCTTAAAGTTGCATTTACATTACCTGTTTAATTTATCCTAAATTAATCGTTAAAAAAATTTAATGAATTTCTTAAATCTTACCAGGATAATGCTCATAAAAAATTACTCCTTGGGGATAATAACGTTATGAAATAAGCATAACTTTAAGTTTGCCTTACGGAAAAATAATATCATCATCAACTATTATCAGACTTTTACATAGAGAAGTCTGTTGCTAATACTGATAGATTCATGCAACTTAATCAGTCGGTGTTTATAGCATCTTGCCTTAATGGGTTCTGGCATATACGAAACAGGGAAATTGGGCTGACATGAATCACAGTGCGCGTCGCAAGATGCTGAAGTTCCTGGGAACATTCATGGTGGTATTGCTCCCCGTGGTACTGGCGTTATGGTTTGCTCAAATCAGGGCAATGTCCGAAACCCGTAATCAACTTCGTTCTTTTGCTCAACTGGTGTTAAATAAAACTGAACTGGTGATCCAACAAGCCGATTTAGCGCGTGATATGGCCCAGTTGTATCAGGGTAAGATGTGTACCCCGGCACATCAGAAAAATATGCTAAATATTATTCGTGGCCGTTTATATATCAGCGAGCTAATTTATGCGCAGGGCGATCATTTTTTGTGCTCTACGTCGATGGTGCCGCCTGTCACCTATATTATGCCGACCGCCGACTATAAACGTACGCCGGACGTCTCCATCTATTACTATCGCGATACCCCCTTTTTCGCTGGCTACCGAATGACGTATATGCAACGCGGAAACTACGTTGTCGTCATCAACCCATTATCATACAGCGAAGTCATGTCAGAGGATCCGGATCTGTCCTGGGGCGTGTACGACACGGTAACGGATACCTTTTTCTCTACCAGCGAAGGGGCGCATATTGCGCAATTACTGCCGTTGGTGCGCGGTGAAGCCTCTACCTTCCAACTGGACGATCGCTTCTATACCATCGTGCATTCAGAAAAACGTCCGATTGCGATTATTGCCTCGACCTCAGATAAACGCATAAATTCGATTTTCTATCACGAGGCTGCAGTAACGATTCCTTTCGGGGTCATCTGCAGCATCCTGATGCTGTTAATATGGTGGCGCACGCGCCAGGAATACTTATCTCCTCGCCGCTTGTTAAAACGCGCAATCAAAAAACGTCAACTGCGTCTGCACTACCAGCCGATCATTGATATCAAAAACGGTCAGTGCGTTGGGGCTGAGGCTCTGCTGCGCTGGCCTGGCGGTAATGGTGAAGTGATGAGCCCGACCGAGTTTATTCCGCTGGCTGAACAAGAGGGAATGATTGAGCGGATCACGGATTATGTAGTTGAAGAGGTGTTCAACGATTTAGGATACTTTCTTGCCGCGCATCCTCAACTTTATATCTCGATAAATCTCTCGGCTTCTGACTTTCATTCATCCCGACTCATTGCCCTGATTACCGACAAAAACCGTGAGTACTCTGTGGCGCCCCGGCAAATTAAAGTCGAGGTAACGGAGCGCGGATTTATTGATATAGATAAAATGACCCCGGTAATCCAGGCGTTTCGCCAGGCCGGTTATGAAGTGGCGTTTGATGATTTTGGCACGGGATATTCCAATCTACATAATTTATCCGCGTTGAATATCGATATCCTGAAGATCGACAAATCGTTTATTAGCACACTGTCCACTAACAGCACCAGTCACCTGATTGCCGAACATATCATCGAAATGGCGCAAAGCTTACATCTGAAGATGATTGCGGAAGGGGTAGAGACGAGTGAGCAAATCGAGTGGCTGCGCGAACACGGCGTACAGTATTGTCAGGGCTGGTATTTCGCGAAAGCACTGCCGTCGCAGGCGTTCATGCAGTGGATACAACGGTCGCCCGCTATACTGACGCAGAGCGGGCAATAATCTTACAGGCGATGGCGGTAATCGCTGGGGGTACGATCAAACTCGCGGCGAAACACGCGCGAGAAGGTTTGTTGCGATACATAACCAAGATCCATCGCGATATCGAAAATAGGTCGCTCAGTCGTTCGCAGTTCAACAGCGGCCAGTAAAAGTCGACGCTGACGGATGTAGTCACCCAACGTCTGGCGCATCACCGTGCGGAACATTCTCTGTAAATACCACTTCGAGTAACCTGATTTTTTCGCCACCGCCTCAATGTTCAGCGGCTGATCGATATGGTCGTCAATCCATTCAATAAGGGTCTGAATAATCTGCTGATGGGACATAGGGCTGCCTCTTTCTCAGTATTCGATTCGTCGTTTTGTCTGCGGGCGAGTATAATTCCTCAAGTTAACTTGAGGTAAAGCGATTTATGGAAAAGAAATTACCCCGGATAAAAGCGCTCCTCACGCCAGGTGAAGTCGCCAGGCGTAGCGGCGTGGCGGTATCAACCCTGCATTTCTATGAAAGCAAAGGGTTAATCAGCAGTATGCGCAACAGCGGCAATCAGCGCCGATATAAACGTGATGTGTTGCGTTATGTGGCGATTATCAAGATTGCTCAACGCATCGGGATCCCTCTGGCCACGATCGGTGACGCGCTCGGCGTATTACCTGAAGGACATTCACTCAGTGCTAAAGAGTGGAAGCAACTCTCTTCGCAATGGCGTGAAGAGTTGGACCGACGTATTCATACTTTGGTGGCGCTACGCGATGAGCTGGATGGGTGTATTGGTTGCGGTTGTTTGTCACGCAGTGATTGCCCGTTGCGTAACCCAGGCGATCAGCTTGGCGAGCAGGGGACCGGGGCGCGCCTGCTGGAAGATGATTGATTGGTTCAAAAATGTGCCGGGTATAAAACTAAAGCGCCACAGAGGGCGCTTTAGTTTGGTTCCGGTCTTTGTCTTTCACTCTATCCCGCTGGTTCACGGGAGGGTTTCCCCCGACATCAACACCCCTCGGTCGAGCACATTAGGGGAGGTTCCGGCCTGTGTTGATAATGTAAGTGTAAGCCACCTCTCTCCATTTGCCAGTGAAATGCTGTTTTTTTAGCCAAAAAATTTTCCGCATCTTCACCGATTTTCTTGCGCAAGTTTGCGCGAAAAAGGAACTCCGATGTTGTAATAACTCCGCGAAATTTGTTGCCAGATTGCGCATTGACGATAACGTTTGCGCATCGACTGATTATTTATTGCGCGTTATAAGAAGAAATGAGTAAAAAGCGGCAAAGTTCAGTTGAAAACCAGCGTATGATCGCTGGATAATCGTTTGCTTTTTTTTACCACCCGTTTTTTATGCGCGGAGCTAAACGTTTGCTTTTTTGCGACACCCCTATTGACGCAAACCTGGCACATGGAGAAAACGTTTAGCAGGCAGTGGATTGTCCAGCACGCATAATGACGAAAAAATAAACTCTCAGGGGATGTTTTCTATGTCTACGCCTTCAGCGCGTACCGGCGGTTCACTCGACGCCTGGTTTAAAATTTCGCTTCGCGGCAGTACCGTTCGTCAGGAAGTCGTTGCCGGATTAACGACGTTCCTGGCCATGGTTTACTCCGTTATCGTGGTTCCGGGGATGCTGGGTAAAGCCGGATTCCCGCCTGCCGCCGTATTTGTGGCGACCTGTCTGGTCGCGGGCGTCGGTTCTATTGTGATGGGCCTGTGGGCAAACCTGCCGCTGGCAATTGGCTGCGCCATTTCTCTGACGGCGTTTACCGCATTCAGCCTGGTTCTGGGGCAGCATATCAGCGTGCCCGTTGCGCTGGGCGCAGTGTTCCTGATGGGTGTCCTGTTTACCATTATTTCCGCGACCGGTATTCGTAGCTGGATCCTGCGCAATCTGCCGCAAGGTGTTGCGCACGGTACGGGGATTGGTATCGGCCTGTTCCTGCTGCTGATTGCGGCAAACGGTGTTGGTCTGGTGATTAAGAACCCGCTGGACGGCCTGCCGGTTGCGCTGGGCGACTTCGATACCTTCCCGGTGATTATGTCGCTGATTGGTCTGGCGGTGATTATTGGTCTCGAAAAATTGAAAGTGCCGGGCGGCATTCTGCTGACCATTATCGGTATTTCCATCGTCGGCCTGATTTTTGACCCAGCCGTGCATTTCTCCGGTATTTTTGCCATGCCGTCGCTGAGCGACGAGAACGGCAACTCGCTGATTGGCAGCCTGGATATTATGGGCGCACTGAACCCGATCGTACTGCCGAGCGTGCTGGCGCTGGTCATGACCGCTGTCTTCGATGCGACCGGAACCATCCGCGCGGTGGCTGGACAGGCGAACCTGCTGGATAAAGACGGACAGATTATTGATGGCGGCAAAGCGCTGACCACCGACTCACTGAGCAGCGTGTTCTCTGGTCTGGTGGGCGCTGCACCGGCTGCGGTTTATATTGAATCCGCAGCGGGTACGGCGGCAGGCGGTAAAACCGGCCTGACGGCGATCACCGTTGGCGTACTGTTCCTGCTGATCCTGTTCCTTTCTCCGCTCTCTTATCTTGTACCTGTGTACGCAACGGCGCCTGCGCTGATGTATGTGGGTCTGTTGATGCTGAGCAACGTCGCGAAAATCGACTTTGCTGACTTTGTTGACGCTATGGCTGGACTGGTAACAGCCGTATTTATCGTGCTGACCTGTAACATCGTTACCGGCATTATGATTGGCTTTGCTACCCTGGTGATTGGCCGTATCGTCTCTGGCGAATGGCGCAAACTGAACATCGGCACTGTGGTCATCGCCATCGCGCTGGTGGCCTTCTACGCAGGTGGTTGGGCTATCTGATCCTCATCCGTTGAAGATCCTTAAAACGGGTGGCTTTGGCCGCCCGTTTTTAATTTCAGAACACACTCGTTGTCTTTTGCGTTACTCTCAAGTAGATAGAATTAAGGCACGACGCCTTTATCACCAATCATAAGAAACATCGCAAACAGGGAACGCATGGAAATCTTTTTCACCATACTCATCATGACCCTTGTGGTCTCGCTGTCGGGGGTATTTACTCGCGTATTGCCCTTCCAACTCCCTTTACCCCTTATGCAGATCGCCATCGGCGCCTTGCTGGCGTGGCCGACGTTTGGTTTGCATGTGGAATTCGATCCTGAGCTGTTTTTGGTTCTGTTCATCCCGCCGTTGCTCTTTGCTGATGGCTGGAAGACGCCAACGCGTGAGTTTCTCGAGCACGGGCGAGAGATCTTCGGCCTTGCGCTGGCGCTGGTTCTGGTTACGGTGGTCGGGATTGGCTTTATGATTTACTGGCTGGTGCCGGGGATCCCTCTCATCCCGGCCTTTGCGCTGGCCGCCGTTCTGTCGCCAACCGATGCCGTGGCGCTCTCCGGCATTGTGGGGGAGGGACGCATACCGAAGAAAATCATGGGCATCCTGCAGGGCGAAGCGTTGATGAACGATGCGTCCGGCCTGGTCTCGCTGAAATTTGCCGTAGCCGTGGCGATGGGCACGATGGTATTTACCGTCGGCGGCGCGACGGTTGAGTTCTTCAAAGTGGCGATTGGCGGCATCCTGGCCGGTTTTGTCGTCAGTTGGCTGTACGGGCGCTCCCTGCGTTTTCTTAGCCGCTGGGGCGGTGATGAGCCCGCAACGCAAATCGTTCTGCTGTTTCTGCTGCCGTTTGCGTCTTATCTGATTGCGGAACACATTGGTGTTTCAGGCATCCTCGCGGCGGTCGCTGCCGGGATGACGATTACCCGTTCTGGAGTAATGCGCCGTGCGCCGCTGGCGATGCGTTTGCGCGCTAACAGCACCTGGGCGATGCTGGAATTTGTGTTTAACGGCATGGTGTTCTTGCTGTTAGGACTGCAGTTGCCGGGAATTCTGGAGTCATCTTTGGCGGCGGCAGAAGTCGACCCGAACGTTGAAATCTGGATGCTGTTTACCGATATCGTGCTGATTTACGTGGCGCTGATGCTGGTACGTTTTGGCTGGCTGTGGACCATGAAGAAGTTCAGCCTGCGCTTCCTGAAGAAAAAACCGATGGAGTTTGGATCCTGGACGACGCGTGAAATCCTGATAGCCTCCTTTGCGGGGGTGCGTGGGGCTATTACCCTTGCCGGTGTGCTCTCCATTCCGCTGCTGCTACCGGATGGTAGCGGCTTCCCGGCGCGCTATGAGCTGATCTTCCTGGCTGCGGGCGTGATTCTGTTCTCGCTGTTTGTTGGCGTGGTGATGCTGCCGATTCTGCTACAGCATCTGGAAGTGGCAGACCACTCGCAGCAGCAGAAAGAGGAACGTATTGCCCGCGCAGCTACGGCGGAAGTGGCGATTGTCGCCATCCAGAAAATGGAGGAGCGTCTGGCTGCGGACAGCGAAGAGAACATCGACAACCAGTTGCTCACCGAGGTGAGTTCACGCGTCATCGGTAACCTGCGTCGACGTGCCGACGGACGCAATGACGTGGAAAGCTCGATGCAGGAAGAAAATCTCGAACGGCGTTTCCGCCTGGCAGCGCTGCGCTCAGAGCGCGCGGAACTTTATCATCTGCGCGCCACGCGGGAAATCAGCAATGAAACGCTGCAAAAACTGCTGCACGATCTGGATTTGCTGGAAGCGCTGTTGATCGAGAACCAGTAAACGAGCGTGCCTGATGCGCTACGCTTATCAGGCCTACAAAACCGGCAACAGCGATGTAGGCCGGATAAGGCGCTAGCCGCTTCCGGCGAAGGGTGTGCCAAATGGCGCGCAACTGGCTGCAAGAAATTATTCATCGTGTAATTTGCGAGCGGCTTTCCTGAACGAATCCATCCCTCTTGTCGATTCCCTCTTTTCTCCATACGGTTGAGGAAAGGGGGAAACATGTCCAACTATCGACGAAATTACATTAATGGGGGAACCTGGTTTTTTACGGTAAATCTGCAGGACCGTCGAAGCCATCTTCTGACTGCCAACATTCACGCGCTTCGGTGTGCAATCGCTGCGGTCAAAAAGGTTAGGCCTTTTCGCATTAATGCGTGGGTCGTTTTACCCGAGCATATGCATTGCATATGGACGTTACCTGACAATGATGCGGATTATTCCTCTCGCTGGCGGGAAATTAAGAAGCATTTCACCCACTCATTGTCTTCCCGACATATCTGGCAATCTCGCTTTTGGGAGCACACCATCCGTGATGAACATGATTATCGCCAGCATGTTGATTATATTTACATTAACCCGGTGAAGCACGGCTGGGTAAAACAGGTACAGGACTGGCCTTTTTCAACATTTCATCGTGATGTGATGCATGGTTTGTACCCGCAAGATTGGGCAGGTGAAATCATGGATTTTAATGCGGGTGAACGTGCCTGATGCGCTACGCTTATCAGGCCTACAACACCGGCATACCGATGTAGGCCGGATAAGGCGTTAAGCCGCATCCGGCATTTTACACCTCTTGGGTTAGCCAAAACCCTTCACAGCATTTGAGCCACGCCTTGGCGCTGTGCGACAGATATACACCGTCGCGCCAAATCATACCCAACTGCCAGCGTAAATCGCTCTCCAGGGGGATCCAGCGCAGCGTCTGCTTATCCAGGCGCTGGCAAATCGGCTCCGGTAAAATAGCAATCCCGACACCGGCTTGCACCATCGCCGCCAGAAAATCCCACTGCCCGCTGCGAACCGCGATGCGGGGCTTGACGTTGTGTTGGCTAAACAGCTTAAGCAATTGGCGGCTCAATGCGAAATCTTCGTTATAGATAAGCAGCGGATGCTCCGCTAATGCCTCGGGGGAAATAGATTCGCACGTTGTCCACTGACCGGAGCGGGGGACCAGCACGCAGAGCGGATGACTAAAAAGCGGTAAGGTCGCCAGACCGCTCTCTTCCTCAACTGGCAACGCAGTCATCGCGACATCCAGATCGCCGTTTATCACCGCCTGCTGAACGGTTAAGCCGCCAAATTCAGATATCTTCAGCTCAACGCCGGGATAGCGCTGGCGAAACAGGCCGATCGGCCCGGCCATCAACATACCCACCATGGGCGGGATACCGAGGCGCAGCACGCCCTTGTTGAGATGATTAATGTCGCTAAGTTCGGCTTCGAGCTGGCGAAACTCGGCAAGGATCGCCAGGCCACGTTCGAAAACGACCTGCCCGGTGTCGGTTAACAGCAGCCGCCGACCGTCGCGGATTAACAGCGTGCAGTTAAGCTCGTCTTCAAGGTTCTTCAACATCTTGCTGATGGTGGGTTGGGTGACAAAAAGCTTCTCCGCTGCGCGGGTAAAGCTCTGCTGACGAACCACCTCAACAAAATAGCGCAGCGTTCTGATATCCATGATTATTCCTTAAGACTATGCCTGCAATGAGTTTAATTCATTTCAGTCCTGGATGGTGGGTCTCTATACTGGCGCTCTCTATTTTTTAAGGACATACCCTCATGGCTGTGGCGATAAGCCGCGTGACGCCTGCCGTTATTCATCGACTTCAGATACCCGTTCAGGTTCTGTTGTACGCAGGTCTATTTGTATTTGCTCAATATCTTGTCTCCTGGCTGCATTTGCCGCTTCCTGCCAACCTGGTGGGGATGGTGCTGATGTTGGCGTTGATTGTCTGTCGGGTTATCCCGCTGAACTGGATCCGCGCTGGGGCTCGCTGGTTACTGGCTGAAATGCTGCTATTTTTTGTACCGGCGGTGGTGGCCGTCGTCAACTACACGCAGCTGTTGTTGGTCGATGGCTGGCGCATATTTTCCGTCATTGCGCTAAGTACGGTGATGGTGCTTGGCGCAACGGCGTGGGTGGTGGATAAAGTGTATCGCTATGAAATGAGCAGGCTAAACCGTGAGTAATTTCCAGCTAAGCGTGCTGTGTCTGGTGATTACGCTGGGCATCTATTTTGCCAACAAGCGCCTGTATCGCCGTTTTCGTAAATTACCGCTGATGCCATTGGTGCTCACTCCGGCGCTGCTGGTGCTGATGCTGGTCTTTGGGCACATCTCCTGGCAAAACTATATTGGTGAATCGCACTGGCTGCTGTGGCTGCTGGGACCTGCAACCATCGCCTTTGCCGTGCCGGTTTATGACAACCTTGCGGTGATTAAGCGCCATTGGATGTCGCTGACGGCGGGCGTAGTGACGGCTACGCTGGTGGCTGTCACCAGTTCCGTTTGGTTGGCGCGTCTGTTTACGCTGCCTGATGAAATCCAGCGCAGTCTGGCGGTGCGCTCCGTCACTACGCCGTTTGCGCTGGCGGCGGCAGAGCCGTTGGGCGGGCAGCCGGACCTGGTGGCATTGTTCGTGGTGGTGACCGGTGTATTCGGTATGGCGGTCGGCGATGTGCTGTTTTTACGACTTTCCATTCGTGAAGGGATGGCGAAAGGCGCAGGATTTGGCGCCGCATCGCATGGTGCAGGCACGGCACGCTCATATGAGCTCGGCCAGCAGGAGGGCGTGGTTGCCAGCCTGGTGATGATGCTTTCTGGCGTGGTGATGGTGCTGGTAGCGCCGCTGGTCGCAAGGCTGATGTTCTGACCAGCGGCGGTGTGCTATTTCAAGCGTGAAATCAGCGAGAATTCTTTAAAATTCACCGGCCGCTGTTGCTGCATGGAAATATTCCCGGCGATACCGGTCAAAATCGACATGGCGCCGGCACGATGGTCGGCGGCACGCTGCAACGGATCGTGCCGCGGCTCGCCAAACAGATCCGCCAGCATGGCGTTATCACCGCCACCGTGACCGCCTTCGCCGAGGGTAAAATCAGCCTGCCACGGCGCGGCAAACATCGGGAAAACAGTGATGTCACAGGCTTCAAGGCTGCCTTCGTTGTCCCGCTCCCCTCCGGCGTTGACGTAGGATTTCTCAACGATTTTCATCTCCAGGCGGCCTTCGCTACCGTTAAACACCACGTTCAAGCCTTCCCATGGCAGCCAGGTGTTCAGTGAATAGGTAAGCTGCACCTGATTCTGATATTTCACCAGCACCGACATGGTGTCTTCAATGGTGATACCGTCGCTGAACACGCTCTGGTCGCGGAAATAGTTATCTTCGTGTTCGGCATCCAGATAGAGCGCTTTAAGCTGAGGATTCTCGGCCATATGCAGCGCAAACGGATCGTCTTTGGCCTGCGCATAGCCGTGAGTGCGCGGGTAAAATTGCGTCACGCCCCGGCGTTCGGCGTTCTCTTTTCCGTAGAAACGCAGGCTACCTTCGGCATACACCCGCTCCGGATAACTGCCCAGCCAGAAGTTCATCAGATCAAAATGGTGAGTGGATTTATGTACTAATAAGCCGCCGCTATTCCGTTTTTCGCGATGCCAGCGGCGGAAATAATCGGCACCGTGCTCGGTATTGAGCAACCATTCAAAGTGAACCGAATAAACTTCGCCAATCGTACCGTTCATTAGCAGTTCGCGAACTTTGCTGTGGTGCGGCGCATAGCGATAGTTAAAGGCGACGCGTACCTGACGTCCGGTCTCTTCAATGGCGTCCAGAATCCGCAGGGCGCGTTGCTCATCGATGGTCATCGGTTTTTCGGTGATTACATCGCAGCCCGCGCGTAGCGCACGCACGATGTAGTCGTCGTGAGTCCGGTCCATGGTGGTTACAATGATGATATCCGGGCGAGTTTCTCGGATCATCTCTTCAAACTGCTGCGCTTTCCAGGTGGAGACAGGGGCTGCGCCTTCGTTCTTCAGAAGCTGGTTTGCGTAATTCATACGCGTTTGATTGGTGTCGCAAAAGGCAACCAAACGAGCATTTTCCTTCCATTGCCTGCCAATCGCGCTGATGTAAAGTCCCGCGCGCCCGCCGGTTCCTACCAGGGCATATTTCTTCATAACATCCTCATTCTTCAAAAATGAATTGCAGTATCGATGCAATAAAAACAATGTTTCAATTTGATTTTTGTACAATAGCGCTAATGCGGAAGATGGATACAACGTAGAGGGAAAAATGTGATCCCGACCAAAATGATCGGCGGAGGGGGCGAGATTCTTATTTTCTTAGAGGCTATGTTTAAATTTATGTTCACGCCTTAGAATAGTGATAAATGTTACTCGCCATTGTAAGGACGCGCAGCGTGAAATATTTGTGGTTATCTGCTCTCTTGTTCAGTCATGCCGTTTTGGCCTGGTGTCCTGATGAAGACCAACGGGTGACATTGCAGGGAACATTAATACAACAGACGTTACCCGGTTCGCCAAATTACGAAAGCATTAAAGATGGCGATGAGGCGGTAACTTATGATTATCTTAAATTGGATCAACCGTTTGAGTGCGATGTTACTGGTGAGCGTGAAAGTGTTCCGCTAGTACAGCTTATTTTGATGGGCAAAAATAAGCCTGGTTACGCCGATCTTGCTCCTTCTCTGGGAAAAGATGTCATCCTGACCGGAAAAACGATGTATGCCCAGACGGGTCGTCACTTTACTTCTGTGCTGCTTATTCTTGATAGCGCCAAAAACGTTACTCCCATCACCACGCCAGAACAAAAGAAAAGCGTGCTAATTCAGTTTCAACAGTTCCAACAGGCGTTGCGGGAGAAAAATGTTGTCGCGTTGAAAACATATTTTGTCTTTCCTTTGCAGGGGACGCTATTTGACTTTATTGCTTATGACGAAAATCGTCAGGAAGAAGTACTTACCGAGGCTGTATTTGACCAAAATTCGCAGCAGATTATGGCGCATCTGCAGATGCTGACCAATATCGGCGTTGATGCTGAATCACTGATGATAAACGAGTACAGAATTAACACACTTTCGGAACGTGAGCAGCAACGTCGCTATTTTCCAGCGGATGAAGACGGCATGTTTTATTATGAAGAAAACGGTAAACGTCATACCGTTACAGGAACATGCGATACCATCGCTCAAGGGGAACTTACAGACGGTATTCTTTTTACTTCGCAGGGGACAAGTGCAAATGAGCAACTCCCCGGTCTTTCAGAAAATTGTGACGGCGCGACGTCATATATGTTCAAGCTGGTTGATGGCAAACTGCGACTGACGGGGAGTTTTACTGCAGACTAATGACGTATTACAGATGGAATGGAATAAAAATATAAAAGGATGTTAAAAATGCTTAATGATTTATTTATGGGCTGGCAGTGGCTAAATCTTGTGTGTGCGATTGTTTTCCTGTTGCTTATCGCTGTACCTGCTCGTCGCTTTATAACGGATGAGAATCCTGGATGATTTGCTGAATGTCTTCCCCGGCCAAAATGACCGGGGAAGAGGAGGAGTTAGTGTGCGCGACCTTGTTCTACGCCGTACCCGGTCTGGGAACGGATGAACTGAGCACGGAACTGCTCGCGTTCGCGATTGCCTTCTTCTGAGTTGTCGGTAGCAGAGAAGAACCAAATCCCGAGGAATGCTACGCTAATGGAGAACAGCGCCGGATACTCATACGGGAAAATGGCTTTTTCGTGACCGAGGATCTGGACCCAAATCGTCGGGCCAAGAATCATCAGCACCACCGCCGTCAGCAGACCTAACCAGCCGCCCAGCATCGCGCCACGCGTGGTCAGTCTTGACCAGTACATGGAGAGCAGAATGATGGGGAAGTTGCAGCTGGCCGCGATAGCAAACGCCAGGCCTACCATGAAGGCGATGTTCTGGTTCTCAAACAGCACGCCGAGCAGAATAGCAATCACGCCCAACACCAGTACGGTGATTTTCGAGACTCTCAGCTCTTCACGTTCGGTTGCGCCTTTGCGGAACACGTTGGCGTACAGGTCATGAGAGACTGCCGATGCACCCGCCAGCGTCAGGCCGGCAACCACCGCCAGGATGGTGGCAAATGCCACGGCTGAGATGAAGCCGAGGAACAGGTTACCGCCCACCGCGTTCGCCAGGTGAACCGCTGCCATGTTGTTACCGCCAATCAACGCACCTGCAGCGTCTTTGTACGCCGGATTAGCCCCTACCAGCATGATTGCGCCAAAGCCGATGATAAAGGTCAGGATGTAGAAATAACCCATAAAACCGGTGGCGTAGAACACGCTCTTACGCGCTTCGCGGGCATCGCTTACCGTGAAGAAACGCATCAGGATGTGCGGCAAGCCTGCCGTACCAAACATCAGGCCGAGACCTAACGACAGCGCGGAGATCGGATCTTTAACCAGTCCTCCCGGGCTCATAATGGCTGAACCTTTCGGGTGTACCGCCATCGCTTCGGTGAACAGGTTGTTGAAGCTAAAGCCGACGTGCTTCATCACCATAAAGGCCATAAAGCTGGCGCCGAACAGCAACAGAACGGCTTTGATGATCTGTACCCAGGTGGTCGCCAGCATGCCGCCAAACAGAACGTACATCATCATCAATACGCCAACCAGCACGACGGCGATGTGATAGTTCAGACCAAATAGCAGCTCAATCAGCTTACCTGCGCCGACCATCTGGGCGATCAGGTACAGCGCGACCACCACAAGGGAACCACAGGCCGACAGAATACGGATTGGGCCTTGTTTCAGACGGTAGGAAGCAACGTCTGCAAAGGTGTAACGACCCAGGTTACGCAAACGCTCAGCAATCAGGAACAGGATAATTGGCCAGCCAACCAGGAAGCCGAGGGAATAGATCAGCCCGTCATAACCCGAGGTAAACACCAGCGCGGAAATCCCGAGGAACGATGCCGCCGACATATAGTCGCCCGCAATCGCCAGCCCGTTCTGGAAACCAGTGATGTTACCGCCAGCGGTGTAGTAGTCATTCCGCGAACGTACGCGCTTAGACGCCCAGTAGGTAATGCCGAGCGTAAAGATGACGAAAATCAGGAACATAACAATCGCCTGCCAGTTGGTTGGCTGGCGTTGGACTGCACCACTAATAGCATCCGCCGCGTTTGCGGCGAAGGGCAGCGTGGCGGCAAGCGCCGTCAGGACTCTCTTCATGATGCTTTAACCTCGTGCAGAACCGCATTGTTCAGGCGATCGAATTCACCATTTGCCCGCCAGATGTAGATCCCGGTCAGGATGAAAGAGATGAGGATCACACCGACCCCAATCGGAATACCGCGGGTGACGCTGGTTCCCGCGTGTAGCGGAGTACCCAGCCAGCCCGGCGCAAAGGCAATCAATAATATAAAGCTGATATAAACTGCCAGCATGATGATGGACAGAATGGTGGCAAACCGTTGCCGTTTTTCAACTAACTCCCTGAAACGCGCACTGTCTTCTATCCGCTGATAAATATTGTCATTCATCACAGAGCTCTCCAGAGGTCCCCCTGCGTCTTTCGTGCTACAGGTTCGTTGGCCGCACTCGCCCACCCCAGTCACATAGTGAACTATGCTCCTGGGGATGTGCTCGCTTGCCGCCTTCCTGTAACACGAAATCCTTTGGGGGAGGGTTTTTATATTTCCCTCCCGCTCAGGGGAGGGGTAGGGATAGGATTTGTAGGCCCGATAAGCAGCGCGCCATCGGGCATTTCACGGTTATGGTTATGATGGCATCGCGATGGCCTGCTTCTCTTCGAGCAGTTTCTCTACCACGCCCGGATCGGCGAGGGTCGAGGTATCGCCCAGATTGCTGGTATCGCCCGCCGCGATTTTACGCAGGATACGGCGCATGATTTTGCCGGAGCGGGTTTTCGGCAGTGAGTCGGTCCAGTGCAGCACGTCTGGCGTTGCCAACGGACCAATTTCTTTACGCACCCAGTTGCGAACCTCGGCGTACAACTCAGGTGACGGCTCTTCGCCGTGATTCAGCGTGACGTAGGCGTAGATCGCCTGGCCTTTAATATTATGCGGAATACCGACTACCGCGGCTTCGGCAATCTTCGGATGCGACACCAACGCCGATTCGATTTCTGCCGTTCCCAGACGGTGACCAGAGACGTTCAGCACATCGTCCACACGGCCGGTGATCCAGTAATAACCATCTTCATCACGGCGTGCGCCGTCGCCGCTGAAGTACATATTCTTGAAGGTGGAGAAATAGGTTTGCTCAAAGCGTTCGTGATCGCCAAACAGCGTTCTCGCCTGGCCCGGCCACGAGTCGGTAATTACCAGGTTGCCTTCGGTCGCGCCTTCCAGTGGATTACCTTCGTTATCGACAATCGCAGGCTGTACGCCAAAGAACGGACGGGTTGCGGAACCGGCTTTCAGCTCGGTGGCGCCCGGCAGCGGGGTGATCATGAATCCCCCGGTTTCAGTCTGCCACCAGGTATCGACGACCGGACATTTTTCGTTGCCGATCTTCTTCCAGTACCACTCCCATGCTTCCGGGTTGATCGGCTCGCCAACGGAACCCAGGATACGCAGCGACGAACGGTCAGTACCTTCAATCGCTTTATCGCCTTCTGCCATCAGGGCGCGGATGGCGGTCGGTGCGGTATACAGAATATTGACCTGGTGCTTGTCCACAACCTGCGACATTCGTGCCGGAGTAGGCCAGTTTGGCACGCCTTCGAACATCAGCGTGGTTGCGCCGCAGGCCAGCGGACCGTACAGCAGGTAGCTGTGTCCGGTTACCCAACCTACGTCAGCGGTACACCAATAAATATCGCCCTGATGGTAGTCAAACACGTACTTAAAGGTGGTTGCGGCGTAGACCAGATACCCGCCGGTGGTGTGCAGCACGCCTTTCGGTTTGCCAGTTGAACCGGAGGTATACAGGATAAACAGCGGATCTTCCGCGTTCATTTCTTCTGGCTGATGTTCCGGGCTGGCTTTCTCGATAAGATCGGACCACCACAGGTCACGGCCTTCCTGCCATTCCGTTTTACCGCCAGTACGTTTGAGGACGACTACATGTTCAACGGTTTTCACGTTCGGGTTTTTCAGCGCATCATCGACGTTCTTTTTCAACGGGATAGCGCGTCCGGCGCGCACGCCTTCGTCGGCTGTGATCACCAGGCGTGAATTAGAGTCGATAATACGTCCGGCGACGGCTTCCGGTGAGAAACCACCGAAGATGACCGAATGCACCGCGCCAATGCGGGCGCAGGCCAGCATGGCGACCGCAGCTTCCGGCACCATCGGCATATAAATTGCCACCACATCACCTTTTTTAATGCCTAAATCCAGTAATGTATTGGCAAAACGACAGACATCGCGATGCAGCTCGCGGTAGGTAATATGTTTGCTTTGGGTGGCGTCGTCGCCTTCCCAGATGATGGCGGTACGATCGCCATTTGCCTGCAGATGACGGTCGAGGCAGTTCGCTGCCAGGTTTAGCGTGCCGTCTTCGTACCATTTAATAGACACGTTGCCTGGCGCAAACGAGGTGTTCTTCACCTGGCTGTACGGTTTGATCCAATCAAGAATCTTTCCCTGCTCGCCCCAAAATGTGTCGGGTTCGTTAACAGATTGCTGGTACTTCGCTTCGTACTGCTCCGGATTTATCAGGCAACGATCCGCAATGTTTGCGGGAATAGCGTGTTTATGTATTTGGCTCATGGCTTTTGTTCTCCTTGTAGGATGTTAATAATATGTCTCATAAACGTTAAATGTAGGGGCATTGAGAGTTTTGTTTAGTATTTGCGCGGCAGATCACGCAATAAACGAATTGTGCAAATTAGCGACAAACTGAATTTTGAAGGGAACTAGCAAAAATTGATTAAATCTCGCGATAACATGTAGTTATCTAAAGGATTATTGAAAAGGTGATCTGTCTCTGAATTAGACCAAAGAGTGAGAGGTTTGAGGGGTGCTATAACTCTAAAGTGGTATTTTACATACACTTACAATTGATTAAAGACAACATTTTCAGTGTGGTTTCTTGTTACAAATAGGGTGGAGCAATGTCATGACAGTATCGTGTGGTTGCTGTTGTGGAAAACAATAAAAGAACCGCCATTGCAGATAATGGCGTCATCTGGATGAGACCCCTATGGCAAGGATAAAATCACGCGTACGCCGTTTCTTCAGCCTGTTATTACCTTTATTATTTATTTCTGCTGTTCACGCTGAACAAACTTCTGTACCCGCAAAAACCGTCACCGTTGAAGCGAAAAATGAAACCTTCGCTCCTCAGCATCCCGATCAATATCTCTCCTGGAAAGCCACGTCTGAGCAATCAGCCCGTGAAGATGCGCTGGCAGAAGATCCGCGTCTGGTGATCCTGTGGGCGGGATATCCATTCTCGCGCGATTACAACAAACCGCGTGGACATGCGTATGCCGTGACCGATGTCCGTGAAACCTTACGTACCGGCGCACCAAAAACGGCAGAAGACGGCCCGCTGCCGATGGCTTGCTGGAGCTGTAAAAGCCCGGACGTAGCGCGTCTTATCCAGAAAGACGGTGAAGATGGCTACTTCCACGGTAAATGGGCGCGCGGCGGTCCGGAAATTGTTAACAACCTCGGTTGTGCAGATTGCCATAACACCGCGTCACCCGACTTCGCCAAAGGCAAGCCAGAGCTGACCCTGTCGCGTCCTTATGCAGAACGCGCGATGGAAGCGATCGGCAAACCGTTCGAGAAAGCCGGTCGCTTTGACCAGCAATCCATGGTCTGCGGCCAGTGTCACGTGGAATACTACTTCGACGGTAAAAACAAAGCCGTTAAGTTTCCGTGGGACGACGGCATGAAAGTCGAGAACATGGAGAAATACTACGACAACATTGCTTTCTCTGACTGGACCAACTCCCTGTCTAAAACACCAATGCTGAAAGCGCAGCACCCGGAGTATGAAACCTGGAGCGCAGGTATTCACGGCAAGAACAACGTGACCTGTATCGACTGCCACATGCCAAAAGTGCAAAACGCGGAAGGCAAGATCTACACCGACCATAAGATTGGTAACCCGTTCGATAACTTCCCTCAGACCTGCGCGAACTGCCATACCCAGGACAAAGCGTCCCTGCAAAAAGTGGTCGCCGAGCGTAAACAGGCCATTCATGACCTGAAAATCAAGGTTGAAGATCAACTGGTACATGCGCACTTCGAAGCGAAAGCCGCATGGGATGCGGGCGCAACCGAAGCGGAAATGAAACCGATTCTGGAAGATATCCGCCACGCGCAATGGCGCTGGGACCTGTCTATCGCCTCACATGGTATTCACATGCACGCCCCGGAAGAAGGTCTGCGGATGCTGGGTAGCGCAATGGATAAAGCCGCCGATGCGCGTACCAAACTGGTCCGTCTGCTGGCGACCAAAGGCATCACGCATGAAATCCCGTTACCGGATATCTCTACTAAAGAGAAAGCTCAGGCAGCGATTGGTCTGAACATGCAGCAAATCAATGCTGAGAAGCAGGAGTTCATCAAGACGGTGATTCCGCAGTGGGAAGATCAGGCGCGTAAAAACGGTCTGTTAAGCCAATAACCCCATTTCGCCCCGCAAGGGGCGGATAACTCAACGGAGTGAATATGAGCGTATTACGTTCGTTATTAACTGCTGGGGTGCTGGCGTCAGGCTTGTTATGGAGCCTGAGTGGAATCACTGCCACGCCAACGCCGCAGGAGTCGGATCAACGCTGGACGGTTACCCAACAGCGTAATCCGGATGCCGCTTGTCTGGACTGTCACAAGCCGGATACCGAGGGCATGCATGGTAAGCATGCGGAAGTCATCAACCCGAATAACAAACTGCCGGTCACCTGCACCAACTGTCACGGCCAGCCGTCACCGAACCACCGTGAGGGGGTGAAGGATGTGATGCGCTTCAATGAGCCGATGTACAACGTGGAACAGCAGAACAGCGTCTGTATGTCTTGTCACCTGCCTGAGCAGTTGCAAAAAGCGTTCTGGCCGCACGATGTCCACGTAACCAAAGTGGCGTGCGCCAGCTGTCACTCACTGCATCCGAAGCAAGACACGATGCAGACGCTAAGTGATAAAGGACGGATCAAAATTTGCGTCGATTGCCACAGCGATCAGCGTAACAATCCGAACTTTAACCCGGCGTCGGTTCCGTTGCTTAAGGAGCATCCATGAGTTGCTCTCGTCGCCAGTTTATCACCGGCGTCGGCGCGCTGGTGGCAGTGAGCGGGACGGCGGGACGCGTTGTGGCGCAGACGCTGAACATCAACGGCGTGCGTTACGGTATGGTACATGATGAGTCATTATGCATCGGTTGTACGGCCTGCATGGATGCCTGTCGGGAAGTCAACAACGTGCCGGAAGGCGTATCGCGTCTGACGATTATTCGCAGTGAGCCGCAGGGAACGTTTCCTGATGTGAAGTATCGCTTCTTTCGCCACTCATGCCAGCATTGCGACCACGCTCCCTGCGTTGACGTCTGCCCGACGGGGGCATCGTATCGCGATGCCGCCAACGGTATTGTGGATGTGAACCCGGACCTTTGTGTTGGCTGTCAGTACTGCATCGCCGCGTGTCCTTATCGCGTGCGCTTTATCCATCCGGTGAGCAAAACGGCGGATAAATGCGATTTCTGCCGGAAAACCAACCTGAAAGCGGGCAAACAGCCCGCCTGCGTTGAGTCATGTCCGACGAAAGCGCTGACGTTTGGTAATCTGGACGATCCCAACAGCGATATCTCCCGTTTGTTGCAGCAGAAAACCACCTACCGTTACAAGCTGGCGTTGGGTACAAAACCGAAGGTCTACCGCGTTCCCTTTAAATTTGGGGAGGTGAGCCAATGACATCCGCTTCTGCATTTCATTTTGAATCACTGGTGTGGGACTGGCCCATTGCCATCTATCTGTTCCTGATTGGCATCTCTGCCGGACTGGTCACGCTGGCGATTCTGCTACGTCGTTTCCATCCGGAGGCGGGCGGTTCGGACAGCACGCTGCTGCGCACTACGCTGGTGTTAGGGCCGGGGGCGATAATCTTCGGTCTGTTAATCCTGGTGTTCCACCTGACGCGTCCATGGACCTTCTGGAAACTGATGTTCCATTACAGCTTCACCTCGGTGATGTCGATGGGGGTTATGCTGTTCCAGTTGTACATGGTGGTATTAGTGTTGTGGTTGGCAAAAATCTTTGAAAAAGAGGTGATTGCCCTGCAACAGCGCTGGCTGCCGCGGTTAGGAATCGTGCAGAAAGTGTTGACGTTGATAACGCCATTTCATCGCGCGCTGGAGACGTTAATGCTGGTGCTGGCGGTCCTGCTCGGGGCGTATACCGGGTTCCTGCTGTCGGCACTGAAATCCTACCCGTTCCTGAATAACCCGATCCTGCCGGTGCTGTTCCTGTTCTCCGGGATCTCCTCCGGCGCGGCGGTGGCGCTGATCGCTATGGCGTTACGCCATCGTAGCAATCCCCACAGCACTGAAGCGCACTTTGTGCATCGCATGGAGGTTCCGGTGGTATGGCTGGAGATCTTCCTGCTGGCGGCGTTCTTTGTTGGTCTGGCGCTGGGCGATGACGGTAAAATGCGCGCGCTGGCGGCGGCATTGGGCGGCGGATTCTGGACCTGGTGGTTCTGGCTTGGCGTAGCTGGGCTTGGGCTGATACTGCCGATGCTGCTAAAACCCTGGGCCAACCGCAGTTCGACGTTTCATGGCGTGCTGGCAGTGTGCGGTGCCAGCCTGACCGGCGTACTGCTGCTGCGCTTTTTTATACTCTATGCGGGTCAGCTAACCGTTGCGTAAGGTGATATCTGGACGTTCTCCTTCCTGAAGCCGGTTTTCTGGCGTTGTTATTAAGCCTCGGGGTCAATGTGTTGACCCCGCTTGCCGTGTTGGTGGGTGTCCGCCAGCGCTGGCAAGGGGTGATGCGTCTGGCAAGCGTGGGAGTATGGGCGCAATTTGCGCTGCTGCTGCTGGCTTTTGCCATTCTGGTATTCTGCTTTTTGACCAGCGACTTTTCGGTGGTCTACGTTGCTCAGCACAGCTACAGCCTGCTGCCGTGGGGATTAAAACTGGCGGCGGTGTGGGGCGGTCATGAAGGATCGTTGCTGCTGTGGGTGCTGTTTCTTTCCGGCTGGAGCGCGCTGTTTGCTTTTCGCTATCGGCGTGATTCCGACGCGCTGTTTCCGCTGACGCTCAGCGTCCTCTCAATGATTACGGCCTTGCTGCTGCTGTTTGTGGTGGTATGGTCCGATCCGTTTGTGCGCATCTTCCCGCCGGCCATTGAAGGGCGCGACCTTAATCCGATGCTGCAACATCTCGGGTTAATCCTCCATCCGCCGCTGCTGTACCTGGGTTACGGTGGTTTAATGGTGGCGGCAGGCGTGGCGCTAGCCTCGCTGCTACGTGGTGACTTTAATGCGCAGAGCGCCTGGGTGTGCTGGCGCTGGGCGCTGCCCGGCTGGTGCGCGCTAACGCTGGGGATTATCCTCGGCTCCTGGTGGGCCTACTGCGAGCTGGGCTGGGGCGGCTGGTGGTTCTGGGACCCGGTAGAAAATGCCTCCTTATTACCCTGGCTTTCCGCCAGCGCGCTGCTGCATAGCCTTTACATCACGCGCCAGCGGGGGATCTTCCGCCATTGGTCGCTGTTGCTGGCGATCGTCACGCTGATTTTATCGCTGCTCGGGACGCTGATTGTGCGCTCCGGCATTCTCGTTTCGGTGCATGCTTTCGCGCTGGATAACGTTCGCGCCGCGCCGCTGTTTGCGCTGTTTACCGTATTGAGCCTGGCGTCGCTTGGGCTGTACGCCTGGCGAGGCCAGCAAGTCCGCCAGAGTGGGCGTTTTGGCGGCTGGTCGCGCGAGATGCTGATTCTGGTCGCGTTATTACTTTTTTGCGCGGTGCTGCTGATTGTGCTGATTGGTACCCTCTATCCGATGATTTACGGGTTGTTTGGCTGGGGGCGGCTCTCCGTGGGCGCGCCGTACTTTAACCGCGCCACGCTGCCTTTTGGCCTGCTGATGCTGCTGGTTATCGTGCTGGCAACGATCAGAAGCCGCAAAGTGTCTGTGCGTTGTCAACTTCCGGCGCTGCTGGCGCATGCCGGGGTGCTGGTGTTTGCTGCGGGGATCGTTTTCTCCAGCGGCAGTCGTCAGGAGATAAGCCTGAATCTGAGCCCGGGGCAGCAGGTGGAACTGGCGGGATACACTTTTCGTTTTGAGCGTCTCGACCTGGAAGCAAAAGGTAACTACACCAGTGAAAAAGCGCAGATCACGCTGTGGCAGGATGAGAAACGCATTGGCACCCTGCAGCCAGAAAGACGCTTCTATGCCGCGCGCCGTCAACAGATGATGGAGCCGGGGATCAACTGGAACCTGATGCATGACTGGTACGCGGTAATAGGCGAAAAAACCGGAGCGGACCGTTATGCCATGCGCTTGTACGTGCAGACCGGCGTGCGCTGGATCTGGGGAGGGGGATTGTTGATGGTGTTTGGCGCGTTGCTGAGCGCATGGCGAGGGAGGAAGCATCCTGAGTTATTGCCTGATGGCGCTGCGCTTATCAGGCCTACGAGTGAAAAGCAGGGTAGGCCGGATAAGGCGTTCACGCCGCCATCCGGCAAAACGATGTTACTTATGGCTTTACTGATTTTTCTGCCTTTTGCCACCCATGCCCAGGTTGTGGACACATGGACGTTTGCCAACCCGCAACAGCAGGAAAAAGCGCTGTCTATTGCCAGCCAACTGCGCTGTCCACAGTGTCAAAACCAAAACTTGCTGGAATCCAATGCGCCGGTAGCGGTCAGTATGCGCCATCAGGTTTATAGCATGGTGGCGGAAGGGAAAAGTGAAGCCGAGATAACGACGTGGATGACCGACCGTTACGGTGATTTCGTGCGCTACAACCCGCCGTTGAATGAGCAAACGCTGCTGCTGTGGGCGCTGCCGTGCCTGTTGTTATTACTGGTGGGCGTGGTGGTCTGGCGGGTGAGAAGTCGTCAGCGCGTAGAGGAGGGTGAGCAATGAACCAGAGCGAACACTCCACTGCGCCGTTACGCCCAATGCCTGTGAAGCGGCTGACTGCTGTAGCGGTGCTGATGGTTGCGGTCTGCATAGGAGGTTACCTGTCGACGCCAAAATGGCAGGCGGTTCGTCAGGAGCAGGCGCGGCTGGCGGACCCTTTACATGCGTTCTCCGATGAGAACCTTCAGGAAAAACAGCTGCTTTTGCTGCAATCGCAAATTCGCGCCAATCCACAGGACGGTGTGAAATGGGCGCAACTTGGAGAGTACTATCTTTGGCAAAACGCGTACCATAATGCACTGCTGGCCTATGAGCAGGCGCTGCGTGTAGGTGGTGAAAATGCTGAGATCTATTCAGCGATGGCAACGGTATTGTACTACCAGGCCGGACAACATATGACGCCGCCCACTCGCGAGATGATTGATAAGGCCCTGGCGTTGGACCCGGCAGAGGTCACCGCCTTGATGCTGTTAGCTTCAGATGCGTTTATGCAGGCAGAATACGCCCAGGCTATATCAGTGTGGCAAAAAGTTATGGATTTAAACTCGCCGAGGGTGAAC
Organism: Citrobacter sp. Ce104; assembly: GCF_030334595.1. Classification (NCBI taxonomy): domain Bacteria; kingdom Pseudomonadati; phylum Pseudomonadota; class Gammaproteobacteria; order Enterobacterales; family Enterobacteriaceae; genus Citrobacter; species Citrobacter sp. Ce104. Next base: position 98,164 of record NZ_JAOWDP010000016.1, read on the forward strand.
CGGGCGCAGCTCATTGACTCTATTAATATGGCGAAGTTGTTGCAGAATCGGCAAAAATAAATTTGTTTTTTTTGTGATTTGTATCATTTTGTCTGTTTAAAAAATAGGCAAACGAACAATTGAGCAAAAAAAAATCATGCCATGACTTCTTCATTTTTGAACATATTAAAATTCTTTTATAACAAAAAGTTATTCATTGTTACCGCGATAAAATCGCATTTTTATGCATAAATTCAGCCAAAGGCCCTGTTCTTAGAGGGTTGCGCGGAATGCCATGCAGATGATAATGATAATAAGCGTTAAAAAACTCCATAAACGAACGCAACACAATTCATACCCTTTCAGTATGTACTATTCCCACACACCGCATGTGGAATAGCGCTCCATCGAGGAAGTCCGTTGTTATGAAAAATTTGAAAGTCAGCCTGGCATGGCAGATTCTAATCGCCATGGTGCTGGGCATTCTGCTAGGGAGTTACCTGCATTACCATAGCGACAGCCGTGAATGGCTGGTTGTAAACCTGCTGTCACCGGCGGGCGATATCTTTATCCATCTGATCAAAATGATCGTTGTGCCCATTGTCATCTCTACGCTGATTGTCGGTATTGCCGGGGTCGGTGATGCCAAACAGCTGGGCCGCATTGGCGCCAAAACAATTCTCTATTTCGAAGTGATCACCACCGTGGCGATTATCCTTGGGATCACGCTGGCCAATGTGTTCCAGCCGGGTTCCGGGATTGATATGTCGCAACTGGCGACCGTGGATATTTCGAAATATCAAAGCACGACCGCAGAAGTACAGAGCCACGCGCATGGTCTGATGGGGACAATTTTGTCACTGGTGCCGACCAATATCGTCGCATCGATGGCAAAAGGCGATATGCTGCCGATTATCTTCTTCTCAGTGCTGTTCGGTTTAGGTCTGTCGTCCCTGCCGGCAACTCACCGCGAGCCGCTGGTTACCGTGTTCCGCTCTATTTCCGAAACCATGTTTAAAGTGACTCACATGGTGATGCGCTACGCGCCAGTCGGCGTTTTCGCGCTGATTGCCGTTACCGTCGCGAACTTCGGTTTTGCCTCCCTGTGGCCGCTGGCGAAGCTGGTGCTGTTGGTGCATTTCGCCATCCTGTTCTTCGCGCTGGTGGTGCTGGGGATTGTCGCGCGTATCTGCGGTTTGAGCATCTGGATCCTGATCCGCATTCTGAAAGATGAGCTGATTCTGGCTTACTCTACCGCCAGCTCCGAGAGCGTACTGCCGCGTATTATCGAGAAGATGGAAGCCTATGGCGCACCGGCTTCAATCACCAGCTTTGTGGTGCCGACCGGCTACTCATTCAACCTTGATGGTTCAACGTTGTACCAGAGCATCGCTGCTATCTTTATCGCGCAGTTGTACGGTATCGACCTGTCGCTGTGGCAGGAAATCGTGCTGGTGCTGACGCTGATGGTGACCTCAAAAGGGATTGCGGGCGTGCCGGGCGTATCATTCGTGGTGCTGCTGGCTACGCTTGGCAGCGTGGGGATCCCGCTGGAAGGACTGGCGTTTATCGCTGGTGTTGACCGTATCCTCGATATGGCGCGTACCGCGCTGAACGTAGTGGGTAACGCGCTGGCGGTGCTGGTTATCGCCAAGTGGGAACACAAATTTGACCGCAAAAAAGCGCTGGCCTACGAGCGCGAGATGCTGGGTAAATTTGATAAGACTGCCTTGTAGGCCGGATAAGGCAACGCCGCCATCCGGCAACCTGCCCCGGGTTGCCTGATGGCGCTACGCTTATCAGGCCTACAGCGACTACGTTCATCCGGCAATGCAAACCATTACCCGTTTGTTAACTTATCAAACTCTTCGCAGCCGGTATCGAACCCTTCTATACAGCTCAGATTCAGCCAGTGCAACGCCTTCTGTTTATTCTTCACGATAAAACCCTGTTCACCGTTTAAGAACATCATTCCGGCCCAGTACTCGGAATAACCGGTGCGGGAAATGGCTGAGCTACGCTTGAAATACCACGTCGCTTTCTCATCATCTGCGGGAATACCCACGCCGTTGGCGTAAATCAGTCCGAGCAGCATTTGTGCGTCGACGGCGGAATCATTTTCCAGGTCTTCGGAGGCGTTTTGCAGCAAGGTAATAGCTTTAGGATAATCTGTGTGTCCTGCCTGGGTGTTGACCAGAATCCGCGCCAGGGTCAGTTCTCCCGCTTTACTGCCCGCTTTGGCTGCCTTTTCCGCCAGCGTTTTGGCCTGGGGGTAATCCAGACTGACCGGATTCGTAATTTTGATTTGCGCCAGTAGCGCGCAGGCGTCGGCATCGCCGTTGTCGGCGGCTTTTTGCGCCCAATACTCGGCTTTGCTCAAATCGCCTGAACTGAACCAGCTATCGGCAAGAAAGTACTGTGCGCGACGGTCCCCTGCCTCAGCGGCCTGTAAGTACTGGCTTCCTGGCTCAGTATCACTGGCATGGGCAAAGAATGTCATAAAGAACATCAATGCAATGAGTTGTTTCATTTTGAGTTTTATTTAGGGTACGGAATGAACAGTATAAAGAGATCGTATGGATAAAAAAACAGCCTCCGGGCGGAGGCTGTTGCAGAACAGGTACGTAAACGGACTAACCCATCGCGCTTTCGCGCAGGCTGGCTTTCAGCTTAGTGTACTCATCAATGACATACTGCTCGGCAGCGCGCTGATCGGCAATGCGTTCAACGTTAACGGCACAGTACTTATACTCCGGCGTTTTGGTAATCGGGCTTAAGTTCTCGGTTACCAGCTCATTACATGCGCCAATCCACCACTGGTAGGTCATGTAAATCGCGCCTTTGTTTGGACGATCGCTGACTGCCGCACGGGTAATGACCCGGCCTTTACGCGAATTAACCCATACCAGTTCTTCATCCTGGATGCCCAGGCGTTCTGCGTCGGCGGTGTTGATCTGGGCATAGCCCGGTTCATCCGCCAGCGCGGCCAGCGCCGCACAGTTACCGGTCATCGAACGGCAAGAGTAGTGGCCGACTTCACGCACTGTAGACAGCACCATCGGGTACTCCTCAGTGAGTTTGTCGATTGGCGCTACCCAGTCGCAGGTGAAGAACTGCGCCAGTCCATTCGGGGTGTCGAACTTCTCTTTGAAGAGGTAAGACGTACCCTGATCGGCTTCTGAGGTATCGCGACAAGGCCACTGGATATAACCCAGTTCGCCCATTTTCTCGTAAGTTGCACCGTAGAAATCCGGGCACAGATGACGCAACTCATCCCAGATTTCCTGGGTGTTGTTGTAGTGCATCGGGTAGCCCATACGGGTGGCGATTTCACTGATAATCTGCCAGTCCGTTTTCAGATCCCACTTCGGCTCAACGGCTTTAAAGAAGCGCTGGAAGCCACGGTCAGCCGCAGAGAAGACACCTTCATGCTCGCCCCATGACGTAGACGGTAAAATAACGTCTGCGGCAGCGGCAGTTTTGGTCATGAAGATATCCTGCACGATGACCAGTTCCAGATCCTCAAAGCCTTTGCGCACTGCGGAGAGTTCAGCATCGGTCTGTAATGGATCTTCACCCATAATGTACGCCGCGCGTACTTCGCCATGCGCCGCACGGTGCGGCAGTTCGCTGATGCGATAACCGGTATGCGCAGGCAGACTTTCCACGCCCCAGGCTTTAGCGAATTTCTCGCGGTTTTCCGGGAACTTAACGTACTGATAGCCCGGATAGGTATCCGGCAGCGCGCCCATGTCGCATGCGCCCTGAACGTTGTTCTGGCCACGAACCGGGTTAACGCCCACGCTTGGCTTACCGAGGTTACCGGTCAGCATTGCGAGGCTGGTCAGTGAACGCACGGTTTCCACGCCCTGATAGAACTGGGTAACACCCATGCCCCACAGGATGGCCGCGCTTTTTGCCGTGGCATACATACGTGCAGCCTGACGAATATCCTGCGCGCTAACGCCAGTGATATCTTCGACGGACTCCGGCGTGTAGCCTTCGACAATCTTGCTGTACTCTTCGAATCCTTCTGTACGGGAGGCGACGAACGCCTGGTCGTACAGTTTTTCTTCGATGATGACATGACCCATGGCGTTAAGCAGCGCGATGTTCGAGCCGTTTTTCAACGCGATGTGCATGTCGGCAATGCGCGCGGTTTCAATTTTGCGCGGATCGCAGACGATGATTTTCGCCCCGTTACGTTTAGCATTAATCACGTGATTCGCCACGATCGGGTGGGAATCCGCCGGGTTATACCCGAAGATGAACACTAAATCTGTGTTATCAATTTCATTGATAGCATTACTCATTGCGCCGTTACCGACCGATTGGTGCAGACCTGCAACCGATGGGCCGTGTCAGACGCGAGCGCAGCAGTCAACGTTATTGGTACCAATAACGGCGCGCGCGAATTTTTGCATTACATAGTTGGTTTCGTTACCCGTACCGCGAGATGAACCGGTCGTCTGAATAGCGTCCGGGCCATACTTCGCTTTGATGGCGCTCAGACGAGTGGCGACGTAATCAAGCGCTTCATCCCAGGAAACAGATTCCAGTTTGCCGCCACGCTGGCGACGGATCATTGGGGTTTTCAGACGAGGGGTCAGGATCTGGGTATCGTTGATAAAATCCCAGCCATAGTAGCCCTTCAGACACAGGGTACCCTGGTTGGTTTTCCCCTGCGCCGCTTCAGCCCGGACGATTTTGCCGTTATCGACCACCAGGTTGATTTTGCAACCTGATGCGCAATATGGGCAAACCGTGACGACTTTTTTCATCGGTCTCGCTCCAGTTAATCAAATCGCGCATACGCGCTTGTCGCTTTAGTTATGCATCTTTTATGCCATGTTTTTATCAGGGGCATTAGTTGATATTACGGGCGAATTTTGCGCAAAACCCTGACGAAAAACAGGCTGTCGTCATATTTGACGTGACGAATCTCCAATACGTGACGGCCCGGCAGTGTGACCGAGGTTATGTTTCCCACACATCCTTGTGCCTTATCGCTGTCACTCTGTGCAGAATCAATCACACTCATTTAAGTTGGCCAGAAATGGGGAAAAACAATGAAGCCAGCCATACTGGTTGTGGATGATGACATCGCTGTCTGCACACTTTTACAGGATGTGCTAAGCGAACACGTCTTTGCGGTGACCGCTTGTCACACCGGGCAGGAGGCGCTGCGCTGCATTGAGACTCAGCCGGAAATCGCTCTGGTATTGCTGGACATGATGTTGCCTGATATTAACGGTCTGATGGTGCTGCAGCAGGTGCAAAAGATGAGACCCGGATTACCGGTGGTGATGCTGACGGGGCTTGGCAGCGAGTCGGATGTGGTTGTCGGGCTGGAGATGGGCGCTGACGACTACATCGGTAAACCGTTCAATGCGCGGGTGCTGGTGGCACGGGTAAAGGCGGTGCTCAGACGCGTCGGCGTGTTAATGGCAGAGAGCGGCGGCCCGCAAACTTCGGGGCTTTCTTTTAACGGCTGGCATCTCGATACTGCCGGTTGCCAGCTACATAATCCCCAGCAATTGAAGGTGGAGTTGACGCAGGGGGAATACAGCCTGCTGCTGGCGCTGGCCCAAAACGCCCGCCGGGTGCTGAGTCGGGAACAACTGCTGGAACTGACGCGCAGCGACAGCGTCGAGGTGTTTGACCGCACCATTGATGTGTTAATCATGCGGCTGCGGCGAAAAATAGAGATCAACCCGCACCAGCCAATGTTGATCAAAACCCTGCGCGGGCTGGGTTATGTGTTTGCCGCCGACGTGCAGCATCACGATAAGGCGGCGTAAACGCCTTATCCGGCCTACAAAAGTGATAACGACCCCGTAGGCCTGATAAGCGCAGCGCATCAGGCATCAGCCATCCCGGCTTCTAACTCTGCCAGCGTTTTCGCGCCGTCTATCGCGTTGGCGCACAGCAAACTGGCCCGCGCGCAGGCGTGCGCCAGCCTGACGCTGTCCGTCAGCGACCAGCGCTCATGGCAGCCATACAAAAATCCGGCGCAAAACGCATCTCCCGCCCCAACGCTGCCAACGATCTCCTCCTGCGCCAGATAGTGTGACGGGATCCAGACGCCCGGCAGGTCCGGCGCTTCTCCCCAGGCACCTTCCGGACAGTGAATAACCACCCGCTGGCGTACGCCTGCATTCAACAGCTCGCGCGCAGCGGTGGCGATGTGTGCAATATGCAGTTCGCCGTTGGGCTGGCGGATCTCCAGCCCGCTGAACTCCCCGGCTTCCAGTTCGTTAATCACCAGATAGTCGAGATGGCGTAACGCTGGCATCACCAGCGGCTGGTAACGCGGGTCACCCTTGCGTGAGACCAGATCCAGCGACGTTTCAAAGCCATTGTCGCGCATTTGTGCCAGCAGCCGGGCGCTACGCGTCCCGTACTCCTCATCCGGCATGTCCAGACTGTCGAGCAGCAGCAGATACCCCAGATGGAAGATTTTCATCGAGGTATCCAGTTGCTCAAAAGCGGGCAGATCCAGCAGTCGGTTGGCGCCAGGCGAGTGGAAAAAGGTGCGCTGACCGCTGGGATCGGTCATTACCTGCGACATCGACGTGGGGGCGAATGTTGTGCGCTGCACGTGTTGGCGATTAACGTGATACTGCTCCAGCATCGCCATGATGTAGTCGCCGTCGCTGTCCTGACCGATTAACCCCACCGCCTGTAGCGGCAGTCCGGCGTGCATTTTCGCCAGCGTCAGCAGCACGTTGAGCGGCGCACCGCCCGTGGCGCGTTCGCTACGGGTGATTTCCGCCAGCCAGCCGCGTTCCGGCCACTGCACAATTTGATGTACATGATCGACCAGCATGTTGCCTGCAGCGATAACGCCTTTGCGTTCCATCAGACCCGTCCCGCGCTGCCAAAAATGCGCATCTGTTCTGAAACGGTATCGGTAATGGCTTCTTCAATACCGAGTAGCAGTTCGGCGAATTCGTCGTACAGCGGCTGACGATTCGCCATCCGCGTCTCTACTGCCGACAGCGCCGCCTGCGACATGCCGGTATAGAAGTTGATTTTATGAATGCCGAGTTCAATCGCGCGCTTGAAATCGTCGTCGCTGATGCCGGAACCGCCGTGCAGTACCAGCGGGATTGCCGCCTGCTGGCGAATAGCGTCCAGACGCGGGAAGTCGAGCACCGGTTCGCCTTTATATTTTCCGTGCGCATTGCCAATGGCGACCGCCAGTGCGTCAATCCCGGTTCTGTCGACGAAATCACGCGCCATCATCGGGTCGGTAAATAACGACTCGTCGGCATGACCGTACAGCGCGCCGCCTTCATCACCGCCCACCGCGCCCAGTTCGGCTTCCACCGACACGCCGACGGCATGGCACATCTTTACCACTTCGCGGGTCTGGCGGACATTTTCTTCATACTCCAGCGTGGAGCCATCGAACATCACTGAACTGAACCCTAAGCGTAGTGCCCGAACCACCGACTCAAAGTGCAGGCCGTGGTCAAGGTTCAATACCACCGGAATGTCATGCCGCGCGGCTTCGAATTTGACTGCTTCGACCAGTGAATCCAGCGAGATATATTTAAAGTGCACCTCGGCGATGTTGATGATAAACGGCGAACGTTCCTGCTTTGCCGCGGCAAACAGCGCGCGCAGGAAGTGGGAGTCCAGAACGTTAAACGCCCCTAAGGCATAGCGATGCTCACGGGCATGGGCAAGGCCATCAGCGAGAGATATCAACGGCATAATGCGCTCCTTGGTTAGCGGAACAGGCGATATTCGTTACACAGCACCAGCTGCGCAGGTTCGTCTTCTTCAATGTCGTTATAGCGGGCGATCGGTTGCAGAAAGTGGTTATCGTGGTCGTCGTCATTAACAGACGAAACCTCGCCGACCAGCACGTCGCCAAAACCTTTTTCCGCCCAGAAGCTGTGATACAGGCCCGGCGGCAGGCAGATGCTTTCACCCGGCGTCAGGCGCAACTGACTGCCTGCCGCATGGGTTTGCCGACAGCCGTCAATCACCACGCTTACGTCGGTCTGCTCCGTTTGCTCCCGGATCCCCGCATTCCACAGTTCCACTATTAAATTGCCGCCGCCGCGATTGATAATGTCTTCGCGCTTGCGCCAGTGAAAATGCATCGGCGTGACCTGTGCATCGCGAACATGCATGATTTTCTCGGCGTAGCATTTTTCATAAGGCATACCTTTCGGCGAGCCGTTACGCAGAGTGAACAGCGTTAACCCTTGCGCGGCGAAATTGTTGCCGCCAAACGCGGTGACATCCCAACCGAGCTTTAGGTCGAACACTTCGCCCCAGGCAGAGGCATCAAGCTTGTGCCATTGGGTCGGAGGGAAACTGGCAAAAGGGGGGAGATGCACGTCGTGCTGAGAGAAAAACTGGCGCGTGTGGCCAAGGATCTCGTTTATTGCGGAGCGTTTCATTGATTCTCCTGTGGCTGATAAGATGACCTTTATGCGGCCCTCTCTCAAGGGGAGAGGGAGAAAACCAAAATCTTTCCTGGTGAATACATGGGCATAATCCAGTTACCCCTCCCCTCACAGCAGAATAGGGAATAGTTATATTTTATTGTGTTTTTTTATGGAAGGATGTGATTTATTCAATAAAATAATAAATAAAAAGGCTGTTTTTATAAATGTTATTAAAAATCATTGCCTTAATACTTGGTCTTTTAGTCGCGCCTCAGTTTTTGGAACCATTTGGATGTGATTATTGGATTGTTGCCTTACGATGAAAAAACGAATGCTGGGCTATATAAACCGTTTTGTTAGAAAATGATGTCATTGAATCTAAATTCGCGCCAGTTAATCGTTTATTTATATGTCAGGATTATATTACACGTTTAACTAATAATAATTAATTCACTTTCCAGATTTGTTTCCAGTAAAAAAATAACCATTTTTTTATTATTGTTGATATGCTGTCTGGACTTTATTTCTTATGTATTACTTTCTTTTGGTAAGGGATGCGATAATGAAAAAAGGATCAGGGTTCTATAATCTGGAAGGTATAGTTTCAGAGGAGAGTATAAATAAGTATTTATTCTCTGTTAGGGACGAGGGTAAGTTAGGGTTGCTGGATGTTGAAACAATTGAAGGTCATGAAAATTTAAGTAAACCATACAGTTATAAAATTAGATTCACATCAAAACAAAAAAACATCCCTCCTGACTCACTTCTTAACATTGAAGGCTCGCTGAAAATCAGAGCACCTAATCATAACTGGAATAAATATATTCAAGGTTCTGAGAAGTGGCTATATGAACGGCAAATTGAAGGCGTCATTACGTCATTTTCGCTTATTAGCACATCAGCGGATGAGTCACTGTACGAAATCAGGTTAGAGCATAAGCTGGCATTACTCTCACGACGCAAGCGTTCGGCTATTTACCTGAACATAAATGTGCCGAAACTGGTCACGCAGATCCTCAAAGAACATGCTTTTGCCGATTATGAAATCGACTTTGATAATCTTGTTTGTATCTATCCCAACCGGGAAATGATTGTTCAGTGGGAGGAGTCAGATTTAGCGTTTATCAGCCGCATCCTGTCAGAAGTTGGGATCTGGTTCAGGATCGCAAATCATCATGCTGTTTCGCACATTATGGTGGTTATCTTCAGTGATTCACAATGCCAATACCTCTTTGATCAAAAGATTATGCACTCATCCCATGCCGGGCTGACATCAAATGAGTATTCGATCGATCAGCTGGTATCAAAGCACAACGTTGTCTCCGCTGGCGTTAAAGTGAAGAACTTTGATTACAGGCTGGCAAACTCGCAGATGCTAAACGCTGACGCCGATGTGTCTGCGGAAAGGGCTACGGCATATGGCACAGAGTATCGCTATGCGGATATCCATCATCAGCCAGGATCGCAATTTGCCGAGGCGCAGCCAGGCGAGTCCAGCTGGTTTTACGCCAAACTGCATCACGAAATTATTCTTAATAATCAATCCATTTTAACCGGTGTGACCACCAGTCCGTCGATCGTGCCGGGGATGGTGCTGGAAATTGACGGCGCCATTCCACATGCCTTCGCCTCTGGATTTGTGGTAACGGCAATGCAGGTGACGGGGAGGCGCGATGCAGCGCTCCAGTCCCGGCTTATCGGTATTCCCTACAGCCAGAACGTTTGTTTTCGACCGCAGCCGCTACCCCGGCCACGTATTGCAGGTACTGTTCCCGCGATCGTTTCATCACCAATAGACAATGACCAATATGCTCATATCGATGTGCAGGGTCGCTATTGGGTGAAGTTTGATTTTGACCTCGACCAGCACAGGCAAGGTTATGAAAGCATGCCCGTTCGTCTGGCGCGGGTTTATGCCGGTGATACTTATGGTCATCACTTTCCGTTAATCCAGGGCACAGAGGTCGCCATTGCGTTTGAAGGCGGCGATCCGGAAAGACCTTTTATTGCGCACGCTCTGCATCATGCTCCAAAGCCTGATCCCGTTACCAGCCGCAACAATACCCGTAACGTCATCCGCACTGCGGGTCTTAATAAGCTGCGGATGGAGGACCGGCGCGGGCAGGAACACGTCAAACTGAGTACCGAGTACGGCAAAACGCAGTTGAACATGGGCCATCTTGTAGATGCTGGCGGTAAACCTCGCGGCGAAGGCGCAGAACTGCGCACCGATGACCGCGCGGTCCTGAGGGCGGCAAAGGGGATACTACTCACGACTGAGGCGCAGCCAAAAGCCCAGGGTAAGCAGCTCGATATGAGCGCAGTGGTTCAGCAGCTTCAGGCCGCGCTTACGCTGGCAACGTCGCTTCAGCAGAGCGCGCTGACGGCACAGGCGTTAAATGTCGAACTGGGACCGCAGCAGCAGCTTAACGCCGCGCTTGAACAGCTTACCCGCTCGGGGCTGGTGGCCTATGCCGATCACGGTATGGCCCTGCTGACACCGCAAACGATGGCATTATCAGCAGACAAAGATTTGTCGCTAAACGCCGCCAGCAACGGCAGTTTTAACGTCTTTAAAAAACTCTCAATGGCCGTTGGGCAGGGCCTGTCACTTTTCAGCAGAGCTATCGGAATCAAAATCATCGCCGCAAAAGATGATATTTCCGTCCAGGCGCAGCGCGGGGAAATGGGCCTGCTTTCTGATAAGCATTTTCATATTCAGAGTATGAACGGCAACGTGACCATCAGCGCCAGGAAGAATATCCAGCTTTTGTGCGGTGGTGGCGGTATCAGAATAAATGAAGACGGCTCAGTAAAAATATTCTCTCCCGCAAAAGTGCAGTTGAAAGGCACCACTCTTGACTGGAGCGGACCGGAGTCGGCAAAAGATAAAACCCCTGTCTTTCAGGAAGAACAGTTTCATCGCCGCATTAAATTACATGGCTCTGGCAACCCAGACGATGTTCTGAAAAATACAAAATTCAGACTGACTAAGGCATCAGGCGAAACCATTGAAGGCGTCACAGACGATGAAGGAATGACGCCGTTATTGGATATGACTGAAATGGACGAAATGAAAATGGAGATTTTACCAAATGAGTAACAGTCCCTTTAATCCGCAGGTGGTGGCGACAGGTGTACAGGGCGTGCCTAAGTCTACGGGCGGAAAAATGGCGGTCTGCGACGTGCCCGTTAAGTATTCCATGCCCTGCATTGTGATCCTTGTGCACGGCGTCAACGATGTGGGCGAGGCCTATCAGAATCAGGAGGAGGGTATTATCGCTGGCCTGAATGAACGTATGGGTCGCACGGATATGTATCCGCATGAATGGCAGCAGTACAAAATGGATATGGGCGATGGCGAGCAGCAGAATGTAAAAATGCCCGGACGCAGCCCGGTCATTCCATTTTATTGGGGGTATAAACCCGTCGATCATGCGACGTATACAGAAGACCAACGGCGTTATCGCGAAGAACGGGCTAAATCAGGAGACGCCGCAAAACTGCCTTACAACGCCTATCAGGAAGATGACCACGCAAAGCTGGAAAAGCTGGGGCATATTCCCCAAACCACCTTGAAATATCAGAATGATAATTTCGGTAATGTTCTCGATGATGTGTACGCCAAAGGCGGGGGTACCTTTGCCAATGCGACAACCACTATTCCGGATATGTTAGGGCCGGGCTCCGGCGGCCTGGCGAACGGTGCGGCAGGATTTGCATCACTGTATATGAATGCCGGGGATTTTACGCACCCTATTTATGATAATCCGCACCGTATTTATCAGTTTTTTGCCGCGCAGCGGCTGGCTGATTTAATCCTGATGATTCGAAGAGAACCGGCAACAAAATTCGATCCCATTAATATCATTGCGCACTCCCAGGGAACGATCATTACCATGCTGGCCAATATGCTGGTTAAAGCAACAGGTGCCGATCCCGCCGATTGCGTGATACTTAACCATTCTCCCTACGCACTGGAAAAAACGGCTGCTGAAAGCATGACGCCCGGACATCATCAAACGGATCGCGCCCGACAGCAGACGTTTAAAAATTTCTGCCAGTTGATGGCGACCAACGCCAGATACGGTAAGGGGCAATATCACACGCAAACCGAGATCGATGAATTAGAAGGCGCGCTGTGCCTGAGTAAAACCAATTCACAGTGGCGCAAGAATAAACTTTATACGCGTAATAACTTTGGCAAGGTATATAACTATTTTTGCCCCAATGACAGTGTGGTTTCATTACTTAACGTCCAGGGTTTGGGCTGGCGGGGAGTCCCCCATAACATTGCCAGCGGAATAGACAATCTGCACCAGCGGGTTTTCTGTGAAAATGGTCCGGAAATAGGCGGCAGCCCGCTGAGCGTGCCTTTTGAAATGCCGGCGTTAGAAAAGAATAGCTTTAATCAGGATACGGGCGCGACCAGACAATATACGTTTGCGGATGTTGTTGTGAATGGCGAGCAGCTCCCCGTTACCTTCAGACACCAGTTACAGGGCGCGGGAAGTCAGTATAAATATTCGATAGCGCCAGGTTCACCCGATCAGGACATCTCATTTTCTGCAAAAGCCACGGTTATTGCGCGCACTGAGACAGATTTCAAAAATCTCAGCGGCGCAGGTTTCGATTATTTACAGCCGGGCCAGGAATTAACGCCCACTGAACTTACGATGTTCGCCAAAAAATATGGCAAGCCTTATACCAAAGGCGTTGTTCTGGGTGGGGGATACAATAAACTCGTGCAGCTGACCTATGAAAAAACGCCGGATGAGCTGCAAAAAGAATGGATGCAATCAGAGCAGGTTGGTTACAGCCAGCATTCCTCTATTGTTATGTCGAAAGATGCCCCCGCGAAAGCGATGCCTTTCGATCTGGCGGTGGGAATATGCCGGGCATTTGATCACCGCTGCGGAGAATTCTGGACCGAGCTACTCCTGCGCGGAGACTGGCGTATGAAGCGTAACGGCCTGCCAATAACTGTGGATTATTATAATACTGGAAAGCTGAGCAAATACCGTACGAAAGATTTTATGAACAGGCCAGATGATATTTTACCGAAAGGGAAGTTTGGCGTGGTTAACGAATATTGTCATTCAACAACGGTTCAACCGGCCAGACGTAATGAAATATACAATACCGAGACTCCTAATCTGCAATGGGATATGCCTAAGCCGCTTAACGTTTAAGGATAAATTATGAAACTGGGAAATACGGTAGGAATAATAATCGGCGCAGTTTCACTATGCGCTATCACTGCCTGTACAAAAAAAATACCATCACAGGTTATTTATCGCTATGATGATAGCCGGTATCTGGAACTAAAAGGTTTCGATTGTGAAGGTGCACTTTGGTATCATGATATCAGGCGGAATATACATAAAGAATTAGTAAATGGCATTTATTCAACGTATCAGATATTTTCCGGAGTATATATTCACCCGTCAGATAAGTATATCCTGATACCGCGATGGGAGCCAGATGCTTACAAGATATCTAAAGATTACGGTCAAACGTGGCAGGTCGCAATATATATGGCTTCTTTCCCAGCGCTGGAGAAAAACTCAGATGGTATTATGCGTGACAGCCCTGAAGGAAAAGAAATAAAAAGAGTGGTGGTGGTTAATAA
>NZ_JAOWDP010000017.1:0-228 GCF_030334595.1 Citrobacter sp. Ce104
ACTTCCGGTTCTTTGTCCGGCAGGTTTTGATAGTTGGCCTTATAACCTTCCGTTAAATGGGCTAAAGATGCTTTCATAAATACCACCGTTCCCCAGGCGCGCCCTGGCGATTCAGGTCTCATATGGCCGTTCACATACTCGCCACTGGATTTATGCTTGCCTGGTCTGTAGAGATAATACGTGTCATCAAAGTATTGATAATCTATACCCGGTCCACCCGGCGCCAGA
>NZ_JAOWDP010000018.1:0-278 GCF_030334595.1 Citrobacter sp. Ce104
TCCGGCAGGTTTTGATAGTTGGCCTTATAACCTTCCGTTAAATGGGCTAAAGATGCTTTCATAAACACCACCGTTCCCCACGCAGCACCTGGAAACTCAGGACTGGTATGACCGTCCACATACTCGCCACCGGATTTATGCCTGCCTGGTCTGTAGAGATAATATGTGTCATCAAAGTATTGATAATCTATACCCGGACCACCCGGCGCCAGACGCGGGTCGTCAAAAGGGTATGAGCTCATATACAAATGTCCTTGTGCAGTGGAAATAAATGCCTG
>NZ_JAOWDP010000019.1:0-216 GCF_030334595.1 Citrobacter sp. Ce104
TATAGCTCAGCTGGGAGAGCGCCTGCCTTGCACGCAGGAGGTCTGCGGTTCGATCCCGCATAGCTCCACCATCCTTTACTTACTGCAACAACACAAGAAAACTTCAGAGTGTACCTGAAAAGGTTCACTGCGAAGTTTTGCTCTTTAAAAATCTGGATCAAGCTGAAAATTGAAACGACACACTGTTTCATTTCTCCGTAATAAGAAATGAAAAAT
>NZ_JAOWDP010000020.1:0-1564 GCF_030334595.1 Citrobacter sp. Ce104
TTGGTTTGGGAACAGCAGCGAAAAGAGAGGTGGGAATGTGGCCGAATCAGATCCCTGACATGAGTTTTTTCCAGGCGATAGCGGTTACAGGCAACACATTACTTAAGTTCCCCTTCGTTGATCAGTATGGCAATGCAAAAACTATTATGGTGCAGTTTGTCACCATTCAGACTACGGGTGGGACAGATAAGGGTTATCCGCTTCCTTATGCATTCCCCAGCATGGGGTTATTCGCCACAGGTAATCGCGCAACTTCTGGCTACAACGCTGCGATGAACGTGCGCATTGCTAACGCAACCACCGTAAGCATACAAAACTGGGGTAATGCCGGGGCATTAGAAGATTGCTGTGTAATTGCTGTGGGATTGTGAAAATGAATAAATTTTATAATGGCTCGTTTTATCTGTTCACTATGAAAGAAGTCTATGAAGCGGCGGGTACCTGGCCTGAAAACGGCGTTGATGTTGATGATGAAACAATGACAATTTTCACGTCTGCAGCGCCGAAAGGAAAAACTCTTGGTGTTGATAAGAAGGGCAATCCTGCATGGATTGATATTCCGCCACTCTCAGCAGAACAACAGATTGTCCAGGCTGAACAGAAAAGAACAACATTGCGTTCAATTGCTGATAATGAAATATCCTGGCGGCAGGATGCTTATGATGCGGATATCGCGACGGATGAGGAAACCGCCGCGTTGTCTGAGTGGAAGAAGTACCGGGTACTGTTAATGCGTGTTGATACGTCAAAACCCGACTGGCCTACGCCTCCGGGGGAACCGGCCAGTTAATATGCTCAGGGTCGGTTGCCACATCAACCGCCTTCACATCGTTTTTATAAGCCAGCCATGCCGACAGTTTAGCTCTGTTGGCGTCGCTGATTTCACCCAGCATCAGTTCCGTTCGCCAGTCGAGCATTACCGCGTCAGCATGGGTCAGTAGTTGTTGGCGTACCTGTTCGGCAATGACGATCAATTCTTCATGGGTAGGCGGCGGGATATCACCCCATGCAGGCAGGCCGTCACTGCCTGCAACTCTAATTTTTCCCGGTTCAGGCGTGGCGGTGAATTCACGGAATACATCCTCATCAACTGGTACTAAATCATTGGGCAGAGTCCCTGCATCTTCATATACAGAAAGCAAATCATCCGGATAAAACGAATTTGTAGATGGTGAATACTGAAACATATTTTCTCCTTACCACCCGATAACGATGTATTGGCAACCAACCTGATTGGCAACGGTGCTGAGGATTGGCGCTTGTCCGCCATTGGCGTAAAAGCCGTTCCACGCAAATCTGTTCAACGGGTTCGAACTGTTAACTGTCACATACGCCTGCTGATTACCACCGACCTGAAACCCGCAAGTTATTACCTGAAATACCTTGTTTGGGAACGGGACTGGATAAAACGTTTCTGTAGTTGCTGACGCTGCGTTTCCAGCGTTGCCCCACTGGACCATCAGGGTTCGCTTAGCACCGCCAATAATTACAGGGATTTTCAGGTAGCCATTGGTATCAAAAACGCCGGTGATCGTCCCTGCCAGAGCCAATTCTCCCAGACCAA
>NZ_JAOWDP010000021.1:0-128583 GCF_030334595.1 Citrobacter sp. Ce104
TTGTTCCGTGTCAGTGGAGGCGCATTATAGGGAGTTATTTCAGGCTGACAAGGGGAAATTTAAAATAATCTTCCGAGTGCCTACTTTTCCACCAAAACGACCTAAACCGCCAGTTTTTCGAGCGACTTAAAGCCATAACGCTGCAGTACGGGTAATAATTGTTCGGCTTCTGTGGCCATTGCCATACAGAATGCGACATTCTCGTCAGTTGATTTTGCGTCTGGCGCCTCATGTTCTAATAACCAGGCCGTGCGACGCGCAATTGCGGCACCAGAATCCACCAACCGCGTTCCCTCGGGCAGTACCTGTAAAAGTTCTTCCTGTAATAGAGGGAAATGGGTGCAGCCGAGCACTACCGTGTCAGGTGGTTCCGTCATCCTCAGCCAAGGGCGCAGGATGCGGCGCAGTTCTTCCAGAGAAACTGTTTCACCGTGTAGCTTCGCTTCAGCCAGTTCCACCAGCTCGGCGGAACCCAACATCGCTATCTGACATTCGTTAGCAAATCGCGCAATCAACTCGTGAGTATACGAACGCTTCACCGTTGCACGTGTAGCCAGCAGCCCCACTACGCCATTCGCCGTGAGTCGCGCCGCCGGTTTAATCGCAGGCACCACGCCCACAACCGGGAAGGCAAATTTCTCACGTAACGCAGGAAGCGACACCGTGCTTGCTGTATTACACGCGATGACCGCAAGAGAGAGAGGATAGCGCTGCTGGACCGCAGTCACAATCTCAACAACACGTTCGACGATAAACTCCTCGCTCTTCTCTCCATAAGGAAAGGCGACATTGTCGAAAGCGTAGATATAGTGGAGATCCGGCAGAAGACGCCGGATCTCGTCATAGACCGACAACCCACCGACACCGGAATCAAACACCAGCACGGTGGGACGTGGATCAGAAGGTGTAGCTGCCAGACAAGGTGTATTCCCGTCCTGCAGTTGCGTAGCCATAAACTGTCTCGTAATCTTTATCGAACAGGTTGGCGATTTTACCACGAACTGTCAGCTGTGAGGTGATTGGATATGACACGGCAAGATCCCACAGGCTAACCCCACCCATTTTTACCGGCTGGTAGGTTACGTAGTCCGTGTCATAACGCGTTCCCAGGTAGTGATACGTCAGGCCCCAGTCAAAATCATAGACCTGCCAGTCAAGCTGGTACTTCACCTGCTGTTTAGAACGGCGCGCGAGCGGCTTGTCCGTAATCGCATTGCGCGAATCGACATAATCGTAGCTCAGCGTATGTGCCAGCGGACCGGTATCAAAGTTTGCGGTCGCTTCCACACCTTTAATGCGTACTTTGCCTTCGTTAAAGTATTTTTCGGTATGCGGGTCGTAATCGATCATGTCATCAATATCGTTGCGATACCCTGAAACTCGCCAGTTCACGCCCGCCGTTAAGCCTTCAAACGCCCCTTCCCATTGCTTACTTTGCTCAGGATCCAGGTTCGAATTGCCGTAATAACCATGCAGTTGTCCGAGATTAGGCGCTTTGTAAGATGTACCGTATGACGCAATAAAGCGATAGCCCTCAATAAACTCCCATCCGGCGCTGGTTTGCCATGTGCCATGACGTCCAAACTCGGAGTTGTCATCGCTACGCGCCGCGCCTTCAAAGGTAAAGTCGCCCAGTTGCTGCAACCCGGTCAGATAGAGCCCCGTATTACGCTGATCGTAACCGTCCGTAACATACCCGGTGCCTGGCGTTGTGGTTTGTTTTTGCCAGTCGACGCCTGCGCCTACGTTACCGTGCCCCAGCACCATACTGTTGGACCACTGAACATTATATTGCTTCATATCATCCAGTGTGGCCGAGGAGTCATAGCGGCCATAATCCGGATCATAGTTGTAGTCTTTGCTATGGCTATAGCTCGAAACCAGCTGCGACTGGATAAGCTCGCCATTAAAACGTAGTCCGGCATCCCAGCTTTGGCTGTAGAGTTTTCGGGTATCGAGGAGCGGCGAGCTAGGGGAGTAATATGCGTCGTAATTCGTACGGTTATCATAACCATAGCCACGAACAAATCCGCTCCATGTATCGGAAAAGTTGTGTTCCAGCGCGCCATACAGCGTCTTACTTAAAAAACCGTCTTTATCGGGCTGAGCCTGAGAGCCGGTGCTGCCGTATGCTACAACATCAAAACCTTTGGTATAGGCATAATCACCCATCAGCGTGACGCGCGTATTTTCGCCGAGCTGCTGTTGAGTTGAGACATCGTAATTCTGATACCCATTGCTCCCCACACCGGCCGTAAGTTCTGTCCCCGGCTTTTCGCGCGTGGTAATGATATTCACCACGCCGCCAATCGCATCAGAACCGTAAACCGCCGAACGCGGCCCACGAATGTATTCGATACGTTGTACTAGCGAGACAGGGAACTGGCTGAGATCGGCAGATCCGCTCACACCCGCTAAGTTCAGACGCACACCGTCAATCAGTACCAGAACATGGCTGGAATTGGTTCCACGAATAAAAATTGAGGAGTTTTGTCCCATGCCGCCGCTTTGCGCGATATCGACGCCGGGCAGACGACGAAGCACATCATTCACGGAGGTGGATTGCCAGCGATCGATATCCTGACGCGTAACAACGGTGATAGGAGCAAGTACTGCGCTACGAGGCTGCTGAAAACGGTTGGCAGTGACGACAAGAGTATCTGGGCTAGTGTCCTGCGCCCAACCAGAAAATGCCGTGACGGACAGTGCCGTGCACAGCAGCGATTTTTTAATCATTGTAAAGCATCCACAATATAAGAAGGATGCCGCAGGTCCCACCGATAGTACGCGATGATGAAAGCCAGATGCGACGTTAGCCGGCAGGTCTTCGGGCTTGGAGGCAACTTAAAGAGATGATGACTTCCCACGGCAAGCCGCAGTGTCTGCACCAGGTGCGCTCATCTCCTACCTTCCTTACCGCTGCGCGTCAGCTCCAGATTCACACTGGATTCCCTTTTAACTCACAGGACCGGAAAACGGATGCTACAGTTTGTTACAACCCACTGTCCAGACTGCGTATCACAATATCGAAAATCATCAATGACTGGACATCTGTTGAGCAATCCCTACAATCCCCGCGTACTTTTATTTTTCAGGACGCATCATGACCCCCGAACACCTTCCGACAGAACAGTACGACGCCCAGTTAGCTGAAAAAGTAGTGCGTCTGCAGAGCTTAATGACGCCATTTTATGCACAGGCTCCGGAAGTGTTTCGCTCACCGGTCAGCCACTACCGTATGCGCGCGGAATTTCGTCTGTGGCATGACGGGGATGACCTGTACCACATCATGTTCGACAGCCAGACCAAAAACCGTATTCGTGTCGACAGCTTCCCGGCGGCCAGCGAGCTTATCAACACGCTGATGACGGCAATGATCGAAGGGGTACGCAATAACCGCGTCCTGCGCCACAAACTGTTCCAGATTGATTACCTCACAACCCTGAGCGATCAGGCGGTGGTATCGATGCTGTACCATAAAAAGCTGGATGATGAATGGCGTCAGGAAGCCGAAGCGCTGCGGGATGCGCTGCGGGCGCAAAACCTGAACGTGCATCTGATTGGCCGGGCAACTAAAACCAAAATCGAACTGGACCAGGACTACATTGACGAACGCTTGCCGGTTGCGGGTAAAGAGATTATCTATCGTCAGGTTGAGAACAGCTTCACCCAGCCGAATGCCGCCATGAATATTCAGATGCTGGAATGGGCGATTGATGTCACCAGGGGGTCAAAAGGCGATCTGCTGGAGCTGTACTGCGGCAATGGCAATTTCTCTCTCGCCCTCGCACAAAACTTCAACCGCGTGCTGGCCACTGAAATCGCCAAGCCATCTGTGGCTGCTGCACAGTACAACATTGCGGCGAACCATATTGATAATGTACAAATTATCCGCATGGCGGCCGAGGAGTTTACTCAGGCGATGAACGGGGTGCGCGAGTTCAACCGTTTGCAGGGGATCGATCTGAAGAGTTACCAGTGTGAAACCATTTTCGTTGATCCACCGCGCAGCGGTCTGGACAGCGAAACGGAGAAAATGGTGCAGGCGTATCCGCGAATTCTGTACATCTCCTGCAACCCGGAGACATTGTGTAAGAACCTGGAAACGTTAAGCCAGACCCACAATGTTTCACGTCTGGCTCTGTTCGATCAGTTCCCGTACACGCACCATATGGAGTGCGGTGTATTACTGACCGCAAAGTAAGTAATGTGCTGGCCGGGGGCGTTTCGCTTGCCCGGCCTACAACTATTACTACTCCGCTATTTCCTGTTTACGGTTACGCACCTTAAAGCCAATCCAGAACACCAGAATCACCGACAGTACCGCTGGGAAGAAGTTAGAACCAATATCCGGATATTCAGCGCGAACTACGGTGCTGTACAACAAAACGCCGAGAATAAAACAGGCGGCGGCCAGGCCCGGTAGCCCCACAGGCATGGTGCGATTCTGATAGCGTTGATGCAGACAATAAACCGTCAGCACCAGCGAAATAATCGGGAATACTGAGAATGGCACAATGGAGCTAAACAGCGCCGCAAATGTACCATTAATCGATAAGCCAGCAACCAGCGCCAGCAGCAGCGTACCTTTATCTTGACCTGACTGTTTCATTGCTCGTCCTTCTCGTTACTCGGAGTGGTGCGTCATCTTCTCTTGTTCACGGCGGTACCAATAAAATGCGCCTTTGGCGATCATCCGCAGTTGCAATACCAGCCGCTCTTCCAGCTGTCGACGCTGTTCGGCGCCAACATCCAGTGCTTCTGCCCCGGCGCTGAACACAATCGTTACCATGGCTTCGGCTTGCGCTTCAGTAAACGCACGAGGCATATGGTTTTCGAGTTCCAGATAGTCCGCAAGTTCCGCAATGAAGTGCTGAATTTCACGAGCCACTGCGGCACGAAACGCCGCGGAGGTACCAGACCGCTCGCGCAATAATAAACGGAAGGCGTTGGGATTGTTGCCGATGAACTCCATAAATGTTGAGACCGAGGTGCGGATCACACTCCCGCCCTTCGCGATACGCTGACGCGCCTGGCGCATCAACTGACGCAGCATCAGACCGCTCTCGTCCACCATCGTCAGGCCGAGTTCATCCACATCGCGGAAGTGGCGATAAAACGAGGTTGGCGCTATGCCCGCTTCACGAGCGACTTCGCGTAAACTGAGGCTGGCAAAACTACGCTCAGCGCTGAGTTGACTAAATGCGGCTTCTACCAGCGAACGCCGGGTTTTTTCTTTTTGTTGCGCTCTAACGCCCATCACGATGTCTGAATCCTTCCACATACCTTGCTGGCACTATACCAGAGATTAGGCGGTTGGCATGGCTTTGTGAATGATTGTTTACGCGCAGTTTGTGCTTCGGGTTCGCAAAAAAGCACAACGATAATTGGGTTATCTCGCCAACGATGTTACTATTCTGTTGCTTTTATGTATAAGAACAGGTAAGCCTGACCATGTCACATTCCTACGATTACGATGCAATAGTAATAGGTTCCGGTCCCGGCGGCGAAGGCGCTGCAATGGGGCTGGTTAAGCAAGGAGCGCGCGTCGCGGTGATTGAGCGCTATCATAACGTCGGTGGAGGCTGTACCCACTGGGGCACCATCCCGTCGAAAGCTCTCCGCCACGCCGTCAGCCGTATTATTGAATTCAATCAGAACCCACTTTACAGCGACCACTCCCGACTCCTTCGTTCTTCTTTCGCCGATATTCTCAACCACGCTGATAACGTTATTAATCAGCAAACGCGGATGCGGCAAGGCTTTTACGAGCGTAACCACTGCGAAATTTTGCAGGGAAATGCCCGTTTTGTTGATGAACACACGATCGCCCTGGAATGCCACGACGGCACGGTGGAAACGCTGACCGCGGATAAGTTCGTTATCGCTTGCGGCTCACGCCCATATCACCCAGTTGACGTCGACTTCTCGCATCCCCGGGTGTATGACAGCGACTCTATCCTGAGTCTGCACCATGAACCCCGCCACGTTTTGATTTATGGCGCGGGGGTAATTGGCTGCGAATATGCGTCGATCTTCCGCGGAATGGACGTCAAAGTTGATTTAATCAACACCCGCGATCGTCTGCTGGCGTTCCTCGATCAAGAGATGTCCGACTCGCTCTCTTACCACTTCTGGAACAGCGGTGTGGTCATTCGCCACAACGAAGAATACGAGAAGATTGAAGGTTGCGATGACGGCGTCATCATGCACCTGAAATCTGGCAAGAAACTGAAGGCTGACTGCCTGCTGTACGCCAATGGTCGTACCGGTAATACCGATTCGCTGGCGCTGGAAAATATTGGTCTGAAAACCGACAGCCGCGGACAGCTGAAGGTCAACAGCATGTACCAGACGGCGCTGCCGCACGTGTATGCCGTAGGGGATGTGATCGGCTATCCGAGTCTGGCATCGGCGGCCTACGATCAGGGACGCATTGCCGCCCAGGCATTAGTAAAAGGCGAAGCAACCGCGCATCTGATTGAAGATATCCCGACCGGGATTTATACCATTCCGGAAATCAGCTCCGTCGGTAAAACCGAACAGCAGCTCACGGCAATGAAAGTTCCCTACGAGGTTGGCCGCGCCCAGTTTAAACATCTGGCACGTGCGCAAATCGTGGGTATGAGTGTCGGGACGCTGAAGATCCTGTTCCATCGCGAAACCAAAGAGATTTTGGGGATCCACTGCTTTGGGGAACGCGCGGCCGAAATTATTCACATCGGTCAGGCGATAATGGAGCAAAAAGGTGGTGGTAACACCATCGAATACTTCGTTAACACCACCTTTAACTACCCAACCATGGCAGAAGCCTATCGGGTAGCGGCGCTAAATGGCTTAAACCGCCTTTTTTAACGCACTGTCGAAATGGCCATCCATTGACCCACGGATGGCCTCTGCCAGCTGTTCATAACGGCTGCGCAGCGGCGAGCCTGGACGATACACCAGACCAATCGTGCGACGCGGTTCAGGCTTGATGCAGGGCAGATAGACAACGCCATCACGCTTACGCTCCGGCGGCACGGCCAGCGCAGGCAGTAAGGTAATACCGCTGCCTGCCGCCACCATGTTGCGCAGCGTTTCCAGGCTGGTTGCCCGGAAATGAGTATCCTCATCAGCGCCCGCTTCAAAGCAGAAGCCCATCGCCTGATCGCGCAGACAGTGGCCATCCTCCAGCATCAGCAATTTCTCACCCGCCAGATCGGACATCGGCACACAGTCGCGGTTTGCCCATGGGTGATCTTCATAGATCGCCAGCAGCATAGGCTCATCAAATAATGGTACTTCGATGAACGCCTCACTCTCTTTCACCAGCGCCAGGATGACGCAGTCGAGCTTACCGCTATCCAGTTGCGCCAACAGCTGATGCGTCTGCGCCTCATGAAGATACATTTCCAGTTTTGGAAAGGTCTGGTGCAACATAGGGATAATATGCGGCAGCAGGTATGGCCCCACCGTTGGGATCAAACCAATATGCAGCGGGCCAGACATTGTCTCACCCTGTTGGCTTGCCATCTCCTTGAGCACTTTGACCTCGCGCAGCACGGTGCGCGCCTGATCCACCAGCAGTAGACCTGCCTGAGTGAACAGCACCTTGCGACTCGTACGCTCCAGCAGCATGACACCAAGCTCATCTTCCAGCTTGCGGATCTGTCCGCTCAGCGTTGGCTGGCTAACGTGACAGGAGTCTGCCGCACGTCGGAAGTGACGATGTTCGGCTAGCGCCACCAGGTATTCAAGATCACGAATATTCATTATTCATCCTCCATCGCCACGATAGTTCGTAGCGATAGGTAGCATAGCAACGAACGATTATCCCTATCAAGCTTTCTGTTTAATAATGCACCACAGAAACGGAACGGTACCCCTTTAACCCTTGAAGCTACTGTCCGTTTTGAGAGTTTCTCTCATACTCGAAATAACTAAAGCCAACGTGAACTTTTGCGGACCTTGAGTCCGCATTTTTTTTGCATAAAAAAGCCCGGCGTAATGCCAGGCTCTGATAACTGTTTGCCTGATGGCGCTACGCATATCAGGCTTACAAAGACAAAGGTTACGCCAGACGCGCCTTCGCGTAGTCGATCGCTTGCGCAACCTGCTGCGGCGACACGCCACCTTTCGCCGCACGTTTATCCAGGCACGATTGCAACGAGAGGATCGGGTAAACGTCATCGCCAATCACCTGGCTAAACTTTTGTAAGTCGGCAAGCGACAGCGCTTCCAGCGGTTTGCCCTGACGAATTGCCTCGACCACCGTTTCCCCCACGATATGATGCGCTTCGCGGAACGGAACACCTTTCGCCACCAGATAATCCGCCAGCTCAGTGGCGTTAGCATAGCCTTGCTGCGCTGCTTCCTGACAACGCGGACGTTTCACCTGAATGCCATCCAGCACCAGCGCGGCCATATGCAGGCAGTCCAGCCAGGTGTCGAGCGCGTCAAACACCCCTTCCTTGTCTTCCTGCATATCTTTGTTGTACGCCAGCGGGAGACCTTTTAAGGTCATCATCATGCCGGTCAGCGCACCCTGTACGCGACCGCATTTGCCACGGATTAACTCCAGCGCATCCGGGTTTTTCTTCTGTGGCATCAGAGATGACCCCGAAGTCACACGGTCGGACAGTTCGACAAAGCCCGCTTCGCCGGTATTAAAGAAAATCAGATCTTCAGCAAAACGCGACAGATGCACCATACCGATAGAGGCATCGGAGAGTAACTCCAGCACGTGGTCACGGTCAGAAACGCTGTCCAGACTGTTACGCGTCGCCGAGGCAAAGCCCAACCAACCGGCCAACTGCTCGCGATCGATTTCATACGCCGTACCCGCCAGCGCGCCGCAGCCTAACGGACTTACGTCCAGGCGCTTGAGCGCATCCTGCAGACGGCTCTCGTCACGCGCAAGCATTTCGACATAGGCCAGACACCAGTGGGCAAACGTCACCGGCTGCGCGCGTTGCAGGTGGGTGTAACCCGGCATAACGGCGTCCTGGTTATTCTCTGCCGTCACCACCAGCGCACTTTGCAACTGACGGTTAGCCGACAGTAATTCAATAACCGTGTCTTTACACCACAGTTTAAGATCGGTCGCGACCTGGTCATTACGGCTACGACCGGTATGCAGTTTTTTACCTAGCTGGCCGACTTTATCAATCAGCTTACCTTCCACCCAGCTGTGAATATCTTCGGCATCGCTTTGAAGGATTTGCTGCGGATCCAGGCGCACTTCTTCCAGCAGGTTATTCAGCGCCTCTTCCAGTTGCAGTTGTTCATCGGCAGTCAGTACACCGACCGTTACCAACGCTTTGGACCAGGCCACAGAGCCGATAATATCCTGTTCAGCCAGGCGGTAGTCAAAACGTAACGAGTCGTTGAACTGTTTGAACCGCTGATCTGCTGCCTGTGTAAAACGCCCACCCCAAAGTGCCATAACATGCTTCCTTAAAATCTTTTAATTTCAATGCCGGATGGCGCTACGCTTATCCGGCCTACAGGTTCTGTTCACGTAGGCCCGATAAGGCGTAACCGCCATCGGGCATACAAATACTTAAGCCAGAATACGGGTACCGATCGGCGTGCCGTTAAACAACGCCGGGAGTTGCTCGGCATGGCGCCAGGAGGCGATATCCACCGGACGGCCCAGCGTACGCGCGGCATCCAGCGCCGCATTGACCTTCACGATCATGCCATCGGTAATAATTCCCTGGTCAATCAACTGCTCCGCTTTCGCGGCGGTCATTTCGGCAATACGCTGGCCTTTACCATCCAGAATGCCGCTTACGTCAGAGAGCAGGATCAGATCCGCCCCCAGCGTAGCCGCCAGCGCCGTTGCCGCCTGATCGGCATTAACGTTCATCAGCAGTCCGTCTTCCGTAACGCCAATGGAGCTTACTACCGGTAAAAAACCGTTTTCCAGCAGCGTGTTAATCAGCTTAGGCGAACCCGGCTGCGCCAGTCCAACATGACCGAGCTCTTTATCGAGCGGCGTCACTTTTACGCTGTCGCCATCGCCAAGAAACAGACCCACGGACGCAATCTGATGCTTTTTCGCCCAGGCCAGTAAGGTTTTATTCGCTGTTCCCGCCAGGGCTCCGGTAATAATATCAATTTGATCGGCAGGCGTGACGCGCAGACCATTTTTCTTTTTCACCGGCAGATTCAGCTGTTTCATCAGCTCGTCGACCACGCAGCCGCCGCCGTGCACAATGACCAGCGGACGCTGGTGCGACTCACGATAATTCACCAGTGCGGTAAACAGACGCTCCAGCGCCTCTTCGCTATCCAGTAAAACGCCGCCCAGCTTGATAATTAATGGATTCATTGTTGCACCCTTAAATAAGAGACTGCGTTTGGGCAAAGCCAAAACGAATATTTGCGCACTGCATCGCCTGTGCCGCCGCGCCTTTCAATAAGTTGTCTTCCGTCGCCACCACGATCAGGTGCTCACCTTGCACGGCAAACCCAATATCACAGAATGGTAAGCCAACCACATTCTTCAGCGCCGGAACGCCGTTGTCATATAAACGCACCAGTGGCTTATCACCATACGCCTGCTGCAACGTCTGGGCCACCTGCGCATGGGTTACGCCCGCTTGCAAACGGCAGGTAATGGTTTCCAGAATTCCGCGTGGGAAGTTGCCCAGATGCGGAGTGAAGATCACCTCCGCGCCAAGATGAGTGGCGATTTCCGGCTGATGACGATGGGTAAACACGCCATACGGCTGCAGGCTCACCTCACAAAAACTGTTAGAGATAGCCGCTTTACGGCCCGCACCGCTCACGCCGCTGGTGGCGTTAATCACCGGCCACTGGCTGAGATCCAGCAGCCCGGCATCAATCAGTGGTTTCAACGACAGCTGCGCCGCGGTCGGATAACAACCCGGCACGGCAATCAGATTAGCTTCTTTCAGTTGGTCTTCGTTCCATTCCGCCAACCCGTAAACTGCCTGCTCCAGCAGGTCGGGATGCTGATGGGTAAAGCCATAATATTTTTCATAAAACGCGCCGTCGTTTACACGAAATGCGCCTGAGAGGTCAAACACGACGCAACCGGCCTGCAAAAACTGCGGGGCCAGGTCATGACTCACCTCATGAGCCGTTGCGAGGAACACAACATCCACCCCTGGGCTAAACTCGCTGATATCTGACATCGGCTGCAACGGTAAATCGACAATACCTTTCAACTGCGGATGCAAATCGGAGATTAATTTTCCTGCATCATTGCTTTGCGCTGAGACGGTCAAAGCGGTTATGTTCATATCAGGATGGCGATTTACATAGGTCACAAGCTCTGCGCCGGCATAGCCACTGGCGCCCACAATCAGCGTATTCAACATCGGGGCTGCTCACCTTCTTAGATTCTGTTGCCAGGTATAAGCCTTTATCACCTCACCTTACACTTGGTGGGTTTTATTACGCTTAACGTTAATGTATTTTTATTCACAAATACTGCATGAATATTGATACTATCATGACCCGAGGTGTGTCAACAATGAAAAACAATTTACCGCCATTTATCGAGATTTACCGCGCTCTGATTGCCACGCCATCGATAAGCGCTACCGAAGAAGCGCTCGATCAAAGCAATGCAGGTTTAATCACTCTGTTGGCGGGCTGGTTTAAAGATTTAGGCTTCAATGTGGAGGTCCAGCCGGTTCCCGACACGCGAAATAAATTCAATATGCTGGCGAGCATTGGACAAGGCGCTGGCGGTCTGCTGTTGGCGGGCCATACCGATACCGTCCCCTTTGACGACGGACGCTGGACGCGCGATCCGTTCACCCTGACCGAGCATGACAATAAGCTCTACGGTCTGGGTACGGCAGATATGAAGGGCTTCTTCGCGTTTATCCTCGACGCATTGCGTGATGTCGACGTCACGAAGCTGAAAAAGCCCCTGTACATTCTGGCCACTGCCGACGAAGAGACCAGCATGGCGGGAGCACGTTATTTCTCTGAAACCACCGCTCTGCGCCCGGACTGCGCGATCATTGGCGAACCCACTTCCCTGCAACCGGTCCGCGCGCACAAGGGTCATATTTCTAATGCGATTCGCATTTTGGGGCAATCGGGTCACTCAAGCGATCCCGCGCGTGGCGTTAATGCGATTGAACTGATGCATGATGCCATCGGCCATATCATGACTCTGCGCGATGACCTGAAAGAGCGCTATCACCATGACGCCTTTACCGTCCCGTACCCGACGCTGAATTTGGGTCACATCCACGGTGGCGACGCCGCCAACCGAATCTGCGCCTGCTGCGAACTGCATATGGATATTCGCCCATTGCCCGGCATGACGCTCAACGATCTCAATGGCTTACTTAACGATGCGCTGGCCCCTGTCAGCGAGCGCTGGCCGGGTCGCC
Organism: Citrobacter sp. Ce104; assembly: GCF_030334595.1. NCBI lineage: Bacteria > Pseudomonadati > Pseudomonadota > Gammaproteobacteria > Enterobacterales > Enterobacteriaceae > Citrobacter > Citrobacter sp. Ce104. The sequence continues at coordinate 12,366 of NZ_JAOWDP010000021.1, forward strand.
TGACGGTCTCGGAACTGCATCCGCCAATTCCGGGCTATGAATGCCCGCCGGATCATCAACTGGTACAAGTGGTTGAGAAGCTACTGGGAGCGCAAACGGAAGTGGTGAACTACTGCACCGAAGCGCCGTTTATCCAGACGCTTTGCCCAACGCTGGTGTTGGGCCCAGGTTCTATTAATCAGGCACATCAGCCGGATGAGTATCTGGAAACGCGTTTTATTAAGCCGACGCGGGAGTTAATTACCCAGGTCGTACATCACTTCTGCTGGCATTAACCGCAAATCACCTCGTTAACCCTTTAGTGGTAATCGAGGTGAATTATTAACATTTCCATAAGCAAAGCTTATTTGATTCGATGTGAATTAAATAACGTAAATTCCCGCCATTTTTTCGTTTGCTGAACCGATTTCGCAGCAATTGACGTCACGAGTTTTACGTGGCTTTATAAAAGACGGCGAACAAACAAAGTCCGAGAGATTTCGTGGCGCAGCCAACGCCGCTGAGGCGCGAAAGATACAGGACGCATAAATTAAAGATGGGGTGTCTGGGTTAATGAACGAACAATATTCCGCGTTGCGTAGTAATGTCAGTATGCTCGGCAAAGTGCTGGGAGAAACCATCAAGGATGCGTTGGGAGAGAACATTCTCGACCGCGTAGAAACAATCCGTAAGCTGTCCAAATCATCCCGCGCTGGCAATGAAGTCAATCGCCAGGAGCTGCTTACTACGCTGCAAAACCTGTCTAACGACGAGCTGCTGCCGGTTGCCCGCGCGTTTAGCCAGTTTCTGAACCTGGCCAACACCGCCGAGCAGCACCATAGCATTTCGCCAAAAGGCGAAGCAGCCAGCAACCCGGAAGTGATTGCCCGCACGCTGCGTAAACTGAAAGAGCAGCCCAACCTCGATGAAGCCACCATCAAAAAAGCCGTGGAATCTCTCTCCCTGGAGCTGGTTCTTACCGCCCATCCGACCGAGATCACCCGCCGTACGCTGATCCATAAAATGGGTGAAGTGAACGCCTGCCTCAAACAGCTTGATAACAAAGACCTCGTCGATTACGAGCGCCATCAGTTGATGCGCCGTCTGCGCCAGTTGATTGCCCAGTCCTGGCATACGGATGAAATCCGTAAGCTACGCCCAAGCCCGGTTGATGAAGCCAAATGGGGCTTCGCGGTGGTTGAAAATAGTCTGTGGGAAGGCGTACCAAACTATCTGCGCGAGCTGAACGAACAGTTGGAGGAGCATCTGGGCTATAAGCTGCCGGTTGATTTTGTCCCGGTTCGCTTTACCTCCTGGATGGGCGGTGACCGCGATGGCAACCCGAACGTAACGGCGGATATCACCCGTCACGTGCTGCTGCTCAGCCGCTGGAAAGCCACCGACCTGTTTCTGAAAGACATCCAGTTTCTGATTTCTGAACTGTCGATGGTGGATGCCACGCCGGAACTGCTGGCGCTGGTGGGCGAAGAAGGCGCAGCAGAACCTTACCGCTATCTGATGAAAACCCTGCGTTCTCGTCTGATGGCAACCCAGGCCTGGCTGGAAGCCCGTCTTAAAGGCGAGAAATTGCCGAAACCGGCGGGACTTCTCACCCAAAACGAACAGCTCTGGGACCCGCTGTATGCGTGCTACCAGTCTCTGCAGGCCTGTGGCATGGGCATTATCGCCAATGGCGAATTGCTCGATACCCTACGCCGCGTGAAATGTTTCGGCGTACCGCTGGTACGTATTGATATTCGTCAGGAAAGCACCCGTCACACTGAAGCCCTTGGCGAACTGACCCGTTATCTGGGCATTGGCGACTACGAAAACTGGTCGGAAGCGGATAAACAGGCTTTCCTGATCCGCGAGCTGAACTCCAAGCGTCCGCTGCTCCCGCGTAACTGGGAACCGAGCAACGACACCCGCGAAGTGCTCGACACCTGTCAGGTCATTGCCGAAGCCCCGTATGGCTCCATTGCCGCCTATGTTATCTCCATGGCGAAAACGCCATCGGATGTGCTGGCCGTGCACCTGCTGCTGAAAGAAGCCGGTATCGGTTTTGCTATGCCGGTTGCCCCGTTATTTGAAACGCTGGATGACCTCAATAACGCCGATGACGTCATGTCCCAACTGCTGAATATTGACTGGTATCGTGGCTTTATTCAGGGCAAGCAGATGGTCATGATCGGCTACTCTGACTCCGCAAAGGACGCGGGCGTGATGGCGGCCTCCTGGGCGCAATATCAGGCACAGGACGCGCTGATCAAAACCTGCGAAAAAGCCGGTATCGAACTGACGCTGTTCCATGGTCGTGGCGGTTCCATTGGTCGCGGCGGCGCGCCTGCGCATGCGGCGCTGCTCTCTCAACCACCAGGCAGCCTGAAAGGCGGTCTGCGCGTGACAGAACAAGGGGAGATGATCCGCTTTAAGTACGGCCTGCCGGAAGTGACCATCAGCAGCCTGTCGCTGTATACCGGAGCAATTCTGGAGGCCAACCTGTTACCACCGCCAGAGCCGAAGGATAACTGGCGTCATATCATGGATGAGCTTTCCGATATTTCCTGCGAGCTCTATCGCGGATATGTGCGTGAAAACAAAGACTTCGTTCCTTACTTCCGTTCCGCGACGCCGGAGCAGGAACTGGGTAAACTGCCGCTCGGTTCACGTCCGGCAAAACGCCGTCCAACCGGCGGGGTAGAGTCTCTGCGCGCTATTCCGTGGATCTTCGCCTGGACGCAGAACCGCCTGATGCTCCCGGCCTGGCTGGGCGCAGGTACCGCGCTGCAAAAAGTGGTTGAAGACGGCAAGCAAAGCGAACTCGAAGCCATGTGCCGCGACTGGCCATTCTTCTCCACGCGTCTTGGCATGCTGGAAATGGTTTTCGCCAAAGCAGACCTGTGGCTGGCAGAGTACTACGATCAACGCCTGGTCAAAAAAGAGCTGTGGCCACTGGGTAAAGAGCTGCGTCAGCGCCTGGAAGCCGATATCGATGTCGTACTGGCAATTGCCAATGACTCACATTTGATGGCCGACCTGCCGTGGATTGCCGAGTCAATTCAGTTAAGAAATATTTATACTGACCCGCTGAACGTCTTACAGGCAGAGCTGTTACACCGCTCACGCCAGGCGGAAGAGCAAGGCAATGCACCGGACCCGCGCGTTGAACAAGCGTTGATGGTGACTATCGCTGGTGTCGCAGCCGGCATGCGTAATACAGGCTAACGTCCCCTCCCGTCGCCTTCGTGCTATTGTATGAAGGCGACGGCAAAAACTGCTGTCATAACCGCTTCTTTTTCAATATATTCCCGCCTGAATATATTCACTATACGAATGTATCAACAGCAAAACACGATCCTGAGATCGTGATGCTTCAGTTCCTCTTAATGTTTAGTCGCTATTCTTGGCGCTACGATTAAAGACAGGCTCACATTATGCAATCCTTACAACTCCAGTCTAAACCTAAATTTAGCTGGAAAGCCCTGGGTTGGGCGCTCCTCTATTTTTGGTTTTTTTCCAGTTTACTCCAGGTCATTATTTGTTTAACCGGTTATAGCGGAACTAATGGGTTACGCGACTCGTTACTATTCAGTTCGCTGTGGTTGATCCCGGTATTCTTATTTCCAAACCGTATCCGCGCGATCGCTGCCGTTATTGGCGTCATGCTATGGGCGGCCTCGCTGGCGGCTCTGAGCTATTACGTCATTTACGGACAAGAGTTTTCGCAAAGCGTTCTGTACGTAATGTTTGAAACCAATGCGAACGAAGCCAGCGAATATCTGAGCCAATATTTCAGCCTGAAAATTGTCCTTATCGCTCTGGCCTATACGGCTGTGGCTATTCTGCTGTGGACGCGTTTGCGCCCTGTGCATATTCCATCGCCCTGGCGTTATCTGGTGTCTTTCGCGCTGTTATACGGTTTGATTCTGCACCCAATGGCGGTTAATACGTTCATCAAACATAAACCGTTTGAAAAAACGTTAGATGGTCTCGCCTCACGTATGGAGCCTGCGGCCCCGTGGCAGATCATCTCTGGTTATTATCAATATCGTCAGCAGTTGACCTCGTTGAATAGCCTGCTGAATGAGAACAATGCCCTGCCGCCGCTGGCCAACTTCAAAGATAACTCCGGCGATGCTCCACGTACGCTGGTGCTGGTGATTGGGGAGTCAACGCAGCGTGGCCGCATGAGCCTGTATGGCTACCCGCGCGAAACGACGCCAGAACTGGATGCGTTGCATAAATCCGATCCTAACTTCACCGTGTTCAATAATGTCGTGACCTCACGTCCGTACACCATTGAAATCCTGCAGCAGGCGCTGACTTTCGCCAACGAGAAGAACCCGGACCTGTATCTGACTCAGCCGTCCCTGATGAACATGATGAAACAGGCCGGTTATAAAACCTTCTGGATAACCAACCAGCAGACGATGACTGCCCGCAACACCATGTTGACCGTGTTCTCGAAGCAGACGGATAAGCAGTTCTATATGAACCAGCAGCGTACGCAAAGCGCGCGCGAATATGACAGCAACGTGCTGGCGCCATTTAAAGAAGTACTGGCTGACCCGGCACCGAAAAAGTTCATCATCGTGCACCTGCTGGGAACGCATATTAAGTACAAATTCCGCTATCCGGATGGCCAGGGTAAATTCGATAACAATATCGACAATGTTCCCGCTGGCCTGAGTAATGATGAGCTGGAAGCTTACAACGATTACGACAGCGCGAATGCCTACAATGACCATATCATCGCCAGTCTGATCAAAGACTATAAAGCGACCGATCCGAACGGCTTCCTGCTGTACTTCTCCGATCACGGGGAAGAGGTATACGATACGCCTCCGCATAAAACGCAGGGTCGTAATGAAGACAACCCGACGCGCCATATGTATACGGTACCGTTCCTGCTGTGGACCTCTGAAAAATGGCAGGCCGCACACCCCCGCGACTTCTCACAGGATGTGGATCGTAAGTACAGCAGCTCTGAGCTTATCCACACCTGGTCTGATTTAGCGGGATTCACCTACGATGGTTTTGATCCAACTCGCGCCATTACTAACCCGCAGTTCAAAGAGACGACCCGCTGGATTGGCGACCCGTATAAAAAGAATGGCCTGATTGATTACGATACACTGCCTTACGGCGATCAAATCGGTAATCAGTAATCCCACACCGGCCACTCTTTAAGAGTGGCCTTTTTTTATGATGGCGGTTACTGTTCTCCCTGTCTGCTGCCTGCAAGGGATTAACATGTATCACGACGTCAGTCATCTTCTCTCCCGCCTGATTAACGGCCCCACGCCGCTGCGCCAGGTGTATTTTGCCAGCACCAATAGCTCAACGCCGGAACTGGCATATCAGGTCGATTTCCCCCGGCTGGAGATTGTGCTGGAAGGTGAGTTCACCGATAACGGCGTTGCAGGCGCACCCGCGACGTTACTGCCTTGCGATGTGCTGTTCGTTCCGGCTGGCGGCTGGAACTTTCCCCAGTGGCGCACACCGGTGACCACACTCAGCATCCTGTTCGGTAAACAGCAGTTGGGTTTCAGCATCGTCCAGTGGGACGGTAAGCAATATCAAAATGTTACCCGCCAGCACGTCGCGCGGCGTGGGCCACGCATTGGCTCTTTCCTGCTGCAAACGCTCAATGAAATGCAGATGCAACCACAGGAGCAGCAAACCGCCAGGTTAATCGTCGCGAGTTTACTCAGCCACTGCCGCGATCTGCTCGGCAGCCAGATCCAGACCGCGTCACGCAGTCAGGCGCTGTTCGAAGCCATTCGCGACTATATTGATGAACGCTACGCTTCGCCGCTCACCCGAGAGTCCGTCGCGCAGGCGTTTTACATTTCTCCCAATTACCTCTCCCATCTGTTTCAAAAAACGGGCGCCATCGGGTTTAACGAATACCTGAACCACACACGTCTGGAACACGCGAAGACGTTACTGAAAGGTTACGAGTTGAAGATCAAAGAAGTGGCGCACACCTGCGGGTTTGTTGACAGCAACTACTTCTGCCGCCTGTTTCGTAAAAATACCGAACGCTCGCCGTCAGAATATCGTCGGCAATATCATAGCCAGTTGACGGATAAAGATTTCCGCCGGTAATAAAGAAGACAAAAATAACATTCACTGGATTTTTGTAATATCAAAAAAGAAATCCATTAACCTCCCTACCAGAATAATCTCACCTGAAACTGATATGTGAAGTAACTCTCACTTTGAGAGACACATTACATTTATCCAGCTTTTGGCAGATTTGTCAGATAGCGAAGCGTGACCAAACACTCTTATCCTGTGCACAGCAAAGCATCCCGGCAACGGGCTGCTAACAGAAAATTAAGAGGATGTTTTTGTATGGAACTGTACCTAGATACCGCCAACGTCGCGGAAGTCGAACGTCTGGCACGCATCTTCCCTATTGCGGGAGTCACCACCAACCCAAGCATTGTGGCGGCAAGCAAAGAATCCATCTGGGATGTGCTGCCGCGCCTGCAAAACGCCATTGGCGAAGAGGGCATTCTGTTTGCTCAAACCATGAGCCGCGACGCGCAGGGCATGGTAGAGGAAGCCAAACGGCTGAGCAACGCGGTCCCCGGGCTGGTGGTAAAAATCCCGGTGACCTCCGAAGGTCTGGCCGCGATCAAAATGCTGAAAAAAGAGGGTATCACCACGCTGGGAACCGCCGTATACAGTGCTTCTCAGGGGCTGCTGGCTGCGTTGGCGGGGGCTAAATATATCGCACCTTACGTTAACCGTATTGACGCACAGGGCGGAGACGGAATTCGCACGGTACAAGAGCTGCAAACGTTACTGGAACTGCATGCGCCAAACAGCATGGTACTGGCCGCCAGCTTTAAAACCCCGCGTCAGGCGCTGGATTGCTTACTGGCAGGATGCGAAGCAATCACCCTGCCATTAGATGTAGCGCAACAAATGCTCAATACTCCTGCGGTAGAGTCAGCAATAGAGAAGTTTGAGCAGGACTGGAACAACGCATTTGGTCACATCAACCTGTGAGGGAAATAAAGTATGGATCGCATTATTCAATCACCTGGTAAGTACATCCAGGGTGCTGATGTTATTACCCGTCTTGGCAGCTACCTCAAACCGCTGGCAGAGCGCTGGCTGGTCGTTGGGGACAAGTTTGTCTTAGGCTTTGCCCAGGGCGCGCTGGAAAAAAGCTTCCAGGATGCCGGACTGGCGCTGGAAATTGCACCGTTTGGCGGCGAATGTTCACAAAACGAAATCGACCGTCTGCGCGGCGTGGCGGAGAAAGCGCAGTGTGGCGCCGTACTTGGTATTGGCGGCGGTAAAACGCTGGATACCGCCAAAGCGCTGGCGCACTTTATGGGCGTGCCTGTCGCCATTGCACCAACTATTGCCTCCACCGATGCGCCGTGCAGCGCGCTGTCCGTCATTTACACCGATGCGGGTGAGTTCGATCGCTATTTGCTGCTGCCGAACAACCCGGACAGGGTGATTGTTGATACCAAAATTGTCGCAGGCGCACCGGCGCGTCTGTTAGCCGCAGGTATTGGCGATGCGCTGGCGACCTGGTTCGAAGCGCGTGCCTGTTCACGCAGCGGCGCAACCACCATGGCTGGCGGCCAGTGTACCCAGGCGGCGCTGGCGCTGGCTGAACTGTGCTTTAATACGCTGATCGAAGAAGGTGAAAAAGCGATGCTGGCAGCCGAGCAGCACGTGGTAACGCCTGCGCTGGAGCGCGTTATTGAAGCCAATACCTATCTGAGTGGTGTCGGTTTCGAAAGCGGTGGTCTGGCAGCGGCTCACGCCATTCATAACGGTCTGACGGCAATCCCGGATGCGCATCACTACTATCACGGCGAGAAAGTGGCTTTCGGTACGCTGACGCAGTTGGTGCTGGAAAACGCGCCGGTCGATGAAATTGAAACCGTGGCGGCACTGTGTCATTCCGTTGGACTGCCAATTACGCTGGCGCAACTGGACATCAAACAGGATATCCCGGCGAAAATGCGCATTGTGGCAGAGGCGGCCTGTGCTGAGGGCGAAACCATCCACAACATGCCTGGCGGCGCAACCCCGGACCAGGTGTATGCCGCCCTGCTGGTGGCTGATCAGTACGGTCAACGTTACCTGCAAGAGTGGGAATAAGCTGCAAATAGAAAATCCCCGCAAATGCGGGGATTTTTTTATTCATGCCATACCGGACCCGCGCAAGCGACATCCGGCATCGTCTGTTACAGCAGGTCGAAACGATCCAGATTCATCACTTTTACCCATGCGGCAACGAAATCTCTCACGAACTTCTCGTGGGCATCGCTGCAGGCATAAACTTCAGCCACTGCGCGCAGTACAGAGTTAGAACCAAACACCAGATCGGCGCGGGTTGCGGTGTATTTTACTTCACCGCTCAGACGGTCACGACCTTCAAACAGCTCTTGTGACTCATCAACCGCCTTCCACTCATGACGCATATCCAGCAAATTGACGAAGAAGTCAGTGCTGAGTACGCCTGGACGATCGGTAAAGACACCGTGCTGGCTGCCATCGAAGTTGGTGCCCAGTACGCGCATACCACCCACCAGCACGGTCATTTCCGGTGCGGTTAGCGTCAGTTGCTGCGCTTTATCGATCAGCAGCGACTCGGTGGTCGACACGTCAGGACGAGCGCGGTAGTTACGGAAACCATCGGCAATCGGCTCGAGCAGTTCGAACATCTCAATATCCGTTTGATCCTGACGCGCATCCACGCGGCCCGGCGCAAAAGGTACCTTGATGCTGACACCGGCAGCGCTAGCCGCTTGCTCTATACCAACAACCCCGGCCAGCACGATAATATCGGCTAACGAAGCGGTATGGGCAGACTTATAAATACCTTCCAGCACAGGCAGAACGCGTGCCGCGGTGGCATTCACATCCCAGCCGCGCTGTGGATCCAGCGCCAGACGTGCGCCGTTAGCGCCGCCACGTTTATCCCCACCGCGGAAAGTCGATGCCGAAGCCCACGCCACCGATACCAGTTCGCCCACGGACAACCCGGAATCAGCGATGGTCGCCTTCAGTTTCAGGATATCTTCTTCACTTGGGTTGAAGAACGCATGCGGCAGCGGGTCTTGCCAAATCAGATCTTCTTTTGGCACTTCCGGTCCGATGTAACGCGCTTTTGGCCCCATATCACGGTGCGTCAGTTTAAACCACGCACGGGCAAACGCTTCGTTAAACGCCTGCGGATCGTTCAGGAAACGTCGGGAGATCTTTTCGAACTCAGGATCGAAACGCAGCGTCAGGTCGGTAACCAACATTGTCGGCTTACGTTTTTTCGACGGATCAAACGGATCGGGAATAATTTCTGGCGCGTCAACCGCTTCAAACTGAATCGCACCTGCTGGGCTGCGAGTTTGCACCCACTCGTATTTGAACAGGTTCTCGAAGAAATAGTTGCTCCATTGGGTAGGCGTCTGCGTCCACACAACCTCCAGACCGGAAGTAATTGCGTCTGCGCCCGCGCCGCTACCATAGCTGCTGGCCCAGCCCAGGCCCTGAGCTTCAATCGGCGCGGATTCTGGGTCGGCCCCAACGTGCGATGCCGGTGCTGCGCCGTGGGTTTTGCCCAACGTATGGCCGCCGCCAATCAGCGCCACGGTTTCTTCGTCGTTCATCCCCATGTTACCGAAGGTCGCGCGAATAGCCGCTGCCGCAGAAAGCGGTTCGCCGCTATGGTCCGGCCCTTCCGGGTTCACATAGATAAGGCCCATTTCGGTTGCGCCCAACGGCGCTTTTGCCAGCTCTTCCGGATGACGGTGGGTCAGCCAGGCTTTTTCATCACCCCAGTTTACATCGAGGTCCGGTTCCCAGACATCTTCACGACCGGCGCCAAAGCCGAAGGTGCGAAAACCTGAGTTTTCCAGCGCCACGTTACCCGCGAGGATAAACAGGTCGGCCCAGGAAATTTTCTGACCATATTTCTGCTTGATTGGCCACAGCAGACGACGCGCTTTATCCAGGCTGACGTTGTCTGGCCAGGAGTTCAGTGGTGCAAAACGCTGCTGTCCGCGACCCGCGCCACCGCGTCCATCGATGGAGCGATAGGTCCCAGCACCATGCCATGCCATGCGGATAAACAAACCGGCATAAGAACCCCAGTCAGCAGGCCACCACGGTTGAGATTCGGACAGAAGGGCTCTGAGATCCCCTTTCAGGGCAGAGTAATCAAGTTTGCTAAATTCTTTGCGGTAGTCGAAGTCCTCACCCAGCGGGTTCGAACGATTGGAATGTTGGTTTAAAAGATCAACGCGGAGTTGATTCGGCCACCAGTCGCGGTTATTTCTTCCTGCACCCGCGCTGTGATCCGGCCCGCCCTGATGGAAAGGACACTTACCGGCAGTTGATGCGTTCTGGCTATCGTCGGACATGCTCATCTATATGCTCCCTTTACAGTGTTCTGACTACGATATACACCACCAGAGATAAGATATAGTCGAAAAAACCCACAGATTCGATAGCTAATTCCTTTTATATTTAAAGTTACAGAGATGTAGATCAAAGTGATCAACAAAAAACCCTCCGAAGAGGGCTGACGTACTGATTATGCTGGTCTTACTCCCAGCGTGTGACAAATTGCGTAGCTCATTTCAGCGCGATTAAGGGTATAGAAATGAAAATCTTTCACCCCTTCGCGACTGAGAATTTTCACCATGTCCATGGCGATGTTTGCCCCCACCAGCTTGCGGGTTTCCGCATCGTCATCAAGGCCATCAAACATGGTCGACATCCACGCCGGAATGCGGACGTTGGTCATGTCGGCAAATTTTTTCGCCTGTTTAAAGTTAGATACCGGCAGGATACCCGGAATAATTTCCACATCGATTCCCGCAGACACGCAGCGATCGCGAAAACGCAGATAGCTTTCTACATCGAAGAAAAATTGGGTGATCGCGCGGTTCGCACCGGCATCAACCTTACGCTTCAGGTTCAGCAGATCGGCCTGAGCGCTCTTCGCTTCCGGGTGCACTTCCGGGTAAGCCGCAACGGAGATATCAAAGTCCGCAACCTCTTTCAGCAAAGTCACCAGGTCAGAGGCATACATATCTGGTTTACCGCTTCCCGGCGGCAGATCACCGCGCAGGGCAACAATATGACGAATACCGTTATTCCAGTAGTCCTGAGCAATGGTGCGCAGCTCATCGCGGGTCGCATCAATACAGGTCAGGTGCGGAGCCGCTTCAAGACCCGTGCGATCCTTAATACCTTTAATAATGCTGTGCGTACGGTCGCGTTCACCAGAGTTTGCACCGTAAGTGACTGAAACAAACTTCGGCTTCAGGCTGCTCAGGCGATCGATGGAGTTCCACAGGGTTTGCTCCATTTCACTGGTGCGCGGCGGGAAAAACTCAAACGAAACGTTAATCTGACCCTGTACTTCCGCCAGGCTCTGATTCAGGGCTTCCCGCTGGTTGGCGTGAAAAAAGCTCATACCTTACCTCATCAATCTTTTGTCGTTATATGTTGTGTTGTGAACTGCTATACGTTTAGACGTCTAGATGTAAAAATGACGGAAAAGCACGCTGGCGTCAACACAAAAATCATCGTTAAAGGTGAGGAATACTCAGCCAATGTGAAAAAAATTCACATCAGCCTGAAATGATGAGGGATTGCGTCACGACCGTCTGCAGCCATCCTAATTTTGTTACGTTCTCAGGCAGCATCAGCAACCCCATGCTAATACGCAATTCTGTATCGGTAAGCGGAAGGAAGATCACGCCCTGACGCTGGATCGCGCAAAAGGAGGCTGGAATCAGGCTCAGACCGTCACCCTGCGCGATCCGCGCCAGCAATATGTCATGTTCAAGTGGCTCTTCAATACAGGCAGGTGAGTAACCCGCACGACGAAAAATGTGTCGGGTGTAATCAAAGAAGGCAGGGTTACGTTCGCGTTTGAACCAGAACAGCGGTCGGTGGCTCAGCGCGGTTAATGAGAGTGACGACAGCGCCGCCTCTGGCCAGAGCGCGGGTAAAGCGGCGATCATCGATTCTTGCCAGCCAAGCGGCGTGACGCTAAGCCCCGAAGTTTCAAGCGGTAGTGCCACCAGCGCGGCATCCAGTTTTCCCCGCCGCACCTGGCGGGCCAGTTCCGGCGAACTATGCCGGACAATATGTAGCTTCTGTACGCGCATATTAAGCTGCGACTCAAGCGCCGCAAAAACGCCCTGCTCAAACGCCGTACTTAGTCCTAAGCGCAGAGATTGCTCCCCCGTTTTCGCTAACTGACTCAGCGTCGCCCAGGTTTTATCCTGTAGCGCCAATAGCGGGCGTACGATTTCAAGTACGCGCTGCCCGTCCTCCGTCAGCGTAAGCCCCCGGGTATGACGGACAAAAAGCGTCACCCCCAGGCGTTCTTCAAGCTGGCGAATGTGGCGACTCAGCGGCGGCTGCGACATAAACAAGCGCTGCGCCGCCCGGCTCATATTGTTCTCTTCCGCTACTACGGAAAAGTAACGCAGCAGGCGAATATCCAGAGAGTGCAAAGACGATGTTGTCATACCGAAAAGGTATCACGGAAACGGTATTATCCCAATCATTCCGCACGCTCTATCCTCACGCCACAGACCACACGAAAGAGGAAGAAATGATGCCTTCAGAACGCTTTATTACCGGTCAGGAGATGTTGCAAAAAGTGGATGGTAAAGGGGGCGATGCGGTCGTCGAAAGTCTGCAGGATATTGCGCCAGACTTCGCCCAGTACCTGATTGAATTTCCTTTTGGCGACATCTATTCAAGGCCGGGGCTGGATTTACGCAGTAGAGAAATCGCTACCGTCGCGGCATTAACGGCTCTGGGCAACGCTGCACCGCAGTTGAAAGTGCATATTGGCGCCGCATTACACGTGGGTTTAACGCAGGATGAGATCGTTGAAGTGATAATGCAGATGGCCGTCTATGCTGGCTTCCCTGCGGCACTCAACGGTTTGTTCGCTGCAAAAGAGGTGTTTGCCTCCTACAGAGGTTAAAACAAAGGCCAGCGGAATATCTGCTGGCCTGACCTCACTACGGTTTCACATCTTCCACACGCATGCCTTTGAGTTGCTCATCCGTCAGCGTATTTCCCGCTTTGAAATAATCAACGACCGCATTAGAGACATAGTAACCGCCGGATGTGTTACGCGCTTTACCTTCAGTAAATGTCGTGAAACCATCACCACCGTCCGCCAGGAAGCTATTGGTGGCAATGTGATAAATCGTGGCATCCTCAATCGGTTTGCCGTTTAACGTCAATACGCTAACCCGCTGACCAACCGGTTTACTGCTGTCATACTTCATCTCCAGCCCTTTGGACACCTGCAATACACCGTTGCTTAAACCCGCGCCGTGCTCCATCAGGTTACGTAACTGCTTCCCGGTGAGATCCATGGTTGCCAGCTCATTCGGGAACGGGAAGGTGCTAATGACTGCGCCCATGGAGATGGCCCCTGCAGGGATTTCATTCCGAATGCCGCCCGAGTTCGTAAGCGCTAACTGGGTATCTTTACCCGCCGCAGCCAGCAACGCATCTGCCGCCAGATTTCCCAGCGAAGAAGATTCACCGTAAGCACGCGTCAGCTCAACCGGCGAGTTGGCAACCGTCTGCTGTACCACTTTATCGAGCTTTTTATTCCAGCCATCAATGACCTGTTTCGTTTGCGGGTCTGGCTGCCATTCATCAGCAAAAATGGTCTTCAGCTCGAAGTTCTTCACGGTAAATTGATGCGGTTTTTGCTGGTAATCCAGCACCAGTTTACCCACATCAATGCCGCCGCTGTCGGTAGACAGAATCAGGGTGTTACCTACTTTAATCGGCTCCGGCGTGCCCACATGCGCATGACCGGTGATCAGGATGTCCAGCCCCTGCACCTGGCCTGCGGTCTTGATGTCTTTATCCAGCGCACGGCGTACATCGGTGCCCCCCAGACTGGACTGACGCGCTGGCGTGCCTTCATGGATCAGCGCCACGGTGAGATCGACTTTGCCTTTCAGCTCATCGATATAGCGTTGCAACCACTTCACTTCATCCCGCGCCTCAATCCCGACACGTGTCGCAGCGGAAACCGTATCATCAAAAGCAAACACGCCGTGCAGACCGATCACGCCAATCTTCACGCCATCTTTTTCAATAATGGTGTAAGGCTTATCCCAGAACATTTTGCTGCTGTTCTGGTAAAAGATGTTGCCCTGCACGATCGGAAACTTCGCCTGGCTCAGCTGCAGCAGCGTATTGTCCCAACCGTGATCGAATTCATGATTACCCATGGTGACAGCGTCAAAATTCATGGTGTTCATGATATCGATAATCGCCTTCCCCTTAGTCAGGCTGCTGATATATGGCCCGGTAAAATAGTCGCCAGCATCCAAAAACCAGGTGGCGCTATTTTTCGCTTTCTCCTGTTTTACCATTGTCGTGATATTGGCCCAACCGCCAATATCACGTGTGCCATTGGCAATCCAGGGCACTTTATAAGGTTCGACATGGGCATGAAGATCGTTGGTATAAATAATCGTGACATCTTTGGCACTCGCCCAGAGCGGCAAAGAGACCAGAACACCGACAGCAAGCATTTTTAACTTCATAATCAATCCCTTTCAGTCATATAAAGAATCGCTACGTTACGTTCTGAAAGGTTTTTTTATGTGAGAAGACTCACATCCATCGGTGATAGTTGCGGGCCAAAACCAACGACTATTAAAAATCGTTGGTAACAGGATGACATCACTGTTCACTATCAATTGCTGAAGGGCATGTGGGAGCTTTTCCCCACTGTTTAACGATGAACAATTGCGCAACTGGTTATCGATATTTTTGGCAACAAGGCTACACGCATAAAATGGTGTGTCTGTTAACAGAGGGGGGGATTAATACAACATCCAGTCAATACCAAATGGCGAAGCTTACACATCTTACCGGCCTACATTACACACGAATCGTAGGCCGGATAAGCGCAGCGCCACCCGGCAACAAAAACTACAGCAGCTGCGCCAGACGGTTGATGTCTGACTGAATAGCTCCGGCGGTGACGTCACGACCTGCGCCCGGTCCACGGATCACCAGCGGGTTATCGCGATACCAGCGGCTTTCAATAGCAAAAACGTTATCGCACGGCAGCAGCGCCGCCAGCGGGTGTTCAGGACGTACCGCTTCTACGCCAACGCGTGCTTTACCGTTAGCATCAAAACGCGCCACATAGCGCAGCACCAGCCCCATTTCACGCGCCGCTTCCAGGCGTTGCACCATTTGCTCGTTCAGCTCGTCGCCATTTTCAAAGAAATGGTCAATAGAGCCTTCTTCACAGTGTGCAGGCACCAGCGACTCTACGCGTACCTGATCCGGTTCGATGTCGTAACCCGCTTCACGCGCCAGAATCACCAGTTTACGCATCACATCTTTACCTGAAAGATCCACGCGCGGGTCAGGTTCAGTCAGACCCTGTTGCCACGCCTGATCCACCAGATCGGTGAATGGGACCGTGCCATCAAATTGCAGGAACAACCACGACAACGTGCCGGAGAAGATCCCGCTGATCGACAGAATGGTATCCCCGCTATCAATCAGATCGCGTACGGTATGATTGATCGGCAAGCCCGCGCCTACGGTAGCGTTATACAGCCAGTGGCGACCGGTCTTTTCAAAGGCGTCATGGATCTGACGGTAATTATTACTGTTGCTCGCCCCTGCCAGTTTATTGGCGCTGATGACGTGGAAGCCATGGCTGGCGAAATCCAGATACTGATCCGCTAACTGCTCGCTGGCTGTAACGTCCAGCACCACTAAATCATCATACGGGTGGGCGCGCATCCACAGGAACAAAGACTCTTCATCCTGTTCTACCGCCTCGTCATCAAAGAAGGCCAACGCGCGACTGGCATCCAGCCCTTCGTAATTCAGCAGGCTACGACGGCTATCAACCACACCCGCCAGTACGAATTCTAATCCGGTACGCGCCGAGAGCGTGCTCTGCTCACGGGCAAACAGCTCCAGCCAGCGCGAGCCAATGTTGCCTTTGCCGAACAGCACCAGACCAATGCGTTTTTCCGCGCGGAAGATAGACTGATGCAGACCCTGAATCAGGCTCTCCGTCGGGCCGGTGCGCAGTACCGCGACCAGGCTGATGCCCTCTTCCGACTGCCAGGTGAATTCGACCGGCTGACCTTTCAACTGTTGCCAGAAACGATGGCAGTGCAGCGGGTTACGGGTGACGCCCGCCCCGACCATCGCCACTAACGCCAACCCCTGGCGCAGACGCAGCTCGCCCGGCAGGCCAGCTTCATCCAGAATTTTCAGTGCGCCGTCAGCGACTTCTGAGGTGTAGCAAAATTGCAGCAGTTGGCGGTCAGGATGCACACCCACCGCCAGCGGACGCACCTGAGTGCGTTTTAAAATCTGATCAATCTCTTTGTAGGCCAGTTTAAAGTCCTGGCTGGCAGGTACCTGGAACTCAATCAGGCACACGTCGTCATGGCTGGTCACAATACGCGCCCCGGTACCAGAAGCCAGGACGCGTTCAATACGCGTTGAACCTTGCTCCGGCGTATAGCTACAACGCAACTGGAGATCGATATCACTGCCGGAAACCGGCTGTAGGGTACGGGCATGAAGAACCGGCGCCGCCAGACGCGCCAATTCGCTGGCTTCATCCAGACGCAGCAGCGGCAGCAGACAGGCATCTTTTACTTTACGCGGATCCGCGCTGTATACCCCGGCAACATCACTCCAGATAGTTACGCGGGAAACGCCCGCCAGCGCGCCAACCTGCGTCGCCGAGTAGTCGGAGCCGTTACGTCCCAGCAGCACCGTTTCGCCGCCGTTGCTACGGCTAATAAAGCCGGTAACGACCAGACGTTTACCCGGATGCTGCGCCAGCAGTTGCTGCAGCAGTGGGTAAGAAAGACCTTCATCTACCTGCGGCTGAGCGCCGCGCTCAGCACGTAAAAAATCGCGCGCATCCAGCCAGGCTGACTCCAGCCCCTGTTGGTTAAGGACGGCCGACATCAAACGCGCCGACCACACCTCGCCATGCCCGACGACTTCGGCATAGACGGCATCGTTCACACCGCTGTCGAGCAACCCGGCCAGGCGTTCCAGATCGTGAATAAACGCGGCGATCAGTCCATCCGCCACCTCGGGAGGTAACAAACCGCTGATTAGCTCACTTTGATAGCGACGTAACGCCTGTTGAACCTGATGCGCAGAAAGACGATCTGTCTGGCTTAACTTCAGCCAACTAATCAACTGGTTAGTGGTACTGCCTGCGGCTGAAACAACCATCATGTCATCAGGCTGCGAGTATTCCGCCATAATGCCTGCGACACGCAGATAACATTTCACATCAGCCAGACTACTACCACCAAATTTGTGCAGTTGACGACCCTTCGCCCCTGCCTGCGCAATCACACTCATGTTTACCCCTTGTTTGCAGCCCGGAAGCCATTTTCCAGGTCGGCAATTAAATCTTCGCCATCTTCAATACCGGTGGAGATACGCAGCAGCGTTTCCGAAATTCCGGCAGCAGCACGCGCTTCTGGCGCCATACCCGCGTGTGTCATGGTTGCGGCGTGGGAGATCAGACTTTCAACGCCCCCTAACGATTCCGCCAGCGTAAACAATGACAACCCACTGAGGAAGCGGCGCAGCGTTTGCTCATCGCCATCCAGCTCAAAACTCAACATCGCGCCAAAGCCTTTTTGCTGACGCGCGGCAATCTCATGGCCCTGATTATCCGGCAATGACGGGTGATACAATTTTTTCACCAACGGCTGAGTTTGCAGATAATCCACAATCGCCTGAGCATTACGTTGCGCCACCTCCATGCGAGGAGACAGAGTACGCAGGCCGCGCAACAGCAGATAACTATCAAACGCGCCGCCGGTCACACCAATATTATTCGCCCACCATGCCAGTTCAGTGACCGTTTCCGGATCTTTTGCTATCACTACACCGGCCACCACGTCGGAGTGACCATTTAAATATTTCGTGCATGAATGCAACACCAGATCGGCGCCTAATGCCAGAGGATTTTGCAGGGCCGGGCTTAAAAAAGTGTTGTCGACAACGCTGACCGCGCCAGCTTCACGCGCCAGCTGGCAGATTTTCGCAATATCCACCACGCGCAGCAGCGGGTTGCTTGGGCTTTCTACCAGCACCAGCTTCGGTTTTTCCGCCAGTGCCGCTTGCAACGCCTGCTCATCGCCTTGATCGACAAACAGGACGCGATAACAGCCACGCTTTGCCAGGCTGTCAAACAGACGATAGCTCCCACCGTAGCAGTCGTGCGGTGCGACCAGCAGATCGCCTGGCTTGAGGAAGACCGTGGTCACCAGATGAATCGCCGACATGCCGGTATTGGTCAGTACAGCCCCCGCCCCACCTTCCAGTTCCGCCAGCGCACGCTGAACGACATCACGCGTTGGGTTGCCGCGGCGCGAATAGTCATGGGCGCGAGGCTCATTAAAACCGGTAAAGTTATAGGTGCTGGAGAGGTGAATCGGCGGGACAACGCAACCGTACTGTTCGTCGTCATTTAATCCGCTACGCACTGCGATGGTGGCCTGTTTACGCGTCATATTGAGGAGATCCTGGCTGAGTCGGTGAAAAGTCAGACACCAGAGTAATCATAGTTGTGATAGCCGTCAATACATCTGGACATCTAAACTTCTTTGCGTATAGATTGAGCAAACTGGAAATAGCCGTTAAAATTATATGCATTAGCGTACATCTGCGTCGGCTTACTTCGTGTCAGGGCCACGCCACTACGATAAACTACGCGCAATTATGGTCTGGGCTCAGGTTCTGGCCTCAATATTAATGACAAAGAGGATTAGGTATCTCATGGCTGAATGGAGCGGCGAATATATCAGCCCATACGCTGAGCACGGTAAGAAGAGTGAGCAAGTCAAAAAAATTACGGTTTCCATTCCTCTGAAGGTGTTAAAAATCCTTACCGATGAACGCACGCGTCGTCAGGTTAACAACCTGCGTCACGCCACTAACAGCGAACTGCTGTGTGAAGCGTTTTTGCATGCTTTTACCGGGCAACCCTTACCCAACGATGACGACCTGCGTAAAGAGCGCAGCGATGAAATCCCGGAAGAAGCAAAGGTAATCATGCGTGAACTGGGTATCAACCCAGAAACGTGGGAATACTGATTGTTGAAGACAGATGAGAAAAGGCGGGATCACTCCCGCCGCTTCTCACTATGTTACTTACTGATACCATTGAGCTTATTCAAAGTCTCTTCCATTTTTAGCGTTTCTTTACGGTTCAACGGATAGAAATAAATCAGAATGACCGCCGCCAAAAACAAACATAAAGCCGGTAAGAGATTCGCCATCGTATAGATGTTTTCCTGAACGATGCTGGTTTGCACAGCGCCGCCCGTTGACGAAGATTGATATCCAATGATGGCCAGCATAAAGCCGCCAATAGCCCCTGCGCACGCCTGACCAACTTTACGGGCAAAGAAGTTCACGCCATAGACGGTTCCATCTTCACGATCGCCGGTGACATACTGATGATAATCACAAACATCAGTCATAAACGCCCAAATCATCAGATTGAATAATCCGGCCCCCAGCGTTGCCAGGAACAGGAACACCAAATAGACCTTCGCGTCGGTAATGTGGGTGAAGTACATCAGCAGATACATGGCTACCGCAAAGAGCAACGCGCCGACGCTGGCTTCTTTCTTACCAAAGCGTCTTGTGAGCCAGGATGCCGATGGCGCCAGCAAAACCAGAGAGCCAAAGGTGAAAAGCAAGGCAACGGACATAGCCTCTTTGTTATGAAAATAGTCGTTAAACAGGTAAGTCATGTTGGTACCAGACAACCCCTGATTAATCACGATCAGTAGATCCACAACCACTAAAACAATCAGCGCCTTATTGCGTAACAGCCCCTTTAGCAGCACAGAAACAGGCATGCTCTCTTTTCTTTCCACCCGCACGCGTTCCGTCGTTAACTGACAGGTCAACGTTAAAAAGATAAAGCCCAGCACTGAACAACCAATAGCAATCCAGAAGAAATGCTGCCCGGAAATCACCTGGCTTCCGTCCACCAGGGTGGTGTACATCAGGATTGGAATAAAAAAGCCGGTTGTCCCGCCGCCGATGGCAGACCCAACGCTGCGCCAGGTTGACAGCGATACGCGATCCTCCGGGTTCGAGCTAATAGCTGCAGACATGGCGCCATACGGAATACTCACCGTCGATAACAGCGAACCGTAAATAAAATAGGAACAGCAGATGTAGATAATTTTCGCCGTATAAGAAAAATCATGCACAAACGGCAGGAACAGGACGACCGCAATGATGCAGAACGGATACTTCATCCGCCGCACCCATGGATTAAAACGCCCATGAACCGTCAGTTTAGAGGTATCACATAAGCGCCCTACACCAACGTCGACAAACGCATCAAAGAGTTTGGTCACAAAATAGAGTGAACCAACAATGACGCCGGAAATACCAAGGACGTTGGTGTAATAAATCATTAAAAAACTATTTACCAGTCCAAGAATAAAACAGGTTCCGAGGTCGCCACATAAATAACCGAATTTATCTCTTAACCCGAAAGGTCTGACGGTAATATTTTGATTACTTCCGATCATAGTTCCATCATTAGACATGATGTTAACTCCTTAGACACATTATTCACGCAAGTTATGCGTATATACCGATGCTCAATGTAATAAATCGATAAGAAGCGTATTGATGGTCAGAAGTTATAACCGAGACCAACGCGATAACGGGTCTGACGATCGTCCGTGGTGGTAGTGTTATAGCCCGAGGAAACGTTACCAACCTCAACAAATGGAACCCATGAGCCTATTTTATACGCCACCCGGAAGTTATATTCGTAATCGTCTTTTCGGTTGTTATATAAATCTTCGCTATCGGCAATTTTATAAATGCCATTTAGCTCAAACATCCAGTCATGGATGTTGTAACCGAGCCATGCTTCCGGACGATAGACCATGCGGTCATCTTTGCCGTCGGAGTTTCTGCGCATGTACTCCTGGCGATAGCGGAACGCGGTCCACCAGTTGTCATTGATATTATACTGTACGCGAATATAAGGCTTATATATCGCGATATTATCGCCCGTTTCGATCGCAATGCCCGGCTGCCAGATAAGACCTTGCCAGGTGAACTGGTAGCTTGCCGTATACTCATTGCCATTACTTTCCATATTATTCCACGCATCATTAGATTGCGTATCTTCGGAACGTGAAATGGCTTCCACTGCCACACCAAAACCCGTAGCAAAACGGTGAGACATATAAACACGGTCGTAATTGCGACCATCGTCATAATATTCATGTCGATAATCAACATAACCCGCATGCGCGGCCGCAGAGAATAATGGAATCAGTAATAACGCGGATTTAAATTTCATGACCATCCCTCTTCACACTATATCAAGGAAATTGTCCATCTCGTCCCATCAATAAATGAGGGAACGATGAAGGAATAAGAATAATTTTATATTTCCACGAAAGTGTATTTTAGAAAGAAGGAAGAAACCTTTGGTATTTTGCCAAAAACTGGCATAAGTGGCAAAAATCAGAAGATGAAAAGGATTCAGATCACCAGTTGAAACATTTTATCGTAAAAATAAAAACACTGTTTTATTTATTAAAGAAAAGACATCATTCAATACATCAATACGAATTTCAGTCTGCATGCACAGAAACAAAAAAAGCGCCATAAGGCGCTTTTTTCTGACAGCTGAAACTTACTTGCTGCCTGGGATGCTGAAACGCTTGTTGAAGCGATCAACACGGCCACCGGTAGCAACATCACGCTGCTTGCCAGTATAGAACGGGTGGCACTGACCGCACACGTCCAGGTTCAGATCGTGACCGACGGTAGAGCGGATTTTCATGACGTTACCGCAAGAGCAGTTTGCAGTAATTTCTTCGTATTTCGGGTGAATATCTTTTTTCATGGGAAAACCTCGGTTTAAGGCCGCGTCGCTCTTCCAGCCCTAACGCCAGACACCACGCGATGTTAATTATTCCCCGTCACCTTTCACACTGCTGATGCGTTGCCTGCGTTCACTCACTCTGGTCACATAGTTCACTATGCTCCCAGAGATTCGCTCGCTTGCCGCCTTCCAGCCGCGCGAAACTCTCGGGTAATGGTCAGTATTTGACGCAATCAATTTGCATCAAAGGCGGCGAATCATACAGAAATTAACCTGCTCATGCAAACTGATCCGCATTCTACCCTTCACTAATGTGTATACTAACCCGCCAGATTTCAAGTCAGGATGATTCAATGCCCGTTGCGCACGTTGCCTTACCCGTTCCGCTTCCTCGTACCTTTGACTACCTCCTGCCGGAAGGCATGAGCGCCAAAGCCGGGTGTCGTGTACGCGTGCCCTTTGGCAAGCAACAGGAGCGCGTGGGTATCGTTCTGTCCGTCAGCGAGCACAGCGAACTGCCGCGGAGCGAATTGAAAGCCGTTCTCGAAGTGCTGGACAGCGAACCGGTTTATTCGACCTCCGTCTGGCGTCTGCTGTTGTGGGCGGCTGATTATTACCATCATCCTATTGGCGACGTGCTGTTTCATGCCCTGCCAATTTTACTGCGCCAGGGGCGCCCGGCGACAAACGCGCCCATGTGGTACTGGTTTGCCACTGAAGAAGGTCAGGTTACCGATCTCAACAGCCTGAAGCGCTCTCCCAAGCAGCAGCAGGCGCTGGCTGCGCTACGCCAGGGAAAAATCTGGCGCGACCAGGTGGCTGAACTGGAATTTAATGACGCCGCATTACAGGCGCTGCGGAAAAAAGGGCTGTGCGAGCTGGCGAGCGAAACGCCTGGCTTTAGTGACTGGCGAACAAACTACGCGGTTTCCGGTGAGCGTCTGCGACTGAACACCGAGCAGGCCACCGCCGTCGGGGCGATTCACAGCGCATCGGACAGTTTTAGCGCATGGCTATTAGCGGGCGTGACGGGCTCAGGCAAAACAGAGGTCTATCTAAGCGTCCTGGAAAATGTTCTCGCCCAGGGCAAACAGGCGCTGGTGATGGTGCCGGAGATTGGCCTGACGCCGCAAACTATTGCTCGTTTTCGCGAACGCTTCCATGCGCCGGTCGAAGTCCTGCACTCTGGCTTGAACGACAGCGAACGCCTTTCAGCCTGGCTGAAAGCCAAAAATGGCGAAGCGGCGATAGTTATCGGTACGCGCTCGTCGCTGTTTACGCCGTTTAAAAATCTTGGCGTAATTGTCATCGACGAAGAGCACGACAGCTCTTATAAACAGCAGGAAGGCTGGCGCTATCATGCGCGCGACCTGGCGGTTTACCGTGCCCACAGCGAGCAGATCCCGATTATTCTCGGCTCAGCCACCCCAGCGCTGGAAACGCTGTGTAATGTGCGGCAGAACAAATATCGTATGCTGCGCCTGACGCGACGCGCCGGAAATGCGCGCCCTGCCACTCAGCACGTGCTGGATCTCAAAGGTCAGCAGGTGCAGGCCGGACTCGCCCCTGCGCTTATCACCCGTATGCGTCAGCACCTGCAGGCGGATAACCAGGTGATCCTGTTTTTGAACCGCCGGGGTTTTGCGCCTGCGCTGCTGTGCCACGACTGCGGCTGGATTGCCGAATGTCCGCGTTGCGATCACTACTACACGCTACATCAGGCACAGCACCATTTACGCTGTCACCACTGCGACAGCCAGCGCCCGATACCGCGCCAGTGTCCTTCCTGCGGCTCGACGCATATGGTTCCGGTTGGACTCGGCACCGAACAGCTTGAGCAGGCTCTGGCGCCTTTTTTCCCCGGCGTGCCAATCTCACGCATCGATCGCGACACCACCAGCCGTAAAGGGTCGCTGGAACAGCATCTGGCGGAAGTGCATCGCGGCGGCGCGCGAATTCTGATCGGTACGCAAATGCTGGCCAAAGGCCACCACTTCCCGGACGTCACCCTGGTGGCACTGCTGGACGTCGACGGCGCGCTATTCTCTGCAGATTTCCGGTCAGCAGAACGCTTCGCCCAGCTCTACACCCAGGTTTCCGGGCGAGCAGGACGCGCCGGGAAACAAGGCGAAGTCGTGCTGCAAACGCACCATCCTGAACATCCGCTGCTGCAAACCTTGCTGTATAAAGGTTATGACGCATTTGCCGAGCAGGCGCTGGCCGAGCGACAAACGCTCCAGCTTCCCCCCTGGACCAGCCATGTGATCGTGCGGGCAGAAGATCACAACAACCAGCATGCGCCAATGTTCTTACAACAGTTGCGAAATCTGATTCAGGCCAGTCCGCTGGCCGATGACAAGCTCTGGGTGCTCGGCCCGGTTCCCGCCCTGGCGCCCAAACGCGGCGGTCGCTATCGCTGGCAAATTTTATTGCAGCACCCGTCGCGAATTCGCCTGCAACATATCATCAGCGGCACGCTGGCGCTGATCAATACGTTACCCGATGCACGTAAGGTTAAATGGGTGCTGGATGTCGATCCCATCGAGGGATAATGCCTCATGATGCGAGGCGGATCGTAAAATTAAACATCCATCACACTTTTTATGAAAATTCTGTAACCGCTTCCATTAACTATCTGATAAAAATGTTTCAGATGAAGGTTACCCAGGGACGAGTCTGTGCCAGCAGCCCTCTGGCGAGGAGAAAGAGTGAAACCGAATAAGCAGGTTGCCGCCGCTACGATGAAAGATGTTGCTCTGAAGGCGAAAGTCTCAACGGCAACCGTATCCCGCGCATTAATGAACCCGGACAAAGTCTCACAGTCAACCCGTAACAAAGTTGAGCAGGCCGCGCTGGAAGTGGGATATTTACCCCAATCAATGGGACGCAACGTTAAGCGTAATGAATCACGTACCATTCTGGTGATTGTGCCGGATATCTGCGATCCGTTTTTTAGCGAGGTGATTCGCGGCATAGAAGTGACCGCCGCAGAACAGGGATATCTGGTGCTGATCGGCGATTGCGCGCACCAGAATCAGCAGGAAAAGACCTTCCTCAACCTCATTATCACCAAGCAGATCGATGGCATGGTGCTGCTCAGTTCGCGCCTGCCGTTTGATGCCAGCGTGGAAGAGCAGCGCAACCTGCCGCCGATGGTCATGTCCAATGAGTTCGCGCCAGAACTGGAACTCCCCACCGTGCACATTGATAACCTCACCGCCGCCTTCAACGCGATGAACTATCTGCTGGAACTGGGACATAAACGCATTGGCTGTATCGCCGGCCCAGAGGACATGCCGCTGTGCCATTACCGTCTGCAAGGTTACGTTCAGGCATTGCGCCGCAGCGGAATTACGGTCGATCCACATTTTATCGCGCGCGGCGACTTTACCTATGAAGCGGGAGCCAATGCGCTGAAGCAGCTCCTTGAGCTACCGCAACCACCTACCGCGGTCTTTTGCCACAGCGATGTCATGGCGCTGGGCGCCCTCTCTTACGCCAAACGTCAGGGTCTGAAGGTACCTGACGATTTATCCATCATTGGCTTTGATAACATTTCGCTCACGGAATTTTGTGATCCACCCCTGACAACCGTTGCACAGCCGCGTTTCGATATCGGACGCGAAGCTATGCTGTTACTGCTCGATCAATTACAAGGGCAGAGCGTCAGCAGTGGCTCACGTTTACTCGACTGCGAGCTTATTATTCGGGGTACTACCCGGGCACTGACGTAAAGTAAAGTGCTTTCGGACTCCCCTGTCTGGTCAAAGGCCCGCCGCTTAAGTAACATGGCGGGCTGACGAACGAATAAATACAGCGAAACGATAGTGGCACAACGAGATTATGTACGTCGCGGCCAACCGGCACCTTCGCGGCGCAAGAAGAGCACATCACGGAAAAAACAACGCAATACGCCTGCGGTATCGCCCGCTATGGTTGCTATTGCTGCAGCCGTACTCGTGACCTTTATCGGTGGTCTGTACTTCATTACGCATCACAAGAAAGAAGAGTCCGAAACGCTGCAAAACCAGAAAGTCACCGGTAATGGCATTCCACCAAAACCGGAAGAGCGCTGGCGATACATCAAAGAGCTGGAAAGCCGTCAGCCTGGCGTACGTGCGCCTACCGAACCGTCTGCAGGCGGCGAGGTGCTGAACGCCGACCAGCTAACCAATGAGCAGCGCCAGTTGTTGGCGCAAATGCAGGCTGATATGCGTCAACAGCCAACGCAGCTCAACGAAGTACCGTGGAACGAACAAACGCCTGAACAGCGCCAGCAAACGCTGCAGCGTCAGCGTCAGGTGCAACAGCAGCAGTGGAACAACACCCAGCAGCAGGCTCAACAGCCACGCCAACGGGCAGCAGAACAGCCGTACCAGCAGCCGCAAACGCGTACTGCGCAAGCCGCCCCGGTACAGCAGCCGAAAGCGCAGCCAAAACCGGCAGCCCAACAGCCGTATCAGGATCTGCTGCAAACGCCGGCGCATACCGCCGCTGCTCAGCCGAAAACACAGCCGGCCGCGCCAATAACCAATGAAACGCAGCCGCCAAAACAGACGGCGGAGAAAAAAGATGAACGCCGCTGGATGGTACAGTGCGGCTCATTTAAAGGTGCTGAGCAGGCAGAAACGGTGCGTGCGCAGCTGGCCTTTGAAGGCTTCAACTCACGTATTACCACCAATAACGGCTGGAATCGCGTGGTCATTGGTCCGGTCAAAGGCAAAGAGAATGCCGACAACACCATCAGCCGCCTGAAGGTTGCTGGTCACACAAACTGCATTCGACTCGCCACTGGGGGTTGAAACCCCCAAAATCCCCCCCATCTATACTTGCATTACGCCCCGCACACTGCGCGGGGCCTGTATTTTGCATTTGTAACCAAGGGGTCTGCTCGTGACAACAATAGTAAGCGTACGCCGTAACGGCCATGTGGTAATCGCCGGTGATGGTCAGGCCACACTGGGTAACACCGTAATGAAAGGCAACGTGAAGAAAGTCCGCCGTTTGTATAACGACAAAGTCATCGCGGGCTTTGCGGGCGGTACTGCGGATGCATTCACGCTGTTTGAACTGTTCGAACGCAAGCTGGAAATGCATCAGGGTCACCTGGTGAAAGCTGCCGTTGAACTGGCAAAAGACTGGCGTACTGACCGTATGCTGCGCAAGCTCGAAGCGCTGCTGGCCGTCGCAGATGAAACGGCATCGCTCATCATCACCGGTAACGGCGACGTCATCCAGCCAGAAAACGATCTGATTGCCATCGGCTCCGGCGGCCCTTACGCCCAGGCTGCTGCACGCGCTCTGCTGGAAAACACCGAGCTTGGCGCACGCGAGATTGCTGAGAAAGCGTTGGATATTGCAGGGGATATCTGCATTTATACCAACCACTTCCATACCATCGAAGAATTGAACTCCAAAGCGTAAGGATCCCCCATGTCTGAAATGACCCCACGCGAAATTGTCAGCGAACTGAACAAACACATCATCGGCCAGGATAACGCTAAGCGTTCCGTGGCGATTGCCCTGCGTAACCGCTGGCGCCGTATGCAGCTTAACGAAGAGCTGCGCCATGAAGTGACGCCGAAAAACATTCTGATGATTGGCCCGACCGGCGTTGGTAAAACCGAAATCGCCCGTCGTCTGGCAAAACTGGCCAATGCGCCGTTCATCAAAGTTGAAGCGACAAAATTCACCGAAGTTGGCTATGTTGGTAAGGAAGTTGACTCCATCATCCGCGATCTGACCGATGCAGCCATCAAAATGGTCCGCGTTCAGGCAATCGAGAAAAACCGCTTCCGTGCCGAAGAGATGGCGGAAGAGCGCATTCTCGACGTGCTGATCCCACCAGCTAAAAATAACTGGGGACAGTCTGAGCAGCCGCAGGAGCCTTCTGCAGCGCGTCAGGCGTTCCGTAAAAAACTGCGTGAAGGCCAGTTGGATGACAAAGAGATCGAAATCGATCTCGCGGCCGCACCGATGGGCGTTGAAATTATGGCGCCTCCGGGAATGGAAGAGATGACCAGCCAGCTACAGTCCATGTTCCAGAACCTGGGCGGTCAGAAGCAAAAACCGCGTAAGCTGAAAATCAAAGACGCGATGAAGCTGCTGATTGAAGAAGAAGCAGCCAAACTGGTAAACCCGGAAGAGCTGAAACAGGAAGCTATCGACGCCGTTGAGCAGCACGGGATCGTGTTTATCGATGAAATCGACAAAATCTGTAAGCGCGGCGAATCCTCCGGCCCGGACGTGTCCCGTGAAGGCGTACAGCGCGACCTGCTGCCGCTGGTTGAAGGCTGCACGGTCTCTACCAAGCACGGTATGGTGAAAACAGATCACATTCTGTTTATCGCTTCTGGCGCATTCCAGGTCGCGAAACCGTCTGACCTGATCCCGGAACTGCAGGGTCGTCTGCCGATTCGTGTCGAGCTGCAGGCGCTGACCACCAGCGATTTTGAGCGTATCCTTACCGAACCGAATGCCTCCATCACCGTTCAGTACAAAGCGCTGATGGCGACCGAAGGTGTGGACATCAACTTCACCGAATCGGGCATTAAACGCATTGCCGAAGCGGCCTGGCAGGTCAACGAAACCACCGAAAACATCGGTGCGCGTCGTCTGCATACCGTTCTTGAGCGTCTGATGGAAGATATTTCCTATGATGCGAGCGATTTAAACGGCCAAAGCATCACAATTGATGCCGATTATGTGAGCAAACATCTGGATGCGCTGGTCGCAGATGAAGATCTGAGCCGTTTTATCCTATAATCGCGTTCAATGCATTTTCATCACTGTTGATGGGGCTGATAAAGCCCCATTTTTATTGGCGCTAAATATGACTGAACAACAACAAATTAGCCGCTCACAAGCCTGGCTGGAAAGTTTACGACCTAAGACCTTACCGCTCGCCTTCGCGGCGATCATCGTCGGTACGGCATTAGCATGGTGGCAAGGATACTTCGATCCGCTGGTTGCTCTGCTGGCATTGATTACGGCAGGACTGCTGCAAATTCTGTCCAATCTCGCTAACGACTATGGCGATGCCGTCAAAGGCAGCGACAAGCCCGACCGTATTGGACCACTGCGCGGGATGCAAAAAGGGGTTATCACCCAACAGCAGATGAAGCGCGCGCTGATCGTCACCGTGGTGTTGATCTGTCTGTCCGGTCTGGCCCTGGTTGCTGTGGCCTGTCACACGCTGGCGGATTTTGTCGGCTTCCTGGTGCTTGGAGGCCTGTCGATTATCGCCGCGATCACTTATACCGTGGGCAATCGCCCTTATGGATACATCGGCCTGGGCGATATTTCCGTGCTGGTATTCTTCGGCTGGCTCAGCGTGATGGGGAGCTGGTATCTGCAGGCGCATACGTTGATTCCGGCGCTGATTCTGCCTGCCACCGCCTGCGGCCTGCTGGCAACTGCCGTGCTCAACGTCAACAACCTGCGCGATATCAACAGCGACAGGGAGAACGGCAAGAATACGTTGGTCGTGCGTTTAGGCGCCGTCAATGCCCGCCGCTACCATGCCTGCCTGCTGATGGGGACACTGGTCTGCCTGGCGCTGTTTAACCTGTTTTCGCTGCAAAGTCTGTGGGGATGGCTGTTTATTCTCGCCGCTCCGCTGCTAATCAAACAGGCACGTTACGTGATGCGCGAGATGGATCCTGCGGCAATGCGCCCAATGCTGGAACGCACCGTAAAAGCAGCGCTATTAACTAACTTACTGTTTGTTGTCGGGATTTTCTTAAGTCAGTGGTCTCTTTAACTGACAAATATCAATTAACAATTGATGATTTTGCCAACAGTACACATAGCGCGATATACTAAAAATTCTCGCAGCAACTGAACGTTAAGCCTATGAAATACGATACATCCGAGCTTTGTGACATCTATCAGGAAGATGTCAACGTCGTGGAACCGCTGTTCTCTAACTTTGGAGGACGGGCGTCGTTTGGCGGACAAATCATCACGGTAAAATGTTTCGAGGACAACGGGTTGCTGTACGATCTGCTCGAACAAAACGGCCGTGGTCGTGTTCTGCTGGTCGATGGCGGCGGTTCTGTCCGTCGTGCACTGGTCGATGCCGAACTGGCAAGACTGGCCGTACAGAATGAATGGGAAGGTCTGGTCATCTACGGCTCAGTCCGCCAGGTAGACGATCTGGGAGAACTGGATATCGGCATTCAGGCGATTGCCGCCATTCCGGTAGGTGCTGCAGGTGAAGGGATTGGGGAAAGCGATGTGCGCGTCAACTTTGGCGGCGTGACGTTCTTCTCCGGCGATCACCTGTACGCCGACAACACCGGGATAATCCTCTCCGAAGACCCGCTCGATATCGAGTAAAGAAAATACCGCAAGTCGGTGTGATGCCAGTCGGTAAACAACTGACTGGCTTTTTTTTGCCGCTCCCCCTTTCGATTCCCCCATCCTGCGCATTGACGAAGAAAAAACTCTCTCTATACCTAATGATGAATCTCATCACTCTCATCACGAGGTCATCATGCATATCGATCTGACAGGTAAAAAAGCGCTGGTCACAGGGGCCAGTCGAGGGTTAGGGCGCGCCATCGCACTGTCGCTGGCGAAAGCCGGTGCTGATGTTGTTATAACCTATGGAAAATCTGCGGAGAAAGCCCAGGCCGTTGCCGATGAAATTACAGCGCTTGGCCGCCATGGTGAGGCCATTCAGGCAAACAGTGCTGACGCTCAGGCAATTCAGAACGCCGTAAACCGCACGGTACAGTCACTTGGAGGACTGGATATTCTGATCAACAACGCTGGGATCGCACGCGGCGGCCCGCTGGAGTCGATGTCACTGGAAGACATCGACGCATTGATTAACGTGAATATCCGTGGCGTGGTGGTTGCCATACAGGCCGCGTTGCCACATCTCCCTGAAGGTGGGCGAATTATCAATATTGGCAGTTGCCTTGCCAACCGCGTCGCCCAACCGGGGATTGCTGTTTACGCGATGACTAAATCAGCGCTCAACTCGCTAACCCGTGGCCTGGCTCGCGATCTCGGCCCACGGGGTATTACCGTTAATCTTGTCCATCCTGGCCCAACTGACAGTGATATGAACCCAGCAGATGGCGAGCAGGCAGAATCCCAACGGCAGCTTATTGCTACAGGGCATTATGGAACACCGGAGGATGTTGCAGCGGCGGTGACGTTTCTGGCAAGCCCAGCGGCTGGGCAGATTTCCGGCACCGGTCTGGACGTAGATGGGGGTTTGAATGCCTGAAACGAACGTTGTATTGCGGTAAGCTATTGTATTGCCGGATGACAGCTTGCGCCTTATCCGGCCTACAAACTCGTACTCTAAATCCTCTAAAGATTTCGCGTCAGGGCAAGGCGGCAAGTAAGTGAATCCCCAGGAGCATAGGCCACTATGTGACTGGGGTGAATGCACGCAGCCAACGCCGCCATAACGTGAAATATGACGAGGATTAGACTTCTTCCATACGACCCAGCAGGGCATGCAGACGATCCTGCCAGCCGTTCTGCTGTTCTTTCAGGTTGTTGTTCTCACGCTCCAGCTCTTCACGCTGCTGCTGTGCAGACTGAACTTCCTGCGACAGTGAGTTGTTTTTTTCTTTCAGCTCTTCGATTTCCATCTGCAACAGCGTGATGGTATCAATCGCCTGCTGTACTTTTGCTTCCAGTTTCTCAAACACTTCTAATGACATCGTCATACCTCTCCTGAATTGCAAGGCGTTGATGGATAAAAATCCTCGTCCCGATAACCGGCGACGCCTTAATAAAAACGAGCGCACTCTACTTAACACCGATTGTATGAAGCCGCGTCATCCCTGTCCAGCGGCATCCCGCGCAGATTGCGGTTTGCAACACTTTTAGTCTTTCTCCTGGTGACATTACTGTCATAACTCTTAAGTGTTAACAGGTTGTTCAGTGAAATGATTCAGCTCACACTATTTTTGTATAACAAATACCGCGCAATGGCGCGAAAACGCTCATTTTGTTGATGGAGTACACACATTTTAATTTCGATATTTCTCGTTTTTGCGCGTTAACGATAAATTAACAGTGTGCCTACCGGCTCCGGGGATGTCAGTGACCTTCTCGCAAACAATAAACATTAAACTCTCTTCAGGATCCGATTATGAGTCAAACCTCAACCTTAAAAGGCCAGTGCATTGCTGAATTCCTCGGTACCGGGTTGTTGATTTTCTTCGGTGTGGGCTGTGTCGCTGCACTCAAAGTAGCTGGGGCTACTTTTGGTCAGTGGGAAATCAGTGTCATCTGGGGTCTGGGGGTAGCAATGGCTATCTATCTGACCGCAGGCGTTTCTGGTGCACATCTGAATCCAGCGGTAACCATCGCACTCTGGCTGTTCGCCTGTTTTGATAAACGCAAAGTTGTCCCTTTTATTATTTCGCAAATTGCCGGCGCCTTTTGCGCAGCGGCATTGGTTTACGGGCTTTATTACAATCTTTTCCTCGATTTCGAACAAACTAACCATATCGTGCGCGGCAGTACCGAGAGCCTGGGTCTGGCAGGTACTTTCTCCACCTACCCGAATCCGCATATCAATTTTGTGCAGGCCTTCGCGGTTGAAATGGTCATTACCGCTATTCTAATGGGGCTGATTCTGGCTCTGACCGACGATGGTAACGGTGTGCCTCGTGGTCCGCTGGCACCGCTGCTGATCGGTTTGTTGATTGCCGTTATTGGTGCTTCCATGGGGCCGCTGACAGGTTTTGCCATGAACCCGGCACGTGACTTCGGACCGAAACTCTTCGCCTGGATGGCCGGATGGGGTGAGATTGCCTTCACGGGTGGTCGCGATATCCCTTACTTCCTGGTCCCGGTGTTTGGCCCGATTACCGGCGCGATTTTAGGCGCATGGGCATATCGCAAACTGATTGGTCGTCATTTACCGTGCGATGTCTGCGCGATTGAAGAAAAAGACGTTGCGACCAACACTCAACAAAAAGCTTCGCAGTAATGTGACTACGGGACAAAAAAATTATGACTGAAAAAAAATATATCGTTGCGCTCGACCAGGGCACCACCAGCTCCCGCGCGGTCGTAATGGACCACGATGCGAATATCGTTGCCGTTTCACAGCGCGAATTCGAGCAAATCTACCCGAAAGCAGGTTGGGTAGAACACGACCCAATGGAAATTTGGGCGACCCAAAGCTCAACGCTGGTAGAAGTTCTGGCGAAAGCCGATATCAGTTCCGATGAGATTGCAGCGATCGGTATTACCAACCAGCGTGAAACCACCATCGTCTGGGAGCGTGAAACCGGTAAACCAATCTATAACGCTATTGTGTGGCAGTGTCGTCGTACCGCGGATATCTGCGAAAAGCTCAAGCGCGACGGTATGGAAGAGTACATCCGCAATAACACCGGTCTGGTCATTGACCCGTACTTCTCCGGCACCAAAGTGAAATGGATCCTCGACCACGTAGAAGGCTCGCGTGAGCGCGCTCGTCGCGGTGAACTGCTGTTCGGTACCGTAGACACCTGGCTTATCTGGAAAATGACGCAGGGACGCGTACACGTAACGGATTACACCAACGCCTCGCGTACCATGCTGTTCAACATCCACTCTCTGGACTGGGATGACACGATGCTGGATGCGCTGGATATTCCGCGAGCCATGCTGCCAGAAGTACGTCGTTCTTCTGAAGTGTACGGTCAGACCAACATCGGTGGTAAGGGCGGCACGCGTATTCCTATCTCCGGTATTGCCGGTGACCAGCAGGCGGCACTGTTTGGCCAGCTGTGCGTGAAGGAAGGGATGGCGAAAAACACTTACGGTACCGGCTGCTTCATGCTGATGAACACCGGCGAGAAAGCCGTTAAGTCCGAAAACGGACTGCTGACCACCATCGCCTGCGGACCGACCGGGGAAGTGAACTACGCGCTGGAAGGTGCGGTATTTATGGCTGGCGCCTCCATCCAGTGGCTGCGTGATGAAATGAAACTCATCAGCGATGCATTCGACTCCGAATATTTCGCTACCAAAGTGAAAGATACCAACGGCGTGTACGTCGTTCCGGCATTCACCGGCCTTGGCGCACCGTACTGGGACCCGTATGCGCGTGGCGCCATCTTCGGTCTGACCCGTGGCGTAAACTCCAACCACATCATTCGCGCAACGCTTGAGTCTATCGCTTACCAGACCCGTGACGTACTGGAAGCGATGCAGGCTGACTCCGGTATTCGTCTGCACGCCCTGCGCGTCGATGGCGGTGCGGTAGCCAACAACTTCCTGATGCAGTTCCAGTCCGATATTCTCGGCACACGCGTTGAGCGCCCGGAAGTCCGCGAAGTCACCGCATTGGGTGCGGCATACCTCGCCGGTCTGGCTGTTGGCTTCTGGCAAAATCTGGATGAGCTGCAGGAGAAAGCGGTTATCGAGCGTGAATTCCGCCCTGGCATTGAAACCACCGAACGTAATTTCCGCTACAGCGGCTGGAAAAAAGCGGTCAAACGCGCCATGGCGTGGGAAGATCACGACGAGTAATACGTCATTGCCGGATGGCGACTGTGCCTTATCCGGCAATATCTTCGTGCGGGGGGCAACCCCGCACACACATCAATAATCGCCCACCCTCCCCTGTGCTACACTTCGCGCCATTCCTTTCTGCTACGAGTTTGCAATGAGACGAGAACTTGCCATTGAATTTTCACGCGTGACCGAAGCGGCCGCGCTGGCTGGCTATAAATGGCTGGGCCGCGGCGATAAAAATACCGCTGACGGCGCGGCGGTAAACGCCATGCGTATTATGCTCAATCAGGTCAACATTGACGGCACCATCGTGATTGGCGAAGGTGAGATTGATGAAGCGCCGATGCTGTTCATCGGCGAGAAAGTCGGAACCGGTCACGGTGATGCAGTCGACATCGCCGTCGATCCTATCGAGGGCACGCGCATGACGGCCATGGGCCAGGCGAATGCGCTGGCGGTGCTGGCGGTGGGCGATAAAGGCTGTTTCCTGAACGCGCCGGACATGTACATGGAAAAGCTGATTGTCGGCCCTGGCGCAAAAGGGTCCATCGATCTGAACCTGTCGCTGGAAACCAATCTGCGAAACATTGCAGCCGCGATGAACAAACCGCTGAGTGATCTGACCGTCACCATTCTGGCAAAACCACGTCATGACGAAGTTATTGCAGAGATGACGAAACTGGGCGTGCGCGTCTTCGCTATTCCTGACGGCGACGTTGCGGCCTCGATTCTGACCTGCATGCCAGACAGTGAAGTTGATGTGCTGTACGGCATTGGCGGCGCACCGGAAGGCGTGGTTTCCGCAGCCGTGATCCGCGCGCTGGACGGCGACATGCAGGGCCGTCTGCTGGCGCGTCACGACGTCAAAGGCGACAGCGAAGAGAACCGTCGTATTGGCGAGCAGGAACTGGCCCGCTGTACCGCTATGGGCATCGAAGCAGGCAAAGCGCTGCGTCTGGATGAAATGGCACGCAGCGACAATGTCATTTTCTCCGCCACCGGCATCACCAAAGGCGATCTGCTGGAAGGGATTAGCCGTAAAGGCAATATCGCGACCACCGAAACGCTGCTGATCCGCGGCAAATCGCGCACGATCCGCCGCATTCAGTCGATTCACTACCTCGATCGCAAAGATCCCGATGTGCAGGCGCACATCCTGTAATTGATTTGATCAATAGAGCCTTCCAGCCCATCCGGGCTGGAAATCTTTCCTCCAACGAACGAAGATAAGGCAATCAAAGCAGACAGGAGAAAACCATGGCAGATTGGGTAACAGGCAAAGTCACAAAGGTGCAGAACTGGACCGATGCCCTGTTTAGTTTGACCGTGCGAGCTCCGGTTCTTCCTTTCACTGCTGGTCAGTTCACCAAGCTTGGCCTTGAGATCGACGGCGAGCGCGTCCAGCGCGCCTATTCCTACGTCAATGCGCCTGACAACCCCGACTTAGAATTTTATCTGGTGACGGTTCCCGACGGTAAACTCAGCCCCCGCCTGGCGGCGCTAAAACCTGGCGATGAAGTCCAGGTGGTGAGTGAAGCCGCTGGCTTCTTCGTGCTGGATGAGGTCCCTGATTGCGAAACGCTATGGATGCTGGCAACCGGCACGGCTATCGGCCCGTATTTGTCGATTCTGCAGTTAGGCAGAGACCTGGATCGCTTTAAAAATCTGGTGCTGGTCCACGCCGCGCGCTATGCCGCCGATTTGAGCTACCTGCCGTTGATGCAGGCGCTGGAAAAGCGCTATGAAGGTAAATTACGCATCCAGACGGTTGTCAGCCGGGAGACAGCTGCAGATTCGCTGACCGGGCGCGTACCGGCGCTGATTGAAAACGGTGAACTGGAAAAAGCGGTAGGGCTGCCAATGGATAAAGAAACCAGCCATGTGATGCTGTGCGGAAATCCACAAATGGTACGCGATACGCAGCAACTGCTGAAAGAAACCCGGCAGATGACCAAACATCTGCGCCGTCGACCGGGCCATATGACTGCTGAGCACTACTGGTAAGAACGTTTTACTTGCCCGGTAAGCGCCCCCGGGCATTTTGCCGAATGGCGACGCTAACGCGCCTTATCCGGCCTACGAGTCAGCTCTGTACTTCACGTCCTGCGTATCTTTACCATATTTATTTTCGTCCTGGGTGCCAACGAACGCGCCCAGATCGATGAGCATGCCGACCAGAATCAGCGTCGGAACAAAGCGGCCAACTGCCCATTGCCAGACGCCGGGCAACATCGCCCAATTTCCGGCAAGCAGCATCCAGGCCAGAATCATCAACAGCGCCCACGCCCCGGAACGTCCCCGATCGTGCAGGCGTTTTACCGTCACTGCCGCCGTCGGCCACAGCAGACACACCAGACAAAATGCCGCGGTCTGAATATCGAGTAATTGCTTGCTCGCCAGCGAGAACAGAACCAACATACCGACAATCCACAGACCTATCCAAATCCAGAAATCACGGCGCCCGAGGCGCCCTTTAAATGAGAATAACCACTGCTGTATGGTCATGTAAGTTCCTTTATTATTACCTTCCAGAACAGTTTACCCTTTTGACAAGCTCGACGGTTACCGTTTTAATCGTGAGCAGTGAGAATGAAAGGTACGATTGATGAAGCAAGGATTTACACTGTTTTTATTATTGTTTTCAGCCTTAACCGCAAGCACTGCGGCACTGGCGGAAGCGCCATCGACGGCAACCACGGCCCCCTATTTACTGGCGGGTGCGCCGACTTTTGACCTGTCGATTAGCCAGTTTCGCGAAAACTTTAATACGCAGAATCCGAAGCTTATCCTGAATGAGTTCCGCGCCATCGACAGCAGTCGCGATCGGGCAAATCTCACCCGCGCGGCCAGCAAAATCAATGAAAACCTGTATGCGTCCTCCGCCCTTGAGCGCGGCACCTTAAAAATCAAAAGTATGCAAATAACCTGGTTGCCGATTCAGGGACCAGACCAAAAGGCGGCCAAAGCGAAAGCGCTGGAATATATGAGCGCCGTCATCCGCACCGTCGCGCCGCTGCTGACGAAAGAACAGAGCCAGAAAAAGCTGCAAAAACTGCTCGCAGCGGGCAAAGGTAAGCACTATTACGCCGAAACTGAAGGCGCAATTCGCTATGTTGTTGCAGATAACGGGGAAAAGGGGCTGACCTTCGCTGTTGAACCGATTAAGCTGGCACTATCAGAAAGTCTTGAGAAGGCGAATTCCCCCTAAATTATTCACGTTTCAGGAAGGCGGCGACGCAACGAATCCCCTGGAGCTTACATCAGTAAGTGACAGGGGTGAGAGAGTACAGCCAACGCACCTGCAACGTGCAGAATGACGGGGAAATGATAAAAAGCAAAGCCTTTCAGGGGATGAATCTCTATACTGTTTCACAGACCATGCTGCCCTGACGGGCGGCCATATTCCTTAATTCGCTGACAAGCGTGGAGAAATGAAATGCGACATCCTTTAGTGATGGGTAACTGGAAACTGAACGGCAGCCGCCACATGGTAAACGAACTGGTTGCTAATCTGCGTAAAGAACTGGCTGGCGTTGCTGGCTGTGCAGTAGCGATTGCTCCGCCGGAAATGTATATCGACCTGGCGAAACACGCCGCTGCCGGTAGCCACATCATTCTGGGCGCGCAGAACGTTGACCTGAACCTGTCTGGCGCATTCACCGGTGAAACAAGCGCGGAAATGCTGAAAGATATCGGCGCGCAGTACATCATCATCGGTCACTCTGAACGTCGTACTTACCACAAAGAGTCTGACGAGCTGATCGCTAAAAAATTCGCCATTCTGAAAGAACAGGGTCTGACTCCGGTTCTGTGCATCGGTGAAACCGAAGCAGAAAACGAAGCGGGCAAAACTGAAGAAGTCTGCGCACGTCAGATCGACGCCGTTCTGAAAACTCAGGGCGCGGCAGCATTCGAAGGCGTCGTCATCGCTTACGAACCAGTATGGGCTATCGGTACCGGTAAATCTGCAACTCCTGCTCAGGCTCAGGCTGTTCACAAATTCATTCGTGATCACATTGCTAAAGCTGACGCGAAAATCGCTGAACAAGTTATCATCCAGTACGGCGGTTCCGTGAACGCAGCTAACGCTGCTGAGCTGTTCGCTCAGCCGGACATCGACGGCGCGCTGGTTGGCGGTGCTTCTCTGAAAGCAGATGCCTTCGCGGTCATCGTTAAAGCAGCAGAAGCCGCTAAACAGGCTTAAGTTGTATGACGGGAGGAGCACTCCTCCCGTCGCATCAGGTCTACCAGTATCCCAGCCAGTGCCACCAAAAGGCGCCGGTTACCCCCCAAATGGTCAGGTTGACCACGCTCATTACCAGCCCCGTTTTCCACCACTCCGCCAGCGTGACATAGCCTGAACCAAAGATGATAGGCGCAGTACCCGTGCCATAGTGCGTGAGCGACATCATCAGCGAGGAGGAGAAGCCGAGCATCAACCCAAGTAGCGCCGGCGGCGCCCCCAGGCCTAATCCTGCGGCGAAGAACGCAGCGAACATCGCCGTAATATGTGCAGTTGTACTGGCGAAAAAGTAGTGCGAGTAGACGTAAAGCAGGATCAGCAGTAGCGTCGCAATACTCCAGTGCACACCCAGATGGTCGATTGCGCTACCCACGCTGGTTGCCAGCCACCCCACCAACCCCAACTTGCTGAGAAAATCCGCCATCATCACCAGCGCGGCGAACCAGACTATGGTATCCCATGCTCCACGGCACTTAAGAATGTCATCCCAGCTTAATACGCCCGTCATCAACAGAATCGACAAACCAATTAACGCGGCGCTGGTAGGATTTACACTCCAGCTACTGCCCATCAACATTGCGGGAACGCCCGCCCACAGGCAAAGCAGCAAAATGAAGACGGCCAGGGTAATTTTCTCTGCCAGTGAAAGCGGACCTAGCGCCTCCAGTTTTTGTCGTGCGAACTGAGGCGCATTTGGCGTGCGTGTGATGGCTGGCGGGTAGAGCCGCCAGATAACAATCGGCATGACGACCAGTGAGACCACCGCGGGAAGCAGCGCGGCGATAGCCCACATTCCCCAGGTCATATTCAGCACCCCATCCGTTCCCTTCGTTAAAAAGCTAACGATTAAGGGGTTAGGCGCGGTCGCGGTGATGAACATTGCCGAGCTGATGGGGTTAATGTTGTAATTCACCAGCGCCAAATAGCGGCCCGTTGAGCCATTTTCGTTGTTGCCCGGTTGCGATCCGAGGCTTTCCGCAATCGCCCGCATTACCGGATGGATAATGCCGCCGCCACGCGCGGTATTGCTTGGCGTTACGGGTGCAATCAGCGTTTCCGCAAGGGTTAATGCCCACGCAATACCCAGCGTTCTTTTACCAAACAGCGCAATAAACCCGTAGCCAATACGCGCGCCCAACCCAGTCTTTAACAGGCTTTGCGACAGCATGATAGATAAACCAATCAGCCAAATCAGTTGATTAGAGAAGCCACTCAAGGCATCGTTCAGCGCGGCAGAGGGTTTACCGGGGTTAGTGACGCCGGTCATCGCCACCAGCATAATCGCCACAACCGCAATGGCGCCAATGGGCATAGCTTTACCGATAATCGCTGCGATCGTACCAATGAACAACGCCAGCAGATGCCACGCTTGCGGAGTGACATCAGGCGGACACGGGATAACAAACCAGATGGTCAGCGTGATCGCGAGCGAAATGATGGCAGGCCAACAGCGGATAGGGGTCAAACTGTCCATGAATCAATCCTTGAGTTTCCAGTGCACAAATCTGCGCCCCGGTATTAACCGCCATCAGCCCAAATAAAACAATTCATCATCTCACAAAACAAAAAATTAACATTTATATACAGTTATAATTTATCCAGCATACTGAACCAGAGATAATCCAACGGCAGAAGCAACAGATACGTTGCCGCCGCCAGCGAAATGCACAGCAACATCCCCGCCCTCGCAGGCACTTTCCCAAGCGCCATCGCCACCACAATCGGCGAAGCCTGATACGGCAGCAGCGGTGTGGAATATCCCAATACCTGAATCATAATCACCGACAGCAGCGGAAACCCCGTCACATCGGCAAAACTTTGTGCCAGCGTGGTATACAACGCCGGAACACCGTTCGCTGTCATAATAAAATTGAGCGCGGTGGTAATGCCTGTCAGCGCGAGAAAGCTGGTAAACGGTTTTTCCGCATCCAGCGGCATCACCTGTAACAGCGCCTCGCCCACAGCGCTGCCAATGCCGGTCTGGGTGACGGTGATCGCCAGACCCAGAATACCCGCTACGTAAATACAGGTGCGAATATTTACCCCAGTGGAAAACTCATCGCCATTGATAAAACCAACCCGTGGTAGCAGTGTGATAACCGCCGCCGCCAGCCCGGTCCACGCAGGACCAATACCATGCCAGCTTTCGCTAACCCACAGCAGCAGCACCACGGCCAGCATCCAGGCCAGGCGTTTTTCATCCCAACTCATCGGCTCCAGCGGTGTGAGATCGCGCGGCGCATGGGGCTTACCAGGGAACAGCCAGCAGATAAGCACGATAAGCACCGCCCCCTTAAGCCAGCCCAGAACTGGCGTATGCAGCAGCAAATAGGGAAGATAATTGAGGTGGATGCCGTAAGAGCCTTCCGCCGCGCCGCTCATCACCAGATTCGGTACGTTAGCGGGTAAAATCGTCGCGGAAAGCTGGAACGTGCCAAAACCAACGGCCAGCGCCAGACCATACCAGGCGCGCGTACCGTCGTTAATCCCGGCCCGCTTCGCCATCGCCGCGACAATCGGCATCAGCAGCGCAATGCGGCCCATGTTGGATGGCATCACAAACGCCAGCGCGTAACTCAGCAGCACCACACTCGCCACCATTAACGGCCAGGAGTCGGTCAACCGCGATGACAGCGCCCTCGCCGCCCTGTCCGCCAGCCCCGTTTTACGAATCGCGATACCCAGCACAAATCCACTGAAGACCAGCCAGAACGCCGACGACGCGAAGCCGCCAAAAATCACATCCGCAGGCGCGATTTTGGCAACCATCGCTACGGCAAAGAACAGTAGCGCCGTTATAAACTCCGGCAGCAGCGACGTGGCCCAGAGCAGGATGGTGATGCCAACCACCAGAGAGGGGATAAACAGAGGGTGTGTAAGCCAGAGCGACATGCCTGTCTCCTGTTGTTTTTTTCAACAAGAATACGGGGACAAGCATGCGGAGTAAACGCCAGATTAGGTGGGGTTAACGCAGAATATCACACTGATGATCCTGAATTTCCTCAGCGGAGGCGAGATTGAGCGCTAGCAGATTGCGCTGGGTCGCCAGCAGGACAAAAGACTCATCGCTCTGACGCACCATCGCCAGCGCATAGCTGCCCATGTGTTCACGCGCATCCGGCACCTCTTCTGCCAGCATCATAAATGGGCTGCGTTGCGCCAGTTCATTTTCCGTAACGCGGCGCGCCAGATATTCATGACCGCGCAGCCCGCCAGGTAAAGGCAGCCAGCGGGTGCTGATTTTCGCCAGATTGTCATCCAGCTGTTGTCTGACGTCAGTTCGCAGGCAGGAGATATGAATGTGCAGGTGATTTTGCGTACGCCCGCTACGCGAGTTAATGGTCAGCGATACCGCTTTGTCAGGGATTTCGTGGCCGTATTTCTGGCTCATAAAGCTGCGCGCCTGCCAGGCCAGCCAGAAAAAGTTCGGCGTGCCTGATTTCAACAGTAGCGGGCTTTCCGTACCGTTGATGCGGTAAGTGGGCATCAACAAATATTGCAAAGGGCCATTTCGGTCTTTGAATACCACATATCCGGCATCCGGCTTCACTTCTGCGCACGGCGCGGGATCCTGCTGCTGCAACTGGTGCGGCAGGCATTGCTGAAGAACAATCTGGCGTAATGCGTCCGGGTTGCCGGTGAATTTCCAGTACCCGATACCTGCAGCGGCGGCGACCACAATCACCGCCAGTAAAAGATAGCCTGCTTTTTTCATTACGCGTTTCCTGTATCCCATTGAAGGGCAAGAGTAACGCAAAACCATGACAAATAAAAAACCCGGTCGCATCAAGCCACCGGGTCGGTAAATCACAGATT
Organism: Citrobacter sp. Ce104; assembly: GCF_030334595.1. Classification (NCBI taxonomy): domain Bacteria; kingdom Pseudomonadati; phylum Pseudomonadota; class Gammaproteobacteria; order Enterobacterales; family Enterobacteriaceae; genus Citrobacter; species Citrobacter sp. Ce104. Next base: position 54,824 of record NZ_JAOWDP010000021.1, read on the forward strand.
TATTTATCGTTTGCTGATCTGGTCGAACGTACCGCCGTTAGAGAAGTGCTCTTTCTGCGCTTTCGTCCAGCCGCCAAACTCTTCGTCGATGGTGAACAGCTTCAGCTTCGGAAATGCGTTTTCGTATTTCTTCGCAACGTTAGCATCACGTGGACGATAGTAGTTTTTCGCTGCAATTTCCTGGCCTTCCGGGGAGTAGAGATACTTCAGGTAAGCCTCTGCCACCGCTTTGGTGTCTTTCTTTTCCACGACTTTGTCGACCACGGAAACGGTCGGCTCCGCGAGGATAGATTCACTCGGCGTCACTATCTCGAATTTGTCTTTACCCAGCTCGTTCGTTGCCAGTAGCGCTTCGTTTTCCCAGGCGATCAGTACATCACCGATACCGCGTTCAACGAAGGTATTGGTTGAGCCACGCGCACCAGAATCCAGTACTTCAACGTTCTTATACAGGGCTTTCACGAAGTCTTGTGCCTTGGCCTGATCGTTGTTGTTGTGGTGCAAGGCATAGCCCCATGCCGCCAGATAGTTCCAGCGTGCGCCACCGGAGCTTTTCGGATTCGGCGTAATGACCGACACGCCAGGTTTGATCAAATCGTTCCAGTCATGAATTTGTTTAGGATTGCCTTTGCGAACCAGGAACACGATGGTGGAGGTATACGGCGCGGAGTTATCCGGCAGGCGCTTGATCCAGTTTTTATCAATTCGACCACGTTCAGCAATGGCATCTACGTCGTAAGCCAGTGCCAGCGTCACGACATCGGCTTCAATGCCGTTGATGACGGAGGTCGCCTGTTTACCCGAACCACCGTGTGACTGGCGGATCACGACGTTGTCACCCGTCTCCTGCTTCCAGTGCGCGCTGAAGGCCTTATTGTACTGCTCGTACAGTTCACGCGTTGGATCGTACGATACGTTAAGTAACTGAATATCCTTTGCCAGAACGCTGGTCGATGCCAGCAATAATGTTAACCCTACGCCCCATTTGTTCATCGCCCAGCTCTCTTATGTGATGTTGTGATGAGCAAAGCGTGCCAGAAAGGCATCCAAACATTAAAGAATAAAAAAAGATTTGCTATAACTTCGAGGAATAAATCTGAGGGTTTGCCGGATGGCAGCTAACGTCTAATCAGGCCTACAAGTCTCTGCAACCTGTAGGCCTGATAAGCGAAGCGCCATCAGGCGCGCAAAAAATACAATCAGTACAGTTTTTTCGCGCAGTCCAGCCAGTCACCTTTGAACGGACGCTTCATGTTTTCAATAGCGTCGATAATGTCGTGGTGAACCAGTTTCTCGTTCTGAATACCTACACAGCGACCGCCGTGGCCTTCCAGCAGCAGTTCAATGGCATAGGAGCCCATACGCGATGCCAGGATACGGTCGTAAGGTACCGGAGAACCGCCACGCTGGATGTGACCCAGTACGGTTGAACGCGTTTCACGGCCGGTTTCTTTCTCGATGTAATGCGCCAGTTCATCAACGTCGCACATGTGCTCAGTGATCGCAACGATTGCGTGTTTTTTACCCTTCGCGATACCTGCTTTGATTTCAGCAACCAGATCGTCGCGGCTGAATTCCACTTCAGGAACCACCACGAACTCACAGCCACCGGCAATTGCAGCTGCCAGGGTCAGATCGCCACAATAGCGGCCCATCACTTCAACGATGGAAATACGCTGGTGAGAAGAAGAGGTATCGCGCAGACGGTCAATCGCTTCAACTACGGTACCCAGAGCGGTGAAGTAACCGATGGTGTAGTCGGTACCTTTGATATCGTTGTCGATAGTGCCCGGCAGACCGATGCATGGGAAGCCCATTTCAGTCAGGCGTTTTGCCCCCATGTATGAACCGTCACCACCGATAACAACCAGCGCGTCAATGCCACGCTTTTTCAGGTTTTCGATAGCCACCGCACGCACGTTTTCGTCGCGGAATTCCGGGAAGCGAGCAGAACCGAGGAACGTACCGCCACGGTTGATCATGTCGGACACGCTGTAGCGGTCAAGTTGGACCATACGGTCTTCATACAAACCCAGGTAGCCATCATGGATCCCCATGACTTCCAGCCCTTCCGTCAACGCTGCACGTACAACACCACGGATTGCTGCGTTCATGCCCGGCGCATCACCGCCGCTTGTCAACACACCGATTTTCTTAATCATGACTACCTCTGAACTTTGGAATGCAAAATGAAGTCTGCTGCCGGAAGTCGATTCCGCATATCGAAACGATCCAACGAATATGCAGATAGTATAACAATCACTTCCTGCTGAATTGATTCAGGTCAGGCCAAATGGTGGTAATTTATACACAAAATGCTGGCCTGGTTCACTTTTTTTACAACGAATTATGAAAGATCAAACATCTTGCCTTCCTTGGGTACGACCGAACAAGGATCCTGATGAATGATGACATCCGATCCCGGGAAACGCCGTAAAATTGCCTGCTCAACCTGTTCAGCCACTAAATGCGCCTGAACGAGCGGCAGATTATCTTCCATTTCCAAATGAATCTGAATAAAGCGGGTCGGCCCTGACTGCCGCGTGCGAAGATCGTGAGCGCCGCTGACTCCGGGCCATGACGTCACAATATCAATAATTTCCTGACGTTCTTCATCGGGTAAAGCACGATCCAATAAAGACTGTACCGCCTCATACCCCATGCGTAATGCGCTATATAAAATATAGATGCCAATCCCGAGCGCAAACAAGGCATCTGCGCGATGCCAGCCGTACCATGCCAGCCCAAGCGCCACGAGAATCGCACCGTTCATCATAACATCAGACTGATAATGAAGCATATCCGCCCTGACGGCCTGACTTTGCGTGCGTTTTACTACCCAGCGCTGAAACGAGACCAGAATGATTGTACACACCAACGCAATGATGGTGACAATCACCCCGACGCCAGGATCTTTCATCGGCGTAGGTTGGATGAGATGCTGAATCCCGGTCAGGAATAAAAACAGCGCCGAACCGGAAATAAACATGCTTTGCGCCAGCGCCGCCAGCGATTCCGCTTTTCCGTGTCCGAACGTATGCTCATCATCTGCGGGCTGCAGCGAATAGCGCACCACCAACAGGTTGGTTAACGAGGCCGCGATGTCCACCAGAGAATCCACCAGCGCTGCCAGAATACTGACCGATCCGGTGTACCACCACGCAAAAATTTTGATCAAAAGTAACAGCGATGCCATCACGGTCGCCGCGATTGCCGCCCGGCTAACCAGCCGCCCATAGGTTTGATTCATAAACACTCCTGCCAGGATATGCCGCTAGTATAACGGATGAAGTAAAACAGTCAGGCAATAACCGAGTGACAAATTTTGGGCAAAAAAAACCCCCACATCATGTGGGGGAAGACAGGGATGGTGTCTATGGCAAGGAAAACAGGGTTACTACTGGGAACGTGAGTTGCTACTACTCAATAAATTCAACGATGAGCTTTTTTTCCAGTGCGCTACGTCGCGCAGTTGCTCCATTCGTTGTTCATGTTTCTCATTTAAAACCGCTTGCTGCTCGGGCGTTAACAGGCGATACATCTGGTTGCGGACCTTGGCTATTTCAACCTGGCGGGCAACCTGTTCTTGCGCCATTCTTTCTGCCTGAGCGCGCACAGCGCTTTCATCAAATTTCTCTGCGGTGACAAGGCGATGCATTGTCTCCATTTCGCTAACATTAACAGGAGGCTGTTCGTGTCTTGCCTGCTGCATTAAATCTCGCATCTGTTGACGTTGATGTTCGGTTAAACTGATACCGTCAAACATGTGGCTCTGAACGCTGCGTTGCGCGGAGCCTTCACCCAGGTGCCAGTGATCGCCTGTGACGACTTCAGCTGCATGGCTTAAAGTACTGAATGCCAGCGTTGAGGCCATGACGGCAGCGGTAACTTTGCCCATCACTTGCTCCCAAAATCTTTTCTGTCGCGATTCAACGAGAGACAGTTTACGATTCGGGCTGCAAACATGCGTCAGGGGGTGTAAAACAACGTAAAGTCATAGATTAGCGACGCCTGATGACGTAATTTCTGCCTCGGAGGTACGTAAACAATGAATAAAATCCTGTTAGTTGATGATGACCGAGAGCTGACTTCCCTGTTAAAGGAGTTGCTCGAAATGGAAGGTTTCGATGTGCTGGTTGCCCATGATGGGGAACAGGCGCTCGAGCTTCTGGATGACAGCATCGATTTACTTTTGCTCGACGTCATGATGCCAAAGAAAAACGGCATCGATACGCTGAAAGCACTTCGTCAGACACACCAGACACCCGTAATCATGCTGACCGCTCGCGGCAGCGAATTGGATCGCGTACTTGGCCTTGAGCTGGGCGCGGACGACTATTTACCCAAACCGTTTAACGACCGTGAACTGGTCGCGCGCATCCGCGCTATTCTGCGTCGCTCACACTGGAGCGAACAACAGCAGAACAGCGACAACGGTTCGCCGACGCTGGAAGTGGATGCGTTAAGCCTTAATCCGGGTCGCCAGGAAGCCAGCTTTGACGGGCAAACCCTGGAGTTAACCGGCACCGAATTCACCCTGCTCTATTTGCTGGCACAGCATCTCGGTCAAGTGGTTTCGCGTGAACACCTGAGCCAGGAAGTGCTGGGCAAACGCCTGACGCCTTTCGATCGCGCGATCGACATGCATATCTCGAACCTGCGTCGTAAGCTGCCAGAGCGTAAAGACGGACACCCGTGGTTTAAAACCCTGCGCGGCCGCGGCTACCTGATGGTCTCCGCTTCATGATAGGGAGCTTAACCGCACGCATCTTTGCCATCTTCTGGTTGACGCTGGCACTGGTGTTGATGTTGGTACTGATGTTACCCAAGCTCGATTCACGCCAGATGACCGAGCTACTGGACAGCGAGCAGCGCCAGGGGTTGATGATTGAGCAACACGTTGAAGCTGAACTGGCGAACGACCCACCCAACGATTTGATGTGGTGGCGTCGCTTGTTTCGGGCGATAGACAAGTGGGCGCCGCCAGGACAGCGGTTATTGCTTGTTACGACGGAAGGACGCGTGATCGGCGCAGAACGCAACGAAATGCAGATCATTCGTAACTTTATTGGTCAGGCCGATAACGCCGACCATCCGCAAAAGAAAAAATACGGTCGCGTTGAGATGGTCGGGCCTTTCTCCGTCAGAGACGGTGAAGATAACTACCAGTTGTATCTCATTCGACCAGCCAGCAGCTCACAATCTGACTTTATCAACCTGCTGTTTGACCGACCGCTGTTGTTGCTGATCGTCACCATGTTAGTCAGCTCTCCGCTATTGCTCTGGCTTGCCTGGAGTCTGGCGAAACCAGCGCGTAAGTTGAAAAACGCGGCGGATGAAGTGGCCCAGGGCAACCTGCGTCAGCATCCGGAGCTGGAAGCCGGTCCGCAGGAGTTTCTGGCGGCAGGCGCCAGCTTTAACCAGATGGTGACGGCGCTGGAGCGAATGATGACCACGCAGCAGCGCCTGCTGTCGGACATCTCTCACGAGTTGAGAACGCCGCTGACGCGTCTGCAGCTGGGCACCGCGCTGCTGCGTCGGCGCAGCGGTGAGAGTAAAGAGCTGGAGCGTATTGAAACAGAAGCGCATCGACTGGACAGCATGATCAACGACCTGCTGGTGATGTCACGTAATCAGCAGAAAAACGCGCTGGTCAGTGAAACGGTGAAAGCCAATCAGCTGTGGGGCGAAGTGCTGGATAACGCCGCCTTTGAAGCCGAGCAGATGGGTAAATCGCTCACGGTGAATTTCCCGCCGGGTCCCTGGCCGCTGTACGGCAACCCAAATGCGCTGGAAAGCGCGTTGGAAAACATTGTGCGCAATGCCCTGCGTTATTCACACACGAAGATTGAAGTTGGCTTCGCGGTGGATATCGACGGGATTACCATCACTGTGGATGACGATGGCCCGGGCGTTAGCCCTGAAGACCGGGAACAGATTTTCCGTCCGTTCTATCGTACCGATGAGGCGCGCGATCGCGAGTCTGGCGGAACAGGTCTGGGTCTGGCGATTGTTGAAACCGCAATCCAGCAGCATCGTGGCTGGGTGAAGGCCGAAGACAGCCCACTGGGTGGTTTACGGCTGGTGATTTGGTTGCCGCTGTACAAACGCGCTTAACAGGCTTCCCCGGTAACCTCGTGCCGGGGAAGCTCTCACTTTATGCTGTTGCCGCTGCAGCTGCAGCTGCTAGCTTTTGCTTTTTAATCCGCTTCACCAGAATTGTCGAACAGATAAAGCCCATTAAGCTAAACGCAATCATCACGCTAAAGACGTAGTTGTAGCCCGTGATGCCGCTATTGGTATCCAGTAAGTAGCCGTATAACGTGTATGCAAACATGGCGGGCATATAACCGATGATACAGCCAAATGCCATTGCCGAACCGGCATACTCGCGTGGGGTACCAATTTCATCCATCGGCGCGAAGAAAATGGCGCGTTGGGAGAAGATAATCGCCCCAAATCCTAATGTTGCTACCATACCGATGTATACGTTCATTGTTTGATGCGGTAACTGCATGAAAACAAGCATCGCAACGGCGGAGATCAAAAACGTCCACTTCAGGTATACCGTCGGCGATTTGGCAACCTTATCCGCCAGCAGCCCACCAATCGGTCCTCCCACCATTTTCAACGCATACTGGTTGATGATGCCGTACGCCCCGACGAGCGCTACCGGCAGCATGTAGATATCTTTTAAGAACGGGATGAAGTAAGTCAGCCCGCAGTATGCGGCGTAAACAAAGAAAATCCCTAAAGAAGCCAGCCAGACGTTAGGGCAGGACAACACATGTTTGATTCCCTTTAACACTTCCATATTGGCGCTGGTTTTCTCGCCGCCTTTCACTTTGTCATCATCGACAATAAAGTACGTCACAATGCCCGCCGCCAGCGTAATGACCGTATAAAACAACAGACCCGCCTGCATCCCCGCCTTACCTTCACCAAACTGGACGAAGACAAACAGAGCACCAGATGCGACGATGACATCCACCACGCCGCGTCCGGCTTCTAAAAAGCCAAACATGCGTCCTTGTTCTTCTTTTGTGCCCAGCAGACGCACGGCTTTCAGCAATACCGGCCAGTAAACCACATCGGCAAAGAATGCCATTGCGGCAAAGCAAATGAGATAACCAGTAAATGACGGCAGCGTTGCCAGATATAAGCCGCAAAGTCCTACGCCGATCAGACCGAATGGTAATAATATTTTCTTGGAATAACGGTCAGCGATATAAAGCGAAAGAAAAAGCCCGGTTGTCTGAACAATAGTATAAACCGTAAAACTCAGGCCAATTTGCGTATTAGTTAAACCCCAGTCGCTTTGCATTGGCACATAGAAAACATCCTTCATACTTGAAAGTTTAAATATTGTGCCGCCGCCTAAAATCAAAAAACAAAGCCTTGCCCATTTATTCATGAACATGAGTAAACCCTCATTGCTTGTTGAGAGAAATATTTAGATTAATTTATATAATTAATAAAACTGTAGAGTTATTTTCATAACTCTTTTCGCATTTAGTAAAATTATGAAAGTTATTGATTACCTATAAATTTATTACACAAGTCACGAATGTATTTTATTTGAGCCAGAGCATGTTCTTTTTCCTGCGCCAATCGCGCATCAATCATGTCAGCGTCGGGTAGCGGCGTATAACTTGCATCGCGCCATGGGATCCAGGGATTATCACCTTCATCATCAAAACGAAATGCGGGTGCATAATATTCAACTTCTTCTTCCAGACCAAAAGCATGTACTTGTGGTTTATCTTCTCCCAGGAGTAATAATGCTTTGAGCATCTCTTCCATGGGTAAATCACCGTATCCTGAACGACAAGCCTCATGCCCCCAGCCTTTACCTTCTTTAATAATCTTTGCGTCTTTAATATGTACCTGAGTGATCAAAGGAGACATGACCTCTAACGCAGAAAGCGGCTGCTCATTGGCATTAATCATGTTGCCAAAATCAAAAAGAATAGAGAGATGCTTCATTCCACTATTATTAACCAGCGTCACCAGCTCATGACTCTGTAGATCTTCATGCTGTTCAATGGTAAAGCTCAGGCCACAATCATCATACTGAGACAACCACGCAAGATCATTGGCAATCTTCGCCATAACGTCGTTGAGATGCCCTTCATAGCGCGGGTAGAAACGAACTGACGTTGCGCCAGTTGCCACAGCAATACGAATTGCATCCGTTAATGTCGCCTGGTCCGATGCGCTGGTTTCAATATGCACATCCAGGTTATATTTTTTAGCCTTTTCTTTAAAATCGTGTAACTGCCGATCGTTTATTTTCTGCAGTGACTGGGATTCACCATCCTCAACATGTATTTTCACACCCTTTAATTGCTGCTGATGCGCAATATCCAGAAGATCGCCAGGGAGGACTCTCTCATAGCGCATATTCAGATGAAAGGCATAAGCATGTAGGTACAGTGGTATATTTCTCGCACGTTCAGCAAGAAGTTTCTGGTTACATTTTCCCATAGTTTTCTCATTCATCACGAATAACAAGTTCCACTGATTCAAGTCGCCAGTATTCAAAATCAACCTGAACCACTTTTTTATCTCGGGTAGCCCGATGTTTTTCTACTAAAATTCCATACGTATTAGGCGCAACGCCCAGTTCTTTGCACGCCACTTCTGGCATATTTACCGGTTTAAAAATCATTTCTTTGATATTTAAAATATGACCAAACGCATCTTCCCAGACGCTGGAAAAAGATTGATTGCCCAGTTTGTTTATGAATCCTGGTGCAACATCAGCATCAATGTAGGACTCATGGTAAAACACTTTATGTGAATCAAGACCACACCAGCCGGTAACTAAATAGCGCTCACCGGTGGAGAGAAAAACATCATCAACATGATGCGGGGCCGTCTCAATGGTTTCTTTGGTTAAATAATCCCAAAAAGGTTTACGCCCCTGAGCACAGGCTTCGGCATTGAAACTGGAAAGTGATTTGGGGTTATAAATAAATCGTTTCGATGAAATAAACCAACCACTGCGGTTCTTGCGGAAAATACGCGCATCGATCTCAAGCTCAATCAGAACCTGACGTAAGGTCATGCGCTTCGCATCCAGCAGCTCGCATAACTCTCTTTCCGAGGGCAATTTGGATCCTGCTGGCAAATTATTTTCGTTTAACCAGCTTTCAAAGCGCTCTCTGAGCACATCAACATTGTTTTTCTTTTTCATCTCGCTCATCTGGTTTAAACCAATTTGAAGCTAAGATATTTGAGTGCCGGAAATACTCAAGTTTTTTTTTAACGCAGAGTTTCTTTTTGTGGACCAGGTATCAAGAATGGGCAGAAAGCGTGTTGTGACAGGCAGGTTTTTACCCGCTTCAGTACGCAGAGATAACGAGCATGAGAGAGGTAAATCAGGTGTTGCCACCTGATTTAATTGCAAGATAGAGGTGGGTTTATTTTCCCCACAAACGGCGGGAATTGTCTTCGATCTTGCCGCTTAAACGACGTTTTTGCATCGTTCTGGTCCAACTTTTGGATAACCCGGCAGCCGACAGTAAACGATGATATTGCGAGTCATCAAACGGCATATGCCAGGCAATGGCAATCGCCTCCCGTACGCTGACGTCGCTGACGCGTGATGCCAGGATCAACGGCGCGTCTGCCGACACCTGACCGGGAGCGATGACGCTGCACAGCCAGCCTGTCTTGCCTGCATCCTGCATCTGGCTGGCCATGTCGCTGATGCCGAAATGGAAATTCAGCTTAAAGCACGGCGAGCGCGGCTGCGTGACCTGAATCAGCGCATCTCCCCACTGGAAAATGTCGCCAATAAAGACATTCTCTTCCGTTAGCCCCTCAGTAGAAAGATTCTCGCCAAACGCGGGGGCGACAAATAGCTCCGCCTGCTCCGGAAACTCTTGTCTCCAGTGCTGATAGTGTTCACGCGGATAATGGCACAGCGCGCGATCCGGCCCGCCGTGAATTTTTGTTTCCGCCTGCTCATCACCCGTCAACCCCAGTTCGGTCAGCATCAACTCACCGTCAACCTGGACTTTAGCAATCGCGCTGGGACGGCTTCCCGTGTAGTCCCGAACCTTGCCAGTAAAAACATCGACCGGATATCGCATCTGTTCCCTCTCCCGATAAATTTCCCCCATTACACCACATTTATTTTACCCCAGTCGCTCAAAATGAGAGCACGGTTCACATGAAAGTTAGGGACACATGCTATCAATGTAAGCTGGTTTTGAAACATCATTTCAAATAAGGAGTCGACAACGTGACTGGTCAATCGCAATTTGCTGGCGTCTGGTGTCCATCCATTACGCCAATGGACAATGACGGCAAGATCGATCTTAATGGTCTGAGCCAGCATCTCAAACGCCTAACCGAGGCCAAAATCGACGTGATTTTGCTGATGGGCAGCATCGGGGAATTTGCCTCCTTTACGCTCGAAGAAAGGCTAGTGCTGATCCGCGAAGCCCGCGCCATGAGCTCGCTGAAGATGGTCGCCAACGTCTCATCCACCTGCCAGAATGATGTGCTGTTGATGGCGCAGGAAGCGTATCGCGCCGGTTACGACGCTGTGATGATCCTCCCACCTTACTACTATGGGCAAACGGCAAAACAGCTGCTGAGCTACTTCCGTCAGTTGGGACAGAAACTCAGCGGTAAATGGTTTGCCTATAACTTTCCGGCACGTACCGGCTGCGATTTAACCCCCGAACTGGTTGCCACCCTCGTCGATGAATTTCCCAACTTCGCAGGCATTAAAGATACCGTCGACTGTCAGTCCCATACCCGCAGTATGATTCAGACTACCCGCGCCGTGCGTGAGGATTTTGCCGTGCTGTCCGGCTATGACGAATACTACATTCCTAACCTGCTGGCAGGCGGTGCGGGGATTATTTCAGGATTAAACAACGTCATGCCGGAACTGTTTGTCAGCGCGCGGGAAGCGTTTAAGCAGGGCGACCTGGCAGCGCTTCGCGATATTCAGGACCAAATTGGCACCTACATGTCCATCTACGCCATTGGCGAAGATTTTGTCACCACCATCAAAACCGTGGTATCGCGTAAGTTTGGCTATTGCACCGGCGTGTCACGTAATGCTGGCGGAGAGTTGAACGAGAGCGAATGTCGGACAATTGATGAAGTATTTATCGTAGAAGGTTAACTCGTTAAGCCGGATGGCGCAGACCATCCGGCTTAAGAGATTTATTTCACGGTACCACGAATATCAATTTCCGCCGCCCTGGCTTTAACTCTTTTCGACCAGATAGACGTGATAATCGGCACCAGAATGGAGGTCACAATCACTGACGTGGCAACGAGGGAAGTCGCTGCTGGCGCCATCGGTTTAAATGCCGGAACCATTTCCGCAATCAGCACCGGCGTGGCGACCGCCGCACCCGCTGAGCTGGAGGCCGCAATCCCCGCCGTACCATCACCGCCACCAATCAGTTTATCGGCGATAATCAAGGGAATACCGGTGATGATAATCACCGCGACACCCAGCAGAATACCCAGTACTCCGGTTTGCGCAATCACGCTTAAATCAATGGTGTTACCCAATGCGAAAGCAAAGAAAGGGATCAGCGTCTGCACCGCTTTGCTGAAGAACTCGCGCAACTCGGGGTCCAGATTCCCCAACGCAAAGCCAATCAGAAACGGTAATACAGCCCCCACAAACACGTGCGGTTCAAACGACGCGATCCCGGCGGTTCCCAAAATCACCATCGTCATCAGCGGGCCAGACTCCAGCGACATCAGGACAAACGCTCCGGCCTCTTCTTTGGTGCCGTACTGCTGCATAATCGAGGCATACAGCCCGCCGTTGGTCATATCCATAGCGGCCACCAGCGCCAGCGTAGACAGCCCGGCGAAGAATCCGACCTCCACACCATGTTCCGGCAGAATACGTGAAGCAATCGCCGCGACCACCCATGCCACCAGAATCTTGGTGATGACCAACGTGCCTGATTTACGTAGCACGGTGCCGGTAGCGCTTAGCTTAATCGACGCCCCCATGCAAAAGAACCAGACTGCCAGGATAGGTACCGTACCGGTGATCATACCGTTGGTAAAGGAGCCGAAATATTTCCCGGCGCCGGGGGAAAAGGTGTGACACAACGCGCCCAGGAAAAGCGGCACCAGCATCATACCGCCTGGGATTTTCTCTATCGTTCGTTTGATCTGCATTTCCATCACCTGTAGACATAAAAATGGGGCAATTTTTATGGGCGATTGCATCTTGCTTTTGAGATGCGCCCGTCTTGATGGAAAGAAGATAGACATTCATAGAGACTATAAAAGTGATCCCACTCGCATAATAAAACCTTGTTTCAATTTAAGTGGATCATCGTTTTTATATTGAGTTTGATCACAAAAAAACCCCCACAAGCATCGCCTGTAGGGGTTTCGTTAATGCGTAGAACTTATTTTTTCGCTGCGAAACGCGCGGCAGCTTCGTCCCAGTTCACCACGTTCCAGAACTCTTTGATGTAGTCCGGGCGACGGTTCTGGAATTTCAGGTAGTAAGCGTGTTCCCAAACGTCCAGGCCCACGATCGGGAAGCCGGAAGCGCCAGAGATAGATTCACCCATCAGCGGGGAATCCTGGTTAGCGGTGGAAACAACAGCCAGCTTGTCACCTTTCAGAACCAGCCACGCCCAGCCGGAGCCAAAACGGGTTGCCGCAGCTTTTTCAAATTCAGCTTTGAAGTTGTCGACGGAACCGAAGTCACGTTCGATAGCCGCTTTCAGATCGCCCTGCAGCGTAGTACCGGTTTTCAGACCTTTCCAGAACAGGCTGTGGTTAGCGTGGCCGCCCGCGTTATTGCGCAGAACAGTTTTCTTGTCTGCTGGCAGTTGATCCAGTTTAGCGATCAGTTCTTCAGCAGACAGGCTAGCGAATTCAGGCAGGCTCTCCAGCGCAGCGTTCGCGTTGTTTACGTAAGCCTGGTGGTGTTTGGTATGGTGGATTTCCATCGTCTGCTTATCGAAGTGCGGTTCAAGGGCATCATAAGCGTACGGCAGGGATGGCAGTGTATAACTCATAATCATCTCCAGTATTGTCGGGCGGCCAGTGTTAACGCCGCGTAAGCAGTTGGGTCATTATAGTTAATTAAATGATATTGAAAATGATTATCAATGCCGTACTCTTTACAGGGTTATTATGCGGTAAAAGTGTGAGCATCATTAGGAAAATCAGGCGAATTTTGCCAACCTGGGTAGAAAACAGGCAGCGACATGAAGGACATGGGAGATAAAGCACGAGATAGTTTGCGAATTATCTCACAAGGAAATCTTGCTATGTCTGTCAATATCGCCCTTTTCGGTATCGGTCTCGACACATACTGGCCCCAGTTTACAGGCCTGGAATCACGTCTTCAGGGCTACCTGCAAACAATTGATGAGCGTCTGACGGCGCAACAAGCCACCGTCATTAATGGCGGCCTGATTGATAACGTCAATAAAGCCGATGCCCTTATCAAACGGTTGCAGCAACAACCAGTCGATGCAGTCTGCCTTTACATCAGCACCTACGCGCTCAGCTCAACGGTGCTACCCCTTGTGCAGAGTATCAATAAACCGGTCATTATTCTGGCCCTACAGCCAGAGCCAGGGCTGCCCTATTCAACTATCCGTCAAATCCCCGATCGGGGCGGGCGAACTGGAGAGTGGCTGGCGCACTGTCAGGCCTGCAGCGCCCCCGAACTAGCAAACGTGTTTAACCGTGCGAATATCCGCTTTCAATTGATCGTTGGTGCATTACAGGGCGATGAGTACGTCTGGCAACAAACGGCGCAGTGGCTACAAGCCCTCAACGCTCGTCAAATGCTGGCAAGTTGCCAGGTCGGCGTCCTCGGACACTATTATGACGGCATGGTGGACGTTTACAGCAATATGACGAATTTGTCCGCCAAAATGGGCGTCCGCTTTAAGCCACTGGAGATGTGTGAGCTGGCGGAATATCGCGAACAGGTCAGCGAGGCAGACTTCAACACCAAACAACAGGAAATGCATCGTGTGCTTCAGTTGGATGCGGCATGCGAACCTGCAGAGCTTGGCCGGGCAATCACCACTGCCTGCGCCATGGATAAACTGATTGCCCAGAATAAACTCGGTGCACTCGCTTATTACTATGAAGGTCGTAACGGTAACGCTTACGAGAACATCATCACCTCAATTATTCTCGGCAACACGCTGCTCACCCACCGTGGTATTCCCGTAGCGGGAGAATATGAAATCAAAAATGTGCTGGCGATGAAAATTCAGCAACTTCTGGGCGCTGGCGGATCATTTTCAGAACCCTATGGTATTGAATTTACCGATGATGTTGTTTTATGGGGACATGATGGTCCGGCACACCCGTTGATGGCGGATGGTCCGGTAAATCTGGTGCCGTTGCCGGTTTATCATGGCAAACCCGGTAAAGGTGTGTCTATTCAGATGACCGTGAAAGCTGGCCCGGTAACCTTTCTTTCGGTAATTGAAGATGCTGAAAATGGGGTGCGTTTACAGTATGCCGAAGGTGAAGCGGTGGCAGGTGAAGTCCTGGATATCGGCAACACCAACAGCCGCTATCGCTTCCCATTATCGGCTCGCGAGTTCACCACGCAATGGTGCATGGGCGGCCCCGCTCATCATTGCAGCATTGGCCTGGGGCATCATGGTGAGGTGCTGGAAAAACTCGCCTGGCTACTGGGTATTCAGGCAGTAAGAATCTGCTAATCCTCGATATTTCCGCCCTTCTCAAAAAAAGAGGGGCGGAGCCGCATTTGTGATCAACATCCCTTTCATCCCCTGAATTTTGCCAGCATTACTCATCACGCGGCAGCATGCTGAAGGTTAATTCATTGCTCACTCTTTAGACTTTTGAACATCAAAACGGGTGATTTTCATCCTGCCAAATCGATAATTCAAAAGGAAACAGAATGGGTAACGCAATTACGATGGGGATAATATGGCATCTTATCGGTGCCGCTAGTGCCGCTTGTTTCTATGCCCCCTTTAAAAAGGTACAACACTGGTCCTGGGAAACCATGTGGTCCATTGGTGGTTTTGTTTCATGGCTGATCCTTCCCTGGCTCGTCAGCGCGATCCTGCTGCCGGACTTCTGGACCTATTACAGTTCATTCAGCGCGTCCACACTGCTACCGGTATTTTTGTTCGGTGCCATGTGGGGGATTGGTAACATCAACTATGGTCTGACCATGCGCTACCTCGGGATGTCGATGGGGATCGGGATCGCTATCGGTATTACGCTGATTGTTGGCACCTTAATGACGCCAATCATTGCCGGTAAATTTGACGTGCTCATCGGCACACCTGGTGGGCGTATGACCCTGCTCGGTGTGCTGGTCGCCCTGATCGGTGTGGCGATTGTTACCCGCGCCGGACAGTTAAAAGAGCGCAAGATGGGCATCAAAGCCGAAGAGTTCAATTTGAAAAAAGGTCTGATACTGGCGGTGATGTGCGGCTTTTTCTCCGCAGGGATGTCCTTTGCGATGGATGCGGCTAAACCCATGCACGAAGCCGCTGCTGCGCTCGGTATCGATCCGCTGTATGTCGCCCTGCCCAGCTACGTCGTCATCATGGGCGGCGGCGCGGTGATCAATCTGGGATACTGCTTCATTCGTCTGGCAAAAATGAAAAACCTGTCAGTAAAAGCCGACTTCTCGTTAGCCAAACCGCTGATTATCAGCAACATCCTGTTCTCGGCGCTTGCTGGTCTGATGTGGTATCTCCAGTTCTTCTTTTACGCCTGGGGCCATGCCAAAATTCCGGCGCAATATGACTACATGAGCTGGATGCTGCACATGAGCTTCTACGTCCTGTGCGGTGGCATCGTGGGCCTGATCATGAAAGAGTGGAGCAATGCAGGACGCCGGCCGGTCAGCGTGCTAAGCCTTGGCTGCGTGGTGATCATTGTCGCGGCAAACATTGTGGGTCTGGGAATGGCCAGCTAATTATGTTGAGTGCTGAGATGACGCCACTGGCTCGGCGTCATCCCGGTTTCGCGCGTGAACACCACCGAAAAGTAGTTACTATCCTCAAAGCCGCAGCGCATAGAAATTTCACTAATCATCAACCGGCTATGCTTGAGCAGATACTGAGCATGACAGACCCGCACCTGGCGCAGATACTGGTTGATGGTCATCCCGGTCTGACTGCGAAACTGCTGGCGCAAAACGCGCTCGCTGCACCGTTCACGCTCGCAAAACTTATCCAGTTCGAACGCATGCTCATGGCTACCGGCTAACGCGGTGATCAGTTTATCCAGCAGCGTTTCACTCGATGTCACCGGGAGCGTATCTGTGGCGTAACGATGGCGTTTAAGGAGCGTCACCAGTTGCCCGAACAGCAGTTCCGCCATGGTAAAAGCCTGCGCATCACGCTGATTACTTTCATGCTCAAGCTGGCTTATCACCTGCCGGGCCTGGGTCATACCAACGCTACCGAGACGCCAGTGCGGCTGCCGCGGCGTACCGTTAAAGCCGGGGATCGCCCCTTGCCAGTCAACATTCAGCGTCAATCGTTCCGGGCAGTAGATGATATTTTGTAACACCAGGTCGTTAACGGAAGTGTAGGAGTGTTTATCTTCGGCGCGAATGTAAAACAGATCGCCACGGGTTATCCGGTACGGACGTTCGTTGAGAACATGTAACCCATTGCCGCGCCAGACCAGTACCAGTTCGCAAAACTCATGAGTATGTTCAGCAAAGACATCCTGCGGATAACGATCGGCCACGGCGACCGCCTGCTTTTCATGCGCAAAAAAGTCTGATTTCAGAAGGACCAGATGGTTCGCCATCACAATATTCCCTGTCGGATGGCGGCTACGCCTTATCCGACCTACAGATTACGTGACACGTAGGCCGGATAAGGCGTAGCCGCCATCCGGCGTTGAGGGACATGATTATCTGAGATTCGGCGATAAAAAACGTTGATAGCTTTCGCGTTACTGAAGGCTGCTTCCCGCAATAAGGTCGCGCCCCTGACGAATATCGCGCGGTGACCACTCGAACTCACGGCGGAAAAGCGTCGAAAAGTGGTTACTGTCGCCGAAACCGCAGAGATAAGCGATATCTGTCACGCTGTCATCACTGTGACGAAGCAGATGCCTGGCTTTAATGAGCCGCAGACGGTTAAGGTAGCGCTGCGGCGTCAGTCCTGTCTGCTGTTTAAGCTGGCGGTGCAAAGTGCGTAAAGAGAGCGAAAACTTCTCGGCCAGCGCCTCCCAACACACCTCGTCGGCAAAGTTATCTTCCAGCCACGCCATCAGAAGATTAAGCCGCGCGTCGTTATCAGTGGCCGCTTCCATCAGGCTGCTTTTACGCAGCAGCACCAGTAACTGCATAAACAGGATCTCGCGATTTGCCGCCGTCGGCGTATCCATCCCCTCGCCGAGCGCCTCCATCTGCCCCACCAGGTGACGAACCTGCTGCAGTACGCCCTGGTTTACGCGCCAGTGGGAGGGATACTGCCCATTTTGTTCCTGAGGCAAAAGCTGATTCAGCCCAGCCAGAAATTGAAACGCATCCGGAGAGCGATACAGAACGTTGGTCAGGCACAGATTGTCAGTATGTTCATATAAATGCCTGTCATGATCGCGGACGAAACACACCGTCCCGCCGCTAATGGTGTAAGGCTGTCCGTTAAACACATGGATCCCCGTGCCATGCTCGACCACTACAATTTCATGAAAATCATGATGATGCTCAGGAAATGCGGGTTGAGGAAGGCGTGGTTCAATAGCCACTGGCGCTTTACCTGTCGGAAAAAAATCCACGCAATGCAGTACGGTCATGACGGCTCCCCCTGATTAACGAATATGGCTGAATAGTAATTAAGGGTTACTACCCTCACCTTAAATTTTTGACGCCAAAGTGCGTAAACACGGTTAATTCTTCAAGAAATGGCGGGAAAGATCGGGAAATGCGGAAGGCGTCACATCCGCCAAAATCCGCGCTATTAGCGGAAACTGTGAACAACATCACGTTCACCTTTGCCGTGTTGCCAGCCGCTAATTGGGGCTGTCACTGTCAAGAAGGTACGCTTTATCAGGGGTTCTTAGACTGAGTGCAATAAAACTCAGAAGGACCTCGCTATGACTTTTCGCCATTGTGTCGCTGTCGATCTCGGCGCATCCAGTGGGCGCGTAATGCTGGCGCGTTACGACAGTGAACACCGCACCCTGACGCTGCGTGAAATCCACCGCTTCATTAACTGTCTGCAAAAAACTGACGGTTTTGATACCTGGGACATCGACAGCCTGGAAAATGACATTCGTCTTGGCCTGAAAAAAGTCTGTGATGAAGGCATTCGGATAGACAGCATCGGCATTGATACCTGGGGCGTAGATTACGTCCTGATCGATAACGCTGGTCAGCGTGTTGGTCTGCCGGTCTCTTACCGCGATAGCCGTACAGCCGGCATTATGGCGCAGGCGATGACGCAGCCGGGTAAAGGTGAAATTTATCGCCGCAGCGGCATTCAGTTTCTGCCCTTTAACACGTTGTATCAGCTGCGTGCACTGGTTGAACAGCAGCCAGAACTGCTCCCGCAGGTGGCTCATGCCCTGCTGATCCCCGATTACTTCAGCTTTCGCCTGACCGGTGAAATGAACTGGGAATACACCAACGCCACCACTACGCAGCTCGTCAATATCAACACCGACGACTGGGATGACACGCTGCTGGCGTGGACCGGGGCAGACAAAGCCTGGTTTGGTCGCCCGACGCACCCGGGGAACGTAATTGGCCATTGGATTTGCCCACAGAAAAATCGCATTCCGGTCGTGGCCGTCGCCAGTCACGACACCGCCAGTGCGGTAATTGCTTCGCCGTTGGCCGACAAAAACAGCGCGTATCTTTCTTCCGGTACCTGGTCGCTGATGGGTTTTGAGAGCAGAACACCGTATACCAACGATGCGGCGCTGGCGGCGAACATCACCAACGAAGGGGGCGCGGAAGGGCGCTACCGCGTACTGAAAAATATTATGGGGTTATGGCTGCTCCAGCGCGTTTTAAAAGAGCGCAAGATTACCGATCTGCCAACGCTTATCGCCGAAACGCAAGCGCTGCCGGCCTGCCAGTTCCTGATAAACCCGAACGACGATCGCTTTATCAATCCCGACGATATGAGTGCCGAAATTCAGGCAGCCTGTCGTGAATCGGGCCAACCCGTTCCCCTGCAAAACGCCGAACTGGCGCGCTGTATCTTCGACAGTCTGGCGTTGCTATACGCCGATATTCTGCAAGAACTGGCGCAGCTGCGAGGCGCAGCGTTTAGCCAACTGCACATCGTCGGTGGCGGCTGCCAGAACGTCTTACTGAACCAGCTGTGCGCGGATGCCTGCGGGATTCGCGTTATGTCCGGCCCGATTGAGGCCTCCACGCTCGGCAATATCGGCATCCAGTTGATGACGCTGGACGAGCTTAACAACGTCGATGATTTCCGTCAGGTAGTACGCGCCAACTACGACCTGACCACCTTTATTCCAAATCCTGAAAGTGAAATTGCCCGCTACCAGGCGCAGTTTCAATCACTACGACAGACAAAGGAGCTTTGCGCATGACCACTCAACTTGAACAAGCCTGGGAACTGGCAAAACTGCGTTTCGCCGCGGTAGGCATTGATGTCGAGGCGGCATTGCGCCAGCTCGATCGTCTGCCGGTCTCCATGCACTGCTGGCAGGGCGATGATGTCGCCGGTTTCGAGAATCCGGAAGGCTCGCTCACCGGCGGTATTCAGGCTACCGGCAACTATCCGGGCAAAGCGCGTAACGCCACCGAACTGCGGGCCGATCTGGAGCAAGCGCTAAGCCTGATTCCGGGACCAAAACGCCTGAATTTGCACGCGATCTATCTGGAATCGGATACGCCGGTTGCCCGCGACCAAATCAAACCTGAACACTTCAAAAACTGGGTTGAGTGGGCGAAAGCGAACCAGTTAGGGCTGGATTTCAATCCGTCCTGCTTCTCTCACCCGCTGAGCGCTGACGGCTTCACGCTGGCCCACGCCGATGACACCATTCGCCAGTTCTGGATTGATCACTGCAAAGCCAGCCGTCGCGTCTCGGCGTATTTTGGCGAGCAGTTGGGTACACCGTCGGTGATGAACATCTGGATCCCGGATGGCATGAAAGACATCACCGTTGACCGTTTAGCGCCGCGCCAGCGCCTGCTGGAAGCACTGGACGAGGTGATCAGCGAGAAACTCGACCCGGCGCACCATATCGATGCCGTTGAGAGCAAACTGTTTGGCATCGGCGCTGAAAGCTACACCGTGGGCTCCAACGAGTTCTATATGGGTTACGCCACCAGCCGTCAAACCGCGCTATGCCTGGATGCGGGTCACTTCCATCCGACCGAAGTAATTTCCGACAAAATCTCCGCCGCCATGCTGTACGTACCGCGCCTGCTGCTACACGTCAGCCGTCCGGTGCGTTGGGACAGCGATCATGTTGTGCTGCTGGATGATGAAACTCAGGCAATTGCCAGCGAGATCGTCCGCCACAACCTGTTCGACCGCGTACACATTGGCCTCGACTTCTTCGACGCTTCCATTAACCGCATCGCCGCGTGGGTGATTGGCACTCGCAATATGAAAAAAGCGCTGCTGCGCGCGCTGTTAGAACCGACCGAACAACTGCGTCAGCTTGAAGCCAGCGGCGACTACACCGCACGCCTGGCCCTGCTGGAAGAGCAAAAATCACTGCCGTGGCAGGCCGTCTGGGAGATGTATTGCCAGCGCCACGACACGCCAGCGGGTAGCCAGTGGCTGGAAAGCGTGCGCGCCTATGAAAAAGAGATTTTGAGCAAACGTAGCTAACCGTGACGCCAGACTTGTAGGCCGGAGAAGACGCCCCGCGTCGCCATCCGGCAATGAATGAAACACGATTGCCGGATGGCGCTTCGCTTATCCGGCAATCGTAAGACCCGATAACGTTCGGGCAATAAACAGGAACACCGAAGATGCAAAACATTACTACTTCCTGGTTCGTCCAGGGGATGATCAAAGCCACTTCTGATGCGTGGCTGAAAGGCTGGGACGAGCGTAACGGCGGCAACCTGACGCTGCGTCTGGATGAGGCAGACATTGCACCGTTTAGCGCCGATTTCCATAAAGAACCACGCTATATCGCGCTAAGTCAGCCAATGCCATTGCTGGCGAACACGCCGTTTATCGTCACCGGTTCCGGCAAATTTTTCCGTAACGTTCAGCTCGATCCCGCGGCAAATTTGGGCGTGGTGAAAGTAGACAGCGACGGCGCGGGCTACCATATCCTGTGGGGCCTGACCCACGAGGCCGTACCAACCTCTGAACTGCCAGCTCACTTCCTCTCCCACTGCGAACGTATTAAAGCGACGAACGGCAAAGACCGCGTGATCATGCACTGCCACGCCACCAACCTGATCGCCCTGACCTACGTGCTGGAAAACAACACCGCGCTGATTACCCGCAAACTGTGGGAAGGCAGCACCGAGTGCCTGGTGGTATTCCCGGATGGCGTCGGCATTCTGCCGTGGATGGTGCCGGGTACGGATGAAATCGGCCAGGCGACAGCCGAGGAAATGCAGAAACACTCGCTGGTACTGTGGCCGTTCCACGGCGTGTTCGGCAGCGGACCTACCCTCGACGAGGCGTTCGGTTTGATCGATACCGCAGAGAAATCCGCCGAGGTTCTGGTCAAAATCTATTCGATGGGCGGTATGAAGCAGACCATCACGCGCGAAGAACTGATAGCCCTTGGCAAACGTTTTGGCGTGACGCCGCTGGCAAGCGCCGTAGAGCTGTACTGATACCTCCCAACCCAACGCCGGATGCGGCTTCACTTTATCCGGCCTACAGGATTTTATTGTTAAGGAGAATAGTGATGAGCTTTATGTTGGCACTGCCAAAAATTAGCCTGCATGGCGCCGGCGCGATTGCCGATATGGTGGATCTCGTGGCGAATAAACAATGGGGCAAAGCGCTGATCGTCACCGATGGTCAACTGGTGAAGCTGGGCCTGCTGGACAGCCTGTTTGCCGCGCTGGATGAACATCAAATGTCTTACCACCTGTTTGATGAGGTGTTCCCGAACCCGACAGAGGAGCTGGTGCAGCAGGGTTTTGCAGCATATCAGGGCGCAGAATGTGACTACATTATCGCTTTCGGCGGCGGCAGCCCGATCGATACCGCTAAAGCGGTGAAGATCCTGACCGCCAACCCAGGCCCTTCTACCGCTTACTCCGGCGTGGGCAAAGTGAAAAATGCGGGCGTACCGCTGGTCGCCATCAACACCACTGCCGGTACGGCAGCAGAAATGACCAGCAACGCGGTTATTATCGACTCTGCGCGCAAGGTCAAAGAGGTGATCATCGACCCGAATATCATCCCGGATATCGCCGTGGATGATGCCAGCGTCATGCTGGAAATCCCGGCCTCCGTCACCGCTGCAACCGGCATGGACGCCCTGACCCACGCGGTGGAAGCCTATGTTTCCGTTGGTGCGCATCCGCTTACCGATGCCAACGCGCTGGAAGCGATTCGCCTGATCAATCTGTGGCTACCAAAAGCGGTCGACGAGGGCCATAACCTCGAAGCCCGCGAGCAAATGGCGTTTGGTCAGTATCTGGCGGGTATGGCATTTAACAGCGCCGGTCTGGGTCTGGTGCATGCGCTGGCTCATCAGCCGGGCGCAACCCACAATCTGCCGCACGGCGTCTGCAACGCCATCCTGCTGCCGGTAATCGAAAACTTTAACCGCCCAAACGCGGTGGCGCGCTTTGCCCGCGTGGCGCAGGCAATGGGCGTCGATACCCGTGGCATGAGCGATGAAGCGGCAAGCATGGAGGCCATCAAGGCGATTCGAGCACTCAGCAAGCGTGTCGGTATTCCTGCGGGCTTTAGCTCCCTTGGCGTGACCAAAGAAGATATTGAAGGCTGGCTGGACAAAGCATTGGCCGATCCGTGTGCGCCGTGCAACCCGCGTACCGCCAGCCGCGACGAGGTCCGCGAGCTGTATCTGGAGGCGTTATGATCCGCAAGGCCTTTGTGATGCAGGTAAATGCCGACGCGCACGTTGAATATCAACGTCGGCACAATCCCATCTGGCCAGAACTGGAAGCGGTGCTGAAAGAACACGGCGCCCATCACTACGCGATTTATCTCGATCGGGAGCGCAATCTGCTGTTCGCCACCGTCGAGATTGAGTCCGAAGCGCGCTGGGACGCTGTCGCCAGCACCGACGTTTGCCAGCGTTGGTGGAAGCATATGCGTGACGTAATGCCGGCAAACCCGGACAACAGCCCGGTTAGCGCAGAGCTGAAAGAGGTGTTCTATCTGCAGTAAGTCGTGTGCCCGGTGGTGCAAGCTTACCGGGCACACGGTTTTATTTTTTGTAGGCCGGATAAGCGATAGCGCCATCCGGCAATTTCAATTCTGCTCAGAAACCAGAATCGCCTGGGTGTCAGGCTCCAGTGCTTTAAAGATATGCGCCCGATCGGCGGGGTAACAAATGTAGTCGCCCTCACCTAACTCTTCCGGCGCTTCCGTCAACCCCACCATCGCCTTGCCCTGCGTCACGATGATATGTTCAACCGATCCCGGCGGATGCGGCTGTGAAATACGATCCGCGCCCGGCTGCGTCAGCAACAGATAAATATCCCGCCGCGCGCCCGGTGGGCAGGCGGCCAGTAAAATGGCCTGATAGTGGGCCTGTTCCGCCACGACTTTTGTCCCTTCGCCGCGGCGAATCACCTGCGTTTTTTGCTCCTGCGGCTCCAGCAGGCGCGCAAAGGGAATGTCCAACGCCACACACAGCGACCAGAGCGTTTCCAGGCTAGGATTGCCATTGCCCGCTTCCAACTGTGAGAGCGTCGATTTTGCAATCCCCGCACGACGGGCAATCTCCGCCAGCGACAAACCGGTGCGCTGACGTTCACGCACCAGGCTTTTCGCGATCATACTGATGGGCTGGGTCATTCACGACTCCATGTTTTTTATATCGAACGAATCGTTCGACTTGTAAAGTTAACTGCTCCCGTTCATTATAATGGAAATTCGTTCGATATGGCTAAAACGGTATGAAACATTATTTTTCCAGTCTCAAAGGCGACACGCTGAAAGCAATATTTCTCGTCTGTCTGGCTGTCGGCGTTGTCGGCATGTCGTACGGCTCGCTGGCGATGGCTTACGGCTTCCCGCTGTGGGTACCGTTTGTACTCTCTATTACGGTACTGGCGGGGGCGTCCGAGTTTATGTTTATCGGCATCGTCGCCAGCGGTGGTAACCCACTGGCGGCTGCGGCTGCCGGTTTACTGGTCAACGCCCGACACGTGCCGTTTGGCGTCACGGTGCGCGATCTGGTGGGCAATCGGGCCGCCAGTTTCCTCGGCTGCCATATCATGAACGACGAAAGCGTGGTTTTTGGCCTGTCGCAAAAAACGCCCGAACAACGTAAAGCCGCCTACTGGATTTGCGGTCTGGGCGTCGCGATTTTCTGGCCTGTTGGTACACTGATCGGCGCGGGCGTCGGCAAACTGCTCCCCGCACCGGAAACCATCGGCCTGGATGCCGTCTTCCCTGCCATTCTGCTGGCTTTGGTCGTCCCGGCATTCAAAAACCGCACCACGCTGATTCGCGCCTGTAGCGGCGCCGGGCTGTCGCTTGCCGCCATTCCCTTTGCGCCGGTCGGTTTGCCAGTTCTGCTTTCACTGTTCGGCTTACTGACGAGGAAAAAATAATGGGTAACATGACGCTGTTTATCGTCGGTATCGCCATCTTATCTCTGGGAACCTATTTAATGCGTTTAGGAGGAGCGAAGCTTGGGAGCCGTTTAGCGTTCTCAGAACGCTCGCAGGCGCTGCTTTCCGACGCCGCAACGGTATTACTGTTCTCCGTGGCGCTGGCGACCACCTTTTACGAAGGCGAACATTTTGCCGGTATGGCGCGGGTTCTTGGGGTTGGCTTCGCGGTATTTCTCGCCTGGCGCAAGCTGCCGCTAATCGTGGTGATTGTTGCCGCCGCGGTGGTGACCGCGTTGTTAAGGATGGCGGGAATACACTAAAAAAATAATTACCCTGGCGAAATATTCATCAGGGTAATCGCCTGTAGCGTTGTGTGTTTTACCCCACAAAACCACGCGCTAACTCGGCCTCAAATTGTCACTCCACGCTGACATATTGCCGCTCATCTCTTCGCCATCTCGCCGTTAGAATCAAATCAAATAGTTTTAACGGAGCCCCCCACATGACAACCCTTACAGCTAACTGCATTGACCTGAATATTCAGGGGAATAGCGTGTATGCCATCCTCAAGCAATTGGCAGATATGGCGTTTCAGAATGGCTATGTCTCCGATCGCAGCACTTTCCTGCAAACGCTATTGCTGCGCGAAAAGCTGCATTCCACCGGCTTTGGCTCGGGTATTGCCGTCCCGCACGGTAAGAGCGCCTGCATCAGGCAGCCCTTTGTGTTGTTCGCGCGCAAATCAGAAAACGTGGACTGGAAAGCCAGCGACGGCGAGGACGTCAACTGCTGGATCTGCCTCGGTGTACCGCAAACCGGCGAGGACGATCAGGTCAAAATCATCGGCACCCTGTGCCGCAAAATCATTCATCAGGATTTCATCGATCAACTGAAGCAAGGTGACACCAGCCAGGTGCTCGCCCTGCTTAATCAGACCTTAACCTCATAAGGAAGCGGCTATGGAGTCATCCTTACGTTTAGTGGCGATCACCAACTGTCCGGCGGGGATCGCCCACACTTATATGGTGGCAGAGGCGCTGGAGCAAAAAGCGCGCTCGCTCGGCCACACGATTAAAGTCGAAACCCAGGGCTCAAGCGGCGTCGAAAACCGCCTGAGCAATGAAGAGATTGCCGCAGCCGATTATGTCATTCTGGCCACCGGTCGCGGCCTGAGCGGCGAAGACCGGGCGCGTTTTGCCGGGAAAAAAGTCTATGAAATCGCCATTTCCCAGGCGCTAAAAAATATCGACCTGATTTTTACGCAGTTACCGACGCATTCCCAACTTTTCGCCGCCGATAGCAGCGTGAAGCTGGGAAAACAGGAGGTCCAGCACGGTAGCGTAATGAGCCACCTGATGGCGGGCGTTTCCGCCGCGCTGCCGTTTGTTATCGGCGGCGGTATTCTGGTCGCCATCGCCAATATGCTGGTACAGTTCGGTTTGCCCTATACCGATATGTCGAAAGGCGCGCCGTCGTTCACCTGGATTGTTGAATCGATCGGCTATCTGGGCTTTACCTTTATGATCCCGATTATGGGGGCATATATTGCCTGGTCGATTGCCGATAAACCCGCTTTTGCCCCAGCATTTCTGGTGTGTTATCTGGCGAACGATAAAGGCCTGCTGGGTACGCAGTCCGGCGCAGGATTTCTCGGCGCGGTCGTACTCGGGCTGGCAATTGGCTACTTTGTCCTGTGGTTTCGCAAGGTTCGCCTCGGCAAAGCGCTACAGCCACTGCTTGGTTCTATGCTGATCCCGTTTGTCACTTTACTGGTGTTCGGCGTACTGACTTACTACGTCATCGGCCCGGTGATGTCCGACATCATGGGCGGTCTGCTGCACTTCCTGAACACCATTCCGCCATCCATGAAAATGGGCGCGGCCTTCCTCGTTGGTGCGATGCTGGCGTTTGATATGGGCGGGCCAATCAATAAAACGGCCTGGTTCTTCTGCTTCTCGCTGCTGGAAAAACATATCTATGACTGGTACGCCATCGTCGGCGTGGTGGCGCTGATGCCGCCCGTCGCGGCGGGAATCGCTACCTATTTAGCGCCCAAACTGTTTACCCAACAGGAGAAGGCCGCCGCCAGCAGTGCGATTGTCGTCGGCGCCACCGTCGCCACCGAGCCGGCCATCCCCTACGCACTGGCCGCGCCGCTGCCGATGATTACCGCCAATACGCTCTCCGGTGGCATTACCGGCATGCTGGTTATCGCCTTTGGAATCAAACGCCTCGCGCCGGGTTTAGGTATCTTTGATCCGCTGATTGGCCTGATGTCTCCGGTGGGATCATTTTACCTGGTGCTGGCTATCGGTCTGGCACTGAACATTTCGTTAATTATCATCCTGAAAGGGTTGTGGCTGAAACGTAAAGCCGCGCAGCAGGAGCTTGCCCATGAACATTGAGTTACTTCAGCAGCTATGCGAAGCCAGCGCCGTCAGCGGCGATGAACAGGAAGTTCGTACTCTTCTCATTAACGCGCTGGAATCCAGCGTCGATGAAATCACCTTCGACGGCCTCGGTAGCTTTGTCGCCCGCAAAGGCAACCGCGGGCCGAAGGTGGCGGTTGTCGGCCATATGGATGAAGTCGGCTTTATGGTCACGCATATCGACGAGAGCGGATTTTTGCGCTTCACCACCATTGGTGGTTGGTGGAGCCAGTCGATGCTCAATCATCGGGTCTCTATCCGTACCCGTAAAGGCGTTAAAATCCCTGGCATCATCGGCTCCGTGGCGCCGCATGCTTTGACGGAAAAGCAGAAACAGCAGCCGCTGACCTTTGACGAGATGTTTATCGATATTGGCGCTAACAGCCACGAAGAAGTAGAAAAATACGGGATTGCGATCGGTGACTTCATTAGCCCGGAAGCCAATTTCGCTCGCTGGGGCGAAGATAAGATCGTCGGTAAAGCGCTGGATAACCGCGTCGGCTGCGCCCTGATGGCTGAGCTTTTACAAACCGTCGATAACCCCGACATTACCCTGTACGGCGTGGGCAGCGTGGAAGAAGAGGTGGGGCTGCGCGGAGCGCAAACCTCGGCCGAGCATATCAAGCCCGACGTGGTGATCGTGCTGGATACCGCAGTTGCGGGCGATGTGCCCGGAATCGACGCCATCAAATACCCGCTCAAGCTTGGTGAGGGTCCTGGTCTGATGCTGTTCGATAAGCGCTATTTCCCGAATCAACAACTGGTCGCCACATTAAAAGAGTGTGCAGAAAGCAGCGGTGCGTCATTGCAGCTCTGTACTATGAAAACCGGGGCGACGGACGGCGGACGCTATAACGTTATGGGAGGGGGTCGTCCGGTGGCGGCACTCTGCCTGCCGACACGTTATCTCCACGCCAACAGCGGCATGATTTCCGCATCGGATTACAACGCGCTGTTTACCCTGGTGCGCGAACTGCTCACCGCGCTGACGGCCGAAAAGGTCTGCGCGCTCACTGATTTTCGCCAGGAGAGTTAATGCTATCGGAACGCCAGTTAAAGATTGTCGATCTCCTCGAACAGCAGCCGTGTTCGCTGGGCGAGCTGGCGCGGCAAACTGGCGTGTCGGGCAGAACCATCCTGCGCGATATTGATTACCTCAACTTTACCCTCAGCGGTAAGGCCCGCATTCAGCCCGGTGGTGGTGCAGGATATCAGTTGGAAATTGTCGACAGACGCGGTTATTTTCAGCTTCTGCAACGCCATGATAATGATGACCGGTTGCTGGCCTTTCTTCTGCTTAATACCTTTACACCCCGCGTACAGCTGGCTTCAGCACTCAATTTACCTGAAACCTGGGTGGCCGATCGTCTCCCGCGTTTGAAACAGCGCTATGAGCGCGCCTTTTGTCTTGCCAGCCGCCCGGGAGTCGGTCATTTCATTGATGAACCAGAAGAAAAGCGCATAATCCTGCTGGCAAATCTGCTTAAAAAAGATCCACTCTTAATTCCACTGCCAGGTATTACCCGAGACAACATCGACAGGCTCAACACTGCATGTGAAAAACTTGATGAATTCCCGTTCATCTCGGGAGAGTACCTGGCAAGTCTGGTGCTGGCAGTCTACGCCCTGCGTAATCAGCTCACCGGATCGTGGCCGGAGTGTCGGTATATATCACTGAAAAATGCGGTGGAACAAGGAGGAGTCTACCTGGGCGAAAACGCTTTCAGAACCCTGATCGGTCTTCTGGAAATCAGGCAACGTCAGGCAATGACCATCTCGGCCAATGCGGTGACCTGCTTGTTAAAAAGCGTTCCCGGCATTGCCGCGTTGAACGTTATCGATGCCCAACTGGTTGAAAATATTACCGGCCACCTGCTGAGATGCGTCTCTGCCCCGGTTTGGGTACCGGAGCATCGCCAGAGCAGTATGCATAACCTGAAGTCTACCTGGCCTGCCGCTTTCGATTTGAGTTTGCGTTTTATCGCCCTGTTGCGCGAAAAACTGGATATCCCGCTGTTCGATAGCGATCTCATCGGGCTTTACTTCGCCTGTGCGCTGGAGCGGCATCAAAACGAGCGTCAGCCGGTCATTTTATTATCCGACCAGAATGCTATCGCCACCATCAACCAACAGGCTATTGAGCGGGATGTCCTGAATTGTCGGGTGATCATTGCGCGAAATACAAGTGAAGTCAGCGCCATCAGCGAAGAAATCACCCCGCTGTTAATCGTCAACAATAGTCACTATCTGCTTGATGAATCTCTAAAAAATACATTAACTATCAAGAATATTATCACCGCAGCGGGTACCGAGCAGATCAAACACTTTCTTGCGACGGCCTTTATCCGCCAGCAGCCCGAACGTTTCTTTTTACAGCAGGGCTGCTTCCATTACGCCAATATGAAGGCCGAAAGCTGGCAGAGTATCATCGGTCGGATCTGCGGCCAGCTTGTGGCTCAGGGCCATATCACTGAGGACGAAGCGCTACGCATTTGCGCCCGGGAGCATGAAGGTGAAAACCTGATAGTGAATCGCCTGGCGATTCCTCATTGCTGGAGCGAACAGGAGCGTCGTTTCCGCGGTTTCTTTATCACCCTCGCGCAGCCCATTTTGGTGAATAACGAACCGGTCAGTCATGTCCTGATCGCCTGTGCCGCCGCTGAGGCGCGGCATGAACTAAAAATCTTCAGTTATTTATCCAGCGTACTGAGCAGCCATCAGGCTGATACTATTGCGGGATTGACCGGATATGAAGCGTTTATTGCATTGCTCAGGCAGTAAATATCAGAAATGAAAAAAGCGCCTCAAGGGCGCTCTTTCGACAGTACTAAGGTATCTTATTTCAGCAGTTCTGCGGTCATGTGCACGCGGTTGCCGGTGTAAGCCTGAGTGATTTTATAATCGCTGGCGCCTGCACGTTCAGCCTGAGCGGCAATTTTTGCTTCAGCGCTTTCCAGCGTAGAACCGGTTGCGGTAACGGTCTGAGCAGCGAAAGAACCGAAAGAAGTAGCCAGAGCGATAACTGCGACAAAAGTTTTGATGCTTTTCATGATATAAACCCTTTAACTAAGTTGTTTGAGTAAGGCACCGTGCCTTGATGTGATAAATAATAGGCTGATAATCGAACAACTAAAAGCGGAATGATTTGCCAGTCTCATTCAAATTATTTGAGAGATAAGATGTCACATAATCGGGAATCACAATGGCTTGCAGGCAGCCGAAGAAAAACGCAACCGGCGGGAAGTTGGTTACTGCGTCAGGGTGAACCGCAAAGTAAAATTCATCTTTTACATCATGGCGTTGCACGTGCGGTGTATCACGCAGACAGTGGCGTTGAAAGGGTTAAAGAGTTCTACTTTGCCGGGGAATACTGCTTTTTGTACCTGAACTGGCTAACCAACACGCCTGCTGATTACAGTCTGCAAATGATCGCCGCTGGCGAAACCAGTGAAATACCGCTGGCGTTGCTGGATGCGCCGGAAAATCAGGATATTAGGACCCAGCTACTGGTCCAGCAGTTGATCTATAAAGAGAAAAAAGAACAAATGCTGCTGCTCAATACCCCAGAGCAACGCTACCAGTACGTACAAACACACTTCCCGGACTGGGAGTCGCAGCTCACTCAGCGCGATCTCGCCAACTATATCGGCATTACTCCCGTTAGCCTGTCTCGTATTCGCCAGCGTCTTAACAAAGGTTAACGCCTTACGTTGATGCGTCGATTATTGTCCCGTCACTCTTCAATTGTTGGCGCACATTATGAACGCATTTCTCCTCTCTCAGATTCTGGCTGGCATCAGCTTTTTGTTGGATATTTCCGCTTTTCATTTTCAGCGCCGGGCTATCACCTTATCTCTGCTCACCAGTTCCACTTCCCTGTTGGCTATCCATTTCTATCTTTTGGATCAACACGCTGCAGCTGGGTTAATGATCATTGCCGCATGCCGCTACGCGACGGCCATCGTCACGTTTCACCGCTGGGCGATGTGGGGATTTATGCTGGGATCGCTGCTGTGTAGCGTTTATCTTTGGCAAAATCTGTCGAGTATTTTGCCGCTGATGGGAAGCCTGCTGATGACCTTTGCGTCGTTTCAAAAACGCAGCGGAAAACTACGGGGTTACACATTGTGCGGTAGCCTGTGTTGGCTACTGAACAATATGATTATCGGCTCGCCAGTTGCCGTAATCATGGAACTGGCATTTTCAGGCAGCATTCTGGCCGCCTGGTGGCGTCACAGCGCGATCAGACGTTGCGGATGCGTGTAGACCGTCGCCCTGCCCGGTTTGCAAAAACCCACCAGCGTCAGGTTACAGCGTTCGGCAACTTCCACGGCAAGCGTGGTCGCCGCAGAGACGGCAAACAGAATTTCCACGCCGCACATTGCCGACTTCTGCACCATCTCGTAGCTGGCGCGGCTGGAGACTAATACTGCGCCTTGCTGCCAGACCTCCCCTTCGATTGCGCGTCGCCCCAGCAGTTTATCCAGCGCAACATGACGCCCGACATCTTCATGCCCACCCGCCAGATGACCTGACGGCTGAACCCAGGCAGCCGCGTGCGTGCAGCCTGTCAGTTGCCCAACAGGTTGGAAATCAGGGAGATGCCGTAAAGCGTTATCGAGATGCCCCAGATCGAATGTCTGGGTAAACGGCAGCGGCTGGACCGGCTTGCCAATATCATTAAGCTGTTCCACACCACAAACACCGCAGCCGGTGCGACCGGCCAGAGCGCGACGACGTTCTTTCAGCCCCATAAAGCGACGGCTGGACAACTCAACCTGCACTTCCAATCCGTTGCAGGAAGGCACTACGTCCATCGCGTAAATATCTTGTGGGGACTCAATGATGCCCTCAGAAAGTGAAAAACCTATCGCGAAGTGCTCAAGATCTTTCGGTGATGCCATCATCACCACGTGTGAAATCCCGTTGAATACCAGCGCCACAGGCACTTCTTCAGCTACCTCATCAGGCTGAGGATGTTGCAAATCCTCGCGTTTCCAGAGGGTCAACTGACGAGATCCTGTCGGAGATGTCACATTCTTGATGTTTTCTTGAATAATCTTATTCACTTTCTTTTAACCATATTGGAACACACATACCAACATTGTGGTATTCTTTACAAACCCCTCCTGGACGGAGGGAAATTCACCCAATTCTGGACCTTTGCGGTCCCGTCCGCAAAGAAAAATAACAACCACTTCCCTCGCGTTCGCGTTATAGAAAAGCGGAGGGAACGTGACAATGTCGAAACAAGGAGCGAACCATGCAGGTCAGCAGAAGGCAGTTCTTTAAGATCTGCGCTGGCGGTATGGCAGGCACCACGGCAGCGGCACTGGGCTTTGCACCCGGCGTAGCGCTCGCGGAAACACGGCAATATAAACTGCTGCGCACCCGTGAAACCCGTAACACCTGCACTTACTGTTCCGTTGGCTGTGGACTGTTAATGTACAGCCTCGGTGACGGAGCTAAAAACGCCAAAGCATCCATCTTCCATATCGAAGGGGACCCGGATCACCCGGTGAACCGTGGCGCGCTGTGCCCGAAAGGGGCAGGACTTGTGGACTTCATCCACTCCGAAAGCCGCCTGAAATTCCCGGAATACCGCGCACCAGGCTCTGATAAGTGGCAACAGATTAGCTGGGATGAGGCATTTGACCGCATCGCTAAGCTGATGAAAGAAGACCGCGACGCTAACTACGTTGCACAAAACGCCGAAGGCGTAACCGTTAACCGCTGGCTTTCCACCGGGATGCTGTGTGCTTCCGCTTCCAGTAACGAAACCGGCTATTTAACGCAAAAATTCTCCCGCGCGCTCGGTATGCTCGCGGTCGACAACCAGGCACGCGTCTGACACGGACCAACGGTAGCAAGTCTTGCTCCAACATTTGGTCGCGGTGCGATGACCAACCACTGGGTCGACATTAAAAACGCCAACCTCGTTGTGGTGATGGGCGGTAACGCCGCTGAAGCTCACCCGGTCGGATTCCGCTGGGCGATGGAAGCCAAAATTCACAACGGCGCGAAGCTGATTGTTATCGATCCGCGCTTTACGCGAACCGCCGCGGTAGCTGATTTCTATGCTCCGATTCGTTCCGGTACTGACATTGCTTTCCTGTCAGGCGTCTTGCTGTACCTGCTGAACAACGAAAAATTCAACCGCGAATACACTGAGGCCTATACCAACGCCAGCCTGATCGTGCGTGAGGATTACGGTTTCGAAGATGGCCTGTTCACCGGCTACGACGCGGATAAACGCAAGTATGACAAAACCAGCTGGAACTACGAACTGGATGAAAAAGGCTTCGCCAAACGCGACGTCACCCTGCAACATCCGCGCTGCGTGTGGAACCTGCTGAAACAGCACGTCTCCCGCTACACGCCGGACGTCGTAGAAAACATCTGCGGGACGCCAAAGGCCGACTTCCTGAAGGTCTGTGAGTACATCGCAGAAACAAGCGCCAAAGATAAAACCGCGTCGTTCCTGTACGCCCTGGGCTGGACGCAACACTCCGTGGGTGCGCAGAACATCCGTACCATGGCGATGATCCAGTTGCTGCTTGGCAATATGGGGATGGCAGGCGGCGGCGTTAACGCCCTGCGCGGTCACTCCAACATTCAGGGTTTGACCGACTTAGGCCTGCTGTCACAAAGCCTGCCAGGCTATATGACGCTGCCGAGCGAAAAACAGACTGACCTGCAAACCTATCTTGCCGCCAACACACCAAAACCGTTGCTGGAAGGTCAGGTGAACTACTGGGGCAACTATCCGAAATTCTTCGTTTCGATGATGAAAGCCTTCTTTGGCGATAAAGCGACAGCGGAAAACAGCTGGGGCTTCGACTGGCTGCCGAAGTGGGATAAAGGGTACGACGTCCTGCAGTACTTCGAGATGATGAACCAGGGCAAAGTGAATGGCTATATCTGCCAGGGCTTTAACCCGGTCGCGTCATTCCCGAATAAAAACAAAGTTGTGGCTTCACTGTCCAAACTGAAGTTCCTGGTCACTATCGACCCACTCAACACTGAGACTTCCACCTTCTGGCAGAACCACGGTGAGTCGAACGATGTTGACCCGTCGAAAATCCAGACCGAAGTATTCCGTCTGCCATCCACCTGCTTCGCCGAAGAGAATGGTTCTATCGTCAACTCCGGTCGCTGGCTGCAGTGGCACTGGAAAGGCGCTGATGCCCCAGGGATTGCCGTTACCGATGGCGAAATCCTCGCTGGTATCTTCTTACGCCTGCGTAAGATGTATGCCGAGCAGGGTGGCGCGAACCCGGAACAGGTGCTGAGCATGACCTGGAACTACTCCACCCCGCACGAACCGGCTTCGGAAGAAGTGGCGATGGAGAGTAACGGTAAAGCGCTGGCCGACATTACCGACCCGGCAACCGGTGCGGTTATCGTCAAGAAAGGCCAACAGCTTAGCTCGTTCGCCCAACTGCGTGACGATGGCACGACCTCCAGCGGCTGCTGGATTTTTGCCGGTAGCTGGACGCCGGAAGGCAACCAGATGGCGCGTCGCGATAATGCCGACCCGTCAGGCCTTGGCAATACGCTGGGCTGGGCATGGGCGTGGCCGCTCAACCGACGTATTCTGTACAACCGCGCCTCTGCTGACCCGCAGGGGAATCCGTGGGATCCAAAACGTCAGATCCTGAAATGGGACGGGGCAAAATGGAGCGGGATGGATATTCCGGACTACAGCGCCGCCGCACCGGGCAGCAACGTTGGGCCGTTCATCATGCAGCCGGAAGGGATGGGACGCCTGTTTGCTATCGATAAGATGGCGGAAGGTCCGTTCCCGGAACACTACGAGCCGTTTGAAACGCCGCTGGGCACTAACCCGCTGCACCCGAACGTTATCTCTAACCCTGCCGCACGTATCTTTAAAGGTGACGCGGAAGCACTGGGTAAAGCAGATAAGTTCCCGTACGTCGGTACGACCTACCGTCTGACCGAGCACTTCCACTACTGGACCAAGCACGCGCTGCTGAACGCCATCGCTCAGCCGGAACAGTTTGTGGAAATTGGCGAGAAGCTGGCGAATAAGCTCGGTATCTCCCATGGCGATACCGTCAAAGTCTCCTCTAACCGCGGCTACATTAAGGCCAAAGCGGTGGTGACTAAACGTATTCGCACGCTGAAGGCTAACGGTAAGGATATCGACACTATCGGTATTCCGATTCACTGGGGCTACGAAGGTGTGGCGAAAAAAGGCTTTATCGCTAACACGTTAACGCCATTCGTCGGTGATGCGAACACGCAGACGCCGGAATTTAAGTCCTTCCTCGTGAACGTGGAAAAGGTGTAACGGAGACGACCTATGGCTTATCAATCGCAAGACATCATTCGTCGTTCCGCCACTAACGGTTTCACCCCCGCGCCTCAGGCGCGGGACCATCAGGAAGAGGTGGCGAAGCTTATCGACGTCACCACCTGTATCGGCTGTAAAGCGTGTCAGGTGGCGTGTTCTGAATGGAACGACATCCGTGATGAAGTGGGTAACAACGTTGGGGTGTACGACAACCCGGCTGATTTGACCGCTAAATCCTGGACGGTAATGCGCTTCTCAGAAGTGGAACAAAACGACAAACTGGAATGGCTTATCCGCAAGGATGGCTGTATGCACTGTGCCGATCCGGGCTGCCTGAAGGCGTGTCCGGCTGAAGGCGCAATCATTCAGTATGCCAACGGGATCGTCGACTTCCAGTCCGAGCAGTGCATCGGCTGTGGCTACTGTATCGCGGGCTGTCCGTTCGACGTACCGCGCCTCAACCCGGAAGACAACCGCGTCTACAAATGTACGCTGTGCGTTGACCGCGTGGTGGTCGGGCAAGAACCGGCCTGCGTGAAAACCTGCCCAACCGGCGCCATTCATTTCGGCACCAAAGAGTCGATGAAAACGCTGGCCGGCGAGCGCGTAGCGGAGCTGAAAACGCGTGGTTACGAAAACGCGGGTCTGTACGATCCGGCAGGCGTTGGCGGTACGCACGTAATGTACGTATTGCACCATGCCGACAAGCCGAATCTGTACCACGGTCTGCCGGAGAACCCGGAAATCAGCGCCACCGTGAAATTCTGGAAAGGCATCTGGAAACCTCTCGCAGCCGTCGGCTTTGCAGCGACATTTGCGGCCAGTATCTTCCACTACGTCGGCGTAGGCCCGAACCGTGCGGAAGAGGAAGAAGACAATCTGCATGAAGAAAAAGACGAGGTGCGCAAATGAAACGACGTGACACCATCGTGCGCTACACGGCGCCGGAACGCATCAACCACTGGATCACCGCCTTCTGCTTCATTCTGGCGGCAGTGAGCGGGATGGGCTTTCTCTTCCCATCTTTTAACTGGCTGATGCACATCATGGGCACTCCGCAACTGGCGCGAATTGTGCACCCGTTTGTCGGCGTGATCATGTTTGCCTCGTTTATCATCATGTTTTTCCGTTACTGGCACCACAATCTAATCAATCGGGATGATATCTTTTGGGCGAAGAATATTCGTAAGATTGTCGTCAACGAGGAAGTAGGTGACACGGGACGTTATAACTTCGGCCAGAAATGCGTATTCTGGGCGGCGATTATCTTCCTGGTCCTGTTGCTGGTGAGCGGAGTGGTCATCTGGCGTCCGTATTTTGCGCCTGCTTTCTCAATCCCGGTGATCCGATTCGCGTTAATGCTGCATTCATTTGCCGCAGTAGCGTTAATTGTGGTTATCATGGTGCACATTTACGCCGCCCTTTGGGTGAAAGGCACCATTACCGCGATGGTGGAAGGATGGGTTACCAGCTCATGGGCGAAGAAACATCACCCGCGCTGGTACCGTGAAGTCCGCCAGAAACAGGAAAAGTCATCTGAATGAGTATTCGCATAATCCCGCAAGATGAGCTGGAGAAGAGCGAGAAACGCACGGCGGATATGATTCCGCCGTTATTATTCCCCAGACTCAAAAATTTGTATAACCGCCGCGCTGAGCGTCTGCGCGAGCTGGCCGAGAACAACCCGCTTGGCGATTATCTGCGCTTTGCCGCGCTGATCGCACACGCGCAGGAAGTGGTGTTGTACGACCATCCGCTGCAGATAGATCTGACCGCTCGCATCAAAGAAGCGAACGATCAGGGCAAACCGCCGCTGGACATTCACGTCCTGCCACGCGACAAGCACTGGCAAAAACTGCTGCAATCGTTAATTGCTGAGCTGAAGCCGGAGATGAGCGGCCCTGCACTAGCCGTGATCGAGAATCTGGAAAAAGCCTCAGAGCAGGAACTGGAGCTGATGGCCAGCGCGCTGTTTGCCTCTGATTTCGCCTCCGTCAGCAGCGACAAAGCGCCGTTCATTTGGGCTGCCCTGTCGCTCTACTGGGCGCAGATGGCAAGCCTGATCCCCGGCAAAGCCCGTGCGGAATACGGTGAACAGCGTCAGTACTGCCCGGTGTGTGGTTCAATGCCGGTCTCCAGCATGGTGCAAATCGGTACCACTCAGGGGCTGCGCTATCTGCACTGCAACCTGTGTGAAACCGAGTGGCACGTGGTGCGCGTGAAGTGCAGCAACTGCGAACAGAGCCGTGATTTGAACTACTGGTCGCTGGATAACGAACAGGCAGCGATTAAAGCTGAAAGCTGCGGCGACTGCGGGACTTACCTGAAGATTCTCTATCAGGAAAAAGACCCGAAAGTTGAGGCAGTAGCTGACGATCTCGCTTCACTGATGCTGGACGCTCACATGGAGCAAGAGGGCTTCGCCCGCAGCTCCATCAACCCGTTCTTATTCCCGGGTGAAGGGGAGTAAGTTCTCCGTACCACCGGGCGGCGTAGGTCGCCCGGGTTATAACGCATACGGCGTGACCACGCCTGATATGCCTGCAAAATCCTTGGTATTACGCGTAACCAATGTAAGACGATGAATCTGCGCAGTGGCCAAAATAATGGCATCCGGCAATTTCATCCCATGCTCCTGTCTGATACTCACGCTTCGTTCAGCAATATCCTGTGAAATGTCGATCACGTTAAAAGCGCCTAGCGCAACGCGAGTAAGGGCTTCCTGATGGTATTTTTTTGCGCCCACCATCACCTCCATCCATGTAATGAGGCTGATTGCATTCTGCGGCGGCCATGTTTCTATCGCCAGTTTTGCTTCATTTCTCCCGCTAAACAGATCGATGAGGATGTTGGTATCAAAAAGAGCTGATCCTTTGACCATTACCATTCCTCACGGAGTTTACGCTGGTATTCAACACCATCTTCCTCACAGCCTTGCCACAGCCCAAGAGCACGTGAAATTGTTGTTTCAGCCTGATCCTGCCTCTCAAGATACTGTTCAACGGCCTCCCGCAAGAGTTCTGCTCGCGGCAGGTTGCGCTGAACCTTGAGATCATCAAGACGTTTAATCACCTCATCTGATAAATCGAGTAAAATTCTGCCCATATCCATCCCAGCCATCATACTCACATATACCTCCAGTATATCATCAGCGATTAATTTCCACACAACATACACCTGAGAAAAGTGGGAAAGTAGCCTTCACGCGAACGATTTTTATTTTTGCGAGCCGCTTTCCAGAATCATACCCGCCCCCTTTTTTCCCATTTTCATTCGTGAGTATCCAGGTTATAAAACTGTATATATATACAGATAAGGAGAATAATAAATGGCACTGGAAAACGGGATTGCACAGCTTGTTGAGGCATTTATCGCGGCGGGACGCCCTTCTTCACGCGAGCAGAATATTGATGACCGGAGAGCAGGCTACATCGCCAGCACTGCACTGGCAGGAGAAACTGAAACACGCGTACAGGTTGAAGATATTGAACTCGATGCCATGACGTTTCGCGTTGTTTCGCCGCGGGGCAGCACAGGAAATCTCCCCTGCGTTATCTATTATCACGGCGGCTGCTTTGTCAGCGGTGGATTCGCCACGCATGATAATCAGCTAAGGCAGCTCGCCTGGTACAGCGGCTGTCGGGTGATTGCGGTGCAATATCGCCTCGCGCCAGAGCACACCTTCCCGGCAGCACATAACGATGCTGAATCGGGGGCTAATATTATCTGGAAGTATGCCCAGAAACTGGGAGTCGACCGCAGCAACATTACGCTTGCCGGTGACAGCGCGGGCGGGCATCTGGCGCTGGTCACCGCACTACGCCTGAAAGCTAGCGGACAATGGCAACCTGCGCAGCTTATGTTGATCTACCCGATGCTGGACGCAACCGTCAGGTTTGCGAGCTATGACCATAATGGACAGGATTACATTATCACCCGCGACACGCTGCTGTCGGGCTACGAGATGTATATGCCGCAAACCGATCCACTGCATCCCGAAGTCAGCCCACTCTGGCGCGAAGACTTCAACGGTTTGCCGCCCACGCACATCATTACAGCTGAATTCGACCCACTGCGAGATGAAGGCGAGGCCCTGTATCAACGGTTCCAGGAGCAGGGCGTGGAGTGCACTTGCCAACGCTATCTCGGCGTTATCCACGGATTTTTCCAGTTGGCTGGGGTGAGTCAGGCAGCACGAAGCATTATGCGGGATGTGGCCTGGCGGCTAGGTCAGTAAGGTTGTTCATGTTTTCGTCCACGGGTGCTATCTTGTGTGAATAGATAACACAAAGGACAAACCTATGCCCAGAACTACCAGCATTACGATTGGCGAGCATCTCGATCGTTTTATTAACGAAATGATTGAAAGTGGGCGCTATGGTTCCACCAGCGAAGTTGTCCGTTCAGCATTACGTTTACTGGAAGAACAAGAATTGCGAAACAACGCATTACGCGACGCGCTGGAGGATGGGATACACAGCGGCACAAGCGACCTGACTCTACAGGAGGTCGCGCACAGGAAAAAGCGCAGTCTGAATGTATAAACTCTCTAATCAGGCAGTCGAAGACTTTGAATCTATCTATGAATACACCTGGAGAAAATTCGGTTATCAGCAGGCGGATAAATACACGACTGAGATGGAACAGCTTTTTTTACTGTTAGAGAAAAACGCTTTGATGGGACACAACTGTTCTGCGATTAAGGAAGGTACCCGTCAATACAATCATCGACAGCATGCGATTTTTTATCAAAATGCGGATTATGGCATTTTCATAATCCGCATTTTACATCAGCAAATGAACCCAAT
The DNA here is from genome assembly GCF_030334595.1 of Citrobacter sp. Ce104. NCBI lineage: Bacteria > Pseudomonadati > Pseudomonadota > Gammaproteobacteria > Enterobacterales > Enterobacteriaceae > Citrobacter > Citrobacter sp. Ce104. The sequence continues at coordinate 95,093 of NZ_JAOWDP010000021.1, forward strand.
ATTGCATTTCAGCTAGAAGGCCTACTCTTCCTCGTTCCCGCCCTCTTCATATGCGCCAAACGGTTTTGCGGGTAGCACAATGTAGGTGCCTTCAAACACAACGCCCGGCGTGTCATCGCCAAATACCCCGACCTGCATCTGAACGCGCGCCTTGCGGCCTCTTGCCAGACGGTCCAGGTCACCGCTCAGCGAGCCCAGGTCGGCGATGGCGGTAGGCTTCCCGGTGATCGGCCTGCTGTATCGGATATGCGCGTCCGCGAGGATTATGGTCCCGCCCAGATGGCGCTCGCGCAACATTAGCCAGATAAGCCCCCAGCCCGTTAACGTCGCCAGTGAAAACAGGCTTCCGGCAAACAGCGTATGGTGCGGGTTCTGATTACCGGTCTCGGGCATCGTGGTAATAAATTTCTGCCCGGTGTACTGCTGAATGCGCACGCCCATTTTCTCACTCAAGGGAATATGTTCGTACCAGGCTTGCTGTAACTGTCCGCACCAGTCGCCGCGATGGAGAATATCGTCCAGCGTCGCGATGGGCTTAATCATCAAAAAGTGGCGCACCGGTGTGGTTTGCGGCGTGGTGATTTCTCCCTGGCTCACAAACCCAAGTTTGGCGAAAAATTCGACCGCATCTTCACGGGCGCTACAGGTTACGCGCTTTACCCCTTCCTGACGCGCCACAGACTCCAGGGTCATCGCCATCAGCGTGCCCAACCCTTTCTCCTGTACGGAGGGGTCTACGGCCATAAAGCGTATCGAGGCTTCGTTATCCGCATTGATATACAAACGCCCAACCGCGACCAGATTCCCCTCTTCGTCCACCACCATCTGGTGATGCGCCATCGCATCCCAGGCATCCCGTTCGGAGCCTTTGGGCTGGTGCAAGGGTTTACGCAGCATCTCCCAGCGAAACTGGTAGTAACGCTCCAATTCTTCTTCTGTTTGCGGTACTCGAAGGTGATACATAGTCGTATTCTCTCTTGTTGCCCGCGGCCACACCGGTAGCTGGTTCATACTTGTAACCAGAACGTCACGGGACCATCATTAACCAGTGAAACCTGCATATCCGCAGCGAAACGACCGGTTTGCGTATTCATTTCCTGTTGGCGGCAACGCTCAACAAAGTACTCATACAGGGCTTCTGCCCGCTCGGGCGCTGCGCCTTTTGAAAAGCCCGGACGCATGCCGCGCTCAGTATCTGCCGCCAACGTAAATTGCGAGACCACCAGCACGCTGCCGCCTGACTGCTGCACATTCAGGTTCATTTTGCCTTCGGCATCGCTAAAGATTCGATAGCCGAGTACGCGTTCGCACAGGCGGTTCGCTTTTTGTTCGTCATCATCCCTTTCGACACCTAACAGGACTAAAAGTCCTGGGCCAATTTCACCCGTCACCTCGCCCTCCACGGTGACGCTGGCACGGGTTACGCGCTGAATTAATGCAATCATGGTTGCTCTGCTTCTTCTTGTTCTGCGGCTTGTTTAAGTTTGCGGTATTCCCCGAGAGTGACAGTTATTTCCGCGCCTAGCAAGACGATACACCACGTCCAGTATACCCAGACAAATAAAATGGGGATCACCGCCAGGACACCGTAAATGAGCTGATACGACGGGAACATCGTGATGTAGAGCGCAAATCCTTTCTTTCCGGCTTCGAACAACACGGCGGCCACAAAAGCGCCAATAACCGCATCACGATTGGGTACACGGGTTGTCGGTACAATGCTGTAAAGCAGCCAGAACGAGAGCCAGGAAAGCACCAGCGGGAAAATACGCAGAACGTTATCAATCACCGTGTTGAGATCGCTGGCCCAACGCAATGACAATAGATAAGAGCTGATCGCCAGACTGGCCCCCGCCAGCAGCGGCCCCAGCGTTAAAATCATCCAGTAAACGGCGAAAGAGTAAACTTTAGGGCGAGTGCGTTTACTGCGCCAGATAGTATTCAGCGCATTATCAATGGCATACATCAATAATAACGCCGTAACAATCAGCCCACATGCTCCAACGGCGGTCATTTTGTTCGAGTTGGCGACAAACTGTTCGATATAACGCTGGATAACGTCACCCGTCGCTGGGATAAAGTTTGCGAAAATAAAATGCCGCAGCTGGACACTAACGTCAGAAAACATCGGAAAGGCGGCGAAAAGAGCAAACACAACGGCAATAAGCGGCACTAATGAGAGCAATGAAACGTAGGCAAGATTCCCTGCCAGCGTCGTCATGTTGTCTTCATCAATCCGCTGCCATAGTAGCTTCAGCCAGGCCCGTACAGGACGCGTATGGTGCCTGGCTTGTTGCTGAACATTTTTTAGCATAACAACTTCGCGAAATAGTCAGGAATGGTCGTTTTATCGACGACCTGGATACTGGTAATCCCTAACCGATTGGCCCCTTCAATATTATCGGCGTTGTCGTCAAAAAAGATCGCATCTTGCGCAGAAAAACCTTCAGACTGCAGGACGTGCTGGTAAATCCGCGCTTCCGGTTTACGCATGCCCAGGTCCTGGGAAAGATAAATATGGTCAGCAGCCTGACGGATCTCAGGGTATTCATCTGGCCAAAACGTCGTGTGCAAACGGTTAGTATTCGACAAGACGACCACCCGATGCCCCTGCTCACGCAGCTTATGCATGATGTCGATAACCTCAGGGCGCAAGGCGACAAAAACGGCCTGCCAACCGTGAGAGAACTGCTCGTAACTGAGCGGCAACGCCATGTCATGGCATAGCGCCTCCGCAAAAGCTTCATCCGTTATTTCACCTCGCTCGTGCTGGTGAAAAGCCTCCCCCATGGTGAAACTTTGCTTTAACGAGGCCAGCGGTACACGGCTCAAATCGCTCCATGTGCCTAACACGCGATTGAAGTCGATATCGACAATCACATTACCCAAATCAAAGATATAGAGCATGCCCTTCTCCTTATTCGCCGTGGATGAATAACTGTAGCGGGAAAGGAGAAGTTTGACTATGTGAGAGTGATGACTACGAACTTATCGAGCCATCACTGGAGAGAATTACACGGCCAGAGCATCGTCCTGTGAAGGACTCACTTGCACAATTTCCACCTGCTGTGACTGGAGTAAATTATGCAATGAGGGACCTGGGTATTCATCGGTAAACAACGCGGTCACCTGAGACACGTTACCAATTTCTACCGCGGCAGAAGCCGTATATTTCGTATGATCCGCAGCCAGCAGAATGTGTCTTGAATGGGACATCATCGTTTTCACTACGCTGGCTTCATTGACATCAAACTCCAGTAGCGCGCCATCACTTTCAATCGCGCCAACGCTGGTAACCAGGTAGTCGGCCCGAAAATCAGCGACAAATGCCGAGGCAGAAGGGCCAATGATGCCACTGTTATGCGGACGTAACGTTCCCCCCGGCACCATGACTTCAAAACGTGGGTTGTTATACAGAATGTGCGCCACACGCAGGCTGTTGGTGATAATACGCAAATGATTATGGTTTAACAGTGCGCGCGCCACCTGCTCAACGGTGGTGCCAATGGTAATAAACACCGTTGACCCATCAGGAATGTAATCAGCCACCGCTTCCGCGATGGCTTTTTTCTCTTCCGTCCAGGAGACTTCACGCTGCTCAAACGCCGTATTCACCACGCTGGAAGCTCTACCCGCGCCACCATGATGACGGGTAATTAATCCCTGCTCGCTGAGTTTACGAATATCACGACGCACGGTTTGCGTGGACACGTCCAGCAGGCTGGCGAGCTCGTCGATGTTCATATAACCGCGCTCGCTAATCAGCATCAGCAGTTGATCGTGTCGCGGGTTACCGGTCAGTTCGGTAAGACTCATGAAATTTCCTCGAAAAACCATTGCCCTGGCATTTTATACAAAAAGTGACAGAAAAGATCGGGTTTGATCACAGTCAGGGATTCCGGCTCTTCCTCCCGGACGTGTACATTTTAGCGCAGCAACCCCGCTGGCGAACCTGACAGCCCCTTCCGGAGCATCGCCGTCAGCCAGGCTGAATGCGAGCGCACCGTGGAAAACATCCCCCGCCCCCGTTGTGTCAACGACGTCGACTTTAAATCCAGATTGATGCTGCAACGTATTATTTTTTATCCAGTCACAGCCTTCGCTCCCTCGTGTCACATAGACATGACCATTTGTGAGCGTTTGTGCTTGTTTCAGTCCAGCGACAGGATCGCTTATTCCGGTTAAACGCGCCAGACCAGGTTCAGAGAATGCAGCATGATCGCTTAACGCCACCAGTTCACTAATACCCTGTGGCGTTACATCGCCATCCAAAACCGTCATCACTCCCGCCTGACGCGCCAGCGTGAACGCCTGCCTGGCCCCTTCGTGCCAGCGAACATCCGCCAACACCACATCCCACTGGGAAAAATCGATCTCATTGAGCCAATCAGCTTCCGGCAGTAAATCCGGGCTGGGATAGTTAACGATAATCCGTTCACCTTGCGCATCAACCATAATCGCCGATTGCGAAGACTTTGCCCCCACGTAGCGCCGGGTGTAGCGGGTGTTTACCCCCAGGGATTCCAGCTCCGCCAGCAGGCTATTTCCGGTGTCGTCATCGCCCACACGGCCAATAAAGTCCACCTGTGCGCCCAGCTTCGCTGCAGCCACTGCAGCCGTTGCAGCAGGCCCACCGCCCACTTCCGTATAACGCTTCGCCACATACTTACCTCCTTCAGTCGGTAAACCTTCCACGTAATAGATGCGATCCATCACGGCAATACCTACACAAGCAATACGAATCATGGTCATTCCTTAGGCGTTTCAAGATGGGATCATTTTAATTTCACAAAATGTTTAAAAAGTGACGGCTGTCAATTTTTTGACCATAAATTACAAATACGATCAAAAACAGACAAAAACAAACGACCTTAAATGACAAAAAATGACATCCACGTCTCAGGAGAACGTTATGGCAGTTATAGCATTTATCGGATTAGGTCAGATGGGTTCACCCATGGCGAGCAACTTGCTGAAGCAGGGTCATCAACTCAGCGTCTTTGACGTTAACCCGGATGCCGTTCAGCGCCTGGTGGAAAAAGGAGCACAGCCTGCCAACAACCCGGCCCAGGCGGCAAAGGGGGCAGAATTTGTCATCACCATGCTGCCAAACGGCGATCTGGTGCGTAGCGTACTGTTCGGGGAGCAGGGTATCTGCGAAAGCCTCTCCCCGCAGGCGTTAGTGATTGATATGTCGACTATTCACCCACTGCAAACCGACAAGTTGATCGCCGATATGCGTGCCAAAGGTTTCGACATGATGGATTGCCCGGTTGGACGCACCTCCGATCACGCTATCGCGGGAACGCTGTTGCTGCTGGCAGGTGGAACGGCACAGCAGGTAGAACACGCCACATCAGTTCTGATGGCGATGGGTAATGAATTGATCAATGCAGGGGGTCCCGGCATGGGGATCCGCGTGAAGCTCATCAACAACTACATGAGTATTGCGCTAAATGCCCTGTCTGCTGAAGCCGCCGTGCTGTGCGAAGCGCTCGGCCTCTCCTTCGATGTGGCCTTAAAAGTGATGAGCGGAACGCCTGCCGGAAAAGGTCACTTCACCACCTCCTGGCCAAACAAAGTGCTGAAAGGCGATCTTTCCCCGGCCTTTATGATCGATTTAGCTCACAAGGATCTTGGCATCGCCCTGGACGTTGCCAACCAACTGCATGTGCCGATGCCGCTCGGCGCCGCCTCCCGCGAAGTCTATAACCAGGCACGCGCCGCTGGCCGTGGCCGGGAAGACTGGACGGCAATTCTCGAACAGGTTCGCGCATCCGCCGGGCTAAATAAACACACAGATAAGTAAGGACTGAACAATGACGAAGTACACCCTGAAAGATATCACCCGAGCTTCTGGCGGTTTTGCCATGCTGGCGGTCGATCAGCGCGAAGCCATGCGCTTAATGTTTGCCGCAGCGGGTGCAAAATCCCCGGTCAATGACAGCGTGCTGACCGATTTCAAGGTCAATGCGGCAAAGATCCTGTCCCCCTATGCCTCCGCCATTTTGGTCGACCAGCAGTTCTGCTACCGCCAGGTTGTAGAGCAAAACGCGGTCGCCAAAAGCTGCGCCATGATTGTGGCCGCTGATGAGTTCATTCCGGGTAACGGTATTCCGGTCGATAGCGTGGTGATTGATAAAAAAATCAACCCGCAAGCCGTGAAGCAAGATGGTGCTAAGGCTCTCAAACTGCTGGTGCTGTGGCGTAGCGATGAAGATGCTCAGCAGCGTCTTGATATGGTGAAAGAATTCAATGAGCTATGCCATTCCAATGGCCTGCTTAGCATCATCGAGCCGGTTGTTCGCCCACCGCGTCGTGGCGATAAGTTCGATCGCGAACAGGCCATTATCGATGCCGCAAAAGAACTGGGTGATAGCGGTGCCGATCTCTACAAGGTCGAAATGCCGCTGTACGGCAAAGGTACTCAACAAGAACTACTAAGCGCCTCTCAGCGCCTGAATGAAAACATCAACATGCCGTGGGTCATTCTCTCCTCTGGTGTGGATGAAAAACTGTTCCCGCGCGCAGTCAGCGTAGCAATGACCGCAGGCGCATCTGGCTTCCTGGCCGGACGTGCGGTCTGGTCATCGGTTGTTGGCCTGCCAGATACCGAACTGATGCTGCGTGATGTTTCCGCGCCTAAATTGCAACGTTTAGGTGACATTGTCGATGAAATGATGGCCCGTCGCCGCTAATACGAGGATCAAAGAATGAAATGGTTTAACACATTGAGCCACAACCGTTGGCTGGAGCAGGAAACAGACCGCATCTTTAATTTTGGTAAAAATGCTGCTGTTCCTACTGGATTTGGCTGGCTGGGTAACAAGGGGCAAATTAAAGAAGAGATGGGGACTCATCTGTGGATTACTGCCCGTATGTTACACGTTTACTCTGTAGCTGCAGCCATGGGCAGACCTGGGGCATATGACCTGGTCGATCACGGCATCAAGGCTATGAATGGCGCATTGCTAGATAAAAAATACGGTGGTTGGTATGCATGCGTAAATGACGAAGGCGTGATGGATGCCTCCAAGCAAGGGTATCAACACTTTTTTGCACTGCTGGGCGCAGCCAGCGCAGTAACAACCGGGCATCCTGAAGCCAGGAAATTGCTGGATTACACCATAGAAGTGATTGAGAAATATTTTTGGAGTGAAGAAGAGCAGATGTGCCTTGAGTCCTGGGACGAGGCCTTCAGCCAGACGGAAGATTACCGTGGCGGTAACGCCAACATGCACGCTGTTGAGGCTTTCCTGATCGTTTATGATGTTACCCATGACAAAAAATGGCTGGATCGCGCTATCAGAATCGCATCAGTCATCATTCATGATGTGGCCAGAAACAATCATTACCGTGTTAATGAACACTTTGATACTCAATGGAATCCTATCCGCGACTATAACAAAGAAAATCCAGCACACCGTTTCCGTGCATTTGGCGGTACTCCAGGTCATTGGATCGAATGGGGTCGTTTAATGCTGCATATCCACGCAGCGCTGGAAGCCAGATGCGAACAACCCCCAGCATGGCTGCTGGAAGACGCTAAAGGTTTGTTCCACGCGACAGTACGTGATGCATGGGCTCCAGATGGAGCTGACGGCATTGTGTATACCGTTGACTGGGAAGGGAAACCCGTTGTACGTGAGCGTGTACGCTGGCCAATTGTCGAAGCGATGGGGACAGCCTATGCCCTCTATACCGTAACAGGGGATCGTCAATATGAAACCTGGTATCAGACATGGTGGGATTACTGCATTAAATACCTGATGGACTATGAAAATGGTTCATGGTGGCAAGAATTGGATGCTGACAACAAGGTGACCACTAAAGTCTGGGACGGTAAGCAGGATATATACCATCTTCTGCACTGTCTGGTAATCCCACGCATCCCGCTCGCTCCAGGGCTGGCACCAGCCGTAGCAGCAGGTTTGTTAGATATCAATGCAAAATAAATAAGCCTGGTAAAGACGGCATATCAGCAAATGAATGTTGCATATGCCGTTGTTTAGTAAGGATATCTAATATTAAGGTGATATGTATGCATAGTGGTGGGAATACGATATTACTCGCTGCAGGTGATTACCGGGCGCAAATAGTTTCAGTTGGTGCCGGTCTTGCCGAATTAACCTGGCAGGGCAAGCATCTGGTTATACCTCATAAACCAGAAGAGATGCCTCTTGCTCATCTGGGTAAGGTATTAATCCCTTGGCCAAATCGTATTGCCAATGGCATCTATCAGCATGATGGGCATGAGTATCTGCTGCCGATTAATGAACATGGCTCTAACGCCGCTATTCACGGCTTACTTGCATGGAGAGACTGGCAAGTTAGTGAATTAACAGCCGCAAAAGCTTCGTTCTCCATATTTTTACCGCCAAGTTATGGCTACCCATTCGCATTGATTTCGCAGGTTATTTACTCACTGGACGCTACAACGGGGCTGTCCGTTGAAATAATTAGCCAAAATATCGGCGATAAACCAGCACCTTATGGCGTCGGTGTTCACCCTTACTTAACTTGCGATTTAGCACCTGTTGATGACTGTACGCTGCAACTTCCTGCAAATGAGGTTTTTGCTTCCGATACACAGTCTAACTCAACAACGTTACTTCACGTCGATGAGCTGAATTTGGATTATTCCATCCAACAGAAAATCGGTGATAAACGGATTGATCATACTTTCAAAACTTGCGGCGAGCGGTGGGAGACGAAAATTATTAACGAACAACAGCAGCTTGCTGTTAGTTTGTGTTCCGATCAACCGTGGCTTCAGGTCTATAGTGGCGAAAAGTTGAATCGCCGGGGGTTGGCTATCGAACCGATGAGTTGTCCACCGGATGCCTTTAACTCTGGGATCGACTTACTATTACTTAAACCAAAACAGCAGCATACATTATTTTTTAATATTCGCGGTGAATGCATATAGTGCAAGTGTTTATTTGTGCAGGATACCCATTACCATGACTTAAAACAGCCAAGGTAATATTTTAGAATTTGATAATGAAGGAATTATAATGGATTTCTTTAATTTATTTACACCTGATGGCGTGATGTTGGAGCCAAATGTTATATATACTGTTATCGCCTTAATGTTTCTTTATACATTTGTAGGAATATGTGCTGGCTTTGGTGGTGGATTGACAACCATGCCGCTCATCACCCTGATGCTTCCTGTAAAAATGGCAACTCCACTTTCTGTTATTGTCGGAACAGCGACCGCCATTTATGCCACGTGGTTATCTCGTAAAGAAACGGACTGGCGATCGGCTGCCGTTCTTATCGGTTTCTCTTTTCTTGGCATTCCGGTAGGTTTATATGCACTGTCATATCTGCCTGATCACATCATGAAAATAGGATTGGGTGGTTTTCTTATTCTCTACTCATTCTACAGTATGTTTATTCCCCGCCTCCCCATCTATGACAGACGTTGGATAGCTGCGCCGTTAGGGGCAATAGCTGGTGCACTAGGAGCGGCCTTTTCCACAAATGGACCACCAGTTGTAATGTATGGAATGCTGCGTAACCTGGGCCCAGCCGCTTTTCGCGGTACGCTAAATGCGTTCTTTACGGCAAACAACATTGCAGTTGTCGGCGGTCTAGCAACCAGTGGAATATTAACAGTATCAACATTTAAACTGGTTATTTTCTGTATTCCTACCATGATACTCGGTTCCTTAGTCGGGCAATATGTACATAAGCGTATTTCGGTAAAAGTATTCCGTGTTTTAGTCTTTTTGTTATTAATCGCTTCGGGGGCAATGTTAATAAAAGGTGCATTGGGTATTTCAGCAATCACTGCTCTTCTACCACCATTTGCACTGTTGGCGGCATTACAAATACTTTTAGGTAAAAAAATCGCTGAGATTCGTAAAGTGGATGCTAGCAAATAATAAAAGCTTTTCTTGTTCAGGCGCTACTTCAAGGGTAGCGCATAACTATTTAAGGCTAATGAATAATAGCAAATCATAAACAATCAGTATGCTCGCGTTCCTCAATTTCATGGAGAATATTTTATGAGCACGCAAAGTAAGCATTTATCCTCAGTCCTGATAGAAAAGAATATTGATGGTTTTACGCTGACATACCACCAGCGCCTGATTTTGCGTCACAGCACAGAACTCCCCTGCCTGTGGATCGGCGCTGGCGTTGCCGACATTGACATGTTTCGCGGCAACTTCAGCATTAAAGACAAGCTCAATGAGAAGATTGCTCTGACCGACGCCACGGTAAGCGAGTCGCCTGAAGGCTGGCGGGTAGATTTCAGCCGCGGTAATACCATCAACGCCACGCTGCACATCTCCACCGATGAACAGGGACGCCTGAAGCTGGATCTGCACAACGAGGATCTCAGCCATAACCGTATCTGGCTGCGCCTGGCCGCCAGGGCGGACGATCATATTTACGGCTGCGGCGAACAATTCTCTTACTTCGATTTGCGCGGAAAGCCATTTCCACTGTGGACCAGCGAACAGGGCGTGGGCCGTAACAAAAACAGCTATGTCACCTGGCAGGCAGACTGTAAAGAAAATGCCGGCGGTGACTACTACTGGACCTTCTTCCCGCAGCCGACCTTTGTCAGTACGCAGAAATACTACTGCCACGTGGATAACAGCTGCTATATGAATTTCGACTTCAGCGCGCCGGAGTACCACGAACTGGCATTGTGGGAGGATAAAACCACTCTTCGCTTTGAATGCGCAGACACCTATATCTCTTTGCTGGAAAAACTGACTGCACTGCTAGGACGCCAGCCAGAGCTACCGGACTGGATCTACGATGGCGTCACGCTAGGTATTCAGGGCGGTACTGAGATTTGCCAGAACAAACTGGACACTATGCGTAACGCAGGCGTGAAAGTAAACGGCATCTGGGCGCAGGATTGGTCCGGGATCCGCATGACTTCTTTTGGCAAGCGCGTGATGTGGAACTGGAAGTGGAACAGCGACAACTATCCGCAGTTGGATAGCCGTATTAAGCAGTGGAAAGAAGAAGGCGTGCAGTTTCTCTCCTACATCAACCCGTACGTCGCCAGCGATAAAGATCTCTGTGCCGAAGCCGCTGCACATGGCTATCTGGCGAAAGACGCCTCTGGCGCTGACTATCTGGTTGAGTTTGGTGAATTTTACGGCGGCGTGGTCGATCTGACCAACCCCGAAGCCTACACCTGGTTCAAAGAAGTCATCAAAAAGAACATGATTGAACTGGGCTGCGGCGGTTGGATGGCCGACTTTGGCGAATACCTGCCGACCGATACGTATCTGCACAACGGCGTCAGCGCTGAAATTATGCATAACGCCTGGCCCGCGTTGTGGTCGAAATGTAACTACGAAGCGTTACAGGAGACCGGCAAACTCGGCGAGATCCTGTTCTTTATGCGTGCGGGCTACACCGGCAGCCAGAAATTCTCCACCATGATGTGGGCAGGCGATCAGAACGTTGACTGGAGCCTCGACGATGGTCTGGCTTCCGTCGTTCCTGCGGCGCTGTCGCTGGCGATGACCGGCCACGGTCTGCACCACAGCGATATCGGCGGTTACACCACCCTGTTTGACATGAAACGCAGCAAAGAGCTACTGCTGCGCTGGTGTGATTTTAGCGCCTTCACGCCAATGATGCGCACCCACGAAGGTAACCGCCCTGGCGATAACTGGCAGTTTGATGGTGATGCAGAAACCATCGCCCACTTTGCCCGTATGACCACCGTCTTTACCACCCTGAAACCGTATCTCAAACAGGCGGTCGCGCAAAACAGCGCTACTGGTCTGCCGGTGATGCGCCCGCTGTTCCTGCATTACGAAGACGATGCGCGGACCTATACCCTGAAATATCAGTACCTGCTGGGGCAGGATTTGCTGGTTGCGCCGGTTCACGAACAAGGTCAGCAAAACTGGACGCTGTATCTGCCGGAGGATAGCTGGGTAAACGTCTGGACTGGGGAAACTTCTCAGGGCGGAGAAATTACCGTGGATGCGCCTATTGGCAAGCCTCCGGTGTTTTATCGCGCGAAGAGTGAATGGGCGTCACTGTTTGCTACCTTACGCAACATCTAATGCGGCTCGCCCGCGGGGAAACTCGCGGGCACATGGAGAATAATAATGAGTCAGACCTCTGCTGATCCAGCAACGCTACGCCTGCCACTTAAAGAAAAAATAGCTTATGGCATAGGCGATCTGGGTTCCAATATTCTGCTGGATATTGGCACACTCTATTTGTTGAAATTCTACACAGATGTCCTCGGTCTTCCGGGAACCTATGGTGGGATTATTTTCTTAATCGCTAAATTCTTTACCGCATTTACCGATATGGGTACCGGTATTGTGCTCGACTCACGGCGAAAAATAGGACCGAAAGGTAAATTTCGCCCGTTCGTTCTGTATGGCTCATTCCCAGTAGCACTACTGGCTACAGCCAACTTTATAGGAACACCGTTAGAAATTACGGGTAAAACGGTTGTCGCAACGCTGCTGTTTATGCTTTATGGATTATGCTACAGCCTGATGAACTGCTCTTATGGCGCGATGGTGCCAGCCATAACCAAAAATCCAAATGAACGTGCCTCGTTGGCAGCCTGGCGCCAGGGTGGATCCACCTTAGGCCTTCTCATTGGGACCGTTGCTTTTGTACCAGTAATGAATTTGATTGAAGGTAATCAACAACTGCAATATGGCGTTACGGCTGCTCTTTTCTCGTTATGCGGGCTGCTATTTATGTGGCTTTGCTATGCGGGTGTCAAAGAGCGTTATGTTGAGGTCAAACAGGCTGATTCCGCACAAAAAGCAGGAATTTTGCAATCCTTCCGTGCAATCGCGGGTAATCGCCCACTGTTTATTTTGTGCGTTGCCAACCTCTGCACCCTTGCGGCCTTTAATGTCAAACTGGCGATTCAGGTCTACTACACCCAGTACGTGCTAAACGATCCGATTATTTTGTCCTATATGGGCTTCTTCAGCATGGGTTGTATATTCATCGGCGTCTTTTTGATGCCTGCTGCTGTACGCCGCTTTGGTAAGAAAAAGGTCTATATCGGCGGGCTAATAATTTGGGCCGTGGGCGATCTGCTTAACTACGGCTTCGGTGACACTTCGGTGAGTTTCGTGGCCTTCTCCTGTCTGGCATTCTTCGGCTCAGCATTTGTTAACAGCCTTAACTGGGCGCTGGTCTCGGACACAGTGGAATATGGTGAATGGCGTACTGGCGTGCGTTCCGAAGGGACGGTTTATACCGGGCTCACCTTCTTTCGAAAAATGTCCCAAGCGCTGGCTGGATTTTTCCCTGGATGGATGCTTACTCAAATTGGCTACATTCCAAACGTGGTGCAGTCGGCCAGCACTGTTGAAGGATTACGTCAGTTGATCTTCATATATCCTTGTGTGCTCGCGGTGCTCGCCATGATTACAATGGGCTGTTTTTACAACCTCAACGAGAAAATGTACTTCCGTATCGTTGAAGAAATAGAAGCACGTAAACGTACTGCTTAACAATAATAATTAATGACGCCCTTCGGGGCGTTATAAGGAGTGGTTATGCCTGACCATGATCCGCTAACGCTAAAACTAAGCCTGAAAGAAAAACTCGCTTACGGCGCGGGTGATATTGGCTCCAATCTAATGCTAAGCATTGGTACATTGTATTTGCTCAAGTTTTACACAGATGAGCTAGGAATGCCTGCATATTATGGTGGGATTATTTTCCTTATAGCAAAATTCTTTACTGCATTTACAGATATGCTAACCGGATTTCTTCTCGATTCTCAAAAAAGCATTGGAAGCAGGGGGAAATTCAGGCCTTTTATTCTGTATGCAGCAGTACCATCCGCGATTATTGCGACAGTTCAGTTTATTGCTACAACATTTAGCCTGCCAATTAAGACTGCTATTGCCACTGGTCTATTTATGCTATTCGGTCTGTTTTACAGCCTAATGAACTGTTCATATGGTGCCATGATTCCAGCAATAACAAAAAATCCAAATGAACGCGCACAACTGGCAGCTTTTCGACAGGGTGGGGCAACAATCGGATTATTAATCTGTACGGTTGCTTTTATCCCACTGCAATCTTTATTCTCTACAACTACCATTGGTTATGGTTGTGCAGCCTTAACTTTCTCTGTCTTTGGTTTTGTTTTTATTATGTTATGTTATAAAGGAACCAAAGAATATTACATTGAGCCCCGCTCACCGGGACATAAAACAAGCATTATCAAATCATTCTGTGCAATTTTTCATAACCCACCACTATTAGTTCTATGCATTGCAAATTTGTGTACACTAGCAGCATTTAATATCAAGTTAGCTATTCAGGTTTATTATACCCAATATGTACTAAATGACATTAACCTATTATCCTGGATGGGTTTTTTTAGTATGGGGTGCGTAATTATTGGTGTTTTGTTAGTCCCCTGGACCGTGAAATGTTTTGGCAAGAAACGCGTATATTTAGCAGGTATGGTTTTATGGGCCGCTGGCGATATTTTAAATTATTTTTGGGGTTATAACTCCTTTTATTTTGTGATTTTTTCTTGTTTAGCCTTCTTCGGAACCGCTTTTGTTAACAGCCTGAACTGGGCGCTGGTTCCGGATACGGTCGATTATGGCGAATGGAAAACAGGGATCCGCGCGGAAGGCTCGGTGTATACGGGTTATACCTTTTCTCGCAAAATATCTGCTGCGCTCGCAGGCTTCCTGCCGGGCATCATGCTGACGCAAATCGGTTATATCCCTAACATAGCCCAGAGCGATGCCACCCTGCTCGGTTTGCGTCAGCTTATTTTTCTCTGGCCCTGCGGTCTTGCGATTATTGCAGCACTCACGATGGGCTTCTTTTATAAACTTAACGAAACACGTTTTGCTTTTATTATTGAGGAAATCAGCCAACGGAAGAAAAACAACATCCAACCGGACCCTATTACCAATAAAAAGAATACCTCTGCTGTAAAAGTATAAAAATAATAGCCGCCTATTCCATCCCAATGGATGGCGGCCTCCCTACGCTTAAAAAATGGATTTATCATGAAAAAATTAACGACAATAATTCTCCTATCCTCTGTGGTGTCAACCTCTGCTTTTGCTGGAGTCTATGTAGAAAACCGCGAAGCATATAATCTGGCGTCCGACCAAATGGAAGTCATGCTGCGTGTCGGTTATAACTCCGATATGGGCGCGGGTATCATGCTCACCAACACCTATACTATGCAACGCAAGGATGAGTTAAAACACGGCTATAACGAAATAGAGGGCTGGTATCCATTATTTAAACCGACAGATAAATTAACAATCCAGCCAGGAGGATTAATAAACGATAAGAGTATTGGTTCAGGCGGAGCTGTTTATCTGGATGTTAACTATAAATTTACTCCGTGGTTTAATCTTACCGTGCGGAATCGATATAACCATAATAACTACAGTTCAACCGATTTAAATGGTGATCTGGATAATAATGACACCTATGAAATCGGTAACTACTGGAACTTTACCATTACCGATAAATTCTCCTACACCTTTGAACCGCACTATTTTATGCGCGTCAATGACTTCAATAGCAGCAATGGAAAAGATCATCACTGGGAAATTACTAATACCTTTAAGTATCGTATTAATGAACACTGGCTGCCCTATCTGGAATTACGCTGGTTAGATCGCAATGTTGAGCCCTATCATCGTGAGCAAAACCAGATTCGTGTCGGGGCAAAGTATTTCTTCTGATCCTCCTGATGATAAAAAAAGCCGCTGAAATCAGCGGCTTTTTTATACTTACCTGAGGAAGAGAGTTAATTACTCTTCTTTCGCGCCACGCATTGCACGGCGACGATCGTTTTCAGTCAGGTGACGCTTACGGATACGGATAGACGTTGGGGTAACTTCTACCAGTTCGTCGTCATCGATGAATTCCAGAGCCTGCTCAAGAGTCATCTTAACCGGTGGAACCAGAACCGTTGCTTCGTCAGTACCAGACGCACGCATGTTGGTCAGTTTCTTACCGGTCAGGCAGTTTACAGTCAGGTCGTTAGAGCGGCTGTGAATACCGATGATCTGGCCTTCGTAAACTTCTGCACCGTGACCCAGGAACAGCTTACCGCGGTCCTGCAGGCTGAACAGTGCGAACGCAACTGCTTTACCCTGGCCGTTGGAGATCAGAACGCCGTTCTGACGCTGACCCACATCACCCGCACGAACATCGTCGTAGTGGCTGAAGGTGGAGTACAGCAGACCGGTACCGGAAGTCATGGTCATGAATTCTGAACGGAAGCCGATCAGACCACGGCTTGGGATCACGTAGTCAAGACGTACGCGGCCTTTGCCATCTGGATTCATGTTTTTCAGGTCGCCTTTACGCTCACCCAGAGCCTGCATGACAGACCCCTGATGCTGCTCTTCGACGTCCAGCGTTACGTTTTCGAACGGCTCTTGTTTACGGCCATCGATTTCGCGGAAGATTACTTTCGGACGGGAAACCGCCATTTCGAAACCTTCACGACGCATGTTTTCGATCAGAACAGACAGGTGCAGCTCACCACGACCAGATACACGGAACGCATCCGCATCTTCGGTTTCTTCAACGCGCAGGGCAACGTTGTGCACCAGCTCTTTGTTCAGGCGGTCAAGGATCTGACGAGAGGTAACATATTTACCTTCTTTACCACAGAACGGAGAGGTGTTTACGCAGAAGAACATGGTTACGGTCGGTTCATCAACGGACAGAGCCGGCAGCGCTTCGACATTCTGCGGGTCGCAGATGGTGTCGGAGATGTTCAGTTCGCCCAGACCGGTGATCGCGATGATATCGCCTGCTTCGGCAATATCACTCTCGATACGTTCCAGACCCAGATGAGTCAGGACTTTACCGACTTTACCGTTACGGGTTTTGCCTTCGCTATCAATGATAGTGATCTGCTGGTTCGGTTTAACTTTACCGCGTTTGATACGACCGATGCCGATTACGCCAACGTAGTTGTTGTAGTCCAGCTGAGAGATTTGCATCTGCAGCGGGCCATCAAGGTCTACGCTCGGAGCCGGTACGCGATCAACGATGGTCTGATACAGCGGAGTCATGTCTTCAGCCATGTCTTCGTGATCCAGACCTGCGATACCGTTCAGCGCGGAAGCGTAAACGATCGGGAAGTCCAGCTGCTCGTCGGTAGCGTCGAGGTTAACGAACAGGTCGAATACCTGATCAACAACCCAGTCAGGGCGCGCGCCAGGACGGTCAACTTTGTTGATAACAACAATTGGCTTCAGGCCATGGGCAAAGGCTTTTTTGGTCACGAAGCGCGTCTGCGGCATCGGACCGTCCATTGCATCCACCACCAGCAGCACGGAGTCGACCATGGACATTACACGTTCAACTTCACCACCGAAGTCGGCGTGCCCCGGGGTATCAACGATGTTGATACGGTAGTCATTCCATTTGATAGCGGTGTTTTTAGCGAGGATGGTAATCCCACGCTCTTTCTCCAAATCGTTGGAGTCCATCACGCGCTCTTGGGTTTCAGCACGTGCATCGAACGTACCGGATTGTTGGAGCAGCTTGTCTACCAGGGTCGTTTTACCATGGTCTACGTGCGCGATGATGGCGATGTTACGCAAATTTTCGATCACAACTTTGCCTCAGGCATTTTAGAAATAGCGCGTTATTGTACACGGATTAATCGCAGTACAAAACAGGATCACAAACATCCTCCGCAAACAAGTATTGCAGAGTTTCTTTGTGATCACATTCACGGAGCGTTAAAAGGGGTAATCTGACATGCTTTGCACCAATATGGTGCTTAATGTTCACATCAAAGCACTATAATGGTGCAATACTACCTTCATGGTGCAGCCCCTTTGCACGATAGTGCGCATGATAACGCCTTTTAGGGGCAATTTAAAAGTTGGCACAGATTTCGCTTTATATTTATTACGGCGACACGGCCAATTTTTTGCAGAATTGAAGACTTCGTTACCACGACGACCATGACCAATCCGGGAGAGTAAGTATGTCCGCTGAACACGTTTTGACGATGCTGAACGAACACGAAGTGAAGTTTGTTGATTTACGCTTCACTGATACCAAAGGTAAAGAACAGCACGTCACTATTCCTGCTCATCAGGTAAATGCCGAATTCTTTGAAGAAGGCAAAATGTTTGACGGCTCCTCAATCGGTGGCTGGAAAGGCATTAACGAATCAGACATGGTTCTGATGCCAGATGCGTCTACTGCACTCATCGACCCGTTCTATGAAGAGTCTACCTTGATCATCCGTTGCGATATCCTGGAACCAGGTACGCTGCAGGGCTACGACCGCGATCCGCGCTCCATCGCTAAACGCGCTGAAGAGTATCTGCGCTCTACCGGCATCGCAGACACCGTTCTGTTCGGACCAGAGCCAGAATTCTTCCTGTTTGACGACATCCGTTTCGGCGCGTCTATTTCCGGTTCCCATGTGGCTATTGATGACATCGAAGGCGCATGGAACTCCTCCACCAAATACGAAGGTGGTAACAAAGGTCACCGCCCTGGCGTGAAAGGCGGTTACTTCCCGGTTCCTCCGGTAGATTCTTCTCAGGACATCCGTTCTACCATGTGTCTGATCATGGAAGAGATGGGCCTGGTCGTTGAAGCGCATCACCACGAAGTTGCTACCGCTGGCCAGAACGAAATCGCAACCCGCTTCAACACCATGACCAAAAAAGCGGATGAGATTCAGATCTACAAATATGTCGTTCACAACGTCGCTCACCGTTTCGGTAAAACCGCGACCTTTATGCCAAAACCAATGTTCGGCGATAACGGTTCCGGCATGCACTGCCACATGTCTCTGTCCAAGAACGGCGTAAACCTGTTCTCCGGTGACAAGTATGCGGGTCTGTCTGAGCAGGCGCTGTTCTACATCGGCGGCGTAATCAAACACGCTAAAGCGATCAACGCCCTGGCGAACCCGACCACTAACTCCTACAAGCGTCTGGTCCCAGGCTACGAAGCGCCGGTAATGCTGGCTTACTCTGCCCGTAACCGTTCTGCTTCTATCCGTATTCCGGTTGTTGCTTCTCCGAAAGCGCGTCGTATCGAAGTGCGTTTCCCGGACCCGGCTGCTAACCCGTACCTGTGCTTCGCAGCGCTGCTGATGGCTGGTCTTGACGGTATTAAGAACAAGATCCACCCGGGCGAAGCGATGGACAAAAACCTGTACGACCTGCCGCCGGAAGAAGCAAAAGAGATCCCACAGGTTGCTGGTTCTCTGGAAGAAGCACTGAAAGAAC
Source organism: Citrobacter sp. Ce104 (assembly GCF_030334595.1). NCBI lineage: Bacteria > Pseudomonadati > Pseudomonadota > Gammaproteobacteria > Enterobacterales > Enterobacteriaceae > Citrobacter > Citrobacter sp. Ce104. The sequence continues at coordinate 114,334 of NZ_JAOWDP010000021.1, forward strand.
TGGATCTGGACCGTGAGTTCCTGACAGCAGGCGGCGTGTTCACCAATGAAGCGATCGATGCTTACATTACGCTGCGTCGCGAAGAAGATGACCGCGTGCGCATGACTCCGCACCCGGTAGAGTTTGAGCTGTACTACAGCGTTTAATTTAACTTTTACACTCTCACATAAAAACGTGCAGAGGATGTAATAACCAATGGATTTCTTGCTACAGCAAGGCGGCAATTGAGTGAATCCCCGGGAGCTTACATAAGTAAGTGACTGGGGTGAGCGAAAGCAGCCAACACAGCGGTAGGGAGAAAGACGAAGGTTTTAGTTGCCGTGGAACTTTTAGCCCATCTCTGGATGGGCTTTTTTCTCCACTAACAACCTGCTTTTTCGCGCTTTTTTGATGTAAAAAGCTATAATGCACTAAATTGGTGCAACACTTTTCAGGAGACTGCTGAATGGCAACCGGCACGCTGCCCGATGCTGGGCAGATCCTCAATTCTTTAATCAACAGCATCTTACTCGTCGACGATGAGCTGGCGGTACATTACGCCAACCCGGCAGCGCAACAGCTGCTCGCCCAAAGCTCCCGCAAACTGTTTGGTACTCCGCTTCCCGATCTGTTGAGTTATTTCTCCTTGAACATCGGGCTGATGCGAGAGAGCCTGGAAGCAGGCCAGGGCTTTACGGATAACGAAGTGACGCTGGTGATAGACAGCCACTCACATATCCTCTCTGTGACCGCTCAGAGGCTGCCTGATGGCCTTATCTTGCTGGAGATGGCGCCAATGGATAACCAGCGCCGTCTGAGCCAGGAACAGCTCCAGCACGCCCAGCAGATTGCCGCCCGCGATCTGGTGCGCGGCCTGGCACACGAAATTAAAAACCCGCTGGGTGGATTGCGCGGCGCGGCGCAACTTCTCAGTAAAGCGCTTCCGGACCCGGCGCTGACCGAATATACCAAAGTCATTATTGAGCAGGCCGACCGCCTGCGTAATCTGGTCGACCGTCTGCTGGGGCCACAACAGCCGGGTATGCACGTCACAGAGAGTATTCACAAAGTGGCGGAGCGCGTGGTAGCGCTGGTCTCGATGGAGCTGCCGGAAAACGTCACGCTGATCCGGGATTACGATCCGAGTCTGCCGGAATTACTGCACGATCCGGACCAGATAGAGCAGGTTCTGTTAAATATCGTGCGTAACGCTTTGCAGGCGCTGGGACCGGAAGGCGGCGAAATCGTTCTGCGTACCCGCACCGCGTTTCAGCTCACGCTGCACGGCATGCGTTATCGCCTGGCGGCACGGATTGATGTTGAGGATAACGGTCCGGGTATCCCCTCGCATTTACAGGACACGCTGTTCTACCCAATGGTCAGCGGTCGCGAGGGCGGTACTGGCCTTGGCTTATCCATCGCCCGTAATTTGATTGATCAACATTCCGGCAAAATTGAATTTACCAGTTGGCCGGGTCATACCGAGTTCTCGGTTTACCTGCCTATCAGGAAATAAAGGTGACGTTTATGCAACGAGGAATAGTCTGGGTAGTTGATGACGATAGTTCCATCCGTTGGGTGCTTGAACGTGCGCTCGCAGGGGCAGGACTAAGCTGCACAACATTTGAAAGCGGTAAAGAGGTGCTGGACGCGCTGGCCAGCAAAACGCCGGATGTGCTGTTGTCGGATATTCGCATGCCGGGCATGGACGGTCTGACGCTGTTAAAACAGATTAAGCAACGGCATCCGATGCTTCCGGTCATCATAATGACCGCGCACTCCGATCTGGATGCCGCCGTCAGCGCCTATCAGCAAGGGGCGTTTGATTATCTGCCCAAACCTTTTGATATAGATGAAGCCGTGGCGCTGGTCGAACGCGCCATCAGCCATTATCAGGAACAGCAGCAGCCGCGTAATGTTCAGATCAACGGCCCAACAACCGACATCATCGGCGAAGCGCCGGCAATGCAGGACGTCTTTCGCATTATTGGTCGCCTGTCCCGGTCTTCAATCAGCGTATTGATAAACGGAGAGTCAGGGACCGGTAAAGAGCTGGTCGCCCATGCGTTGCACCGTCATAGCCCGCGCGTCAAAGCGCCGTTTATCGCGCTGAACATGGCGGCTATTCCGAAAGATTTGATCGAGTCTGAACTGTTTGGTCACGAGAAAGGCGCGTTTACCGGGGCGAATACGATTCGTCAGGGGCGTTTTGAACAGGCAGACGGCGGTACGCTGTTCCTCGATGAAATAGGCGATATGCCGCTGGACGTACAAACGCGTTTATTGCGGGTATTAGCCGATGGACAGTTTTACCGCGTGGGTGGTTACGCACCGGTGAAAGTGGATGTGCGCATTATCGCCGCCACGCACCAAAACCTTGAACTGCGCGTGCAGGAAGGCAAATTTCGTGAGGACTTATTCCATCGCCTGAACGTCATTCGGGTACATCTGCCGCCACTGCGCGAACGTCGGGAAGATATCCCACGCCTGGCGCGTCATTTCCTGCAGGAGGCCGCCCGCGAACTGGGAGTAGAAGCCAAGCAATTACACCCGGAAACCGAGGCGGCACTCACCCGTCTGGCCTGGCCTGGAAACGTGCGTCAGCTTGAAAACACCTGTCGCTGGTTAACCGTCATGGCCGCCGGACAGGAAGTACTGATTCAGGACTTACCAACCGAGCTGTTTGAAACCACCGTGCCTGACGCACCGTCACATATGCAACCAGACAGTTGGGCAACCCTGTTGGCACAGTGGGCGGATAGGGCATTACGTTCCGGTCATCAAAACCTGCTTTCTGAGGCGCAACCAGAGTTGGAGCGTACGCTGTTAACCACCGCGCTACGCCATACCCAGGGGCATAAACAGGAAGCTGCACGACTGCTCGGTTGGGGGCGTAATACCTTGACGCGGAAGTTAAAAGAACTCGGTATGGAGTGACAAATCGTCACTGTGTAAAGATTGATTATTAAGCGCAAATTGCTGCTATTTTGCGCTTTACTGTTCCGATGAGTTAAGTATGATCGTGCCCGGCAAACGGGGGAAGTTATCATGCTGGAATCAATGATTAATCTGCTGTCGAGCGGTGCAGTCGAAAGCCATACGCCACAAACTGCGGTTGCCGCAGTGCTGTGTGCAGCGCTGGTTGGGCTGTTCAGCTAGCGGGTTTGTCGGGTGGCGTTTCGCTTAACCGGCCTACGTAGTGAGATTTTGGTAGGCCCGGTAAGCGAAGCGCCACCGGGCAACCCGGTTAAATGACGCGCGAGAATTGCTGCATCCGCGCTTTCTGACGCAGATACGCATCGAAGCACATGCAAATATTACGGATCAGCAGCCGCCCTTTTGGCGTAACCTGAATCCCCTTCTCATTCACATCCACCAGTCCATCTTTCGCCAACGGCGCCAGCAGTTTCAGGTCTTCGGCAAAATAGTCAGCAAAGTTCAGGTCCCATTGCTGTTCCACGGCGGCATAGTCGAGGCGGAAGTTGCAGATCAGGAGCTTAATAACATCCCGACGAATGCAGTCGTCGCGGGTCAGGGCGATTCCGCGCCACAGCGCGTCCCCCTGCTCGTCTACCTGCTGGTAATAGTGCTTCAGCTCTTTCTGGTTCTGCGCGTAGTTGTCGCCAATCATACTGATGGCCGATACGCCCATCCCCAGCAGCTCGGTATCCCCCTGGGTGGTATAGCCCTGGAAATTGCGATGCAGAACACCCTCGCGTTGTGCAATGGCCAGTTCGTCATCCGGGCGGGCAAAATGATCCATACCAATAAACTGATAGCCGGTTTCGGTCAGTGACGAGATGGTCTCCTGCAAGATATCCAGTTTCTGCTGCGCGCTGGGCAGGTCGGCATCTTTAATCTTACGCTGAGCGGCAAACAGCGTTGGCAGGTGCGCGTAGTTAAAGACGCTAAGACGGTCTGGATTCAACTCAGCCACGCGTTTCAGGGTAAAGGCAAAACTTTCCGGCGTCTGTTTTGGCAGGCCATAAATCAGATCGATATTTGTTGAGGTAAAACCAATCTCCCGCGCATGATTCAGCAGCGCAAAGATAAACTCCTCATCCTGCTCACGGTTCACCAGGCGCTGAACTTCTTTGTTGAAGTCCTGTACCCCCATGCTCAGGCGGTTAAAACCTTCAGCACGTAAATGATCGAGCACATCCAGCTCAATTTCACGCGGATCCACTTCGATCGAGATTTCGGCATCGTCGTTGAAGTTGAAGTTGCCACGCAGCAACGACATTAAACGGCTGATTTGCGCTTTATTCAGATACGTTGGCGTGCCGCCGCCCCAGTGCAACTGGCTGACATGGCGTCCGGCGAACAGCGGAGCGCGATGAATGATTTCTTGTTCCAGGGCATCGAGGTATTGATCGGCTTTATGCTGCTGACGCGTCACAATCTTGTTGCAACCGCAGAAGTAGCACAGTTTATGGCAGAACGGGATATGAACGTACAGCGAGAGCGGACGCTCAGGATAACGCGCCACAGCCTTTAGAAATGCTTCAGTGCCGTAGTCTTCGGAAAACTCCAGCGCGGTCGGGTACGAGGTATATCGTGGCCCGGAATAGTTATATTTCTGGATCAGGGCCAGGTCCCAGTCTATTAACTGCTCTGACATGCTCACTCCTTCCGATGGCGTCTCTGGCGGGTACGGCGTACCGACTTAACCCCACTACGGGTGATAAGTCGGTTGCGCAGCCACTTCTGTCGCCGCGACAACCGCTGTAGTTTAACGAATAACCACACCAGATAACATATAACCGGAAGGGTTATAAGCAGGACGGGAAGACCCACGGTGTAAAATCGTTAGTTGCCGCCTTTCAGCAGGCGCATCATGTCTTCCTGTTTTTCTTCCTCTTCCTCTTCTTCCTCGTCATCGTAAGAAAGACCCAGCTTTTGCATCAGTTCATCGATGCGGTCCAGCTTGGCATCAACCCAGGTCTGATCTTCTGCGCTCAGGGTTTCTCCAGCTTCAAGACGCTCCAGCAGCGCATCCAGGCGCTCATCCGTTTCCAGTAAATCCAACTCAGCCTGTGGTGAAAGCATAGGTTTCTCACTCTTCGGTTTGTGCTGTTTGGTGACTTTTTCGGTCACGCCCAATGGAATGGGGGTTTTGCTGCCAATACGAGGATCTTTTTGCTTATTTTGGTTTCCGCCACCAGATGCGCCTTCGCTACCGGACGCACGGCTACCTGCCGCATGACCACGGTGTTTTTTCTGGCGCTTACGGTCGCGAGCTTCCTGGTTAATTTCTTCGCGTGTTTTACGACGCGCTTTTGCAGGACCTTTACCGCGTGGTGTAGAAGTTGGTTTCATCATGATTCGTCTTTGGCTGTTTTTATTCAGTATATAATTGCGCCGGAATCTAGCAGAAATAAAGAAAAAAGGCGACAGAGTAATCTGTCGCCTTTTTTCCTGACTCTCAACCCTTACGGGCTCTACATTCCCTGTTGGCTATCAACACACCCTGTTTTTCCTTTAGCCTGAAACATTCCGTGTTGTTTCCATTTCCTTTTACTAACGTCTCCGGACGTTTGTCTTCCTGACAATCCTGTGTCTTCGCCTCCTGGCGCTCCTGACCCTCATCCTGAGTCGACTATCCTGTCAGCTTCCTCGCTATGGACACTACTTTACCGTTTTGGTTTAAACGTACAAGTAACCTGGGTAACAATTTCAGATTTTAAGAATAGCACCCTAATGTAACTCTATGATTTATTTTAGTTCCGTCATTTTTTACTCTGTCATCTCGTATAGAAACTATCGGCAATGTCTCACAAAGTGCGAGGTTTTTACTTACACAGCCCACTCGTCGAAAAACCAGCCTTTTGCTGGGGTTCAGGTATAATCGCTGCAAAGCCCTGATTGATGGAGAGGACTGCTTTGACTAACTTGAATTATCAACAGACGCACTTTGTGATGAGTGCGCCTGATATTCGCCACTTACCTTCCGATACCGGTATCGAAGTGGCTTTTGCTGGCCGTTCCAACGCAGGCAAATCCAGTGCGCTAAACACCCTGACGAATCAAAAGAGTCTGGCGCGTACATCTAAAACGCCGGGTCGTACTCAGCTTATCAACCTGTTTGAAGTCGTTGACGGCAAACGCCTGGTCGATTTGCCAGGATACGGTTATGCCGAAGTGCCGGAAGAGATGAAGCGCAAATGGCAGCGCGCGCTGGCTGAATATCTGGAAAAACGACAGAGCCTGCAAGGTCTGGTGGTGCTTATGGATATTCGTCACCCGCTAAAAGATCTCGATCAACAGATGATCCTGTGGGCAGTTGAGAGCAACGTTCAGGTTCTGGTACTGCTGACTAAAGCAGATAAGCTGGCCAGCGGTGCGCGCAAAGCCCAGTTGAATATGGTGCGTGAAGCCGTACTGGCATTTAATGGTGATGTGCAGGTAGAAGCATTTTCATCACTGAAAAAGCTGGGTGTGGACAAACTACGGCAGAAGCTGGATAGCTGGTTTAGTGAACTGGCACCGGTTGAAGAGATACAGGACGGAGAATAACCCACCGTATTGCCGGATGGCGCCGCTGCGCGTCTTATCCGGCCTACAGCATGTGCGAAACCTTCTTTCGCACAATAAAAAACGCCCCAGTCATTACTGACTGGGGCGGCTAAAATATTCAGCCAAATCCGATTACGTGAAGTAAAAGGTCTGAAAGATAGAACATCTTACCTCTGTACCCTACGTGAATAACTTTACTCTTTTTTGAGCAGCTCAGAAAGCACTTTTTGTAATTTTTTTTCATTCCTTACATAGGGAATTCTAATGAACATCACAAAAAGTTCTATCTTATGTTGCTTAGTTACGAAAAAGGGGCGTTATTCAGTAAACCCTTAGTGCGCCTGATCCCAGTTTTCACCACTACCGACTTCCACCAGCAACGGCACGTCAATCTGGGTCTCATTTTCCATCAGTTGGTGGATCTTTTTAGAGACGCTTTCCAGGTCATCTTTATGCACTTCAAACACCAGTTCATCGTGTACCTGCATAATCATGCGCACGCGCGGGTGCTCGGTTTGCAGCCATCCATCCACCGCTATCATGGCGCGTTTGATAATGTCTGCGGCTGTACCCTGCATCGGGGCGTTAATTGCCGCACGCTCTGCACCTGCGCGACGAGCGCCATTACTGGATTTAATATCCGGTAAATAGAGACGACGCCCTTCCAGCGTCTCTACATAACCTTGCTCTTTCGCCTGCGCACGAGTTCGTTCCATATATTCCAGCACGCCAGGGTAGCGTTCAAAGTAGAGGTCCATGTACTTCTGCGCTTCTTTACGCGGAATATTCAACTGGCGCGCCAGACCAAAGGCACTCATCCCGTAGATCAGACCGAAGTTAATGGCTTTCGCGCTGCGGCGTTGTTCACTGGTCACGGAATCCAGCGGTAAGCCAAAAACTTCCGCCGCCGTTGCACGGTGAATATCTTTCCCTTCGGCAAACGCGGTAAGCAGGCCTTTATCACGTGAGAGATGCGCCATGATGCGCAATTCAATCTGCGAGTAGTCCGCAGAGACAATCACATAGTCTTCTGGCGCAATGAATGCCTGACGAATACGACGACCTTCGTCATTTCGTACCGGGATGTTCTGCAGATTTGGGTCCGTTGAAGACAAGCGCCCGGTAGCGGTAACCGCCTGATGATAGGAGGTGTGCACGCGCCCGGTTTTCTTGTTAATCATCAACGGAAGCTTGTCCGTATAGGTTGACTTCAGTTTTGCTAAGCCACGATATTCCAGGATGACTTTCGGCAACGGGTAATCCAGCGCGAGCTCTTCCAGTACCTCTTCCGACGTTGATGGCGCACCACCAGGGGTTTTCTTCAGCGGCTTAATACCCTGCTTTTCAAACAGGATAGTTTGCAGTTGCTTGGTGGAAGAGAGGTTAAACGCTTCTCCGGCGATCTCGTGTGCTTTTTGCTCCAGCTCGTTCAAACGCAGCGTCAGCTCTTCTGAATGCTTGTGCAGAACTGCCGGATCGATTTTCACACCGTTGCGCTCAACGCGAGACAAAACCGGCACCAGCGGCATATCGATATTTTCAAAGACGTTCAGCGGCCCTTTATGCTGCTGCAATTCCGGCCACATCTTCAGATGCAGCTGTAGCGTAACGTCGGCATCTTCCGCAGCGTAACGACCGGCTTCTTCCAGCGCTATCTGGTTAAAGGTCAGCTGGTTTTTGCCCTTTCCGGCGATCTCTTCAAAGGTGATGGTTTTATGTTTCAGCCAGCGGTCAGACAAGCTGTCCATATCGTGTCGGCCAGCGACGCTGTTCAGAATGTAGGATTCGAGCATGGTATCAAAGGTGATGCCGCGCAGCTCGATGCCATAGTTCGCCAGAATACCGCGATCGTACTTCAGGTTTTGTCCGACCTTATGCGCGTTCTCATCTTCCAGCAGCGGCTTCAGCAGCGCCAGCGCGCGGTCACGAGCGATTTGATCGGGGGCGTCCAGGTAATCGTGGGCAACAGGAACATATGCAGCCACACCCGGTTCAATGGCAAAAGACAGGCCAACCAGATTCGCGGAGATGTTGTCCAGACTGTCAGTTTCAGTATCGAAAGCAAAAACAGGCGCTTTTTTTAGCTTCGCGATCCACTCTTCCAGCGTCGCTTCGTCCAGAATCGTCACATAGTTATCATACGAAAGAACCGTAGCCGGCTCCTCAGGCGTTTCATCGACAACGAGTGTTTCCTGTAGTTTTGCCGCCGGCTTCGTTCCTTTCGCCTGTAGCCATTTACCCGCTTCAACGTCGGTAACCCAACGTTTGAATTCATACTGTTTAAACAGGCCAAGCAGTTCTTCTGCTGCCGGTTGACGGACTTCCAGCTGCTCGCAGGTCAACTCCAGCTCAACATCCGTTTTGATAGTAGCCAATTGATAGGAGAGGTACGCCACCTCTTTATTCTGCTCAAGTTTGCCCGCCATGGTTTTCGCACCACGAAAAGTCAGCCCCGCTATTTTGTCTGACTCAGCATAGAGGGTATCCAGCCCACCCAGCCCCTGCAGCAGAGCCTGCGCGGTTTTTTCACCTACGCCTGGAACGCCAGGAATGTTATCTGAGGAGTCCCCCATCAGCGCCAGGAAATCGATGATCAGTTCCGGCGGGACGCCGTACTTATTCACCACTTCATCCGGGCCGAGGATCGTATTGGTCATGGTGTTGATCAGGGTGATATTCGGCGTCACTAACTGAGCCATATCTTTATCGCCGGTGCTAATCAGCACCGGACGACCCACCTTCTCTGCTTCCCGCGCCAGCGTACCGATAACATCGTCCGCCTCCACGCCTGATACGGCCAACAGTGGTAACCCCATCGCTTTTACCATCGCATGCAGGGGTTCAATCTGCGCTCGCAGATCGTCCGGCATAGGTGGGCGGTGCGACTTGTAGTGTTCGAATAACTCATCACGGAAGGTTTTACCCTTAGCGTCGAATACCACCGCAGCATGGGTCGGCTGATATTGCAGAAACAAGCTACGCAGCATGTTGAGCACGCCATACATCGCGCCAGTAGGCTCCCCTGCACTGTTAGTCAGCGGCGGGAACGCATGGTATGCGCGATAAAGGTAAGAGGAGCCATCTACAAGGATAAGGGGGTTTTCTGGGATCTGAACCATAATGTCCGTGCCTGTTTATCAGATTATGGGTAAAGGATGCCACAGACAGGATAAAAACATGAGTTTTTCGCCGCATTTGTCGAAAAACTTTTGCAGTTCTTCTGCTTTGCTCGCAAACACGGCTGTGGATAACTTTGTGAATAAATAATTTTCAGTTCTTTAAATATAGCAAGGCAATTAGTGCTTCATTGTATTTATATATATTTTTCATAAGCTTAATTTAGCGCGCAGCATTTTATTCCATTTTTCCAGCTTATATCCTGATGTGGATAGATATTCTCTTTTTTTCTATTCAGGGAAGAGCCATCATTTGGTTCGTTTTCTGATAAAATCAGCCCCTTGCGCCTCTTTAGCGCACTATCTATGGCTAACCTTTTGAATAATTTAATTATGACGAGAATACTCGCTGCGATAACGCTGTTGCTGAGTATCGTATTGACCATATTGGTCACGATTTTTTGTTCTGTGCCGATCATCCTTGCCGGAGTTGTGAAACTCCTTTTGCCCGTTCCTGTCGTCTGGCGCAAGGTTTCCGTGTTCTGTAATTTCATGATGTACTGCTGGTGTGAAGGTCTGGCGCTACTGCTATACCTCAATCCGCGACTGAAATGGGATGTCGAGGGACTGGAAGGTCTTAGCAAGAAAAACTGGTATCTGCTCATTTGTAACCATTACAGCTGGGCCGATATTGTTGTGCTTTGCGTTCTGTTCCGTAAACACATCCCGATGAATAAATATTTCCTCAAGCAACAGCTGGCCTGGGTGCCCTTTATTGGCCTGGCCTGCTGGGCGCTGGATATGCCGTTCATGAAACGCTATTCGCGTGGCTATCTGCTCCGCCATCCGGAACGGCGCGGAAAAGATGTCGAAACAACACGTCGTTCCTGCGAGAAGTTTCGCGTACACCCGACAACCATTGTGAATTTTGTCGAAGGTTCACGCTTTACCAAAGAGAAACGCGAGCAAACCCGCTCTCCTTATCAAAACCTACTCCCACCCAAGGCAGCCGGTATTGCGATGGCATTGAACGTACTGGGTTCACAGTTCGATAAAATGTTGAACGTCACGTTGTGCTATCCGGAAAACAGTAGCCGACCGTTCTACGATATGTTGAGCGGTAAGCTAACGCGGATTGTCGTGCGGGTGAATCTGGAGCCAATTGATGAAGAGTTGCACGGTGATTACGTGAACGATAAAGGATTCAAGCGTCGGTTTCAGCTCTGGCTAAATACGCTATGGAGTGAGAAAGACGCGCAGCTCGACGCGATTAAAGCCTCAAATAAAAAAGCCGGTCAGTGACCGGCTTTTGCTTTTATTTCTGACCAACCAGGTATTTCACGGTATCCGCATACTGTTGTACAAAGATATCCATGCTGCTGGTATCCATGCCCTGCGGATTTACCTGATATTTGCCATTCACGAACATCGCCGGAACGCCCTGCAGCTGTAAATCAGCCGCTGCTTTTTCCTGCTGCGCCACGAGTGATTTCACTACGAAGCTGTTCCATGCCGCATCATAGTCTTCGCCTTTAATACCTGCGTCGACAAACACTTTACGGATATCAGCAACGGACTGAACGGTCTGAGTTTTCTGAACTCCCTCAAACAGCGGAACAGTGACCTGATCTTCAACGCCCAGCGCCATAGCAACCGCCCATGCCTGCGTCAGATCTTTGCCCAAAGGCCCCAGAAACTCGACGTGGTATTTGGTCATCTTGGTGCCTTCCGGCAGTTTTTTCTTCACGTTATCAGAGACGTGAAGCACTTCTTCAAACTGATAGCAGTGCGGGCAGTAGAAGGAGAAGAACTCCAACACTTGCGGTTCACCCGCAACTGGCTTTTCCAGAGTGATGTATTGTTTACCATCCTGGAACTGCGCTGCAGATGCGCTAAAAGCTAAGACCATACCAGCCAGCGCCAGCCATATTTTTTTCATGTTCAAGTTTCTCCGATTAATACATTGGCGTTAATTGTAAGGGGGGCTCTTGCAGAATTTTTGCCTGCTCAATAAAGGTCGCGGTCTGACGATGCCAGTAATCTTCCCCGGTTAACCACGGGAAGTTTTTTGGAAATGCAGGGTCAGCCCAACGTCGAATTAGCCAGGCAAGATAATAAACTAAACGCATAGCGCGTAAAGGTTCTATCAGTCCGATTTCAGAGATGTCGAACTCACTAAACTCTTCATAAGCCTCGATAATGGTTTCAAGCTGCATACGTTGTTCAGCTTTATCGCCATTGAGGAGCATCCATAAATCCTGAACGGCTGGACCATTGCGGGCATCATCTAAATCGACAAACATCGGGCCATCGCGCCACAGGATATTACCGGCATGACAATCACCGTGCAGGCGTAACGTGGAAAAACGTGTATGCCAACGTTCGGTAACGACCGCGATAAGTGCATCTGTCGCCTTCAGGAAGGCCGCCTTTTGCCCTGATGGGATCAGCTGCGCGTACTCAAAAAGTTTACGCGGCTCAGTCAGGTACTCTTCAAGACCTATCGTCGGGCGGAAGGCAAAATTATGCTTACCTCCGGTCTGATGCATACGCCCCAGATAGCGCCCCACCGCCTCCATTTGATCGATATTGTCGGCCTCAAACTGCCTTCCACCGACGCTAGGGAAGATCGCATAATGAAAACCCTGATGGCTTAACAGCGTTTGGCCGCTGAATACCAGCGGAGCAGCTACCGGGACTTCATCGCTTACCAGTTCCAGAGCAAACTGGTGCTCTTCCTGGATCTGATCGACAGACCAACGTTCAGGGCGATAAAACTTAACGACAAAGCGTCGACGGTCTTCGTCCTGGAATTGATAGACACGGTTTTCATAGCTGTTAAGCGGGGTAAGCCCGGAGTCCACCCGGATCCCCTGCTCAAACAGTGCATCCATGATGGTATCCGGGTGTAGCGTCTGGAAATTAAAAGCGTTGTCGTTCATCCCATCATCCGGAAAATACTACGAATGATTCAGGATATCATTTCGCAGCGCTTTCGGTGGCGGCGATTACAAGCTTTTACTCTTTAATTACGCCACGTGCGCGGAGTAGTGCGGTTTTAAAATCTTCTTCATAATCTTTCTGAATACCTGGAATGGCCGCATCTTTCGCCGAGTCACGCATTTTCAGGTGATAGATCAGAATGTCATCAGTTAAATCCGCCAGTTCGCCGTCAAAACCTGACTCTTGCGCCAGTTTCTGTAAAAATTGCATCAGATTAAGATCCGGTTCCTTTTGCCAGGCAGGCTGGAGGAGTTCAATAACTTCATTCAGACGTTTACATTTCATGGTTGTGCTCCTTAGGCTCAATACAGATACGTTAGCAGGGTCAATCCCACATTAAAAGAGGCGATATCAGTGATTCTGGATAGTGCAATAACAGGGGTTGTGCTGGCTGGCGGTAAGGCCAGACGGATGGGTGGAACCGATAAAGGTCTGCTTGAACTGGACGGTAAACCTCTTTGGCGGCATGTGGCCGATACCCTCGCTTTGCAGGTCGAAACCGTGGTGGTTAACGCCAATCGCCACCGGGATATTTACCAGCAAAGCGGCCTGAAAGTTATCCCCGATTCATTGGCCGATTTCCCTGGCCCACTGGCCGGGATGCTATCGGTATTCCTGCAGCAAACGGGGGAGTGGTTTTTGTTCTGCCCGTGCGATATGCCCTATATTCCTCATGATCTGGTTACACGTTTGAAGGAACAGCGCAAAACCGCACCCGTTGTCTGGGTGCACGATGGGGAAAGAGATCACCCGACCATTGCGCTGATGCACCGCTCCATGCAGCCCTTGTTACAGGATTATCTTCAGTCCGGTGAAAGGCGCGTCATGGTCTTTATGCGCCAGGCTGGCGGTCATGCTGTGGATTTCAGCGATCGCAAAGATGCGTTCGTGAACGTGAATACCCCTGAAGAACTCGCAAAATGGCAGGACAAATCATGATCCCATTACTCGCTATAGCAGCATGGAGCGGAACGGGGAAAACCACGCTGCTCAAAAAATTAATCCCGGAGCTACGTGCCAGAGGTATTCGTCCCGGATTGATTAAGCATACCCATCACAATATGGATGTCGACACGCCCGGCAAAGATAGCTATGAGCTACGCAAAGCAGGTGCAGCGCAAACGCTGGTCGCCAGCCAACAACGTTGGGCGTTAATGGTAGAGACGCCGGAAGAGCCCGAACTGGATTTAGCGTACCTGGTAAGCAGGATGGATGCTTCAACGTTGGATATGGTGTTGGTTGAGGGTTTTAAGCATGAGCCTGTTGCTAAGATCGTGCTTTTTCGCGACGGTTGCGGGCACAGTCCGGAAGAATTGGCGATAGACGAATATGTTATCGCGGTTGCCAGTGATGTTCCGCTGGCGGTGGATGTTCCATTGTTAGATATCAACGATATACAGCAACTTACTGATTTTATTACGCAATGGGTAAGGCAGTAACTGTTGTATTGCCTGCTTGCCTGATGCGCTGCGCTTATCAGGCCTGCAAAACACGTTCAGTCCGGCGGTTTTCACTCCGTACAGACGCAAAAAAGCCCATCCGTCAGGATGGGCTTTTTCACTTGTTTGATGCCTGGCAGTTCCCTACTCTCGCATGGGGAGACCCCACACTACCATCGGCGCTACGGCGTTTCACT
>NZ_JAOWDP010000022.1:0-281 GCF_030334595.1 Citrobacter sp. Ce104
GTAACCGTAGGGGAACCTGCGGTTGGATCACCTCCTTACCTTAAAGAAACGTTCTTTGTAGTGCTCACACAGATTGTCTGGTGAATGATGAACTTCTGAATGTACTTTCGAGTGCATTAAGAAGTTTTGCTCTTTAAAAATCTGGATCAAGCTGAAAATTGAAACGACACACTGTGTCTGTTCTCCGTAATAAGAACAGATAAATGGTGTGTTCGAGTCTCTCAAATTTTTGCAGCACGATGATGAATCGAAAGAAACATCTTCGGGTTGTGAGGTTAAGC
>NZ_JAOWDP010000023.1:0-744 GCF_030334595.1 Citrobacter sp. Ce104
ACGGTGGTGTTTATGAAAGCATCTTTAGCCCATTTAACGGAAGGTTATAAGGCCAACTATCAAAACCTGCCGGACAAAGAGCCGGAGGTGGTGGGCTATAAGGGCTGGACCCGGATGCACTGCGATATGGATGCGGGGAAATAATCTGCAATGGGATATGCCCAAACCGCTTAACGTTTAAGGATAAATTATGAATAAGGGAAGTGCGTTAAAAATAATAATCGGAACTATTTCGCTATGTGCTATCGCTGCCTGTACAAAAAAAGCACCCTCACAGGTTATTTATCGCTATGATGATAACCGATATCTGGAATTAAAAGGCTATAATTGTGAGGGAGCGCTTTGGTATCATGATACCAGGCGGAATATACATAAAGAATTAGTGAATGGCATTTATTCAACGTATCAGATATTTTCCGGAGTATATATTCATCCGTCAGATAAGTATATTCTGATACCGCGATGGGAGCCAGGGGCATACACAATATCTAAAGACTATGGACAAACGTGGCAGGTCGCAACGTATATGTCCCCATCTCAGGGGCAAGAGAAAAATTCTGATGGGAATATGGTCGACAGACCTGAAGGAAAAGAAATAAAAAGAGTGGTGGTGGTTAATAATCAGGCATTTATTACCACGGCGAAGGGGCATTTATATCTGAGTTCATACCCTTTTGACGACCCGCGTCTGGCGCCGGGTGGACCGGGTATAGATTATCAATACTTTGATGACACGTATTATCT
>NZ_JAOWDP010000024.1:0-265 GCF_030334595.1 Citrobacter sp. Ce104
AGTAAAGGATGGTGGAGCTATGCGGGATCGAACCGCAGACCTCCTGCGTGCAAGGCAGGCGCTCTCCCAGCTGAGCTATAGCCCCATCGTAGTTATCTCATTCACCTTAATTCTTGCTGAGACAAGGCGTGGAGCGGCGAAGCATACTGAAGTATGCGAGTCGTTTCACAACGCGGTATCAGAAAGAATTTGGTAGGCCTGAGTGGACTTGAACCACCGACCTCACCCTTATCAGGGGTGCGCTCTAACCACCTGAGCTACAAGC
>NZ_JAOWDP010000025.1:0-208 GCF_030334595.1 Citrobacter sp. Ce104
GCTACGGCGTTTCACTTCTGAGTTCGGCATGGGGTCAGGTGGGACCACCGCGCTACAGCCGCCAGGCAAATTCTGTTTATCAACACACCTCTTGGGCATGTCGATGTAATCTGTATCAGGCTGAAAATATCTTCTCAAATCCGCCAAAACATCTTCGGCGTTGTAAGGTTAAGCCTCACGGTTCATTAGTATCGGTTAGCTCAATGTA
>NZ_JAOWDP010000026.1:0-283 GCF_030334595.1 Citrobacter sp. Ce104
TGGTGCATCCGGGAGGATTCGAACCTCCGACCGCTCGGTTCGTAGCCGAGTACTCTATCCAGCTGAGCTACGGATGCATCAGGGAAACTTACTTACTGCAGATTTGATATCGCTGCTAAAGTGATATCGATTTTCTGTAACAACGCTAATGCGCTATTGCAGAGAAGATGGTGCATCCGGGAGGATTACTCGGCTGCGCCTCACCCTGCGGGCCGTTGCTGAAGCAACGTTATCCTCCCTGGTACTCGCGATTATCTCGCAGTCCATGAAACAACAGTTTCGC
>NZ_JAOWDP010000002.1:0-341 GCF_030334595.1 Citrobacter sp. Ce104
TCTCCCGGCCTTACGGAAACACGTCGGCAATTTTCAGCCGGACCAGCCACACCTGACCTCCTGCACTTTTATTTGAATATATTTGAACAGCAAAAAAGATTTAGCTGAAAGTCAGAGGGTTGAAGCGATGACCCCGGTCCGGCTGAAAATCGATGAGGCGTTGACGGCTGACCGGGTCTGTCCGCAGGGATGCGGACAGAGGGGACGGCCTGCAGGGACGCAGGCTCGGCCCCGACCCGACAGGCAGACGGCATAAGACGAATAGCTCGCGCAGCGACGATTTTCCCGCCGGGAGCCTGGGATGCAAGGGAGGCGGCGGTGAGCCTCCCTTGCACGTTCAC
>NZ_JAOWDP010000027.1:0-698 GCF_030334595.1 Citrobacter sp. Ce104
ACCGGCCAGTCTATCCACGGATTCCAGCTGCTGCGGTGATGTTCGTAAATATAGACTTTCTGCCGCTTACGGTTTAGGCGCACGGGCGTACCGCGCGGAGAATTACAGAACATTTTTATAACAAATAAAAACAAAGAGAATAGAATGAAATCAAAAAATAACAAAGGCATTATTTCAAAAAACGAAAAATACAATAGAGAAGATGAAAAAAATATAAAAATGACGATTATCATAAATGCCAATCCAATTCCCCAATCCCATGAGATCTGATTCTCATAACGGGGAATTTCCAGCCAGATATCATTCTTTTCATTCAGCCAGATAGCATTGGGTTCAACATCATGCTCCAGCCACTGAACCGGCAGATCCTCCTGCCATCTTTTCGCCTGCGGGATCAGTACGGAACGGCGATAAAAAGGATTTTTGGGGCGTTGCGTGTCAACGTTTGCTGTATGCTGTTCCTTTTTTTTATTGTCAGAGGCGGACAGTGATGCGCGACGTTTTACTTTATTGCCTGGTTTTTTAGCCATAATATTCATTCATCCTTTTTATTAAGCGTTAATGAAAGCGCATCCTCACCGTTATATTTATTTTTCCAGTCGCTTACGGTGCCGTCCTTGATTCAGCGTCAAGCGCTTCCGGCCAGTGGATATGGCCCCACTGCTGCGGGTGTTCTGCAAAACGCGCCGTCTCAGGCA
>NZ_JAOWDP010000003.1:0-726 GCF_030334595.1 Citrobacter sp. Ce104
TGCCTGAGACGGCGCGTTTTGCAGAACACCCGCAGCAGTGGGGCCATATCCACTGGCCGGAAGCGCTTGACGCTGAATCACGGACGGCACCGTAAGCGACTGGAAAAATAAATATAACGTTGGGGATGTGCTTTCATTAATGCTTAATGTAAAAGGATGAATGAATATTATGGCTAAAAAGCCAGGCAATAAAGTAAAGCGTCGCGCATCACTGTCCGCCTCTGACAATAAAAAAAAGGAACAGCATACAGCAAACGTTGAAATACAACGCCCCAAAAACCCTTTCTATCGCCGTTCCGTACTGATCCCGCAGGCGGAAAGATGACAGGAGGATCTGCCGGTTCAGTGGCTGGAGCACGATGTTGAACCCAATGCTATCTGGCTGAACGAAAAGAATGATATCTGGCTGGAAATTCCCCGCTATGAGAATCAGATATCATGGGGCTGCGGCGATATTTTTGCTTTTTTTTCAGTGCCATTTATACTTTTTTTTCTAATTTTCCCTTTTATTTCCGGGATGGATATAATCACTTTTTTAATATCATTTATTGGATTTGTTTTTTTTCTCTCTTTTTTTAAACTTTTGTTCAGAATGACCTATCACACGCCCCGCGGTACGCCCGTGCGGCTAAACCGTAAGCGACAAAAAGTCTATATTTACGAACATCACCGCAGCAGCTGGAATCCGTGGATAGACTGGCCGGTGGAGGTCCGGGTGTTTAACTG
>NZ_JAOWDP010000028.1:0-281 GCF_030334595.1 Citrobacter sp. Ce104
CGTACAGTGGTGCCATCGGGAAAATAGTTATCCTTAATGGCATAGCCGCGAAAAAAGGTGAGGCCCACATCAAACCCGGGAGAAGGACGATAACCTCCGCGGCGGACCTTCATATATTGCCCATTATCGTCATCCAGAATGACGCCCTTCTCCGGACCCTGCGGATCCTGGCGCGGAGATTTCGCGTAATAGTCCGGGTCATACCAGTCGCTCACCCACTCGTAGCCGTTCTCTGACATGCCGTACAGCCCGCCGGGGGTCGGCGGATAACGATCGACGGC
>NZ_JAOWDP010000029.1:0-300 GCF_030334595.1 Citrobacter sp. Ce104
CGTTCTTTGTAGTGCTCACACAGATTGTCTGATGAAAAGTAAATAGCAAGGCGTCTTGCGATTGAGACTTCAGTGTCCCCTTCGTCTAGAGGCCCAGGACACCGCCCTTTCACGGCGGTAACAGGGGTTCGAATCCCCTAGGGGACGCCACTTGCTGGTATGTGTGAGTGAAAGTCGCCGACCTCAATATCTCAAAACTTACCTTCGGGTGACGTTTGAGATATTTGCTCTTTAAAAATCTGGATCAAGCTGAAAATTGAAACGACACACTGTTTCATTTCTCCGTAATAAGAAATGAAA
>NZ_JAOWDP010000030.1:0-428 GCF_030334595.1 Citrobacter sp. Ce104
GACCGGGGGCAGTATATTCTGGTGGCAACGGATGACGGCGACTGGCGTGAGGATGAGAAAAGCGGGCGCGGTGAAAACTACGCCACCAGCGAGGACCGCCAGGCAACGGAAGAGGCCGCCGGGGTGGACAGTTCCTTCGTACGTTATGCCGTCGATCGCTATCCGCCGACCCCCGGCGGGCTGTATGGCATGTCAGAGAACGGCTACGAGTGGGTGAGCGACTGGTACGACCCGGACTATTACGCGAAATCTCCGCGCCAGGATCCGCAGGGTCCGGAGAAGGGTGTCATCCTGGATGACGATAATGGGCAATATATGAAGGTCCGCCGCGGAGGTGACAATCCTTCACCCGGGTTTGATGTGGGCCTCACCTTTTTTCGCGGCTATGCCATTAAGGATAACTATTTTCCCGATGGCACCACTGTACG
>NZ_JAOWDP010000031.1:0-1520 GCF_030334595.1 Citrobacter sp. Ce104
TTGGTTTGGGAACAGCAGCAAAACTGGCAGCAGCTGTTGCCACTCAGTCTTCACCAGGAAACCTCACTATCCCTGCACTTATCGGCGGTGTTGAAAAACAAATCATTGTGCAGTGGGGGAGTTTTGCCGGGCTTACTTCAGGAGATACAGCTGTCACATTTCCATTCCCATTTCCGGGCAATGTGCTGCATATTTTTACCAGTGCGCTGGCAACCGGAACTGGAGCCTGGGCAGGGTGCAACTCAATCACCAAAACCGGATTTAACGGCAATATGTGGTCGGCGTATAACGTCCGTCAGTCAGGGTCGTCGAGTTATTTAGCAATAGGATATTCATCATGAATTACGTTTATAGCGCCGCCAAAAATCTGTTTTTCCCTGTCCAGTATCATGAGCAGTATGAACAAAATGGTGACTGGCCGTCTGATGCTATTGCAGTTGATGACAGCGTTTTTTATGAGTTCACATCTTATCGGGAAGGAAAAACACGAGTTGCGGGACCTGAAGGATTACCTGCATGGGTAGATATCCCCCAACCGAGCTATGAAGAGTTAATCCAGAGCGCAGAGAACGAACGCCAGAGAATACTGAGTAATGCTGATTCGGTAATGCTCGACTGGCGAACGGAACTGATGCTGGGTGAAATC
The DNA here is from genome assembly GCF_030334595.1 of Citrobacter sp. Ce104. Lineage (NCBI taxonomy): Bacteria > Pseudomonadati > Pseudomonadota > Gammaproteobacteria > Enterobacterales > Enterobacteriaceae > Citrobacter > Citrobacter sp. Ce104. The sequence continues at coordinate 647 of NZ_JAOWDP010000031.1, forward strand.
AGCGACGCCAACAGAGCGAAACTGTCGGCATGGCTGGCTTATAAAAACGATGTGAAGGCGATTGATGTGACTACCGCCCCTGAGCATATTAACTGGCCTATTTCCCCGGAGGCGTAGGCCATACAGGTTTTGATGCATCAACGCGCATCAAAAGTACCCGGTATTTTTTCCATTCAGAAAACGCGACGGTTTCTTCCTCCGTCGCTATACCCGCGTCAACGGCGTCCTGTCGCCAGACTATTTCTTTATCAGCGGTTGCTCTCAGTGTTTCCTTTTTATGTTCAGCCTGGTCAATTAATTGCCGGGGTGTGGGAGGGGGTAAATCGACCCATGCGGGCATTTCGTTTACAACTCCTCGTATTTTTCCGGCAGGAGCTGGTCCGGTAAATTCATTAAAAATATCATCGCTAACCCGAATCCCATTTTCAGGCCATGTTCCGGCGTCAGTATATTGCTGTCGCATAGAAAGGGGGTAAAAAGCGTTATCAGTGGCTGAAAAGATGTAATTCATATTAATACCCTATCGCGATGTAGTGGATGTTAACGGCTGCTGCTGTAGCCAGCGATGGAGCAGAACCCGCCGGAGCATAAAATGCATTCCACGTAAAACTGTTGCGGTTAAAACCATTCAACACGGCATACGCCTGTATTGACCCTGCTACCTGATAGCCCCACCCCACAACTTTCAGGCAAGTAGAGGGAAACGGCACGGGGAAGCCTGTTGTGGTTGTTGCCAGATTTGAACAGGGCATTTGTCCCCACTGGATAAGCAATTCGCGGCGGGTGCCATTAATAATTACTGGCAGCGTCAGCCTTCCGCCATCAGATAAAACAGCGCTCATGACGCCTGCCAGGGCTATCTCTCCCAAACCAA
>NZ_JAOWDP010000032.1:0-251 GCF_030334595.1 Citrobacter sp. Ce104
CCGTGGATAGACTGGCCGGTGGAGGTCCGGGTGTTTAACTGGGATGAAGTGCGCGGAGAAATCACCTATGAAGCCGGACGTTCTCACCAGGGTTACCAGCTGCACGGTGCGGTGTGCCAGCCGGGAACCAGCCATGTCCGGGAGCGGTTTGCGCTGACGTGGACGGTAGGTGATAAAGAGGCGCTGCGCGAGCTGTGGTGCTACTGCTGTCACTATATGCAGCACCGTCCGGTGCCTGAGACGGCGCGTTT
>NZ_JAOWDP010000033.1:0-560 GCF_030334595.1 Citrobacter sp. Ce104
GCTCCCACTGCTTGTACGTACACGGTTTCAGGTTCTTTTTCACTCCCCTCGCCGGGGTTCTTTTCGCCTTTCCCTCACGGTACTGGTTCACTATCGGTCAGTCAGGAGTATTTAGCCTTGGAGGATGGTCCCCCCATATTCAGACAGGATACCACGTGTCCCGCCCTACTCTTCGAGTTCACAACACATGCACTTTTGTGTACGGGGCTATCACCCTGTATCGCCGGACTTTCCAGACCGTTCCACTAACACACATGCTGATTCAGACTCTGGGCTGCTCCCCGTTCGCTCGCCGCTACTGGGGGAATCTCGGTTGATTTCTTTTCCTCGGGGTACTTAGATGTTTCAGTTCCCCCGGTTCGCTTCATTACGCTATGTATTCACGTAATGATAGTGTGACGGATCACACTGGGTTTCCCCATTCGGAAATCGCCGGTTATAACGGTTCATATCACCTTACCGACGCTTATCGCAGATTAGCACGTCCTTCATCGCCTCTGACTGCCAGGGCATCCACCGTGTACGCTTAGTCGCTTAACCTCACAACCCGAAGATGTTTC
>NZ_JAOWDP010000035.1:0-212 GCF_030334595.1 Citrobacter sp. Ce104
AGATGCTGCGACCATCACAATGGCACACAGCCACAACCTGTCTTTTTTCATTATCACAGCCCTCATTTCACCGGACTCGGCTGGTTAACGGCACAGCGAACAGCTTTATCGCTTGGTCGGTATAATCTGCTTTCCGGGTCCGCCTTATAGCGCACCATCGTCAGCCCGCGCCCCGGTCCCGAGAAGTCCTGGCTGCGCAGCACCCGCGTGTA
>NZ_JAOWDP010000036.1:0-326 GCF_030334595.1 Citrobacter sp. Ce104
GGAAACGGCTGGGAATGGATGAAGGACTGGTATGACCCGGAATACTACAGCCATTCGCCGGTAAAAGACCCGCAGGGTCCAGAGCAGCCGGTATTTAAAGACGCGGACGGGTACTACACGCGGGTGCTGCGCAGCCAGGACTTCTCGGGACCGGGGCTCGGGCTGACCATGGTGCGCTATAAGGCGGACCCGGAAAGCAGATCATACCGACCAGGCGACAAAACCGTGCGCTGCGCCGTTAACCACCCGAGTCCGGTGAAATGAGGGCTGTGATAATGAAAAAAGACAGGTTGTGGCTGTGTGCCATTGTGATGGTCGCAGCATCT
>NZ_JAOWDP010000037.1:0-296 GCF_030334595.1 Citrobacter sp. Ce104
ATCCGTTGCCACCAGAATATACTGCCCCCGGTCACGCGCCGCGTACTCCCACTGCGCTTCCGTTGGCAGGGAAAACGCCAGCCCCGTCTCCTTTTTCAGCCAGCGGCAGTAGCTGTCGGCCTCGCGCCATGACACCACCGCCGGACTGTTTTTAAAATGGTTCATATCCGCCAGCGTTTTATTATCGTATTGATCTTTGTAACGTAACTCCGGTAGTCCCGCCATTTTCAGATAAAAAGCGTAATCCTCATGGGTCACCTTGAAACGACCGATGGAATAGCTGGTCAGCGTCACCT
>NZ_JAOWDP010000038.1:0-3316 GCF_030334595.1 Citrobacter sp. Ce104
TTGGTTTGTTAGAAACAATAAAACTGGCTGCTGGCGCAGTACCTTCAAAACGCAGAGTTAATGGTCATGAACTGGCTGCGGACGTCAATGTCACGGCGCAGGATATTTTTGACGGGCAAGTTGTGGGGATTGGTGAAAATCAGAATCTGGATGATTACCAGGTGCCAGGGCTTTATTTTCAGGGGGCGAACGCTAATACCAGTGCAGCACTGAATTACCCGGAGAACAATGCAGGTTCTCTGATGGTACTGAGAAGCGCCGGAGTGACACAGATTTACCGCGTGTACAACTCATCCCGCAGTTATACGCGTAGCAAGTATTCAACGCAGGCATGGACACCGTGGATGCCGGAAGATTCTTACCCTGTCGGCGCGCCTATCCCCTGGCCATCGGATGTTACCCCGACAGGGTACGCCTTAATGCAGGGGCAACCCTTTGATAAAGCCGTCTATCCATTGCTTGCGATTGCCTATCCTGCGGGGGTTATCCCGGACATGCGAGGTCAGACGATTAAGGGTAAACCGAACGGCCGGGCGGCGCTTTCGTATGAACAAGATGGTGTTATATCGCATACCCACGGAGCCAGTATTTCCGATACCGATTTGGGAACGAAATACACCAGCTCTTTTGATTATGGTTCGAAACCAACAACCAGTTTTGATTACGGAAATAAGTCATCCACAGAAGGGGGGTGGCACGCACATAACTTCCGGTATTGCTCAACGTCTGCATACCGGGATACTCCCGGCCAGGGGCTGGGGATGCACTCGTCGAATATTTCATGGTCAGCTGGAGATCGTATTGAGGGAAGTGGTAATCATGCTCATGTGACGTGGATTGGCCCTCATGATCACTGGGTGGGTATCGGTGCGCATGACCATTATGTGGTTATGGGGTATCACGGACATGCTGCGACCGTTCATGCAACCGGAAATGCAGAAAACACCGTTAAAAATATTGCGTTTAACTATATTGTGAGGCTTGCCTGATGACTTTTGAAATGACCGGAGAAAACCGGACTATTACTCTCTACAACCTTCGTGCAGATACAAATGAATATATTGGGAAATGTGATGGGTTTATCCCGGCTAATACGGGATTACCTGCTTACAGTACCAATATTGCCCCGCCGTCAGCGAAGGCTGGTTTTGTCGCTGTATTTAATTATGAGTCAGAAAAATGGTCACTTGTTGAGGACCATCGAGGGAAAATTGTCTACGACATTCAAACCGGGAAAGCTACCACAATTGACCAGTTAGGTAAGTTACCTGACGATGTTGTTTCCGTTGCGCCGGAAGGCCATTTTGTTAAGTGGAACGGAGCACAGTGGGTCCACGATACCGATGCGGAAAATGAGCATCTTCTGATGCTGGCGGAACAGGAAAAAATAAATCTTCTGGCGGTTGCAACATCCGCTATCGCACCCTTACAGGATGCTGTTGATCTGGACATGGCAACGAAAGTTGAAACCGCACTTTTGCTGGAGTGGAAGAAATACCGTGTCTTGCTTAACCGGGTAGATACCTCAAAACCCGAATGGCCTACGCCCCCGAATATTCAGGCCAGTTAATATCAGGCGCGGAAGACAAATCGAGGCGGCGTAACTCGGTGCGATAGCTTCGCAACGCCGCCAGCTCTGTTTCTTCACTTGCTGAGATATCACCATCATTTTGCGCAGCTTCCAGCCAGTCAATACGCGATGTAGCTTTAGCCATGCGGCGGTCGCGTTCCGCTTCTGCGTCAGCCAGGTGATTGCGGATTTGCTGCAATTTCCCGTCTTTATAAAACCAGTCATCCCCCAGCGTGACGCGCAGATTAGCTTTTGTCGCCGGGAGCTCAACAACACTGAGATTAACCGGGAAAAGCGCATGAATATTTGTCGTGAATGTTCTTACGCGACCATCATCGTCATAGCCGATTTTCAGCGTCTTTGATTCATCAAATAACTCTATTACGTCATACCAGTCATTACCTTTGTCATCCTGTAAAAACAGGACATTCTGGCCGTCAATAACTTTTGGCCTGTTTGTGACATCAGGAATGTAAGGAATGAATTTACCAAAACTCTGCATTTTTATTTCCTTTTAGTTAATGACGTACCATATGTTATTAACCTGTTTTCGCATATAGCGAATAATAAAATTACCAACGTTACTTGAGCCACCGACCATATTAAAGTTATACATAGCCGCACCATCAGTCGGGCGCATATAACCCCGCCCGTCCCAAAATCCAACCTCAGCAGGTGCGGTAAGGTCGATGTTCTGGACAAAGTTTTGCAACACCCAGCTTTGCGTTGCATAGCCAGTAAAATCTATGGGTTGTGGGTTATGTGGAGAATAGACTCGCTGACCATTATCAAAAACAGCGCCAAAAAGACAGGTGCCATCTGGTTTTATTGCTACGGGATTGCTTATCCATGCGCCAGTATTTTCATTGTAAAAATTAACTGAGAAAAAACCCTGATAATAACCATAGTTAGCAGCTAAAACACCAGAAGGGTCATAGTTAGCAATAAGACCATTACCCGTTCTCCTGTCAATGTTTTCAATTTGTATACTTCGCGCACCAAAACCACCGACATTTAAACCTGCATAACCAGTTTTATGCAATAAATCGATACGGTTACCCGCATTATTAAACGCAACCCTGTAATCATAATCAATTTCAGGATACGTTGTATGAATATCCCAGTAATGGTTGCCGCTAACCTGATTGGCCAGACCAAACTCGATTGGTGTTGCAGCATTGTGAGACAAGACTCTATTCGCCTTAAGCGCAGAAATTGACGCAATTCCTGTTACACTCAAATCCCCTTGAATCTCCCCGCCAGTTACTGGCAGCGCCCCAACATCCCCGGATGTTGGCTTATTTTTGGTATTAAAGTCTCGACGCCAGCCTGGTAAATACCCATCGCCATGATTAATGTAGGTAAACTGAGCACTGGGAATTCCACTTGTTGCGGTTGTTGGCGTAGTGATACGAATAGTCATCGCACCACGCTCGCCCATGACCTCAACAACCGCACCGGCTAACTGGATATTCCCGCATCCTGTATCAGTAATAACCCTGTTATCACCGTATGACCATGAGCCTTTACACATCCAATACGGATGATTAAATGCCCCCTGTGATTCAAGCCAGACGATAAACTCCGCAGTTGTCCAGTCACCGCCCCCGCCAATGCTTACAAAGCTGCTAAATGCCCGCGCAGCGCCGACATTCCGTACAAACAAATCAGGTTGTGGTATATCCGCGCCGTTCTGGTCTTTTTGCAGTGATCCAGCAGCGCGATTTATCGTTTCTACTAAACCAA
>NZ_JAOWDP010000039.1:0-266 GCF_030334595.1 Citrobacter sp. Ce104
TTATTAACCACCACCACTCTTTTTATTTCTTTTCCTTCAGGGCTGTCACGCATAATACCATCTGAGTTTTTCTCCAGCGCCGGGAAAGAAGCCATATATGTTGCCACCTGCCACGTTTGCCCGTAATCTTTAGATATTTTATATGCTCCCGGCTCCCATTCAGGGACCAGAATGTACTGCTCTGAAGGATGGATAAACTCACCCGAGAAAACCCTATAGATTGGATTGCCATAAATTGATTTGTGGACCTTTCTTTTTATGTCATG
>NZ_JAOWDP010000040.1:0-235 GCF_030334595.1 Citrobacter sp. Ce104
CCCTTGTCAGCCTGAAATAACTCCCTATAATGCGCCTCCACTGACACGGAACAACGGATTACAAGCCGCCGGGTCAGCGGAGTTCCACTGAGAACTTCGAGGAGAAAAGCAAAAATAAATGCTTGACTCTGAATGAGGAAAACGTAATATACGGGACCTCGCGACAGAGCGCTAAAGCGCGTCGCAACTGCTCTTTAACAATTTATCAGACAATCTGTGTGGGCACTCGAAGATA
>NZ_JAOWDP010000041.1:0-416 GCF_030334595.1 Citrobacter sp. Ce104
CCCGGGTTTGATGTGGGCCTCACCTTTTTTCGCGGCTATGCCATTAAGGATAACTATTTTCCCGATGGCACCACTGTACGCTGTGCGGTGAACGCTGCGGAGGCGGTAAAATGACGGTCGGAAAATATAGCCTGGCGCTGGTGCTGTTGCTGAGCGGGTGCGATAAACCGGAGCCGGCGGGGCAGAATAACGCGGAATTAGCGCAATATCTGCAACGCATTACCGGCGATCTGGTTTTTATTCCGGGCGGCACGTTCTGGATGGGGGATTTTTGCTCCCGCACGCATGGCGAGGGGGCGCGCTGCTCTTCGGAAAAAGACACCAAACCGCTGCATGAGGTGACGCTGACCAGCTATTCCATCGGTCGTTTCAAGGTGACCCATGAGGATTACGCTTTTTATCTGAAAATGGCGGGA
>NZ_JAOWDP010000042.1:0-310 GCF_030334595.1 Citrobacter sp. Ce104
TTTGGAGCGGGAAACGAGACTCGAACTCGCGACCCCGACCTTGGCAAGGTCGTGCTCTACCAACTGAGCTATTCCCGCATAATCTTCGTCTTTCGAACCGCTACTGCGTTGGCTGCCTTCATTCGCCTGAGTCACTTACTTCAGTAAGCTCCTGAGTCTCATTCAGTTGCCGCCTTGTCGCAATTCGAAATCCTGCGATTGGTGGTCTGTGCTTAACAAGCACTTTCAAATTTTGGAGCGGGAAACGAGACTCGAACTCGCGACCCCGACCTTGGCAAGGTCGTGCTCTACCAACTGAGCTATTCCCGCA
>NZ_JAOWDP010000043.1:0-89980 GCF_030334595.1 Citrobacter sp. Ce104
CGGTAGTTCAGTTGGTTAGAATACCTGCCTGTCACGCAGGGGGTCGCGGGTTCGAGTCCCGTCCGTTCCGCCACTTATTAGAAAATTAAGCCTGCTACCAAGCAGGCTTAATGATAAGAAAATTTAGGGGCGTAGCTCAGTTGGTAGAGCACCGGTCTCCAAAACCGGGTGTCGCGAGTTCGAGTCTCTCCGCCCCTGCCAGAAACAATCCTTAGCATTTTTGCTAAGGATTTTTTTTTACCTGCAATTTGATCTGTGCCTTCCTGCTGTTTTATTCCCGGCATCCTTGCCCGTATTTATTTAATCTTCCAGAATATTCGTTCTCAGCAGATCGCAAATCAGTCCATGTTTATCGCTGTTTTGTAGCCAAACTGCATATAAAGGGCGTGAAAGCGTTGTACTGTCGGTAACCGTATGGAGATCGCTTTTGGTTTTGGCCCAGTGCACGGGAAGCCAGCTAAAGCCCTTAATCACTGAAAGTTGCTGCCTGACCAATTCTGCCGAACTGGTGGTGAGTACCGGCACTTCATCTCCCGCAATCAATCCCGCTTCGTGTTGTTGAAAATCGGGTCCCCATTCCAGGCGTAGATAATTCAATTCATCTTTGGTTTGTGAAGGAGAGCTGCAATAGAGCGCCAGCGTGAAATACCCCAACAGCTGGCTGCTAAATTCGTCCATTTTGGGTGTTTCGGTCGTAATCAGTAGATCAAGCTGTCGTTCATGAAGCTGTTTTACTAACGACTGGCGCTGAGCGATCCTCGCTTCAAACTGCAGGCTGGACTGTGGCTCCTGAGATTGATACAAACGCCTCAACCAGTCATTAAGCATGCACTCCCAAAGAGAGGCGCTGGCACCGATAGAAAACTCGTTATGCCGCGAGGTATTCGCGACTTCCTTACGTGCGGCTTGCCACGTATTCATCAACGTTTCAGCGTAAGGCAATAATTTTTCACCTGCAGCGGTTAAACGGATATTGTTTCTGTGCCGGGTGAACAGGTTTACACCCAATTGATTTTCCAGTTGTCTTATCCGGAAACTAACCGCTGATTGGGTCAGATAGAGCGCTTCAGCAGCCCTGCCAAAATGGCGTGTCCGGCTAACTTCCAGGAAAGTTTTTAACAATTCCGTATCCACAACTCGCTCCATAAAATTATTTGTCGTTATGATTTAAATCTTTTGTTTGACGCTCTGTCAAGCGTAACTAATACTCCGCGCCATAAATAGCTCGGCCAAAGAATTAGGAGCGTGCAGGATGGCGGAAAGCTTTACGACGACTAATCGATATTTCGATAATAAATATTATCCCCGCGGATTCTCCCGTCATGGTGATTTCACCATTAAAGAAGCACAACTGCTTGAGCGTCACGGTTATGCTTTCAACGAGCTGGATCTGGGCAAGCGTGAGCCGGTAACTGAAGAAGAAAAACTGTTTGTTGCGGTATGTCGTGGCGAACGTGAGCCGGTTACCGAAGCTGAACGTGTGTGGTCTAAGTACATGACGCGTATTAAGCGTCCAAAACGCTTCCACACGCTGTCTGGCGGGAAACCTCAGGTGGAAGGTGCAGAAGATTACACCGAATCTGATGATTAAGAAAAAAGGGCGAAAGCCCTTTTTTTATGCCAGTAGTTTCTGCAAATGAATGAGTAATCTGTCTATCGCCCGGTACCCAACAGCTTCCTGTAAGTGTTGGCGAGAGATGTGATCACATTGTTCGATATCCGCAATTGTTCGTGCGACCTTTATCAGGCGCAGCCAGGCGCGGATAGACAATCCGAGATGTGCGAGCGTTTCTTCAAGCCACTGCGCATCGTCGCTGTGTAGTACGCAGTATTTATGGATATCCTGACTACCCAGGTGCGCGTTTAACTTATTTTGCCGCTGATACTGACGCTCTCGTGCTGCCATAACGCGTTGCTTCACCGTGGCGCTATCTTCCCCTTTTACTGCGCTCTGGCTGAGTATGCCAGGCGGTGGTAAGGGAATTTCGAGGGAGAGATCGAAGCGGTCAAGAAATGGACCTGACAATCGATTGAGGTAACGCAGCGTCTGTTCCGGGGTACAGCGGTTATGGTTTCCCTGATAATGGCCTGTCGGGCTTGGATTCATCGCAGCTATGAGTTGAAAGCGCGCGGGGTAGGTTATTTTTGCTCTGGTGCGGGAGAGATGGATCTGCCCGGACTCGATGGGTTCGCGCAGCGCATCCAGCGTGCGTCGCTCAAACTCGGGTAGTTCATCCAGAAACAGTATGCCGTTATGCGCCAGAGAGATCTCGCCTGGCGCAGGAATTGAGCCTCCACCGACCATCGCGGTCAATGAAGCACTGTGATGCGGCGAACGAAAAGGGCGTTGCTTCCACTGTTTTTGTATTGTGTCTGAATTAACCAGACTGAGTATCGCGGCGCTTTCCAGTGCTTCATCATTGCTAAGTGGCGGGAGCAGCCCTCTGAGGCGGCTGGCGAGCATGGTCTTGCCTGTGCCCGGCGGGCCGATAAGCAAGAGGTTGTGACCGCCAGCTGCGGTAAGCTCCAGCCCCCGTTTACCCTGTTCCTGGCCAATAACATCGCTCAGATCATCGACTAATGCGTTGGGCGTAAAATCTGCGGATGAGGGCTTATCTAAATCGTGCTTACCTTCAAGAAATGCGCATACGGTCTGCAGGTGTTCGGCGATCAGGCATCCTTCGCCATGTATGAGTCCAACTTCAGCGGCGTTCTCTTTGGCGACAATAATTCGCCTGCCTGCACGAATGGCTTCGGTTGCGCTTGATATCGCGCCGGGAACGCCGCGTAATGCGCCTGTAAGCGCTAATTCCCCTACCAGCTCGTAGGTATCGAGATTGTGGGCTGTAAGCTGCTCAGAAGCGGCCAGAAGCGCAACAGCGATAGGTAAATCATATCTCCCCCCTTCTTTCGGAAGATCGGCCGGAGCGAGGTTTATGGTTATTTTCTTCGCCGGGAATTCATAACCGCTATTTATAATCGCACTACGTACCCGGTCGCGTGCCTCTTTCACCGTCGTTTCGGGTAGCCCCACCATGGTTAAGCCAGGCAATCCGTTGCTGATATGCACCTCGATAGTAATGGCTGGCGCATTCACGCCCAGCGCGGCGCGTGTGTGAACAATCGATAGTGACATAATCCCTCCTGATGGAAGCATTATGTCGCAATACATCGCGGCAAGATTTAATGTAATTGCGGTTTTTAAATGCTGATTCCCGTATTTTTGTGCAACAGATAGTTGCTTGCATTTAGCCTGGAATGAGGGCCGCAAATGCTTTGGAATGGCGTTTTTATTGGGGATTGGGATGTCGACAATCGCCTGAAACGTGAAATATTTTCATTTTTGATTTTTTGTATAAAAAACAATGGTATTTATCTAAACCGTTAACGGCGTCAGAAAAACGAATAAAAAAATATCTTGTGTCATTTGCAAATTCTATGGTAACTCTTTAGGTATTCCTTCGAACAAGATGCAAGAAAATACAAAAATGACAGCCCTTCTACGAGTGATTAGCCTGGTCGTGATTAGCGTGGTGGTGATTATTATCCCACCGTGCGGGGCTGCACTTGGACGAGGAAAGGCTTAGAAAACAAGCCTTAACGAACTAAGACCCCCGCACCGAAAGGTCCGGGGGTTTTTTTTGACCTTAAAAACATACACGAGGAGCAGAAAGTGAACGGTAGCATAAAATTCTGTTTCTCAAGATTTACGGCGGGGATGTAACTATGAATGGGGCACAGTGGGTGGTACATGCGTTGCGTGCACAAGGGGTTCAAACCGTCTTTGGTTATCCCGGTGGCGCAATTATGCCGGTTTACGATGCATTGTATGACGGCGGCGTAGAGCACCTGTTGTGCCGACACGAGCAGGGCGCAGCGATGGCGGCGATTGGCTATGCCCGTGCGACCGGTAAAACCGGCGTTTGTATCGCAACTTCCGGTCCAGGTGCTACCAACCTGATCACGGGCCTTGCTGATGCGCTGTTAGATTCTGTTCCTGTTGTAGCGATCACCGGTCAGGTGGCATCACCTTTTATCGGAACGGATGCGTTCCAGGAAGTGGACGTTCTGGGGATGTCGCTGTCCTGCACCAAACACAGTTTCCTGGTGCAGTCGCTGGAAGAGCTGCCGCGCATCATGGCTGAGGCTTTCGCCGTGGCGAATTCCGGTCGTCCGGGTCCGGTTCTGGTTGATATCCCGAAAGACATCCAATTAGCCAGCGGTACGCTGGAGCCGTATTTTACGACCGTCGAAAACGTTGAGGCTTTCCCGCACGCTGACGTTGAACAGGCGCGTAAAATGCTCGCGCAGGCGCAGAAACCGGTCCTGTACGTCGGTGGCGGCGTTGGTATGGCGCAGGCGGTCCCGGCCCTGCGTGAGTTTATCGCCGTAACCCAAATGCCAGTCGCCTGTACGCTGAAAGGTCTGGGCGCAGTAAATGCTGACTACCAGTACTATTTGGGCATGTTGGGAATGCATGGCACTAAAGCGGCAAATTTCGCCGTGCAAGAGTGTGATTTACTGATTGCAGTGGGCGCGCGTTTTGATGACCGGGTGACCGGGAAGCTGAATACCTTCGCACCGAACGCCAGCGTTATCCACATGGATATCGATCCGGCGGAAATGAACAAACTGCGCCAGGCGCACGTCGCCCTGCAGGGTGATTTAAATTCTCTACTGCCGGCATTGCAGCAATCGCTGAAGATTGATGCATGGCGTCAGCACAGTGCAGAACTGCGCTCAGAACATACCTGGCGCTATGATCATCCAGGTGAAGCTATCTATGCGCCATTGTTGTTAAAGCAGTTGTCCGATCGCAAACCAGCGGACAGCGTAGTGACCACGGATGTTGGCCAGCATCAGATGTGGTCGGCCCAGCATATGACCTACACCCGCCCGGAAAATTTCATCACGTCGAGCGGTCTGGGTACGATGGGCTTTGGCCTGCCTGCTGCGGTTGGTGCGCAGGTTGCTCGCCCTAACGATACGGTAATCTGTATCTCCGGTGACGGCTCCTTCATGATGAATGTGCAGGAGCTGGGCACCGTAAAACGTAAGCAGTTGCCGCTGAAGATAGTTTTACTCGACAACCAGCGGTTAGGCATGGTGCGACAATGGCAGCAGCTGTTTTTCCAGGAACGTTATAGCGAAACCACTCTTACCGATAACCCCGATTTCCTCATGTTGGCCAGCGCCTTCGGCATACCTGGTCAACACATCACCCATAAAGACCAGGTTGAAGCGGCACTCGACACCATGCTGAACAGCGAGGGGCCATACCTGCTTCATGTCTCAATCGACGAACTTGAGAATGTCTGGCCTCTGGTGCCACCTGGCGCCAGCAACTCAGAAATGCTGGAGAAATTATCATGATGCAACATCAGGTCGCCGTTGAGGCTCGCTTCAATCCGGAAACGTTAGAACGCGTTTTACGCGTGGTACGCCATCGTGGTTTTCAGGTGTGCTCCATGAATATGGAAGCCGCCAGCGATGCGCAGAATATAAATATCGAATTGACCGTTGCCAGCCCCCGGTCGGTCGACTTACTGTTTAGTCAGTTAAGTAAACTGGTAGACGTTGCACATGTTGCTATCTGCCAGAGCACAACCACATCACAACAAATCCGCGCCTGAGCGCAAAAGGAAGAAAAATGACGACGAAAAAAGCTGATTACATTTGGTCTAATGGCGAGATGATTCGTTGGGAAGACGCGAAGGTTCACGTGATGTCCCACGCGCTGCATTACGGTACTTCTGTATTTGAAGGCATCCGTTGCTACGATTCTCACAAAGGGCCGGTGGTGTTCCGTCATCGCGAACACATGCAGCGTCTGCGTGATTCAGCCAAGATCTATCGTTTTCCGGTTTCTCAGAGCGTTGATGAGCTGATGGAAGCTTGCCGTGAGGTGATTCGTAAAAACAATCTGACCAGCGCCTATATCCGTCCGCTGGTGTTTGTTGGCGACGTGGGGATGGGCGTTAACCCGCCAGCGGGATACACCACCGATGTGATTATCGCTGCGTTCCCGTGGGGGGCTTACCTCGGTGCTGAAGCGCTGGAGCAGGGGATCGACGCGATGGTTTCTTCCTGGAACCGCGTTGCGCCGAACACCATCCCTACCGCTGCTAAAGCTGGTGGTAACTACCTGTCTTCGCTGTTGGTGGGTAGCGAAGCGCGTCGTCATGGCTATCAGGAAGGCATTGCGCTGGACGTGAATGGCTACATCTCCGAAGGCGCGGGCGAAAACCTGTTTGAAGTAAAAGACGGCATTCTGTTTACCCCGCCGTTTACCTCTTCCGCGCTACCGGGTATCACCCGTGACGCGATCATTAAGCTGGCGAAAGATCTCGATATCGAAGTGCGTGAGCAGGTGCTGTCTCGTGAATCTTTGTATCTGGCCGACGAAGTGTTCATGTCCGGTACCGCAGCCGAAATCACCCCAGTACGCAGCGTCGATGGTATCCAGGTGGGCGAAGGCCGCTGCGGTCCGGTCACCAAACGCATCCAGCAGGCCTTCTTCGGCCTCTTTACCGGTGAAACGGAAGATAAATACGGCTGGTTGGATTCAGTAAACCAATAACAAAATTAATATTTCCCCAAAATAATTCACGTTGCAGGAAGACGGCAACGCAGCGAGTCCCATGGAGCTTACTTTAGTAAGTGACTGGGGTGAGCGAGGCAGCCAACGCACCTGCGGCGTGAAGTATGCAGGGGAAAGACAGACGGGAGTTAATCAAGCATGCCTAAGTATCGTTCTGCCACCACCACTCACGGCCGCAATATGGCGGGTGCCCGCGCGCTGTGGCGCGCCACCGGGATGACCGATGATGACTTCGGTAAACCGATTATCGCTGTGGTGAACTCCTTTACCCAGTTTGTGCCGGGTCATGTCCACCTGCGCGATCTTGGTAAGCTGGTTGCCGAACAAATCGAAGCCTCAGGCGGTGTGGCGAAAGAGTTCAACACCATTGCTGTGGATGATGGTATCGCCATGGGTCATGGCGGCATGCTGTATTCACTGCCGTCGCGCGAGCTGATCGCCGATTCAGTGGAGTATATGGTTAACGCCCACTGCGCCGACGCGATGGTCTGCATTTCCAACTGCGACAAAATCACCCCCGGTATGTTAATGGCCTCTTTGCGCCTGAATATTCCGGTGATCTTTGTTTCCGGCGGCCCGATGGAAGCCGGGAAAACCAAGCTTTCTGATCAAATCATCAAGCTCGACCTGGTTGATGCCATGATTCAGGGCGCTGACCCGAAAGTCTCCGACTCGCAAAGTGAGCAGGTTGAGCGTTCCGCCTGTCCGACCTGCGGCTCGTGTTCCGGGATGTTCACCGCCAACTCGATGAACTGCCTGACCGAAGCGCTGGGTCTGTCGCAGCCGGGTAATGGTTCGCTGTTGGCGACTCACGCCGACCGCAAAGAACTGTTCCTCAACGCGGGTAAACGTATCGTCGAGCTGACCAAACGCTACTACGAGCAGGATGACGCTTCTGCCCTGCCGCGCAACATTGCCAGCAAGGCGGCGTTTGAGAACGCTATGACGCTGGATATCGCCATGGGCGGATCCACCAACACCGTTCTGCACCTGCTGGCGGCCGCGCAGGAAGCGGAAATCGACTTCACCATGAGTGATATTGATAAGCTGTCCCGCAAAGTCCCTCAGCTGTGTAAAGTTGCGCCGAGTACGCAGAAATACCATATGGAAGACGTGCACCGTGCAGGCGGCGTATTGGGCATTTTAGGCGAGCTGGACAGAGCCGGGCTGCTGAACCGCGACGTGAAAAACGTGCTGGGACTGACTTTGCCGCAAACGCTTGATCGATATGACGTTATGCTGACCAAAGACGACGCGGTGAAAAAAATGTTCCGCGCAGGCCCGGCCGGCATCCGTACCACCCAGGCGTTCTCACAGGACTGCCGTTGGGACTCTCTGGATGATGACCGCGCTGAAGGGTGCATTCGCTCGCTGGAGCACGCTTATAGCAAAGACGGCGGACTGGCAGTTCTGTACGGTAATTTCGCGGAAAACGGCTGTATCGTAAAAACCGCAGGCGTGGATGACAGCATCCTGAAGTTCACCGGCCCGGCAAAAGTGTATGAAAGCCAGGACGATGCGGTTGAAGCCATCCTCGGCGGTAAAGTGGTAGCTGGCGACGTGGTTGTCATTCGCTACGAAGGGCCGAAAGGCGGGCCGGGCATGCAGGAAATGCTCTACCCAACCACCTTCCTGAAATCGATGGGCCTCGGCAAGGCCTGTGCGCTGATAACCGATGGTCGATTCTCCGGCGGTACTTCGGGGCTTTCCATTGGTCACGTTTCTCCGGAAGCGGCAAGCGGCGGTAATATTGCGATTATCGAAGACGGCGACATGATTGCCATCGATATCCCGAATCGTGGCATTCAACTGCAACTGAGTGATGCGGAAATCGCTGCGCGCCGTGAAGCGCAGGAAGCACGCGGTGAAAAAGCCTGGACGCCAAAAGATCGCCAGCGTCAGGTCTCCTTTGCACTGCGCGCCTACGCCAGCCTGGCTACCAGCGCCGACAAAGGAGCGGTGCGCGATAAGTCGAAACTCGGGGGATAATGACCATGGCGGATTCTCAACCCCTTTCCGGCGCGCCAGAAGGCGCCGAGTATCTCAGAGCGGTACTGCGAGCACCGGTTTATGAAGCGGCGCAAGTAACGCCGCTACAAAAAATGGAAAAACTCTCTTCGCGCCTCGATAACGTGATTCTGGTGAAGCGCGAAGACCGTCAACCCGTTCACAGCTTTAAGCTGCGCGGAGCCTATGCCATGATGGCGGGCCTGACCGAAGAGCAAAAAGCGCATGGTGTCATCACCGCGTCGGCTGGTAATCATGCCCAGGGCGTCGCGTTCTCTTCTGCGCGATTAGGTGTGAAGGCACTGATTGTCATGCCAACGGCTACCGCCGATATCAAAGTCGATGCCGTTCGCGGCTTCGGCGGTGAAGTATTGCTGCACGGCGCGAATTTTGATGAGGCCAAAGCCAAAGCGATTGAATTGTCGCAGCAGCAGGGTTTTACCTGGGTTCCGCCGTTCGATCATCCGATGGTGATTGCCGGGCAGGGCACGCTGGCGCTGGAGTTACTTCAGCAGGATGCTCACCTTGACCGCGTTTTTGTGCCAGTTGGCGGCGGTGGTCTGGCGGCGGGCGTGGCGGTGCTGATAAAACAGCTGATGCCGCAAATCAAAGTGATTGCCGTGGAAGCCGAAGATTCCGCCTGCCTGAAAGCGGCGTTGGATGCGGGCCATCCGGTGGATCTACCGCGTGTGGGTCTCTTTGCCGAAGGCGTGGCGGTGAAACGTATTGGCGATGAGACCTTCCGCCTGTGTCAGGAATATCTCGACGACATCATCACCGTCGATAGCGATGCTATCTGCGCGGCAATGAAAGACCTGTTCGAAGACGTGCGCGCGGTGGCGGAGCCTTCCGGGGCGCTGGCGCTTGCGGGGGTGAAAAAATACATCGCCCAGCATAATATTCGCGGCGAGCGTCTGGCGCATGTTCTTTCCGGCGCTAACGTTAACTTCCACGGCCTGCGCTACGTTTCCGAACGCTGCGAGCTGGGGGAACAGCGCGAAGCCTTACTGGCAGTAACCATTCCGGAAGAAAAGGGCAGCTTCCTGAAGTTTTGCCAACTGTTGGGTGGCCGTTCGGTGACCGAGTTTAACTACCGTTTTGCTGATGCGAAAGACGCCTGCATTTTTGTCGGCGTACGCCTGAGCCGTGGGCTGGAAGAGCGTAAGGAAATCCTCCAGTTGCTCAGCGAGGGAGGCTATAGCGTGGTGGATCTGTCCGACGACGAAATGGCGAAGCTGCACGTGCGCTATATGGTTGGCGGGCGTCCGTCGAAACCCTTACAGGAGCGGCTCTACAGCTTTGAATTCCCGGAATCTCCGGGAGCGCTGCTCAAATTCCTGCATACCCTGGGGACGCACTGGAATATTTCATTGTTCCACTATCGCAGTCACGGCACCGATTATGGTCGCGTACTGGCGGCGTTTGAGCTGGGCGAACACGAGCCTGATTTCGAAACGCGGCTGAATGAACTGGGCTATGACTGCCACGATGAAACGCATAACCCGGCGTTCAGGTTCTTCCTGGCAGGTTAGCGGCAGCCATTAAAAAAGGGTTCATGTAAAAACATGAACCCTTTTTGCTACTGTATCAGCAGATTACAGCGTGATGACGTCGAATTCGACTTCGGTATTCACGTCAGCATCGTAATCCACACCGTCGAGGGCAAAACCGAACAGGTTCAGGAATTCCTGCTTGTAACCTGCATAGTCAGTTTCTTGCGCCAGGTTTTCGGTGGTGATCAGCGGCCACAGATCGCGGCATGCCTGCTGAATGTCGTCACGCAGTTCCCAGTCATCCATACGGATACGCTGGTTATCATCAAGCGCCACTTTGTCGCCATACAGGCTGGTGGTCATCAGACGGTTGATCTGCTCGATACAACCTTCGTGAATCCCCTGCGCTTTCATCAACTTGAACACCATGGAGATGTACAGCGGCATTACCGGAATCGCAGAAGATGCCTGGGTGATGACGGATTTCAGTACGGCAACGTTCGCGGAACCGTTCAGCGGCGCCAGCTGGTTACGCAGTTCACCCGCCGCGCGATCGAGGTCTTCTTTCGCTTTGCCCAGCGCGCCGTGCCAGTAGATTGGCCAGGTCAGGTCGGTACCGATGTAGGAGTAGGCTACGGTTTTCACGCCGTCAGCCAGCACGCCTGCTTCACTCAGCGCGCCCATCCACAGTTCCCAGTCTTCGCCGCCCATCACGGTAACGGTGTTCTGAACTTCTTCTTCGGTTGCCGGCTCAATGCTGGCGGTGATGATCTGATCTTTGTTGGTATCGATCGCTTTAGAGGTGTAAACCTCACCGATTGGCTTCAGCGCAGAACGGACGATTTCACCGGTTTTCGGCATTTTACGCACCGGGGAAGCCAGTGAGTAAACCACCAGGTCAATCTGACCCAGGTCTTCTTTGATCAGTTTGATCACTTCGTCGCGGCACTCATCGGAAAACGCGTCGCCGTTGATGCTTTTGGAATACAGACCTTCACGCTTGGCTGCTTCATCAAAAGCCGCCGAGTTATACCAGCCCGCGGAACCTGGTTTGGTGTCCGTGCCCGGTTTTTCGAAAAATACGCCGATAGTGGCGGCACCGCTGCCGAACGCGGCGGAAATTCTGGAAGCAAGGCCGTAACCGGTGGAAGCACCGATGACCAGCACGCGGGAAGGGCCGTTAGCGATTTTCCCGTTTTTCTTCACATAATCGATCTGTTTTTCCACATTGACTTTGCAGCCAGTCGGATGGGTCGTTGTACAGATGAATCCACGAATTTTTGGTTTGATTATCATAATGATGGCTAATTAAGTTTGTATTTTCGCTGTCAAGTGCGCAATGACACCGTCTGTTCTGGCTTGCTAAACGTGATGGTTAACAAGCCCCCCACATCTATTATGGCACGGGACATTATACAGAAAAGGAGCGCCAATACTGAATCTACCACTGATTTTAGGCCTGACGGTGGCGCTACTCGGCGGATTTACGTTCCAGAACAATTTTCCAGAACGCATCGATCAGCGGTTCATGCAGCCGCTTTTTCGGCGCGCAGACGCCCAGTTCGAACGGTGTTTTTTCGTCACTGCGCTCTAAAATCATCACGCGATTACGTACTGGCTCCGGGCTGTTTTCCAGCACCACTTCCGGCAGCAGCGCTACGCCGCAGCCCAGCGCCACCATTGAAACCATCGCTTCGTGGCCACCCACCGTGGCGTAAATCGATGGGTTGCTGATTTTGTGACGGCGGAACCACAGCTCGATGCGGCGGCGTACCGGCCCCTGATCGGCCATGATAAACGGCACCGTCGACCAGTCTGGCTTTTCGACCGAAACCTGATTACGCACCGGGCAGGGCAGCGCCGGGGCGATCAGCACCACCGCCAGGTTCTCCAGCATCGAGAACGCCACCGCGCCGGGCAGCGTTTCGGGCTTACCGGCAATCGCCAGATCGGCCTCACCGGTGACCACTTTGTCCATCGCATCGGCGGCGTCGCCGGTGGTGAGCTTAATCTCCACCGATGGATGCTCGGCGCGGAAACGATCGAGAATGGGTGGCAGATGGCTGTAGGCGGCAGTTACCGAGCAGAAAATATGCAGTTCGCCGGACAGCGACGGCCCCTGCTGGTCAAGGGTGTGGCGTAACTGCTGGTACTGCAACAGCGTCTGCTGGGCAAACACCCGCAGCTCTTCACCGGCTTCAGTCAGCGTGACCGTGCGGTTATCGCGCACAAACAGCGGCTGCCCGAGATCTTCTTCCAGCCGCTGAATCTGCCTGGAGAGCGTGGAGGGACTGACGTGCATCGCCCGCGCGCTGCGGCCAAAGTGGCGGCTTTCCGCCAGATGCAGGAACATTTTCAGATCGCGTAAATCCACCGGCGAACCTCTTTATTTTGACGTTGCAGATATTGCAATGTGACGTTGTGAATATATCAATTTCCGCAATAAATTTCCTGTTGTAATGTGAGTCTATTCTCGCTGAAAAGCGAACCGAACAATAAGACACACAACATCACGGAGTACACCATCATGGCTAACTACTTTAATACACTGAACCTGCGCCAGCAGCTGGCACAGCTGGGTAAATGTCGCTTTATGGGCCGCGACGAATTCGCCGACGGCGCGAGCTTCCTTCAGGGTAAAAAAGTGGTCATCGTCGGCTGTGGCGCTCAGGGTCTGAATCAGGGCCTGAACATGCGTGACTCCGGTCTGGATATCTCCTACGCCCTGCGTAAAGAAGCGATTGCTGAGAAGCGCGCTTCCTGGCGTAAAGCGACCGAAAACGGCTTCAAAGTAGGCACCTACGAAGAGCTGATCCCGCAGGCTGACCTGGTGGTTAACCTGACGCCAGACAAACAGCACTCCGACGTTGTACGTTCTGTACAGCCGCTGATGAAAGATGGCGCGGCGCTGGGCTACTCCCACGGCTTCAACATCGTTGAAGTGGGCGAGCAGATCCGTAAAGACATCACCGTGGTGATGGTAGCGCCGAAATGCCCGGGTACCGAAGTGCGTGAAGAGTACAAACGTGGTTTCGGTGTTCCGACGCTGATCGCCGTTCACCCGGAAAACGATCCGAAAGGCGAAGGTATGTCGATTGCTAAAGCCTGGGCTGCGGCCACCGGCGGTCACCGTGCGGGCGTACTGGAATCTTCTTTCGTTGCGGAAGTGAAATCTGACCTGATGGGCGAGCAGACTATCCTGTGCGGTATGCTGCAGGCCGGTTCTCTGCTGTGCTTCGACAAGCTGGTGGCAGAAGGCACCGACCCGGCTTATGCGGAAAAACTGATTCAGTTCGGCTGGGAAACCATTACCGAAGCGCTGAAGCAGGGCGGCATCACCCTGATGATGGACCGTCTGTCTAACCCGGCGAAACTGCGTGCTTACGCGCTGTCCGAACAGCTGAAAGAGATCATGGCGCCGCTGTTCCAGAAACACATGGATGACATCATCTCCGGCGAATTCTCTTCCGGCATGATGGCTGACTGGGCTAACGACGATAAGAAACTGCTGACCTGGCGTGAAGAAACCGGCAAAACCGCGTTCGAAACCGCTCCGCAGTATGAAGGCAAAATCGGCGAGCAGGAGTACTTTGATAAAGGCGTGCTGATGATCGCGATGGTGAAAGCGGGCGTTGAGCTGGCGTTCGAAACTATGGTGGATTCCGGCATCATCGAAGAATCCGCTTACTACGAATCACTGCACGAGCTGCCGCTGATCGCCAACACCATCGCCCGTAAGCGTCTGTACGAAATGAACGTGGTTATCTCTGATACCGCCGAATACGGTAACTACCTGTTCTCTTACGCTTGCGTACCGCTGCTGAAAGAGTTCATGACCACCCTGCAGACCGGCGATCTGGGTAAAGCGATTGCCGAAGGCGCGGTAGATAACGCGCAACTGCGCGACGTGAATGACGCAATTCGCGGCCATGCTATCGAGAAAGTGGGCCAGAAACTGCGTGGCTACATGACTGATATGAAACGTATTGCAGTCGCTGGATAAGCGAAGCGCCATCCGGCAAAAAAAGCCCGGTGTTTAAACACCGGGCTTTCTATTAGTTACGGTACAGCACTTTAATGATGTGGTAACCGAACTGAGTGTGCAGCGGGCCGGTTGGCTCCAGCACAGGGCAGGAAAAGACCACTTTGTCGAACGCCGGAACCATCTGGCCCTGGCGGAATTCGCCTAAATCACCGCCGCGTTTGCCTGATGGGCAGATGGAATGTTTCTTCGCCAGCTTGCCGAAGTCGGCGCCGTTTTTAATCTGTTCCAGAAGATCCAGTGCCAGTTTCTCTTCTTTAACAAGGATATGCACTGCTGCTGCTGTTTTTGCCATGATCGTGCCTTCAAAAGGGAGTCAGTAAGGCTGGCGATTTTAGCATGGCTTATCGGCGATACAGCACCTTGATGATGTGATAGCCAAATTTGGTTTTGACCGGCCCGTAAGGTTTAAGTAGTGGGCAACTAAATACGGCGGCATCAAATGGTCCCACCATCATCCCCTGTTTGAATTCACCCAGATCGCCACCGTTACGCCCGGATGGACAACGAGAGTAGCGTTTTGCCAGGTGATCGAAGCTAATACCGCGATCCAGCTTGCTTAGGATCTCCAGCGCCAGTTTTTCTTCTTTTACCAGGATATGCAGGGCTGCCGCGTGCTTAGCCATTATTTTGTTCTCATGTCTCAAAGATGTCCTGTTACTTTATCACCCGCCTTCGCCGTGAACATATACTCTTCGCCATCGCGGGACAGATGTCTCGCCTGATGTATGGAAGCGGGAGATAAGCGACACTTTTATCTGCCCTATTCCTTCCTGCCGGGGACAGCCGTCCTGTCCCTGAAGCCGTGGAGCGAGATAACATGGATACAATGAAAAAACCTGAATTTTCAGTCGGCTGGCTTTCCGGGCTTAGTGATATTGTTGGCGATCCACAGCTCTACGAATTACTGAAATATTGCCCTCTGGAAATCATGCAGCGATGGCGTTTTGAAGAGCGCCAGCGCGGAGCCTTTATTTGCCGACAGGGGGAAATGTGTCAGCGCTTTTCGCTGATTATTTCCGGTGAAGTGGATGTGTTCTATGAGGCTGAAGATGGACGTCGTTATCGTCAGGCCCGCTACCAGAAAGGCGACATGCTGGGTGAGCTCGAGATCTTTGAGTCGCGTCATTACATCTGTTCGGTGGTGGCGGTAGGGCATGTGCAGCTCCTGAGTTTGTCGCAGGAATATTTTTGCCGCTGGCTGGCCTTAGATAACCATTTTAACCAGCGGATGCTGCGCTTCTTTAGTCAGCAATATTATCAGCTGTCAAAAAAGGCCAGCAGTGACAATCTTTACTCGCTGCATCAGCGAGTGTGTCAGGCGTTATGGCTGCGTTATCAACAAGATGGAACGAATGAAATCTTGCTGGATAAGCTTAACCTCAGCCAGGAACTGGCGGCGACGACACGCAGTATTAACCGTATTTTACATGACCTGAAAGCGTTACAGATTATTGATACCGATGGTGAAAGTATTGTGTTGTCAGCCCCTGAAAAATTAAAGCGGGAGGCTGATATCGGATAACCGCAAGAGTGAAGGAGGCGGGAGAATGTCGCTGCAACCCCATATCCAGTTAAGCAAGGAGATGACCGGCGCACGCTATGCGCTACTTCCGGGTGATCCGTTGCGGGTCGATCGCATCGCCAATTTTCTTGATAACCCAGAACCGCTTGGTCAAAACCGCGAATTTCGCGCCGCGCGAGGTTGGTATCAGGGTGTTGAGATTTTGGTGCTCTCTACCGGAATCGGTGGGCCGTCTACTGCGATTGCTATTGAAGAACTGCGTCAGATCGGCGTAACGACCCTGATTCGTATCGGCAGTTGTGGGGCATTGCAGGATAATCTTGCGCTCGGCGACGTGATTATCGCCCATGCCGCGGTAACGGATGACGGGACCAGCCGTACCTATGCGCCTGCGGGCTATCCGGCCTGCGCCGACCCGCAGTTAACCTGGGAACTGATGGCGCAGGCGCGCCAGATGAATATCCCCGCCGCGTGTGGCCTGGTTCGAAGCCACGATAGTTTTTATACCGACCGGGAAACGGAACTGGATGCGCAGTGGTCGGCACTCGGCGTTCTGGGCGCGGATATGGAGAGCGCCGCTTTGATGACCATCGGCGCGCTGCGCGGGTTACGTACGGCGTCATTACTCAATGTGGTGGTTGCCCACAACGGTTGTCTGGATAGCAGTATCAATGATTATGTTCAGCAGGACGCGCTGTGTCAGCAGGGTGAAGAACGGCAAATTACCCTGGCGCTACGCGCCATTTATTCCGCTAGTCAGCCAGGAGGTAAGTGATGGATTTTTTCAGCATTAACAATGTCATGGTTAACATTCCTCTCGGCCAAGGCGGCTATGCGCTATCGTGGATTGAAGCCATTGGTACCGTATTTGGTCTGCTATGTATCTGGTGCGCCAGCCGGGAAAAAATCATCAATTACCTGTTTGGTCTGATTAACGTCACGCTGTTTGCGGCAATTTTTTTCCAGATTCAGCTTTATGCCAGTCTGTTGCTGCAGGTGTTTTTCTTCGCCGCTAACATTTACGGTTGGTATGCATGGAGCCGGCAAAATGAGGCGCAGGAAGCAGCGCTCAAAGTACGTTGGCTTTCCCGTCAGCAAACCCTGGCATTAGGCGGCGTTTGTGCGGTGGCGATTGTTCTGATGACGCTGTTTATCGACCCGGTGTTTGCGGCGCTCACCCGCATCATGATTGCCCTGCTGCAAACATTTGGTATGCAGGTCGCTATGCCTGACCTCCAGCCCGATGCCTTCCCGTTCTGGGATTCCACCATGCTGGTATTGTCGATTGCGGCCATGGTCCTGATGACGCGCAAGTTCGTCGAAAACTGGCTGCTGTGGGTACTTATCGATTTGATTAGCGTGGTTATTTACGCGGTGCAGGGCGTTTACGCCATGTCGCTTGAGTATGTCCTGCTGACGGTGATTGCGGTGATGGGATCGTATAGCTGGATCAAGAGTGCGCAGCGAAACGGCTCTACACCGCTTGCCGCGACTGTTTCCTGATTGACCCGATTTTCTGGCTACCCGCACGGGTAGCCCGTTACTCTTTCTCTCCCTCTTTCTGCTACAATCCATCTCCCCGTGTTTACAGATTGAGCAATCCTTTATGCGTTTGAACCCCGGACAACAACAAGCCGTCGAATTCGTCACCGGACCTTGCCTGGTGCTGGCGGGTGCGGGTTCCGGCAAGACGCGTGTTATCACTAACAAAATCGCCCATCTGATTCGTGAATGTGGCTATCAGGCACGACATATTGCGGCCGTAACTTTTACCAATAAGGCTGCGCGCGAGATGAAAGAGCGTGTGGCGCAAACGCTGGGTCGTAAAGAGGCACGCGGATTGATGATCTCCACTTTCCACACTCTGGGATTGGATGTCATTAAGCGTGAATATGCGGCGCTGGGGATGAAGTCGAACTTCTCGTTGTTTGATGATACCGACCAGGTGGCCCTGCTTAAGGAACTGACTGAAGGGCTAATTGAAGACGATAAGCTTATTCTCCAACAGCTGATCTCGACGATCTCCAACTGGAAAAACGATCTGATGACCCCGGCGCAGGCGGCAGCCAGCGCAAAGGGCGAGCGGGATCGTATTTTTGCTCACTGCTATGGTCTGTATGACGCACACATGAAGGCGTGTAACGTTCTCGATTTTGACGATCTGATCCTGCTCCCCACGCTGCTGCTTCAGCGCAATGAAGAAGTGCGTGAGCGCTGGCAGAACAAAATTCGTTACCTGCTGGTGGATGAATATCAGGATACCAACACCAGCCAGTACGAGCTGGTGAAGTTGCTGGTGGGGAAACGGGCGCGCTTCACCGTCGTGGGCGATGACGATCAGTCGATCTACTCCTGGCGCGGCGCGCGTCCGCAGAACCTGGTGCTGTTGAGCAAAGACTTCCCGGCCTTGCAGGTGGTTAAACTGGAGCAAAACTACCGCTCATCAGGGCGTATCCTGAAGGCGGCGAACATCCTCATTGCGAACAACCCACACGTCTTTGAAAAGCGGCTCTTTTCTGAGCTGGGCTACGGTGCTGAGCTGAAGGTGCTGAGCGCAAATAATGAAGAGCATGAAGCTGAACGAGTGACCGGGGAATTAATTGCCCATCACTTTGTGAACAAGACGCAATATAAAGACTACGCCATCCTGTATCGCGGCAACCATCAGTCGCGCGTGTTCGAAAAGTTTCTGATGCAGAACCGCATCCCGTACAAAATTTCCGGCGGGACGTCGTTCTTCTCGCGCCCGGAGATTAAAGATCTGCTGGCTTACCTGCGCGTGCTGAGCAACCCGGATGACGACAGCGCATTTTTGCGCATCGTAAACACACCAAAACGTGAAATCGGCCCGGCCACGCTGCAAAAGCTGGGGGAATGGGCGATGACGCGTAATAAAAGCCTGTTTACCGCCAGCTTTGATATGGGGCTTAGCCAAACGCTGACCGGGCGCGGGTATGATTCTCTGACCCGCTTTACGCACTGGCTGGGTGAAATTCAACGCCTGGCGGAGCGCGAGCCGGTTGCCGCCGTGCGCGATCTGATCCATGGCATTGATTACGAATCCTGGCTGTATGAAACCTCGCCGAGCCCGAAAGCGGCTGAAATGCGTATGAAAAACGTCAACACGCTGTTCAGTTGGATGACGGAGATGCTGGAAGGCAGTGAACTGGAAGAGCCAATGACACTGACTCAGGTCGTTACCCGCTTTACCCTGCGCGACATGATGGAGCGCGGAGAGAGCGAGGAAGAGCTGGATCAGGTGCAGTTAATGACGCTGCACGCTTCAAAAGGACTGGAGTTCCCGTACGTATTTATGGTGGGAATGGAAGAAGGATTTTTGCCGCACCAGAGCAGCATCGATGAAGACAACATCGATGAAGAGCGTCGTCTGGCTTACGTCGGAATTACGCGTGCGCAGAAAGAACTTATCTTCACGCTGTGTAAAGAACGTCGCCAGTACGGTGAGCTGGTGCGACCGGAACCGAGCCGTTTCCTGTTGGAACTGCCGCAGGATGACGTTATCTGGGAACAGGAGCGTAAAGTGGTCAGCGCCGAGGAGCGGATGCAAAAAGGGCAGGCCAGCATCGCTAATATTCGGGCAATGATGGCGAAAGCCAAAGAGAAGTAATATTTGGAGGCCGGATAAGCGTAAGCGCCATCCGGCAGCCAGCATCTAACGCACTTCCAGCGGCCAGTGGACATAGCTTTGCCACTGTATTTCCTGATCGATCAGCTCTGTACCTAATGGATGATGTTCCAGCCAGCCTTCCGGCAGCGTTAGCGTCAGATCCTCATCCTGAGCTTGCAGGGTGATATGTGGCACTAAATCGTCGCGACGACGAGCGGCGAAGATGATCGCCAGGCGTAGTAAACGGCAAAGGTGCTCCGCGATGCGCGGTGGCACTGCGTTTTGCTGGTGGAGCGAAGAGAGGTCGACCGGGTTGGTCTGGTTGAGCAACAGCGTGGCTAACAGTTTTTTCTGCGCGGGAGTGAAGCCCGGGAGATCGAGATTACGTACCAGCCAGGCGGCGTGCAGCGGTGCCTGCTTATACTCCACGCTCAGCCCTATCTCATGCAGTTGACAGGCACTTTGCAGCAGTTCGCAACTAATGGCTTCAAGATGCCACTCATCTTTCACCTGTTCGAGCAAATGAACAGCCAACTGCGTGACGCGATTCGCCTGATCGGTATCGACCATAAATCGACGCTGAATATTACGCAGCGTACGGCTGCGAATGTCCTGATCAACCGGCAAGTGCAGCATACCGTAGACCAAACCTTCACGAAGTGCGCCGCCGGCCAGAGTCATGCACTGAATATTCAGTTCGGTGAAAATGGCGATCAGAATGGCCAACCCGCTGGGAAAAACCAGCGCGCGTTCCAGCGTTAACCCTTCGATTTCCAGCTCTTCCAGACGACCACAATGGATGGCGCGCTGTTTGAGCTGCTGAAGTTTGGCCAACGTAATGCGCTCATCCATACCCTGCGCCATCATGATTTCCTGTAACGCCTGGACGGTGCCAGAGGCACCAACGCAAACTTTCCAGCCATGAAAACGCAGTTTGTCGGCGACCGGGCGCAGAACTT
This sequence comes from Citrobacter sp. Ce104, assembly GCF_030334595.1. Classification (NCBI taxonomy): domain Bacteria; kingdom Pseudomonadati; phylum Pseudomonadota; class Gammaproteobacteria; order Enterobacterales; family Enterobacteriaceae; genus Citrobacter; species Citrobacter sp. Ce104. Next base: position 20,256 of record NZ_JAOWDP010000043.1, read on the forward strand.
CGCGAGCGGCTTTCTCGGCCTCGTCAAAGTTTTCCTGTGCCAGATTACGATCGGTGAAATAGCGTTCGAGCCAGGTGACGCAACCCATTGACAGGCTGAACAGGGAAGTGGTTTGCGCGCCAGAACCGGTAACCAGCTCAGTGCTGGCCCCACCAATGTCGACGACCAGACGCTGATCGGCACCGCCAGTGGTGTGGGCAACACCTTGATAAATCAGGCGCGCTTCTTCTTCACCGCTGATAACTTGTACAGGACAGCCGAGGATCTCCTGCGCTTTGGCGATAAACTCATCGGCGTTTACCGCGATGCGTAACGTTGCTGTTGCAACCACGCGTATTTGCGGCTGAGGGATATCCTGCAGACGTTCAGCAAACAGGCGCAGGCATTGCCAGCCGCGCTCCATGGCTTCAACGGAAAGAACGTTGTCGCTGTTGAGCCCAGCGGCCAGACGCACCTTGCGTTTAATACGCGTAAGCGTCTGAATGCTTCCCGCCACCTCGCGTACAACCAGCATATGAAAACTATTCGAGCCTAAATCGATTGCGGCGTACAGCGAAGTAGAATTCATACACTTCATCCTTCAACCTGTATCTGTGTTGGCTGCGTTCTCTCACCCGAATCACTTACTAAAGTAAGCTCATCGGGATTCGTTTTCTTGCCGCCTTGATACAGGCTGAATGATTTTGTGTATGGCATAACTTTTCTTAACCTGAACGACGACGATTACGCGGAGCACCACCGGTACGGCGTGGGCCATTGCCTGTGCGTGGACGCGTTAAGCGTAATGGCTTCGGCAGATCGGTCATCAGCGCATCCGGGTTGTACTTGCTGACCGGGATCGAGTGGCCGATATAGGTCTCGATTGCGGGTAAATTCAGCGCGTATTCTTCACAGGCCAGGCTGATAGAGTGACCGCTTGCTCCTGCGCGTCCGGTACGACCGATACGGTGAACGTAATCTTCACAGTCATCCGGCAGGTCATAGTTAAATACATGCGTTACGGCTGGGATATGCAGACCACGCGCGGCGACATCCGTCGCAACGAGAATGTCGAGATCGCCACGGGTGAATTCATCCAGAATACGCAGACGTTTTTTCTGCGCCACGTCACCGGTCAGCAGACCGACGCGATGACCGTCAGCGGCAAGACTGCCCCAGATATCTTCACAGCGATGCTTGGTGTTAGCAAAGACGATGGCGCGATCTGGCCACTCTTCTTCAATCAGCGTTTGCAGTAAACGCATTTTCTCTTCGTTGGAAGGATAGAAGAGCTCTTCTTTAATACGGTGACCTGTCTTCTGTTCTGGTTCGACTTCAACGTACTCGGCGTTATTCATCTGTTCGAACGCCAGTTCGCGAACGCGGTAAGAGAGAGTTGCAGAAAACAGCATGTTCAGACGTTGGGTGGTTGGCGGCATACGACGGAATAGCCAACGGATATCTTTGATAAAGCCCAGATCGTACATACGATCGGCTTCATCCAGCACCACGACCTGAATCGCGCCCAGGTTAATATGGTTCTGTTTTGCATAGTCGATGAGACGACCGGTCGTGCCGATAAGAATATCGACGCCGCTTTCCAGCACTTTCAGCTGTTTGTCGTAACCGTCGCCGCCATAAGCCAGGCCTAATTTCAGACCGGTGGTCTGCGCCAGTGGTTCTGCGTCGGCGTGGATCTGCACGGCTAACTCACGCGTTGGCGCCATAATTAACGCACGCGGTTGGTTCACCTTGCGATCGGCAATCGCGGGATGAGAGAGAAGATAATGAAACGTTGACGTCAGGAACGCCATCGTTTTTCCGGTACCGGTTTGCGCCTGCCCTGCAACATCACGACCTGCCAGCGTTAGCGGCAGCGCGAGGGCCTGAATGGGCGTGCAGTTATGAAAGCCTTTATTTTCAAGGGCTTCTATCACCTTTGGGTGCAGGGCGAAGTCGGAAAACTTCTGTTCTGTTAAATGTGTTTTGCTCATAGTGTGGTAGAATATCAGCTTACTATTGCTTTACGAAAGCGTATCCGGTGAAATAAAGTCAACCTTTAGTTGGTTAATGCTACATCAACACGTCGTTGATTAAGAGTACACCAACGCACCAGGCTTATTCCTGTGGAGTTAATATGAGCGATAAAATTATTCACCTGACTGACGACAGTTTTGACACGGATGTACTCAAAGCGGACGGAGCTATCCTTGTTGATTTCTGGGCAGAGTGGTGCGGTCCGTGCAAAATGATCGCTCCAATTCTGGATGAAATCGCTGACGAATATCAGGGCAAACTGACGGTTGCTAAACTGAACATTGACCAAAACCCAGGCACCGCGCCGAAGTATGGTATCCGTGGCATCCCGACCCTGCTGCTGTTTAAAAACGGCGAAGTTGCGGCGACGAAAGTCGGCGCACTGTCCAAAGGTCAGTTGAAAGAATTCCTCGACGCTAATTTAGCGTAAGGAAGTCTCATGATCGGGCGACCATACTTCGAAATGATTCGGATGACTGGACGCCCGACTTGAGTCGTGCTAAGTTAGTGTTGACTTCGTATTAAACATACCTTATTAAGTTTGAATCTAGTTATATCCAATACTTCCCGTAGTTTCTCGCGCGAGAAGTGGACAGATTCCTGGCTTGTCACTCAATCCGTCTTGTCGTTTCAGTTCTGTGTACTTTCCTGTGACCAGACAGCGAACAGACATGAGTTGATGGCCGTAAACAGGCATGGATGACCCTGCCATACCATTCACAACATTAAGTTCGAGATTTACCCCAAGTTTAAGAACTCACACCATTATGAATCTTACCGAATTAAAGAATACGCCGGTTTCTGAGCTGATCACTCTCGGCGAAAATATGGGCCTTGAAAACCTGGCTCGTATGCGCAAGCAGGACATTATTTTTGCCATCCTGAAGCAGCACGCAAAGAGTGGCGAAGATATCTTTGGTGACGGTGTGCTGGAGATATTGCAGGATGGATTTGGTTTCCTCCGCTCTGCAGACAGCTCCTACCTCGCCGGTCCTGATGACATCTACGTTTCTCCCAGCCAAATCCGCCGTTTCAACCTCCGCACTGGTGATACCATTTCTGGTAAGATTCGCCCGCCGAAAGAAGGTGAACGCTACTTTGCGCTGTTGAAAGTTAACGAAGTTAACTACGACAAACCAGAAAACGCCCGTAACAAAATCCTCTTTGAGAACTTAACCCCGCTGCACGCAAACTCTCGTCTGCGTATGGAACGTGGTAACGGTTCTACTGAAGACTTAACGGCGCGTGTACTGGATCTGGCATCACCGATCGGTCGCGGCCAACGTGGTCTGATTGTTGCTCCGCCGAAAGCAGGTAAAACCATGCTGCTGCAGAACATTGCGCAGAGCATTGCTTACAACCATCCAGACTGCGTGCTGATGGTGCTGCTGATTGACGAACGTCCGGAAGAAGTGACCGAGATGCAGCGTCTGGTGAAAGGTGAAGTGGTTGCGTCTACCTTTGACGAACCCGCCTCCCGTCACGTCCAGGTTGCGGAAATGGTTATCGAGAAGGCGAAACGTCTGGTTGAACACAAGAAAGACGTTATCATTCTGCTCGACTCCATCACCCGTCTGGCGCGTGCTTATAACACCGTGGTACCTGCTTCCGGTAAAGTTCTGACCGGTGGTGTGGATGCCAACGCCCTGCATCGTCCGAAGCGTTTCTTCGGTGCGGCGCGTAACGTGGAAGAGGGCGGCAGCCTGACCATCATCGCCACTGCGCTGATCGATACCGGCTCTAAAATGGATGAAGTTATCTACGAAGAGTTTAAAGGTACCGGCAACATGGAACTGCATCTCTCTCGTAAGATTGCGGAAAAACGCGTCTTCCCGGCTATCGACTACAACCGTTCCGGTACCCGTAAAGAAGAGCTGCTCACCACTCAGGAAGAGCTGCAGAAAATGTGGATCCTGCGTAAAATCATCCATCCGATGGGTGAGATCGATGCAATGGAATTCCTCATTAACAAGCTGGCGATGACCAAGACTAACGACGACTTCTTCGACATGATGAAGCGTTCCTGATTCAGGCATCATCTGAAAACGCCACGTTTTTACGTGGCGTTTTGCTTTTATGGCTGTAATCTTAACGACACAATAACGATAATACGGTATGACTTACCAACAAGTAGAAAAAGATTCGTAATCTGTATCTTGTGGTTGATAATTATACAAAACCATTGGATATGAAGTCGGGTTTCCCTTCTGAATAAAGGTCTTCGTGGTTATACTTCTGCTATTAATATTCTCTGAGAGCATGCATTGTGAATTTACTGACAGTAAGCACTGATCTCATCAGTATTTTTTTATTCACAACACTGTTTCTTTTCTTTGCCCGCAAGGTCGCAAAAAAGATTGGTTTAGTGGATAAACCCAACTTCCGTAAACGGCATCAGGGACTGATTCCGTTGGTTGGGGGGATTTCGGCTTACGCGGGTGTATGTTTTACGTTTGCCATTGCTGACTATTACATCCCGCATGCTTCTCTCTATCTGGCTTGTGCTGGAGTATTGGTTTTGGTCGGCGCGTTAGACGATCGCTTTGATATTAGTGTAAAAATTCGTGCAGTTATCCAGGCCGCAATCGGCATTATCATGATGTCAGTTGGTAAACTCTATCTGCTTAGCCTTGGGTATATTTTTGGCCCCTGGGAGATGGTGCTCGGTCCGTTCGGTTATCTACTTACTCTGTTTGCCGTCTGGGCGGCGATAAACGCCTTTAATATGGTGGATGGGATTGATGGTCTGCTGGGCGGGTTGTCCAGCGTTTCATTTGCGGCGATGGGGTTCATTTTGTGGTTCGATGGGCAGACGAGCCTGGCTATCTGGTGTTTTGCCATGATCGCCGCCATTCTGCCTTATATTCTGCTAAATCTGGGCATTCTTGGACGTCGCTATAAAGTTTTTATGGGTGATGCGGGCAGTACGCTGATCGGCTTCACAGTGATCTGGATCCTGCTCGAAACTACTCAAGGCAAAACGCATCCTATTAGTCCGGTCACAGCACTGTGGATTATAGCCATTCCGTTAATGGATATGGTGGCAATCATGTACCGACGCTTGCGAAAAGGCATGAGTCCTTTCTCAGCGGACCGCCAGCACATACATCATTTGGTGATGCGGGCAGGGTTTACTTCCCGACAGGCATTTGTTCTGATTACGCTGGCTGCGGCGGTTCTGGCGTCTATCGGCGTGTTGGCTGAATATTTTCGCTTAGTCCCTGAATGGGCCATGTTGTTGCTTTTTTTACTGGCCTTTGGCCTCTACGGTTACTGTATCAAGCGCGCCTGGAAGGTAGCGAGATTTATCAAGCGAGTGAAGCGCAGATTGCGAAGAGTTCGTGAAGGCAAACCAAACTTAACCAAGTAAATTGAGGATGCAATGAGACAACCATTACCGGGGGAAGACGCCGTGAGCGCTGAAAATGAACTGGATATCCGTGGGTTGTTTCGTACCTTGTGGGCAGGGAAGGTGTGGATCGTCGGTATGGCTCTCGCCTTCGCGATAGTGGCTCTCGCCTATACATTTTTTGCTCGTCAGGAGTGGAGTGCAACAGCGATTACTGACAGGCCAACGGTCAATATGTTGGGGGGGTTTTACTCTCAACAACAGTTTTTACGTAACCTGGATATAAAGGCCAGTCTCGCATCTGCCGACCAACCGTCGGTAATGGATGAAGCCTATAAAGAATTCATCATGCAGCTTGCTTCCTGGGATACACGCCGAGAATTCTGGCAGCAGACTGATTATTACAAGCAACGTATGGTCGGTAACAGCAAAGCCGATGCGGCGATGCTGGATGAACTGATCAATAACATTCAGTTTTTGCCTGGCGATGCGCTGCGTAACACCAATGACAGCGTGAAGCTGATTGCCGAGACGGCGCCGGATGCCAACAATCTGCTGCGCCAGTACGTGGCGTTTGCCAGCCAGCGCGCGGCACGTCATCTTAACGATGAGTTAAAAGGCGCATGGGCCGCACGCACGGTGCAAATGAAAGCGCAGGTTAAACGCCAGGAAGAAGTAGCAAAATCCATTTTCTCTCGCCGCGTCCACAGCATTGAACAAGCGCTTAAAATTGCCGAGCAACATAATATTTCGCGTACTTCCACAGATGTTCCAGCTGATGAGTTGCCAGATTCAGAATTGTTCTTACTCGGACGTCCTATGTTGCAGGCTCGACTCGAGAATTTGCAGTCAATTGGTCCGGATTTCGATCTGGACTATTTTCAGAACAGAGCCATGCTGAACACCCTGAATGTCGGGCCAACTTTAGATCCCCGTTTTCAGACCTATCGTTATTTGAGGACGCCGGAAGAACCGGTAAAACGTGACAGCCCTCGTCGCGCCTTCCTGATGATTATGTGGGGTATTGTCGGGGCTCTGATCGGTGCTGGTGTCGCGTTAACCCGTCGCCGTCCGATTTAGCAATGCCGTTGCAGTGAGGGGCTGGGCCCTCGCTGCCAATCCGAAGAGAATCGATGTGAAAGTACTGACTGTATTTGGCACGCGACCGGAGGCCATTAAGATGGCTCCTCTGGTTCATGCGCTGGAAAAAGACCCTGATTTTGAGGCGAAAGTTTGCGTCACGGCGCAGCATCGGGAGATGCTCGATCAGGTGTTGAATCTCTTTTCCATTGTACCTGACTACGATCTCAATATTATGCAGCCAGGTCAGGGATTAACCGAAATAACCTGCCGCATTCTGGAAGGGTTAAAGCCAATTCTGGCTGATTTTAAACCTGATGTAGTGTTGGTTCATGGTGATACCACAACCACCATTGCCGCCAGTCTGGCCGCGTTCTATCAGCGCATATCGGTGGGGCATGTAGAGGCTGGTTTACGTACAGGTGACCTCTTTTCACCATGGCCGGAAGAGGCGAACCGCACGCTGACCGGGCGTCTGGCGATGTATCATTTTGCCCCGACAGAAAATTCGCGCCAAAATCTGTTGCGGGAAGCTATTCCTGACGATCGTATTTTCGTCACGGGTAATACGGTTATTGATGCGTTGATCTGGGTTCGGGATCGTGTACTGGGCAATGAGACGCTGCGTGCGGAGCTGGCTGAGCGTTATCCTTTCCTGGATGCTGATAAAAAGATGATCCTCGTTACCGGTCACCGTCGGGAAAGCTTTGGTCGCGGTTTTGAGCAAATCTGCCATGCCCTGGCGGAGATAGCCGCATCTAACCAGAATGTGCAGATTGTCTATCCGGTACACCTGAACCCTAACGTCAGCGAGCCGGTCAATCGCATCCTGGGTCACGTTGAAAACGTGGTTTTAATCGAACCGCAGGACTACCTGCCATTCGTCTGGCTTATGAATCACGCCTGGCTGATCCTTACCGATTCCGGCGGGATTCAGGAAGAAGCGCCGTCTCTGGGAAAACCCGTGCTGGTAATGCGTGAGACAACGGAGCGCCCGGAAGCGATAACCGCAGGAACTGTGCGTCTGGTGGGGACTGACCCGCAGCGTATTGTAGAAGAAGTCACGCGTTTGCTGCAAGACGACGATGAATATCAGACCATGAGCCGTGCCCATAATCCGTATGGTGACGGGCAGGCATGTGACCGCATTTTACACGCGTTAAAAAATAATCGGATATCGCTATGAGTTTTACGACCATTTCTGTCATTGGGCTGGGTTATATCGGACTGCCAACGGCGGCTGCCTTTGCTTCCCGTCAAAAACATGTGATTGGCGTAGATGTAAACCAGCATGCGGTGGATACCATTAATCGCGGTGAAATTCACATCGTTGAGCCCGATCTGGGTGCGGTGGTGAAAACGGCGGTCGAAGATGGATTTCTGCGTGCAACCACGACACCCGTAGACGCTGATGCGTATCTGATTGCGGTACCTACCCCGTTCAAGGGAGATCATGAACCCGATATGGTCTATGTAGAAGCCGCGGCTAAATCTATTGCGCCAGTACTGAAAAAAGGTGCGTTGGTGATTCTGGAATCCACTTCACCTGTCGGAGCAACTGAACAGATGGCCGCATGGCTGGCTGAAATGCGTCCTGACCTGACTTTTCCGCAGCAGGTCGGTGAACAAGCAGATATTAACATTGCTTATTGCCCAGAGCGCGTGCTGCCGGGCCAGGTAATGGTCGAACTGATTAAAAATGACCGCGTAATTGGTGGAATGACCTCCGTCTGTTCCGCGCGGGCCAGTGAGCTGTACAACATCTTTCTCGAAGGTGAATGTGTGGTAACCAACGCCCGCACCGCCGAAATGTGTAAGCTGACGGAAAATAGCTTCCGCGACGTTAATATTGCTTTCGCCAATGAACTGTCGCTGATTTGCGCCGATCAGGGGATCAACGTCTGGGAGCTTATTCGCCTGGCAAACCGCCATCCGCGCGTGAATATTTTGCAACCCGGCCCCGGCGTGGGTGGACACTGTATCGCGGTCGATCCGTGGTTTATCGTGGCGCAGAATCCGCAGCAGGCGAAATTGATCCGCACCGCGCGTGAGGTAAACGATGGTAAGCCTCATTGGGTGGTCGATCGGGTGAAGGCTGCCGTAGCTGACTGTCTGGCGGAGACCAATAAACGGGCCAGCGAAGTGAAAATTGCCTGTTTCGGTCTGGCATTCAAACCCAATATTGATGATTTGCGTGAAAGCCCGGCGATGGGAATTGCGCAAAACATCGCGCAATGGCACAAAGGCGAAACGCTGGTGGTGGAACCGAACATCCATCAACTGCCGAAAAAACTGGATGGTCTTTGCCAACTGGCGGCGCTGGACGATGCGTTGGCAAGTGCCGATGTGTTGGTCATGCTGGTTGACCATAATGAATTTAAAGCCATCAAAGGCGATGGGGTTCAACAGCAGTACATCGTTGATACCAAAGGGGTTTGGCGCTAATGAAACGAATTCTTGTTACTGGCGGAGCGGGATTTATCGGCTCGGCGGTTGTGCGGCATATCATTCATGATACCGAGGATGCAGTGGTTGTGGTCGATAAGCTGACCTACGCCGGAAACCTGATGTCGCTGGAGCCAGTTGCGCAGAATTCCCGTTTTGCCTTTGAGAAAGTGGATATTTGCGATCGGGTATCGCTCGACAGGGTGTTTCAACACTATCAGCCGGACTGCGTGATGCATCTGGCTGCTGAAAGCCATGTCGATCGCTCAATCGACGGTCCGGCTGCCTTTATCGAAACCAACATTGTGGGAACCTACACGCTGTTGGAAGCGGCGCGCGCTTACTGGAACGCATTGGCCAGCGAGAAAAAATTGGCGTTTCGTTTCCACCATATTTCGACTGACGAGGTGTATGGCGATCTCCATTCCATAGATGATTTCTTCACCGAAGCCACGCCGTATGCGCCAAGCAGTCCTTATTCCGCGTCGAAAGCCAGCAGCGATCATCTTGTCCGCGCCTGGCTGCGTACCTACGGTCTGCCAACGCTGATTACCAATTGTTCTAACAACTATGGTCCGTACCATTTCCCGGAAAAACTGATTCCGCTAATGATCCTCAACGCACTGGCGGGGAAACCGTTGCCGGTGTACGGCAATGGTCAACAGATCCGTGACTGGTTGTATGTAGAAGATCACGCGAGGGCGCTCTATTGCGTGGCGACGGCGGGCGTGGTTGGAGAAACCTATAATATTGGTGGTCATAACGAGCGTAAAAACCTGGATGTCGTCGAAACAGTTTGCAGCCTGCTGGAAGAGCTGGCGCCGCATAAACCGCAGGGCATTGCACAGTACCGCGATTTGATCGCTTTTGTGGACGATCGCCCTGGCCATGATTTGCGTTACGCCATTGACGCTTCAAAAATTGCGCGTGAACTAGGTTGGATGCCGCAGGAAACGTTTGAAAGCGGAATGCGCAAAACCGTGCAGTGGTATCTGGATAATCAGGCATGGTGGAAACCCGTGCAGGACGGCAGTTACCAGGGCGAACGTTTAGGTCTGAAGGGCTAACAGCCTGGTTTTGGCTCCCGGAGGAGACAACGCATGAAAGGTATCATTCTGGCGGGTGGCTCAGGTACTCGCCTGTATCCCATTACGCGTGGCGTATCGAAGCAGCTATTGCCCATTTACGATAAGCCGATGATTTACTACCCGCTATCAGTACTAATGCTGGCGGGAATTCGCGAAATCCTGATTATCACTACACCGGAAGATAAAGGCTATTTCCAGCGTCTGCTGGGTGATGGGTCTGAGTTCGGCATTGAACTGCACTATGCTGAGCAGCCGAGCCCGGATGGATTAGCGCAGGCTTTTATTATCGGTGAAACGTTTCTCAACGGTGAACCATCGTGCCTGGTGCTAGGGGACAACATCTTCTTTGGTCAGGGATTCAGTCCAAAACTGCGTCATGTCGCTGCCAGAACGCAAGGCGCGACGGTGTTTGGTTATCAGGTAATGGACCCTGAGCGATTTGGTGTGGTTGAGTTTGATGACAATTTTCGCGCAGTCTCTCTGGAAGAGAAGCCGAAAGTACCAAAGTCCAACTGGGCGGTGACCGGGCTCTATTTCTATGACAGCAAAGTGGTGGAATACGCAAAACGCGTGAAACCTTCTGAGCGTGGGGAGCTGGAGATTACGTCTATCAACCAAATGTATCTTGATGACGGACATCTGACGGTCGAATTGCTTGGGCGTGGCTTTGCCTGGCTGGATACCGGTACGCATGACAGTTTGATCGAAGCGAGCACGTTTGTGCAGACGGTGGAGAAACGTCAGGGCTTTAAAATAGCCTGTCTGGAAGAAATCGCCTGGCGTAACGGCTGGCTGGATGACGAAGGCGTGAAGCGTGCCGCCAGTTCGCTGGCCAAAACGGGTTATGGTCAATATCTGCTGGAGCTGCTCCGTGCTCGTCCGCGCCAGTATTGAACCGCTTAGCTGGGAAAATACGTTCTTTGGCGTCAATAGCGCCATTGTCCGTTTTGACCAACGCGCGCCGGTTCTGACCACGGATGCATTGCTGCCCTGGTCGCGGGTACAGGCAAAAATACCTGCCGGTAATACCCTGGAATTAGACGCCCTGCAGCAGTTGGGCTTTTCACTGGTCGAAGGTGAAGTGGATTTTGTACTGCCGGTAACGTGTGCCAGTGGCGACCCCGGCGCGCAGGTCGCGCAATCTTCGGATATCCCTGCATTACGCTATCTGGCAGGACAGGCGTTTGCGCTAAGTCGTTTTCGCGCGCCGTGGTATGCCGCTGATGCCAGCGCGCGTTTTTACGCGCAGTGGATTGAAAATGCAGTACTGGGCACGTTTGACCATCAGTGTCTCGTTTTTCGTACGCCGACAGGGGAGATTCGTGGCTATGTCTCGCTACGTGAACTGAATGCGACCGAGGCGAGAATTGGCCTGCTGGCCGGGCGTGGCGCGGGTGCAGAACTGATGCAGGCGGCGCTTTGCTGGGCACAGGCTCGCGGAAAAACAACATTGCGTGTGGCGACCCAAATGGGCAACACCGCCGCGCTTAAACGTTACATACACAGTGGTGCGAATGTGGAAAGCACCGCGTATTGGTTATACAGGTGACATGATGATTCCATTTAACGCACCGCCGGTGGTGGGAACTGAACTCGATTACATGCAGTCCGCAATGAACAGCGGCAAACTGTGTGGTGACGGTGGCTTTACCCGCCGCTGTCAGCAGTGGCTGGAGCAGCATTTTGGCAGCGAGAAAGTGCTGCTGACGCCGTCCTGCACCGCATCGCTTGAGATGGCGGCATTGCTGCTGGATATCCAGCCTGGCGATGAAGTTATTATGCCGAGCTACACGTTTGTTTCCACGGCTAACGCCTTCGTTCTGCGCGGCGCGAAAATTGTCTTTGTTGATCTCCGCCCGGATACCATGAACATTGACGAAACGTTGATTGAAGCGGCGATCACCGACAAAACCCGCGTTATTGTGCCGGTACATTACGCGGGCGTAGCCTGTGAAATGGATACCATTATGGCGCTGGCCGATAAACATAACCTGTATGTGGTGGAAGATGCGGCTCAGGGCGTCATGTCGACTTACAAAGGTCGTGCGCTGGGGACGATTGGCCACATCGGCTGCTTTAGCTTCCATGAGACCAAAAACTATACCGCAGGCGGTGAAGGTGGTGCGACGCTGATTAATGATAAAAAATTAGTCGAACGTGCAGAGATCATCCGTGAAAAAGGGACGAATCGCAGTCAGTTTTTTCGCGGGCAGGTCGATAAGTATACCTGGCGTGATATCGGCTCCAGCTATCTGATGTCCGATCTGCAGGCCGCTTATCTGTGGGCGCAGCTGGAAGCAGCGGACCGTATTAACGAGCAGCGTCTGGCACTGTGGCAAAAGTATTACGATGCCCTCGAGCCGCTGGCGCGCGCCGGGCGCATTGATCTGCCTTCTGTCCCGGAAAACTGCGTGCAGAATGCCCATATGTTTTACATCAAGCTGCGTGATATCGACGATCGCACTGCGTTGATTAACTTCCTGAAAGAAGCTGAAATTATGGCGGTATTCCACTATATCCCGCTGCATGATTGCCCGGCTGGCGATAAATTTGGCGTGTTCTCCGGTGTTGATCGTTACACCACCAAAGAGAGCGAGCGCCTGCTGCGTTTGCCGCTGTTCTACAATCTGTCGCCGGTGAACCAACGTACCGTCATTACGACCTTACTCAACTATTTCGCCTGATATGTCGCTTGCAAAAGCGTCCTTATGGACGGCGGCTAGTACGCTGGTAAAAATCGGTGCAGGTTTGCTGGTCGTGAAGCTGCTGGCGGTGTCGTTTGGCCCGGCAGGCGTGGGGCAGGCGGGTAACTTCCGCCAGATGGTCACCGTGCTTGGCGTGTTGGCGGGAGCCGGCATTTTCAACGGCGTCACGAAATACGTTGCGCAGCATCATGACGATCCGAGCCGGCTCCGTAAGGTGGTCGGTACATCTTCCGCGATGGTGCTGGGATTCTCTACGCTGATGGCGGTGATTTTCCTGCTGGCGGCCGCGCCTATCAGTCAGGGGTTATTTGGTCATACACATTACCAGGGGCTGGTTAGGCTGGTTGCGCTGGTGCAGATGGGTATTGCCTGGGCGAACCTGCTGCTGGCACTGATGAAGGGCTTCCGCGATGCGGCGGGTAACGCGCTGTCGTTGATTGTGGGGAGCCTGGTGGGCGTGGCGGCTTATTATGGCTGTTATCGCCTGGGAGGATATGAAGGCGCCTTGCTGGGTCTGGCACTGGTACCTGCGCTGGTTGTTATCCCTGCCGCTATTATGCTGGTTAAGCGCGGGGCGATCCCCCTGCACTACCTGAAACCCTCGTGGGACAATGGTCTGGCAGGACAGTTGAGCAAGTTTACGCTGATGGCGTTGATAACTTCCGTAACGCTGCCTGTGGCATACGTGATGATGCGAAATCTGCTGGCGGCGCAGTATAGCTGGGATGATGTGGGGATCTGGCAGGGGGTGAGCAGTATTTCAGATGCTTATCTGCAATTTATCACCGCCTCATTCAGCGTTTACTTGCTGCCAACGTTGTCGCGTTTGACCGAAAAGCGCGACATTACACGCGAGGTGATCAAGTCGTTAAAGTTTGTGTTACCGGCGGTTGCCGCCGCGAGCCTTACCGTCTGGCTCCTGCGCGATTTTGCGATCTGGCTGCTTTTCTCCGCTAAATTTACCGCCATGCGCGACCTGTTCGCCTGGCAACTGGTCGGCGATGTGCTGAAAGTCGGCGCCTACGTTTTTGGTTATCTGGTAATCGCGAAAGCGTCACTGCGGTTTTATATTTTGGCTGAAATTAGCCAGTTCGTATTGTTGACGGCGTTTGCCCATTGGCTGATCCCTGTACACGGCGCGTTGGGCGCGGCGCAGGCTTACATGGCAACGTACATTGTCTATTTTTCTCTTTGTTGTGGCGTGTTTTTACTCTGGCGTAGGCGGGCATGACTGTACTGATTCACGTTCTGGGATCGGATATCCCTCACCATAACCAAACCGTGCTGCGGTTTTTCAACGACTCGCTGGCCGCAACGAGCGAGCACGCACGCACGTTTATGGTAGCAGGCCAGGATACGGGGTTCAGTGAGAGCTGCCCGGCATTATCGCTGAGTTTCTACGACGGGAAAAAGGCGTTGGCTGAAGCGGTTATTGCGAAGGCGAAAGCGGATCGCCAACAGCGATTTTTCTTCCACGGTCAGTTCAACATCAGCTTGTGGTTAGCGTTGCTGAGTGGGGGGATTAAATCAGAGCAGTTTTACTGGCATATCTGGGGGGCGGATTTATATGAAGTCTCCAGTGGACTGAAATTCCGCCTGTTTTACCCGATTCGGCGTATGGCGCAGAATCGCGTGGGATGCGTGTTTGCCACGCGGGGTGATCTACACTATTTCGCCGAACAACACCCGCGTGTGCGTGGTGAGTTGCTCTATTTCCCAACGCGGATGGATCCGTCGCTCAATAATATGAGCAGTGAGTGCCCACGCAGCGGCAAGATGACGGTGCTGGTTGGTAACTCTGGCGATCGTAGTAATGAGCATGTTGCCGCGCTACGCGCCGTGCATCAGCAGTTCGGCGACACGGTGAATGTGATCGTGCCGATGGGTTATCCTGCCAATAATACCGCCTATATCGACGAGGTTCGCCAGGCGGGCCTGGCATTGTTTAGCGCTGATAATCTGCAAATTTTAAGCGAAAAGTTGGAATTTGATGCCTATCTGGCATTATTGCGTCAGTGTGATTTGGGTTACTTTATTTTTGCCCGCCAGCAAGGGATCGGAACCCTGTGTTTGCTGATCCAGGCAGGTATTCCGTGCGTGCTCAACCGAGAAAATCCCTTCTGGCAGGATATGGTGGAACAGAATCTCCCGGTATTATTTACCACTGATGAACTCAATGAAGGCGTTGTACGCGAAGCGCAGCGCCAGTTGGCATCGGTAGATAAAAATACAATCACCTTTTTTAGCCCGAATTATCTGCAGCCATGGCATAACGCGCTGCGCGTTGCTTCAGGAGAAATCGTATGAGCCTGATGCAATTCAGCGGTCTGCTGGTGGTCTGGCTGCTCTCCACCTTGTTTATCGCCACGCTGACCTGGTTTGAATTCCGTCGCGTGCGCTTTAACTTCAATGTTTTCTTCTCGTTGCTGTTTTTGCTGACGTTTTTCTTTGGGTTCCCGCTGACCAGCATCCTGGTGTTCCGCTTTGATGTGGCAGTCGCTCCGCCGGAGATCCTGCTGCAGGCTCTGCTATCAGCTGCCTGTTTCTATGCCGTCTACTACGTGACGTATAAAACGCGTCTGCGCAAGCGAGTAGAGAATAAGCCGCGCAGGCCGCTGTTTACCATCAATCGTGTTGAAGCCCATTTGACCTGGATTATCCTGATGGCGATTGCGCTGGTGAGCGTGGGCATCTTCTTTATGCACAACGGGTTCCTGTTGTTCAGACTGCAATCCTATAGCCAGATTTTTTCCAGTGAAGTCTCTGGGGTCGCTTTGAAGCGTTTCTTCTACTTCTTCATTCCGGCAATGCTGGTGGTCTATTTCCTGCGTCAGGACAGCAAAGCGTGGTTGTTCTTCCTGGTGAGCACCGTCGCGTTTGGTTTACTGACCTATATGATTGTGGGCGGAACACGCGCCAATATCATTATCGCGTTTGCCATTTTCCTGTTTATCGGCATCATTCGCGGCTGGATTTCACTGTGGATGCTGGCCGCCGCGGGCGTACTGGGTATCATCGGGATGTTCTGGCTGGCGCTGAAGCGCTACGGGATGAACGTGAGCGGTGACGAGGCGTTCTATACTTTCCTGTATCTCACGCGTGACACCTTCTCGCCGTGGGAGAATCTGGCGCTGTTGCTGCAGAACTACAACAATATTGAGTTCCAGGGGCTGGCGCCGATTGTCCGTGACTTCTACGTCTTTATCCCCTCCTGGCTGTGGCCAGGGCGGCCGAGTATTGTACTCAATTCAGCGAATTACTTTACCTGGGAAGTGTTGAACAACCACTCGGGTCTGGCGATCTCGCCGACGTTAATTGGCTCGCTGGTGGTGATGGGCGGGGCGTTTTTTATACCGTTAGGCGCGATTGTCGTCGGGTTAATCATCAAATGGTTTGATTGGCTGTATGAATTAGGTAACCGAGAAACTAATCGCTATAAGTCGGCGATTTTGCACAGTTTCTGTTTCGGTGCCATTTTTAATATGATCGTTTTGGCACGTGAAGGGTTAGATTCGTTTGTCTCACGAGTGGTCTTTTTCCTCGTGATTTTCGGTGTCTGTCTGCTGGTGGCAAAATTGTTATTCTGGCTGTTTGATAGTGCGGGACTCATTCATAAGCGAATAAAGTCGGTGCCCCGGACACAGGTTGAAGGATCGTAATGACGGATAATAATACTGCGCCGCTGTATTCACTGCGTGGATTACAACTGATTGGCTGGCGTGATATGCAGCATGCGCTGAATTACCTGTTTGCAGAGGGGCATCTCAGACGGGGAACGCTGGTGGCTATTAATGCTGAGAAAATGCTGACAGCGGAGGATAACCCAGAGATCCGCACACTGATTGATGCTGCTGAATTTAAATATGCAGATGGAATTAGCGTTGTGCGCTCCTTGGGTAAAAAATACCCGCAGGCGCAGGTATCACGCGTGGCGGGGGCCGATCTTTGGGAAGCGCTGATGGCGCGAGCCGGGCAGGAAGGAACGCCTGTTTTCCTGATTGGCGGCAAGCCTGAAGTTCTGGCGCAAACTGAAGCCAAACTACGTGCTCAGTGGCGCGTGAACATTGTGGGTAGCCAGGACGGTTATTTTACGCCGGAGCAGCGTCAGGCGTTATTTGAGCGTATCCACGCCAGCGGCGCGCAATTTGTGACGGTGGCGATGGGCTCGCCGAAACAAGAGATCTTTATGCGTGATTGCCGGAAGATTCATCCCGACGCACTGTATATGGGCGTCGGGGGGACCTACGACGTCTTTACCGGTCATGTGAAGCGTGCGCCTAAAATCTGGCAAAATCTGGGGCTGGAGTGGCTGTATCGTTTACTGTCACAGCCAAGCCGCATCTCTCGTCAACTTCGCTTATTACGCTATCTCCGCTGGCACTATACCGGCAACCTCTGACGCCCTCTCTCCTCTGATAAGTAGCGTTATCTGCTAATTACGCTACTTATTCACAACATTATCGCTGCTTTCTCGCACAATCTATTTATTTTTTGAATGCTTTAATTGCCATTTAAGCGATTTTAGGAAACCATTCGCAACAATCATTGCAGTGCCGCGGTGTTTTTAGCGCCAACCGTTATGCGGTCGGTGCCGTATGGCCTGTGATGGAATAACAAGATGTACCCATAACGAGAACCGGTAGTACCGGACAATATGCAAACACAACAAGAGGATTTATGGCCGAGAACAAACCTGAGCTTCAGCGTGGGCTGGAGGCTCGTCACATCGAATTAATTGCCCTTGGGGGCACTATTGGCGTTGGGCTGTTTATGGGGGCCGCCAGTACCCTGAAATGGGCGGGGCCTTCGGTCTTGCTGGCGTATATCGTCGCCGGGCTGTTCGTCTTTTTCATTATGCGTTCTATGGGAGAGATGTTGTTCCTCGAGCCGGTTGCCGGTTCATTCGCTGTTTACGCCCATCGTTATATGAGCCCCTTCTTTGGCTATCTCACCGCCTGGTCATACTGGTTTATGTGGATGGCGGTGGGGATATCAGAGATTACCGCCATCGGGGTGTACGTTCAGTTCTGGTTCCCGGAGATGGCGCAATGGATACCCGCACTGATTGCTGTCGGACTGGTTGCGTTGGCAAACCTCGCCGCAGTTCGTCTGTATGGTGAAATTGAGTTCTGGTTTGCCATGATCAAAGTGACCACTATCATTGTGATGATCGTCATTGGATTAGGGGTGATTTTCTTTGGCTTTGGCAACGGTGGTCAGGCAATCGGCTTTGGCAACCTGACCGAGCACGGCGGCTTCTTTGCCGGCGGCTGGAAGGGCTTCCTGACGGCATTGTGTATTGTTGTGGCGTCTTACCAGGGCGTAGAGCTGATCGGTATTACTGCGGGTGAAGCGAAGAATCCGCAGGTCACTCTGCGAAGCGCGGTGGGTAAAGTGCTGTGGCGTATCCTGATTTTCTACGTTGGCGCGATTTTTGTTATCGTCACTATTTTCCCGTGGAATGAGATTGGCAGCAACGGTAGTCCGTTCGTTCTGACCTTTGCCAAAATTGGTATCACCGCCGCAGCGGGGATTATTAACTTTGTGGTGCTGACGGCGGCGCTATCTGGCTGTAACAGCGGCATGTACAGCTGTGGGCGGATGCTCTACGCGTTGGCAAAGAATCGCCAGCTTCCTGCCGTTGTTGGAAAAGTATCTCGTCATGGCGTTCCGGTTGCCGGTGTGGCTATTTCTATCGCGATCCTGCTGATTGGTTCGTGCCTGAACTACATCATTCCCAACCCGCAGCGTGTGTTTGTGTATGTTTATAGCGCCAGCGTGCTGCCGGGGATGGTGCCGTGGTTTGTGATCCTGATAAGCCAGCTGCGTTTCCGTCAGGCGCATAAAGCGGCGATCGCCAGTCATCCTTTCCGCTCGATTTTGTTCCCGTGGGCGAATTATTTGACGATGGCGTTCCTGATTTGCGTACTAATCGGCATGTATTTTAATGAAGATACCCGAATGTCGCTGTTTGTTGGCATTATCTTCTTACTGGCCGTGACGCTCATTTATAAGGTTTTTGGTCTGAATCGTCATGGTGCAGCCCATAAATTGCGGGAATAAGCGACAAAACGCACAAACCATGACCAAACGATAATTTATTTTAAAAAAGCACTAGACAGAAGACCGAGACCTCCGTAATATCCAGCCCCGCAACGGCGCTAAGCGCCCGTAGCTCAGCTGGATAGAGCGCTGCCCTCCGGAGGCAGAGGTCTCAGGTTCGAATCCTGTCGGGCGCACCATTAAGTTAGGTGCCGGAGCTGCGGTGGTTTTAATACCGCGTAAAAGATTTGCAGTGGTGGCTATAGCTCAGTTGGTAGAGCCCTGGATTGTGATTCCAGTTGTCGTGGGTTCGAATCCCATTAGCCACCCCATTAATTTAAAGTTGTGAAATGCGAAGGTGGCGGAATTGGTAGACGCGCTAGCTTCAGGTGTTAGTGTCCTTAGGATGTGGGGGTTCGAGTCCCCCCCCTCGCACCACGACTTAAAGAATTGAACTAAAAATTCAAAAAGCAGTAAAACGGCGAGTAGCGCAGCTTGGTAGCGCAACTGGTTTGGGACCAGTGGGTCGGAGGTTCGAATCCTCTCTCGCCGACCAATTTTGAACCCCGCTTCGGCGGGGTTTTTTGTTTTCTGATTTCCCCTTCTCAGCCTTTATTCCCGCGAATTACCTGATGTCTTAAAAAGTCCGGATCCATGGTTTTTGCAGTGCAATCGTGGCATGCCTTGTGCAATAATATGCAGGTAGATGCTCATTCCATCTCTTATGTTCGCCATCTGGCCTCATAAACTCAGGAATGATGCAGAGCCATTTACGGTGCTTATCGTCCACAGACAGATGTCGCATCTTATATGCTAAATCATTCATGATGTGTCGAGACGGCCAGCACGGGAATCCCCCGGAGCTTACAAAGGTAAGTGACAGGGGTGAGCGTGTGCAGCCAACGAAGAGACAGCGTGAAGGATGAAGCATATAGCCTCATCAAACACCATGGACATAACGTTGAGTGAAGCACCCATTTATGTTGTCATACAGACCTGTTTAACGCCTGCTCCAAAAGAGCGGGCGTTTTTTTATGCATCTTGAATGATTTTGTGTATACGATTGCCCGGTAAGCGAAAGCGCCACCGGGCATTCAGGAGTTACTGCGGGGAGTTGTTGTTCTGCAGCGTCAACATCAGGCCATCACGACGCATGGTGGCGGCTTCTTCCGGCTGATGCAGTCTGTCCAGCGCGTCAGCAAGCCAGGCGTAGTCATAGGCATCCGGGCGCTGCTTGAGGGCTGCACGGAAGGCGAGCGTGGCTTCCTGCCATTCGCCGTGCTTCATTAGCGACTGACCCAGCGTGCTCCACAGCAACGGGCGATCGCCGACGGCTTTAATCTGCTGGCGCAGCACTTTTTCTATCTGTTCCGGGTTATTGGTTTTCAGACGCGGGATCGGCAGCACCAGGCGGTCGTCATACTGGCGTTTCAGACCATCAATGATGACCTGCTGCGCCGTATCGTGATCGTCACACTCAATCAGATGTTCAGCCATCGCCACCTGCAGGGCAACCTGGTGACGGGTTTTACGGTTCTGGTTTTTCCACCATGCGCGTAGCCCTTCGCTGCCCTGATCGGCGCGAACCTGATCCATCAGACCAACCCATGCCTGTTGTTCCAGCATAGCGCGGTGCTCGTCATCACCCACGCGCGCTTTCGCCATGGATGGAATGATATCCAGTAGCGAACTCCATGCGCCGGTACGAATGTAGGCCTGTTCAGCCAGACGCAGCACTTCCGGATGACGTGGCGTCACTTCCAGCAGTTTATCTACACTGTGGCGCGCGGCGTGATTTTCATTACGCGCCAGCTGTAGGCGAACGCGAGCGATTTCTACCGGGATCGTATCATTTCCAGCCAGTTCAGCAGCACGCTCAAGGTGTTGGTTGGCGCGAGCTTCGTCACCGCGCTGCTGAGCCGCTTCTGCCGCCAGCAGGTAATTCACTACCGGCTGTTCTGCGTGATCGGCGTTTTTCGACATCAGCTTTTCAACCTGCTGATAATCGCCTTCTGCCAGCTTGAGCAGCGCCTGCTCGGTTTGCTTACGGGCGCGACGACGCTTCCGACCGACAAACCATCCGCGGGTATGCGCGCCTGTGCGGAAAATTCGGCGCAGTAGCCATTCAATCGCGAACAGGACGACCATGGCGACGATCAGGATGATCACCAGGCCCGTCACGCTGGTTTCAATATTGTAATTATCCGTCTGGATCAGCACGTAGCCCTGATGACCGGCAATCATCGGACCGACAACGATCCCGGCGATCAACAGCACAAAGAGCAATAATACTTTTAGCATCATTATTCTCCTTGCGGCGCAGTTGTCGGAGCGTCTGCTGCAGGTGCAGGTGCAGGTGCAGGTGCAGGTGCAGGTGCAGGTGCTGTGGCGGGTTGTGCCAGCAAATTACGTACGCGGGTCTGCATTAACTTGTCGAGAAGAGCCTGGCTTTGCAGCGTATCCGGTACGTCCATGCTGATGCTTTGTTGGCTCAGCTGGTCTACTTCTTCCAGGAAAGCTTTCGTTGCTGCATCGTCAGTGTCGTAGTAGGCGCGCACCCAGGTGGAGACGTTTTCCAGCGCCTGGCGATATGTTTCTTCCTGATGACGTGGCACGGCCTGGGCGGCTACTAACAAGCGGGAACGGATGTTTTCCCGTAAGTACACGTCCTGGTTTGGTGCCAGCAGCGGGACGGCGGTTTCATCACGACGGCGAACGGTGATAAAGCTGTCCATAAAGTTCTGCCAGCTTTTTTGCAGATTGACGCGCCATTCGCTGATCGAGCTGGAAAGCTCGCTGCTGTCGGAATCCATCGGCGAATCGTCGGTGTCGTTGTCGGCCAGACGCAGGTTATCGATCTGGTTAGATAGCTGATTCACTTTCAGGATAATGCCGTCATAGTCGACCTGAGTCACCGCGGAGAGGCTCGCGATATCGTCGGTAATCGCGCGACGGGCGGCGATCAGGCTCGGATCGTTCATATCCGCAAGGCTGGCGTCAGCGCTTTTCAGCAGCGCTGCGGCGGTAGTAACGTCCTGATCGCTCCATAATTTGCGACCGGCCAGTTTCACCAGAAAATCAGCCTGCGCCAGTAGCCATGTCCCGGCATCGCTGCCGGAGATAGTGGCGACCTTTTGCTGGACTTCGTCAAGCTGTTTGACCAGCGCGGCCTGCTGGCGTGTGGCTTCATCCAGCTGCGTTGCCTGCTGTTTAATGATGCCTTCCAGCTCAGCTTTTTGACTCTCTTGCGCTTTTTGCAGCGCCGTCAGCTGGTTCGCCAGCGCATCGCTGGTTGCCGTCTGCGTTGTTGCCTGCTGTTTCCCCCAGCCATAAAGCCCAACGCCTGCTGCCAGAGCAATAGCAATCGCCACAGCGCTCAGAATCAGCGCCGTGCTGCTCTTACTCTTTTTTTCAGTATTGACTGGCTGTGACGTGGTTTCCACGGCCTCCCTGGTCTCTTCAACCACGGCGGAGGATTTTTCTTGTTCCGTCATTATGGCATCCCATTATGAGAGTTATTGTAATGCGCGTAGTAGCGCATCGTTGTCGGCGTTATCAGCGACCTTAATATCTTGCCAGCCCAGTTCCCGGGCGAGGTGCGCCAGACGCTCACTGACGACCAGCAGCCGACAGCGTAGTAACCAGTGCTCACGATACCACTGCGGAATGAGCGACCAGAGCTGTTGTAGCATCTCTCCACTGGTAACAACCACCGTGGTCACGCCACGAGATTGCCAGCGCATCGCTTCTTCTGCACCATCGTAATATTTTGCACTGCGTTGATAACATTCACAAAAATCGACATCAGCTCCGCGTGCTGTCAGGGTTTCACCTATCAGCTCACGGCCACCGTTGCCGCGTAATATAAACGCGCGTTTTCCCGCAATATTTTGTAATTCAGGTAATTGTAGCAAGACTTCGCTAATTTCCCGATCCAGAGGGTAGTGAATATTGAAACCGCTAACGGTGTGCAGCGCCAGCGCCGTTGTGCGGCCAATGGCAAAATAACCCGGAAGTGAGGGCCAGCTTTTCCTCTGCTGCTGAAGCTCAGCATCTGCAAAGGTAACGGCATGCTGCGAAAGGGCGAAGACCAGATCGTTCTCCGTCAGCGCTGACAGTCGGGAAGCAAGCGTTGCCAGTTCCCGACCCGGTGAAAACTCGATGAGCGGAAAACTCCAGGCCACCTGCCCCAGTGCGCGCAGACGGCTCACTAACTCTTCCCCTGCGGGAGACGGGCGGGTGACCAGAATACTCATGCGGGGGCTTCTCCGTTGTAAACTTCAGCCAGAATGGCGCGTGCACCGTTCTCCAGTAGCTCTTCAGCCAGAGAGATGCCCATTTGTTCAGCAGTCTGCGCCGCACCGCGACGCTCTCCGCATACCATCTGCGAACCGTCAGGCGCGCCGACCAGCGCCCGCAGCCAAATCTCACCGTCGATGAGTTCCGCATAACTGCCGATCGGGACCTGACAGCCCCCTTCCAGGCGGGTGTTCATCGCGCGTTCGGCTTTAACGCGTAGGGCGGTCTCTTCATGATTGAGCGGCGCTAACAGCGCCTGAGTGCGCATATCATCCAGTCGGCATTCTATGCCTACTGCGCCTTGCCCGACAGCGGGCAGGGAGACTTCCGGCGGCAGAGCGGTACGGATTCGCGACTCAAGACCTAAACGTTTTAGTCCGGCGACCGCCAGAATAATAGCGTCATAATCGCCGTTATCCAGTTTGCCGAGACGGGTGCCTACGTTGCCGCGCAGCGAACGGATGACGAGATCCGGGCGTCGCTTTGCCAACTGGCACTGGCGACGCAAACTGGATGTCCCGACGATGCTGCCCGCGGGGAGTTCATCCAGCGTGTTGTACTTATTTGAGACGAAAGCATCACGCGGATCCTCTCGCTCGCAAATGGTCACCAGTCCAAGGCCGTCAGGGAATTCAACCGGCACATCCTTCATGGAATGCACGGCGATATCGGCGCGTTTTTCCAGCAGTGCGACTTCCAGCTCTTTAACAAACAACCCTTTCCCTCCAACCTTCGCCAGCGGGGTATCAAGGATCACATCGCCACGGGTTACCATAGGAACCAGTTCCACGATCAGACCGGGGTGGTTTGCCATTAAGGCGTCTTTGACATAATGTGCCTGCCAGAGCGCAAGGGGGCTTTGGCGTGTGGCAATTCTCAAAACATTGTCTAACATGCTTGTTACCGTCATTATCAATCATTGACCATCCTAACATCCTTATCAAAGGGATGTCAGCGTTACGCTCAAACGTAAGTGAGAGGAAAAAGGCGCTGCATCATCACTGGCAGTGAATAATGACGAGAAACCTCCCGACCGTATGAAGGAATTTACACGTAACGAACGGTGCTACACTTGTATGTAGCGCATCTTTCTTTACGGTCAATGAGCAAGGTGTTAAATTGATCACGTTTTAGACCATTTTTTCGGCTGTACAGCATAAAAAAATATGGCCGAAAAACAGGTAACGGTTATTTTTGACATACGGTTTATCCGAATTGATGACGATTATTGTGCGCGCTTGCGCCGCAGCAATCGCCAACATGACGGGTAGCAACATCAGGCGATACGTCTTGTACCTCTATATTGAGACTCTGAAACAGAGACTGGATGCCATAAATCAACTGCGTGTGGATCGCGCGCTTGCTGCCATGGGACCTGCCTTCCAGCAGGTATACAGTCTGCTGCCGACATTATTGCACTACCACCATCCGCTGATGCCGGGTTACCTCGATGGTAACGTTCCCAAAGGCATATGTCTTTACACGCCTGATGAAACCCAACGCCACTACCTGAACGAACTGGAACTGTACCGCGGTATGTCGCCGCAGGATCCTCCCAAGGGCGAGCTGCCGATCACCGGCGTTTACTCAATGGGCAGCACCTCTTCGGTAGGGCAAAGCTGTTCCTCTGACCTTGATATCTGGGTCTGCCATCAATCCTGGCTGGATAGCGAAGAGCGCCAGCTGCTGCAGCGTAAATGTAGCCTGCTCGAAAGCTGGGCCGCCTCGCTGGGCGTGGAAGTCAGCTTCTTCCTGATTGATGAAAACCGTTTCCGTCACAATGAAAGCGGCAGTCTCGGTGGCGAAGACTGTGGCTCGACGCAACATATCCTGTTGCTTGATGAATTCTATCGCACCGCTGTGCGCCTCGCGGGTAAACGTATTCTGTGGAATATGGTGCCGGGAGATGAAGAAGAGCATTACGACGATTACGTCATGACGCTCTACGCTCAGGGGGTGTTAACACCAAATGAATGGCTGGATCTCGGCGGACTCAGTTCGCTCTCCGCCGAAGAGTACTTTGGCGCCAGCCTGTGGCAGCTGTACAAGAGTATCGACTCCCCGTACAAAGCGGTGCTGAAAACGCTGCTGCTGGAAGCCTATTCCTGGGAATACCCCAATCCGCGCCTGTTGGCGAAAGATATAAAACAGCGTCTGCACGATGGCGAGATCGTCTCTTTTGGTCTCGACCCTTACTGCATGATGCTGGAGCGCGTGACCGAGTACCTCACGGCCATTGAAGACCCGACGCGCCTGGATTTAGTGCGTCGATGTTTCTACTTAAAAGTGTGTGAGAAACTGAGCCGCGAGCGCGCCTGCGTGGGTTGGCGTCGTGAAGTATTAAGTCAGTTAGTGAATGAGTGGGGCTGGGATGACGCGCGTCTGACTATGCTGGATAACCGCGCTAACTGGAAGATTGACCAGGTACGCGAAGCGCATAACGAACTGCTCGATGCGATGATGCAGAGCTATCGTAATCTGATCCGCTTTGCGCGGCGCAATAACCTCAGCGTCAGCGCCAGTCCGCAGGATATCGGCGTGCTGACCCGTAAGCTGTATGCCGCCTTTGAAGCGTTGCCGGGTAAAGTTACGCTGGTGAACCCACAGATATCTCCGGATCTCTCGGAACCGAATCTGACCTTTATCCATGTGCCGCCAGGTCGTGCCAACCGTTCGGGTTGGTATCTCTATAACCGCGCGCCTAACATGGACTCGATCATCAGCCATCAGCCGCTGGAATATAACCGCTATCTCAATAAGCTGGTGGCGTGGGCCTGGTTCAACGGCCTGCTGACCTCGCGTACGCATTTGTTTATTAAGGGTAACGGCATTGTTGATTTGCCGAAGTTGCAGGAAATGGTCGCCGACGTGTCGCACCACTTCCCGTTGCGACTGCCCGCGCCAACGCCGAAAGCGCTCTATAGCCCATGCGAAATTCGCCATCTGGCGATTATCGTTAACCTTGAATATGACCCGACGGCGGCGTTTCGCAATCAGGTGGTGCATTTTGATTTCCGTAAGCTGGACGTCTTCAGCTTTGGCGAAGAACAAAATTGCCTGGTGGGTAGCGTCGACCTGCTGTACCGCAACTCGTGGAATGAAGTGCGTACCCTGCACTTCAACGGCGAGCAGGCGATGATTGAAGCGTTAAAAACGATTCTGGGCAAAATGCACCAGGATGCCGCGCCGCCGGATAGCGTTGAGGTCTTCTGCTATAGCCAGCATCTGCGCGGTTTAATTCGCACCCGTGTGCAGCAACTGGTGTCTGAGTGTATCGAATTACGCCTCTCCAGCACTCGTCAGGAAACCGGACGCTTCAAAGCGCTGCGCGTTTCCGGGCAGACGTGGGGACTGTTCTTCGAGCGCCTGAACGTTTCGGTACAGAAGCTGGAAAACGCGATTGAATTCTATGGCGCGATTTCACATAACAAACTGCACGGGCTTTCCGTTCAGGTTGAGACTAACCATGTGAAACTGCCGTCGGTGGTAGACGGTTTTGCCAGCGAAGGGATTATTCAGTTCTTTTTCGAAGAAACGGGTGATGAGCAGGGCTTTAATATCTACATTCTGGACGAGAGTAATCGGGCCGAGGTGTATCACCACTGCGAAGGTAGCAAAGAGGAACTGGTACGCGATGTCAG
The DNA here is from genome assembly GCF_030334595.1 of Citrobacter sp. Ce104. Classification (NCBI taxonomy): domain Bacteria; kingdom Pseudomonadati; phylum Pseudomonadota; class Gammaproteobacteria; order Enterobacterales; family Enterobacteriaceae; genus Citrobacter; species Citrobacter sp. Ce104. Next base: position 46,921 of record NZ_JAOWDP010000043.1, read on the forward strand.
CCGTTTCTACTCATCATCGCACGATCGCTTTACCTACGGCTCCAGCTTCATCAACTTTAACCTGCCGCAGTTCTATCAGATTGTGAAAACAGACGGGCGCGCGCAGGTAATCCCGTTCCGTACCCAGCCAATTAGCGCCGTTCCGCCAGTCAGTCAGGACAGCGAAACGCCGCTGTTACAGCAGTATTTCTCGTGAGTTAACTTGCCCGGATGCGCGACGCTTACCGGGCCAAAGTAGGCCGGATAAGCGAAGCGCATCCGGCACTAAAACTTAACGGAAACTTACCTCTTCACCCGCCTGCTGCGTTGCCGCCTGTTCCAGCAGATCCCAGAACGTTTCGCCGCTACGGTCGCAGATCCACTCGTCGCCTTTCAGGTCAAAGTGGTAGCCGCCCTGTTTGGTCGCCAGCCACACCTGGTGCAGCGGCTCCTGACGGTTAATAATAATTTTGCTGCCGTTTTCGAAGCTGATGGTCAGCACGCCGCCGTTGATTTCACAATCGATATCGCTGTCGCCATCCCAGTCGTCCAGACGCTCTTCAATGGTCATCCACAGGGTGTCAGCAAGGCGATGAAATTCACTGTCGTTCATTTTCTTATCCTGTTTTTCGTGATGACGGCAGTATAACCTGAAACAAAACGCGTTGCAGATTACAGGCTAACTCTTGCTTTTACGCCTTCTCCTGCGATGATAGAAAACAGAAAGCATGAACTTTACAGGCAACCGATAATGAAAAACGTGTTAAAGCCACTCGCTGTCATTTTTACTCTGTTCAGCCTGACGGGCTGTGGGCTAAAAGGCCCGCTCTATTTTCCGCCAGCAGATAAAACCGCGCCGCCTCCGACCAAGAGCGTTCAGCCGCAATCGCAATCCACCACGCCTGAGAAAAACGATCGTGGGATTAGCGACGGACCTTCTCAGGTGAATTACTGACGGCAGGAATAGAGTTACATTTCTGTACCCGCGTGAACGGAGTGAATGATGCAATTCTCTAAAATGCATGGCCTTGGCAACGATTTTATGGTCGTCGACGCGGTAACGCAGAATGTTTTTTTCTCACCAGAGCTGATTCGCCGCCTGGCCGACAGGCATCTCGGCGTTGGATTTGATCAACTGCTGGTGGTTGAACCTCCGTACGACCCGGAGCTGGATTTCCACTACCGTATTTTTAATGCTGACGGCAGTGAAGTGTCACAGTGTGGCAATGGCGCCCGTTGTTTTGCCCGCTTTGTTCGCCTGAAAGGGCTGACCAATAAGCGTGATATCCGCGTCAGTACCGCGAATGGTCGTATGGTATTAACCGTAACCGACGACGAGCTGGTGCGGGTGAATATGGGTGAACCCAACTTTGAACCCTCGCAGGTTCCGTTTCGCGCCAACAAAGCAGAGAAGACCTATATTATGCGCGCGGCTGAACAGACAGTATTGTGCGGCGTGGTTTCAATGGGGAACCCGCACTGCGTGATTCAGGTTGATGATGTAGATACGGCCAAGGTAGAAACCCTGGGACCGGTTCTGGAAAGCCACGAACGCTTCCCTGAACGCGCTAACATCGGGTTTATGCAGGTGGTAAAACGCGAGCATATCCGGCTGCGCGTCTATGAGCGCGGCGCGGGTGAAACGCAGGCCTGCGGCAGCGGTGCGTGCGCCGCCGTTGCGGTCGGTATCCAGCAGGGGCTGCTGGCAGAAGAAGTAAGGGTGGAATTACCGGGCGGTCGACTTGATATCGCCTGGAAAGGTCCGGGTCATCCGCTGTATATGACTGGCCCGGCGGCACATGTCTACGACGGATTTATTCACTTATGAAGCAACCAGGGGAAGAACTACAGGAAACGCTCATGGAGCTGGACGACCGGGCGGTCGTCGATTACCTGCAACGTAATCCTGAGTTTTTTATCCGTAATGCCCAGGCCGTTGAAGCGATGCGTGTTCCGCACCCGGTGCGGGGCACGATTTCTTTAGTGGAATGGCATATGGCGCGGGCGCGTAATCATATTAACGTGCTGGAAGAGAACATGGCGCTGTTGATGGAACAAGCCAACGCCAATGAAAGCCTGTTCTATCGTCTGCTAAATCTGCAAGGACGGCTGGTGTCGGCCAGCAGTCTTGACGACATGCTGATGCGATTTCATCGCTGGGCGCGTGAGTTAGGCCTGGCCGGGGCGACGGTTCGTCTGTTCCCGGATCGCTGGCGACTTGGCGCACCATCAAAATTCACCCATCTGGCATTAAGCCGTCAGGCCTTTGAACCGCTGCGTATCCAGCGTCTGGGCCAGTCTCGGCATTATCTTGGGCCGCTCAATGGTCCGGAACTGTTGGTCATGATGCCGGAGGCGAAAGCGATAGGCTCGGTGGCGATGTCGATGCTCGGGCAAGATGGATCCCTGGGCGTGATGCTGTTCAGCAGCCGTGACGTTAATCATTACCAGCAGGGGCAAGGTACGCAATTACTGCAGGAAATCTCGCTGATGTTGCCGGAACTGCTGGAGCGCTGGATTGAACGCGTATGACAGATTCACCCCTTTCTCAGGATGTGGCGCGCTTTTTGCGCTATCTGGGCGTTGAGCGTCAGCTTAGCCCGATCACATTGCTTAATTATCAGCGTCAGCTTGATGCCATCATTGCGTTAGCCGGAGAAACCGGTCTGCAAAGCTGGCAACAATGTGACGCTGCGATGGTACGCAGTTTTGCCGTACGCAGCCGTCGTAAAGGGCTGGGGCCGGCGAGTCTGGCGCTGCGCCTCTCCGCGTTGCGCAGTTTCTTCGACTGGCTGGTTAATCAGGGCGAACTGAAAGCCAATCCGGCAAAAAGCGTTTCCGCGCCGAAAGCACCGCGTCATCTGCCAAAAAATATCGATGTCGACGACGTTAATCGTCTGCTGGATATCGATCTCAACGACCCCCTTGCCGTGCGTGATCGGGCAATGCTGGAAGTAATGTACGGCGCGGGGCTGCGTTTATCTGAACTGGTTGGGCTGGATATTAAACATCTCGATCTCGACACCGGCGAAGTGTGGGTGATGGGCAAAGGCAGTAAAGAGCGGCGTCTGCCAATTGGCCGCAATGCGGTGGCGTGGATTGAGCATTGGCTGGATCTGCGCGGGCTATTTGGCAGCGATGACGATGCGCTATTTTTGTCAAAACTGGGCAAACGTATCTCGGCGCGCAACGTGCAGAAACGCTTTGCGGAATGGGGTATCAAGCAGGGGCTGAACAGCCACGTACATCCCCACAAATTACGCCACTCCTTTGCGACGCATATGCTGGAGTCGAGCGGCGATCTGCGCGGAGTGCAGGAGTTATTGGGTCATGCCAATCTCTCCACGACTCAAATCTATACCCATCTTGATTTTCAACACCTGGCTTCAGTGTACGATGCGGCGCATCCGCGCGCCAAACGGGGGAAATAATGCGTTTTTACCGGCCTTTGGGGCGCATATCTGCGCTCACCTTTGACCTTGATGACACCCTTTACGATAACCGTCCCGTTATCACTCGCACCGAGCAGGAAGCGCTCGCGTTTGTACAGAATTACCATCCGGCGTTGAATTCGCTGCAAAATAGCGACCTACAGCGCCTACGTCAGGCCGTTCGCGACGCCGAGCCGGAAATCTACCACGATGTTACCCAATGGCGTCACCGTGCCGTAGAGCGCGCTATGCTGGAGGCGGGGTTGTCAGAGGCAGAAGCCAAAATGGGGGCGAATGCGGCGATGATGAATTTTGCCAAATGGCGTAGCCGTATTGATGTCCCGCAGTCAACGCATGATACGTTGAAGGCGCTGGCCCGCAAATGGCCGCTGGTGGCGATCACCAACGGTAATGCGCAGCCGGAACTGTTTGGCCTGGGCGATTATTTTGAGTTTGTGCTGCGCGCCGGTCCCGACGGGCGCTCAAAACCGTTCAGCGACATGTACGCGCTGGCGGCGGAAAAACTGAAAATGCCCGTAGAGGAAATCCTGCACGTGGGCGACGACCTGACGACTGACGTGGCGGGGGCCATCCGTTGCGGTATGCAGGCCTGCTGGATCAAACCGGAAAATGCCGACCTGATGCAAACCGCAGACAGCCGTTTGCTGCCGCATATCGAAATTTCACAGTTGGCATCTCTGACCTCGCTGATATAATCACCAGCAGAACTCTGTATATATACCCAGCTTTTTGGCGGATGGCGCTACGCTTTTCCGCCTTACCTACTTTTACGCGGCGGTGCCAATGGACGTTTCTTACCTGCTCGACAGCCTTAATGATAAACAGCGTGAAGCGGTGGCCGCGCCACGCAGCAACATGCTGGTTCTGGCAGGCGCGGGGAGTGGTAAAACGCGCGTGCTGGTGCACCGTATCGCCTGGTTACTGACGGTTGAGAACAACTCGCCGTACTCCATTATGGCGGTGACTTTTACCAACAAAGCGGCGGCGGAAATGCGCCACCGTATTGGTCAGATCATGGGAACCAGCCAGGGCGGTATGTGGGTGGGTACATTCCACGGTCTGGCGCACCGTCTGCTGCGCGCGCACCATATGGATGCAAACTTGCCGCAGGATTTCCAGATCCTCGACAGCGAAGACCAACTGCGTTTGCTTAAGCGTCTGATCAAGGCGATGAACCTTGATGAGAAGCAGTGGCCACCGCGTCAGGCGATGTGGTTCATCAATAGCCAGAAAGACGAAGGTCTGCGTCCGCATCATCTGCAAAGCTACGGTAACCCGGTTGAGCAAACCTGGCAGAAAGTGTATCAGGCTTACCAGGAAGCGTGTGACCGCGCGGGGCTGGTGGATTTCGCCGAGCTGCTGCTGCGCGCTCATGAACTGTGGCTTAACAAGCCGCATATCCTGCAGCACTACCGCGAACGCTTTACCAATATCCTGGTGGACGAATTCCAGGATACCAACAACATTCAGTACGCGTGGATCCGCCTGCTGGCGGGCGATACCGGCAAAGTGATGATCGTGGGTGATGACGATCAGTCGATCTACGGCTGGCGCGGAGCGCAGGTGGAAAACATCCAGCGCTTCCTCACGGATTTCCCGGGCGCAGAAACCATTCGTCTGGAGCAGAACTACCGTTCGACCAACAACATCCTCAGCGCGGCTAACGCCCTGATTGAAAACAATAATGGGCGTCTGGGTAAAAAGCTGTGGACTGATGGCGTTGATGGCGAACCGATCTCGCTTTACTGCGCGTTCAACGAACTCGATGAAGCGCGCTTTGTGGTCAATCGTATCAAAACCTGGCAGGACAACGGCGGTGCGCTGGAACAATGCGCCATTCTGTATCGCAGCAACGCCCAGTCGCGCGTACTGGAAGAGGCGCTGTTACAAGCCAGCATGCCGTATCGGATCTATGGCGGGATGCGCTTCTTCGAACGCCAGGAAATCAAAGATGCGCTCTCTTACCTGCGCCTGATCGCTAATCGCAATGACGACGCCGCGTTTGAACGCGTGGTGAATACGCCAACCCGCGGGATTGGCGATCGTACTTTAGATGTGGTGCGTCAGACCTCTCGTGACCGTCAGCTAACGCTGTGGCAGGCCTGTCGTGAGCTGCTGCAGGAAAAAGCTCTCGCGGGTCGCGCCGCCAGCGCCTTACAGCGCTTTATGGAGCTGATTGACGCACTGGCCCAGGAGACCGCGGATATGCCGCTGCACGTGCAGACTGACCGGGTGATTAAAGACTCCGGCCTGCGCATGATGTACGAGCAGGAAAAAGGCGAGAAGGGCCAGACGCGTATCGAAAACTTAGACGAATTGGTGACGGCAACGCGCCAGTTCAGCTACAACGAAGAAGACGAAGACTTAATGCCGCTGCAGGCGTTTCTGTCTCACGCCGCGCTGGAAGCAGGCGAAGGGCAAGCGGATACCTGGCAGGACGCGGTACAGCTGATGACGCTGCACTCGGCGAAAGGTCTGGAATTCCCGCAGGTGTTTATCGTGGGGATGGAAGAAGGCATGTTCCCCAGCCAGATGTCGCTGGACGAAGGTGGTCGCCTCGAAGAAGAGCGCCGCCTGGCTTACGTTGGCGTGACCCGCGCGATGCAAAAGCTGACGCTGACCTACGCCGAAACGCGTCGTCTGTACGGCAAAGAGGTTTACCATCGTCCGTCGCGCTTTATCGGCGAACTGCCGGAAGCGTGCGTTGAAGAGGTTCGCCTGCGCGCCACGGTCAGCCGTCCGGTGAGCCATCAGCGGATGGGCACGCCAATGGCGGAAAACGATACCGGCTACAAGCTCGGTCAGCGCGTGCGCCATGCTAAATTTGGCGAGGGCACCATCGTCAACCTGGAAGGAAGCGGCGAGCACAGTCGTTTGCAGGTCGCGTTCCAGGGGCAGGGGATCAAATGGCTGGTAGCGGCCTACGCCAGACTGGAAACGGTTTAATCGGTTCGGCTTTGCCGGATAAGGCCAAGCCGACATCCGGCAACCTGTCGGTTAATATTCTGAAATCATAGATAAATAATTCCCCTCTGCTAACCTTTCTGTATAAGGGGAAATTATTACTTTTTCGCCATCCGTTGCGTGTTGACGTCAAAATTTTGCTGGCGTAACATGCGCGCACGATTACGCTAAGAGGACATTCGCCTTGGACACACCCAGTAGATACTGGCTCATTATCCTGTCATCCAGGATCAACTCCTAAGGCTATCCCTTTTTGCTGATAGCCTTCGCGGTTGTCAGCGACCTTCTGTTTTTTTCCCGTCGCGCTGAGTCAGGCTGTTTAATGGTCTGAAACCCAATTTGTTTCTGTGTGCCCTCCGAACTGTCCGATAATTTTTTGCATTGGGAGTCCCGGTCATGCTGAGCGCATTTCAACTGGAAAACAATCGTTTAACTCGCCTTGAGGCAGACGAGATCGAGCACCTGGCCAGTTCGGTTTGGGTCGATTTAGTCGAGCCGGATGACGAAGAACGAAACCGTGTGCAAAAGGACTTGGGCCAGAATCTGGCTACGCGCCCTGAACTGGAAGACATCGAAGCATCCGCACGTTTTTTTGAAGACGAAGACGGTCTGCACATTCACTCCTTCTTCTTTTATGAAGATGCCGACGATCACGCGGGTAACTCAACCGTCGCATTTACCATTCGCGAAGGCCGCCTGTTTACCCTGCGCGAGCGCGAACTGCCGGCTTTCCGCCTGTACCGCATGCGTGCGCGTAATCAGGCGATGGTGGATGGCAACGCCTACGAGCTGCTGCTTGACCTGTTCGAAACCAAAATTGAACAGTTGGCGGATGAGATCGAAAACATCTACAGCGACCTGGAAAAACTCAGCCGTGTGATCATGGAAGGGCGTCAGGGCGATGAATATGACGAAGCGCTGTCGACGCTGGCGGAACTGGAAGATATCGGCTGGAAGGTTCGTCTGTGTCTGATGGATACCCAGCGCGCGCTAAACTTCCTGGTGCGTAAAGCGCGTTTGCCGGGCAGTCAGCTGGAGCAGGCGCGTGAGATCCTGCGCGATATCGAATCCCTGCTGCCGCACAATGAATCGCTGTTCCAGAAGGTTAACTTCCTGATGCAAGCGGCGATGGGCTTTATCAATATCGAGCAGAACCGCATCATCAAGATCTTCTCGGTGGTCTCTGTGGTGTTCCTGCCGCCGACGCTGGTGGCTTCCAGCTACGGGATGAACTTTGAATTCATGCCGGAACTGCACTGGAGCTTCGGTTATCCAGGAGCGATTGTCTTTATGATGCTCGCGGGTCTGGCGCCGTATCTGTACTTTAAGCGCAAGAACTGGCTGTAATGGCTGTGACTTATCCGACCTACGGAGATGTGCTTTTGTAGGTCGGATAAGCGAAGCGCCATCCGGCAATCTTCTAGCTTCGACGAACCCGTCGTTGCGTATAAATCGCATCCATCACGAAAATCGCCAGCGCTACCCAGATAAACGCAAACGTGACCATTTTATCCGCTCCCGGAACTTCACCGTAAAAGGTGACTGCCAGCAGGAACATCAACGTAGGTCCGATATACTGGAAGAAACCCAGCGTTGAAAGACGCAGACGGGTTGCCGCGCCGGTAAAGCACAGCAGCGGAATGGTGGTCACGACGCCCGCAGCAATCAGCAGCAGGTTAAGCGACATGGGATTTTGCCCCATATGGCTGGTTGAGCTGTCCGCAATGCCAAACAGATAGATGGCCGCAACGGGTAAAAGCCACAGGGTTTCGATCAGCATGCCAGTTTGTGCTTCGACGGCAATCTTCTTGCGCACCAGGCCATAGAAGGCAAAGCTGAACGCGAGTCCCAGCGCGATTATTGGCAGCGATCCAAAGGTCCACAGCTGCACCAGTACACCGCAGGCGGCTAACAGTACCGCCAGCCACTGCATGCGACGAAAGCGCTCGCCGAGGAATAACATTCCCAGCACAATATTCACCAGCGGGTTGATAAAATAACCCAGGCTGGCTTCCAGCATATGGTGATTATTGACCGCCCAAATGAACAGCAGCCAGTTTCCGCCGATGAGCACGGCAGAGAGCGCCAGCAGGAAAATCTTCTTTGGCGTTTGTAGTAGCGTTTTGACGCCCGACCACTGGCGACTGATGCTCATCAGTACCACCATAAAGAAAAACGACCAGATGACGCGGTGCGTCAGGATCTCATCTGCCGGGACATAGTAAATCAGCTTGAAGTAGGCAGGAGCGATACCCCAAATAAAATAAGCAGCAAGAGCGAGTAACACGCCCTGCCGCGTTTGTTTAGCATCCATCGGGAAAACTCATTGCAGAAATGTAACAGCAGTTTACCTTTTTTTGGACACTTACCCCACCATATAAGTGGCGGTTGCGCTGGCAATATAAAGTTGTTCTTCGTTATGCAATTCCACGCGCGCAACGGCGACTTTATTACCCGCCCGCAGCAGGCTACTGGTGGCGGTAAAGCGATTCCCTCTTCCCGGACGCAGGTAATCAACGCGTAAATCGATTGTCCCCATACGTGACATCCGCTGACGCAGCTCATCCTCGCTGATCGTTTCATGGCGGGTCAGCGTACTCCCAACGCACACCAGCCCAGCAGCGACGTCCAGCGCCGAGGCGATCACGCCGCCATGCAGAATGCTTTGCGCCCAGTTGCCGACCATCATCGGTTGGTTATTAAAGGCTAATTGAGCAAATTCTTTCTCATAGCGTTCAAGCTCCAGTCCCAGCGCCCGATTAAACGGCATATGATAGACAAACATTTCACCCACTAACTTCAGCGCTTCCTCAGCAGTAAGTACGGCAGACATACGATCCCTACACCTCAATGGTTAATGAAATGTTGATATTATGCTTATTATTTGTTGTTTTCTACTTTAAGACCGGATGACTAACGAGGAAATCGCTAAGTATGTATACCCGTCATACTTCAAGTTGCATGTGCGTTGGCAGCGTCTGCTCACCCCAGTCACTTACTTTAGTAAGCTCCTGGGGTTTACAGACTTGCCGCCTTCCTGCAATTTGAATTATTTAGGGTATAGAATGCTTGCCAGATAATTATACAATTCATCAATATTTTGGTTCAGGAGAACATTACCGATGCGGGCGATTCTGGGATGGTTACTACCAGCAGTCATGCTGCCGTTGACCGCTTATGCGCAGGAAGCGACAGTGAAAGAGATTCATGATGCACCGGCGGTTCGCGGCAGTATTATCGCTAACATGCTGCAGGAACATGACAATCCTTTCACGCTTTACCCTTATGACACCAACTATCTCATCTACACCAATACCAGCGACATGAACAAAGAGGCGATCAGCAGCTATAGCTGGTCCGAAAATGCGCGCAAAGATGAGGTTAAGTTTCAGCTAAGCCTGGCGTTTCCGCTCTGGCGTGGGATATTAGGGCCGAATTCGGTACTCGGCGGCTCTTATACCCAAAAGTCATGGTGGCAGCTTTCGAACAGTGAAGAGTCCTCACCGTTTCGCGAGACCAACTATGAACCGCAATTGTTCCTTGGTTTTGCCACCGACTATCGCTTTGCCGGTTGGACGCTCCGTGATATCGAAATGGGTTATAACCATGACTCCAACGGCCGTTCCGATCCTACTTCGCGTAGCTGGAACCGCCTGTATACCCGCCTGATGGCAGAAAACGGCAACTGGCTGGTGGAAGTAAAGCCGTGGTACGTCATTGGCAGTACCGATGATAACCCCGACATCACCAAATATATGGGCTACTATCAGTTGAAAATGGGCTATCACCTGGGTGACGCGGTCATCAGTGTGAAAGGCCAGTACAACTGGAATACCGGCTATGGCGGCGCAGAGCTTGGTGCCAGCTATCCTATTACGAAACATGTGCGTCTTTACACCCAGGTGTACAGCGGTTACGGCGAATCGCTGATTGACTACAACTTCAATCAGACTCGTGTTGGCGTGGGTGTGATGCTCAACGATATCTTCTGACAGATATTGAGAGTATTTTAATCATTGCAGTTTCTCTCTCAGGCGCTGAAAATAGCGCCTGTTTTTATTTCAGGCTAATGGGGTTAATGTGGCGCAGGCGGAAGTGTTGAATCTGGAAATGGGCGCTAAACAGGTTTTGCAGGAAACCTTTGGCTACCAACAGTTTCGCCCCGGTCAGGAAGAAATCATTGATACCGTGATCTCTGGTCGCGACTGCCTGGTCGTTATGCCGACCGGTGGCGGTAAATCCCTGTGCTATCAAATTCCCGCATTATTGCTTAACGGGCTCACCGTTGTTGTTTCTCCGCTGATTTCCCTGATGAAAGATCAGGTCGATCAACTGCTGGCCAACGGCGTGGCGGCTGCATGTCTGAACTCCACCCAAAGTCGTGAGCAGCAGCTTGAGGTCATGGCAGGTTGTCGCAGCGGGCAGATTCGCTTGTTGTACATTGCGCCAGAACGTCTGATGCTGGATAACTTCCTTGAAAATCTGGCGCACTGGAATCCGGTATTGCTGGCCGTTGATGAAGCGCACTGTATCTCGCAGTGGGGGCATGATTTCCGCCCGGAATACGCCGCGCTGGGACAGTTGCGCCAGCGTTTCCCGAGCCTGCCGTTTGTGGCGCTGACCGCAACGGCGGATGAAACCACCCGGCTGGATATTGTGCGTCTGCTGGGGCTCAACGATCCGTTAATTCAGATCAGCAGCTTTGACCGCCCGAATATTCGCTACATGCTGATGGAGAAATTTAAGCCGCTCGATCAGCTGATGCGCTACGTGCAAGAGCAGCGCGGTAAGTCTGGAATTATCTACTGCAACAGCCGCGCCAAAGTTGAAGATACCGCCGCGCGTTTGCAAAGCCGGGGTATCAGCGCCGGGGCTTATCATGCCGGGCTGGAAAACGCCGTACGCGCTGAAGTGCAGGAGAAATTCCAGCGCGATGACCTGCAAATCGTGGTAGCGACCGTGGCGTTCGGTATGGGAATCAACAAACCTAACGTACGCTTCGTGGTGCATTTCGATATTCCGCGCAATATCGAATCCTATTACCAGGAAACAGGCCGTGCCGGACGTGACGGCCTGCCAGCGGAAGCGATGCTGTTTTACGATCCGGCGGATATGGCATGGTTGCGCCGTTGCCTTGAAGAGAAACCCGCAGGACAGCTACTGGATATTGAACGGCACAAGCTCAATGCGATGGGGGCATTTGCCGAGGCGCAAACCTGTCGTCGTCTGGTGCTGCTGAACTATTTTGGCGAAGGGCGGCAGGAGCCCTGTGGTAACTGCGACATCTGCCTCGATCCGCCAAAACAGTACGACGGACTTATGGATGCGCGCAAAGCGCTGTCGACTATCTACCGTGTGAATCAACGCTTTGGTATGGGTTACGTCGTGGAGGTTCTGCGCGGAGCGAATAACCAGCGTATTCGCGAACTGGCCCATGACAAGCTGCCGGTCTATGGCATTGGCCGTGAGCAAAGCCATGAACATTGGGTTAGCGTTATTCGCCAGCTTATTCATCTTGGTCTGGTGACGCAGAATATTGCCCATCACTCCGCGTTACAGCTAACTGAAGCCGCGCGCCCGGTGCTGCGTGGTGACGTTGCGCTACAGCTTGCGGTACCGCGTATTGTGGCGCTGAAACCGCGTGCGATGCAGAAATCCTTCGGTGGCAACTATGACCGCAAACTGTTCGCCAAATTGCGTAAGCTGCGTAAAGCCATTGCCGATGAAGAGAATATCCCGCCGTATGTCGTCTTTAACGACGCCACGTTGATTGAAATGGCCGAGCAGATGCCGGTTTCGCCGAGCGAAATGCTGAGCGTCAACGGCGTGGGGATGCGTAAACTTGAGCGTTTTGGCAAAGAGTTTATGGCGCTTATTCGTGCGCACGTTGATGGTGACGACGAAGAGTAGTCAGCCGGGCAAAAAAGTGCCAGGATGGTGACTCACTGAACTATTCCCCCGCGAGTCATTGTTATGTTAACGCTATTTTTCACCGTTGCGTTGGTGCATATCGTTGCGCTGATGAGCCCCGGCCCCGATTTTTTCTTTGTTTCTCAAACTGCGGTTAGTCGTTCGCGCAAAGAAGCTATGATGGGCGTGCTGGGTATTACCTGTGGCGTCATGGTCTGGGCTGGCGTGGCGCTGCTCGGCCTGCATCTGATTATCGAAAAAATGGCCTGGCTGCACACCATTATTATGGTGGGCGGGGGGCTGTATCTGTGCTGGATGGGTTATCAGATGCTGCGCGGCGCGTTTAAAAAACAGGATGTTGCGGCTCCCACTCCGCAGGTGGAGCTGGCGCAGAGCGGACGCAGCTTTTTGAAAGGTCTGCTGACCAATCTGGCGAACCCTAAAGCCATTATCTATTTTGGCTCCGTATTCTCATTGTTCGTTGGCGACAACGTGGGCACGGGCGCGCGCTGGGGGATCTTTGCCCTGATCATCGTGGAAACACTGGCGTGGTTCACCGTGGTCGCCAGCCTGTTTGCACTGCCGAAAATGCGTCGTGGCTATCAGCGTCTGGCGAAGTGGATTGATGGTTTTGCCGGCGCGCTGTTTGCAGGCTTCGGTATCCATCTGATTATTTCGCGCTAAATTTGTTACCCGCCTGGGCGTCCCAGGCGGAATGCGGTTTATTGCGCAAGTTTCTGTAGTTCATCCTTCGAAAGGCCGGTCATTTCCATAATCGCATCGGTATCGAGACCCCGTTTGAGCATTGCTTTTGCTACATCAGTAAGGGCAAGGCGCCTCCCTTCTTCACGGCCTATCTGTTTTAGTTGATCCGCCATTGTCATCAGTTTGTCTCCATGCTGCGGCACACGCTGTGCCAGCTTATACAATAATGTCTGAACATCTTGTGTATTCCCTGCTTGCACCATGTAGTTTACCAGCACGGTTATTTGTTGTCCGCTCATCTTCTCCAGCATAAACAGACGGGTAAGTTTATCCAGCAGCTGCGCCATGTCGCGCTGGCGAATGTGTTTTTGTACTAATGTCAGCGCTGCCATACTGCGATGCTGCATGATCTCATCATCTGGAATAACCGTCACATCCACCAACGGGAACGGTGCGCTGTAAAGTTGAAGGGCAGTACCCGAATCCTCAAAGTGATCCAGCCAGTTCATCGAACCTTGCCAGGGGCTTTGCTTGCCATGGTAAAAGAGCACAGGAATAACCAGCGGTAATGTGTCGTTTCCCGCCTCAAGATGACGTTGCATCGCGGCGATAGCGTAGCGCATCAGGCGAAATGACATATGTTTGTCCGGTGAGCTTTGATGCTCAATGAGCACATGTACATAGCCATGCCCGCTGGTGGTTTCCAGTGAGTAGAGAATATCGCTGAAATAGGGGCGCAGATCGTCCTCCACAAAGCTGCCTGATTCCTGGCGGAGCGTTTCCAGCTTGCAGATTTTGATTAACGAGGGTGGAAGATGAAGTTCAATAAAGTCCCGCGCGGTTTCCACGCGGGAGAGGAAGGTCTTAAATACTGAATCATGTGGTGTCGTTGCTTCCGCCATCGTCCATCATCCGTGAGTGGTGAATGTGGCAGCATTCTGGCATTAGCAATCAACGTCTAACAGTGCAGAATGAAAGACTTTTCTCCCTTTGCGGCGAAGTACGAACAGTCATGTTCAGACGCTCTTACAGTTAGCATTTCATTGCGAGCGTTGTTCCATTTGCTAGGCATGCCTTGCCGATGCCAGCAGAGCGCCTATCAGCATAAATAGCGAGCCAAACACTTTGTTGAGCGCCTTCATTTGCTTTGGTCCTTTAATCCAGCCTGCAATGCGCGTGGCCAGCGTCGCGTAACCGATCATCACAATGATATCGACCACGATGGTCGTAACGCCAAGCACCACGTACTGCATCAGCTGTGGTTCCTGCGGCAGGATAAACTGCGGGAACAGAGCGGCAAGAAAAACAATGCTTTTGGGGTTGGTCAGATTAACAAAGACTGCGCGTTTGAACAGGCGGCTGCGCGATTGCGTATTCGCCATGGTATTCAGATCGATAGCGCCCGCCGCGCGCCACTGCTGGATACCCAGCCAAATCAGATAGGCCGCTCCCGCCCACTTCAGCACCTCAAATGCGATCACCGAACGTGAGAATAGCGTTCCCAGTCCTACGCCAACCAGAACGATATGAATGCCCAACCCGGTCTGTAAACCCGCAATCGACGCGCTTGCACCGCGATAGCCGTGACTGATGGCGGTGGTCATGGTGTTGATTGCGCCAGAGCCTGGAGACAAGCTCAAAATAATAGAGGTCAGCAGGTAGGCGAACCACCATTCAAAGGTCATGAGAAACTCCCGGATTGTCTATTTTTATGCCACAATACTCTACTGCCGTTAGGTTGTGCCAGCGACGGCGAAAAAAACGATTTTACTTGGTCAGCGAGGCTGGATACCCGATGTTTCAGCAGCAAAAAGACTGGGAAACAAGAGAAAACGCGTTTGCTGCTTTTTCCATGGGGCCACTGACAGATTTCTGGCGTCAGCGGGAAGAAGCGGAATTTACGGGCGTGGATAATATCCCCGTACATTTTGTTCGTTTTCATGCAGAAAAAAACGATCGCGTCATCGTCGTCTGTCCTGGACGCATTGAAAGCTACGTGAAATACGCTGAACTGGCGTATGACCTGTTTCACTCTGGTTTTGACGTCCTCATTATCGATCACCGTGGGCAGGGCCGTTCCGGGCGTATGCTTTCGGATCCGCATCGTGGTCATGTCGATAACTTTAATGACTATGTCGATGATTTAACCGCCTTCTGGCAGCAGGAAGTGCTACCCGGTCCGTGGAGAAAACGCTATATACTGGCGCATTCTATGGGCGGTGCGATTGCCACATTGTTCCTGCAGCGCCACCCGAATCAGTGTGATGCTATCGCGCTTTGTGCGCCGATGTTTGGTATTGTGATGCGCTTTCCCGACTGGATGGTGCGCCATATTCTGGACTGGGCTGAAGGGCATCCGCGGATCCGCGAAGGCTATGCGATGGGAACCGGGCGCTGGCGGGCGCTGCCATTCGGTATGAATGCGTTAACGCATAGTCGACAGCGCTATCGGCGCAATCTGCGCTTCTATGCGGATGAGCCGCGACTGCGCGTTGGCGGCCCCACCTACCACTGGGTTCGTGAAGGTATTCTGGCAGGCGAACAGGTTCTGGCCGGAGCAGGAGACGACGCGACGCCGACGCTGCTGATTCAGGCTGAAGAAGAGCGGGTGGTAGATAACCGCATGCACGATCGTTTTTGTGAACTCCGCGCCGCAGCAGGCCATCCTGTAGAAGGGGGGCAGCCGCTTGTCATCAAAGGCGCGTACCATGAGATCCTTTTTGAAAAGGACGCAATGCGCTCAGTCGCGCTTAACGCTATTGTCGAATTCTTCGACAAGCATAACTCATCCAGCGGAACCCGCTTTGCCTAGAGGTTGAATTTTCTTATGTATCAGGTTGTTGCGTCTGATTTAGACGGTACGCTGCTTTCTCCCGACCATACTTTGTCCCCTTATGCCAAAGAGACGCTGAAGTTATTGACCGCTCGCGGCGTTAACTTCGTGTTTGCGACAGGCCGTCATCATGTTGATGTGGGGCAAATTCGCGATAACCTCGGCATTAAAACCTACATGATCACGTCTAACGGCGCGCGCGTGCATGATTCTGACGGGAATCTGGTGTTTTCGCATAATCTGGATCGCGACATTGCCAGCGACCTGTTTGGCGTAGTGAATGCAAATCCGGACATCGTGACCAACGTTTATCGCGATGATGAGTGGTTTATGAACCGCCACCGGCCGGACGAAATGCGCTTTTTTAAAGAAGCGGTATTTAACTATTCCCTGTTTGAACCTGCGTTACTGGAGCCTGAAGGCGTCAGCAAAGTGTTCTTCACCACCGATTCTCACGAAAGGCTGCTGCCGCTGGAGCAGGCGATTAACGCCCGCTGGGGCGATCGTGTCAACGTCAGCTTTTCTACGCTTACCTGTCTGGAAGTCATGGCTGGCGGCGTATCGAAAGGTCATGCGCTGGAAGCGGTAGCGAAAGCGATGGGCTACAGCCTGAAAGACTGCATCGCTTTTGGCGATGGGATGAACGACGCGGAAATGCTCTCCATGGCAGGTAAAGGCTGCATCATGGGCAACGCCCACCAGCGCCTGAAGGATCTGCACCCGGAACTGGAAGTCATTGGTCTTAATGCCGACGATGCCGTCCCGCACTATCTGCGTGAGCTGTTTTTGCAATAACTTTGTTGTTCGTTAGTTGACCAGTCGTCAACTAAAAACTTCGCTACAATGGGTGTACCTTCTGTTAAGAGACATCCATTGTGGCGTTACTCATCATTACCACAATTCTGTGGGCCTTTTCCTTTAGCCTGTTTGGCGAGTACCTTGCCGGTCATGTCGATAGCTATTTTGCGGTGCTGGTGCGTGTTGGGCTGGCGGCGCTGGTGTTCCTGCCGTTTCTACGTACCCGTGGTCACAGCGTAAAAACGATCGCGTTGTATATGCTGGTGGGGGCCATGCAGCTTGGTATCATGTATATGCTGAGTTTTCACGCCTATCTGTACCTGACGGTTTCAGAACTGCTGCTCTTTACCGTGCTGACGCCGCTCTACATTACGCTGATTTACGATCTGATGAGTGGACGTCGTCTGCGCTGGAGCTATGCCTTCAGTGCGTTGCTGGCGGTGATTGGCGCAGGGATCATTCGTTACGATCAGGTGACCAGTCACTTCTGGACCGGCCTGCTGCTGGTGCAGTTGTCCAATATCAGCTTTGCCATTGGTATGGTGGGCTATAAACGTCTGATGGAAACGCGGCCAATGCCGCAGCACAACGCCTTTGCCTGGTTTTATATGGGCGCCTTTATGGTGGCAGTAGTTGCCTGGTTCATGCTGGGTAATGCGCAGAAAATGCCTGCAACTACGCTACAGTGGGGAATTCTGGTATTTCTTGGCGTGGCGGCGTCCGGCATTGGTTACTTTATGTGGAACTATGGCGCGACCCAGGTGGATGCGGGTACGCTGGGTATCATGAACAATATGCATGTGCCGGCCGGGCTGTTGGTTAATCTGGCTATCTGGCATCAACAGCCTCACTGGCCAAGCTTCATCATTGGGGCGGCTGTGATAGTGGCCTCACTGTGGGTACATCGAAAGTGGGTCGTTCCGCACTCCGTACAAACGGCAGGTGATCGCAGGCGTGATTCCGCGCTGAGCGAATAAACGCTTCTGTGACCGGCTGTCGCTGCTCGCCATCACGTACGGCGGCGTACAGTCGGCTCCACAATCCATCGCCCAGAGTTTTAGTCACCACCAGACCCTGGCGTTCAAAACTCTCCACCACCCAGTGTGGTAAAGCCGCAATACCCATTCTGGCTGCAACCATCTGAATCAGCAGCAGGGTGTTATCCACGCTCTTTAGCGAAGGACTCACGCCCGCAGGCTGCAGGAAGTGTCGCCAGACATCCAGTCGACTCCGTTGCACCGGGTAAATAAGCAGCGTCTCGCTGGCTAAATCCTCCGGCGTAATTTGCGTTTTGTTGGCCAGCGGATGGTCCGGCGCCAATATCAGACGGACTTCAAAATCGAACATCGGCGAGTAGTGCAATCCGCTGCGCGGCAGGATGTCGGAGGTTAACACCAGATCCAGCTCGTCCTGCTGTAGCGCCGGTTGCGGATCGAACGTCACGCCGGATTTAAAGTCCATCTCCACCTGCGGCCAGTTGGCACGAAAATTCTCCAGCGCGGGCGTCAGCCACTGGATACAGCTGTGGCATTCAATCGCGATTCGCAGCCGGGTTTGCTGTGGTTCGTTGCAAGCCTGCAGCGCACGACCAATTTGCGGCAACACCTGATTAGCTAACTGCAGCAGGATTTCCCCCTGCGGCGTAAAGCGCAGAGGCTGGCTTTTACGGATAAAAAGTCGAAAGCCAAGGCGCTGCTCCAGATCGCTGAACTGGTGAGAAAGGGCGGATTGGGTCTGATGCAACGTTGCCGCTGCGGCTGCCAGAGAACCACTATTCCGCAACGCCTGTAGCGTTTTCAGGTGTTTAATCTCGATCATGAAAGTCCTTCACTTCGGCATGAACAAATTGCGCTTGAGGAATATACAGTAACCGCCAATTATGGATGTGTAAACATCTGGACGGCTAAAATCCTTCGTCTTTTAAATTTATGGTGCGTTGGCTTCGTTTCCCCACCTCAGTCACTTACTTCAGTAAGCTCCTGGGGATGAGTAAACTTGCCGCCTTCCCTAAATTCAAAATCCATAGGATTTACATATAATTAGAGGAAGAAAAATGACAATATTGAATCACACCCTCGGTTTCCCTCGCGTTGGCCTGCGTCGCGAGTTGAAGAAAGCGCAAGAAAGCTACTGGGCGGGAAATTCCTCCCGTGAAGATTTGCTGACAGTTGGCCGCGAGCTGCGTGCCCGCCACTGGGAGCAGCAAAAGCAGGCGGGGGTTGACCTGCTGCCGGTGGGCGATTTTGCCTGGTACGATCACGTCCTGACCACCAGTCTGTTGCTCGGCAACGTTCCGGCTCGTCATCAAAATAAAGATGGCTCTGTCGATATCGACACCTTATTCCGCATTGGTCGTGGCCGCGCACCAACGGGTGAACCCGCGGCGGCGGCAGAAATGACCAAATGGTTTAACACCAACTATCACTACATGGTGCCCGAGTTCACCAAAGGTCAGCAGTTCAAACTGACCTGGACCCAACTGCTGGATGAAGTGGACGAAGCGCTGGCGCTCGGTCACAAGGTGAAGCCTGTGCTGTTGGGACCGGTAACTTATCTGTGGCTGGGGAAAGTGAAGGGCGAACAGTTTGACCGCCTGAGCCTGTTGAACGATATTCTGCCGGTTTACCAGCAGGTGCTGGCTGAGTTGGCGAAACGCGGTATTGAGTGGGTGCAGATTGATGAACCTGCTCTGGTACTGGAGCTGCCGCAAGCGTGGCTGGATGCTTTTAAACCGGCTTATGACGCCCTGCAAGGCCAGGTGAAGCTGCTACTGACCACCTACTTCGAAGGCGTAACGCCAAACCTGGATACCATTACCGCGCTGCCGGTGCAGGGGCTGCACGTTGACTTCGTGCACGGCAAAGATGATGTCGCCGAGCTGCATGAACGTCTGCCTGCCGACTGGCTGCTGTCAGCGGGTCTGGTGAACGGTCGCAACGTCTGGCGTGCCGATCTCAGCGAAAAATATGCGCAAATTAAAGATATCGTCGGGAAACGTGACCTGTGGGTGGCTTCCTCCTGCTCTCTGCTGCACAGCCCAATCGATCTCAGCGTGGAAACTCGCCTTGATGCAGAAGTGAAGAGCTGGTTTGCCTTCGCGCTGCAAAAATGTGGCGAGCTGGCGCTGCTGCGCGATGCGTTGAACAGCGGCGATACGGCGGCAATTGTGGAATGGAGCGCACCGATCCAGGCGCGTCGTCACTCTACCCGCGTACACAACGCCGCAGTGGAAAAACGTCTGGCGGCGATCACCGTCCAGGACAGCCAGCGCGCCAACGCTTATCCAGTTCGTGCCGAGGCACAGCGTGCCCGTTTTAATCTGCCGGCATGGCCGACCACGACTATCGGCTCATTCCCGCAAACCACCGAAATTCGTGGTCTGCGTCTGGACTTCAAAAAGGGCAACCTGGATGCCGGTAACTACCGCACCGGTATCGCAGAACATATCAAACAAGCGATCGTTGAACAGGAACGTCTGGGGCTCGATGTGCTAGTGCACGGTGAAGCCGAGCGTAACGACATGGTCGAGTACTTTGGCGAACACCTGGACGGTTTCGTCTTTACCCAAAACGGTTGGGTGCAGAGCTACGGCTCTCGCTGCGTGAAGCCGCCGGTGGTGATTGGCGATGTCAGCCGCCCGGAAGCGATCACCGTTGAGTGGGCGAAGTATGCCCAGTCGCTGACCGACAAACCGGTAAAAGGCATGCTGACGGGTCCGGTGACCATTCTCTGCTGGTCATTCCCGCGTGAAGACGTGACGCGTGAAACCATCGCTAAGCAGATTGCGCTGGCGCTGCGTGACGAGGTAGCGGATCTGGAAGCGGCGGGTATTGGCATCATCCAGATTGATGAACCGGCGCTGCGCGAAGGTCTGCCGCTGCGCCGCAGCGACTGGGCAGCGTATCTGGAGTGGGGCGTGGAAGCCTTCCGCATTAACGCGGCGGTGGCGAAGGATGAAACCCAGATCCACACCCACATGTGTTATTGCGAGTTCAATGACATCATGGATTCCATTGCGGCGCTGGACGCGGACGTGATCACCATTGAGACGTCACGCTCTGATATGGAACTGCTGGAATCGTTTGAAGAGTTCGACTATCCGAACGAAATCGGGCCGGGCGTATACGATATTCACTCGCCGAACGTCCCGAGCGTGGAGTGGATTGAAGCCCTGCTGAAGAAAGCCGAGCAGCGTATTCCGGCTGAGCGTCTGTGGGTGAACCCGGATTGCGGCCTGAAAACGCGCGGCTGGCCGGAAACGCGGGCGGCGCTGGCTAACATGGTCAAAGCAGCGCAGAATCTGCGTCAGGCGTAATTCGGTGCCCGGGAAGCGCTGGCGCTTGCCCGGGTTATTGGAAATCGCAACAGTTGTAGGCCCGGTAAGGTGTTACTGCCACCGGGCAATTAACGTTTATTTCTTCCCGCCGTATTGCGCGAACCACTCCAGCATCCTCTGCCAGCCGTCTTTCGCGGACTCTTCGTGATAGCTCGGGCGATAATCGGCGTTAAAAGCATGTCCGGCATCGGGATACACTACGATTTCCGCTTTTGCATTGGCGGCGCGCAGCGCCTGACGCATTGTTTCAACGGTATCTTGCGGAATACTGGTGTCCTGGCCGCCATACAGTCCCAGAACGGGGGCGTTAAGATCGGTCGCGATATCAACGGGATGTTTCGGCGAGTTGAGGGTTTTATCACCTACCAGCTTGCCGTACCACGCCACCGCCGCTTTTAACTGCGGATTATGTGCGGCATACAGCCAGGTGATGCGTCCACCCCAGCAGAATCCGGTGATCATCAACTGGTGGGCATCTCCTCCATTTCGCGATGCCCAACTGGCGACATGATCCAAATCGGCCAATACCTGAGAGTCAGGCACTTTGGCGACAAGACCGCTGAGTAGCGTAGGGATATCGGCAAAGTCATTGGGATCGCCTTCGCGAAAATAGAGTTCTGGTGCGATAGCCAGATACCCTTCCAGAGCCAGACGGCGGCAAACGTCACGAATGTGTTCATGAATGCCAAAAATTTCCTGCACGACAATAACCACGGGCAGGGGGCCATCGGTCTGTTTTGGTCGTGCGTGATACGCTGGCATATCATCGCCTTGTGACGGTATGGACGTTACCCCGGCGATAACTGCGTTATCCGGAGTGTGGACCGTGGTAGACGTCGGTGGAGATACAGCAGGTGCAAAGCCAGGTTGTCGTGTTGTCATGGTATTCTCCGTACCCTTAAATATTCAGCCAAAAAGCGCATTGTTAACTATAGACACATGCAACGAACCACATTGCCTTAAACGGTCTATCTTTTGTGCAAGGCTTCCTTACATCGCATCATTTATGTGATATGCATCACCATTTTATGGTAATTGAATGCAATTGATTTACATCATAGTGATGACTGTCACGAAAATATGTTTATGCCTTCGGTAAAGTGTGTTTTTGCTTCTTCTGACAAAACCGATTCACAGAGGAGTTTTTATGTCTAAGTCTGATGTTTTTCATCTCGGCCTCACTAAGAACGATTTACAAGGGGCTACGCTTGCTATCGTCCCTGGCGACCCGGAGCGTGTGGAAAAGATCGCCGCGCTGATGGATATGCCGGTTAAGCTGGCATCTCATCGCGAGTTCACTACCTGGCGTGCTGAGCTGGATGGTAAAGCCGTGATCGTGTGCTCTACCGGTATCGGCGGCCCGTCCACCTCTATTGCCGTAGAAGAACTGGCACAACTGGGCATTCGTACCTTCCTGCGTATCGGTACGACTGGCGCTATCCAGCCGCATATCAACGTGGGTGATGTACTGGTTACCACTGCATCTGTTCGTCTGGACGGTGCAAGCCTGCATTTCGCGCCAATGGAATTCCCGGCCGTTGCGGACTTCGAGTGCACCACCGCGCTGGTGGAAGCAGCGAAATCTATCGGCGCTACCACTCACGTGGGCGTTACCGCGTCTTCTGACACCTTCTATCCGGGACAGGAGCGTTATGACACCTTCTCTGGTCGCGTCGTGAGCCGTTTCAAAGGCTCAATGGAAGAGTGGCAGTCTATGGGCGTCATGAACTACGAAATGGAATCTGCGACGTTGCTGACCATGTGCGCAAGCCAGGGTCTGCGTGCCGGTATGGTTGCGGGTGTTATCGTGAACCGTACTCAGCAAGAGATCCCTAATGCGGAAACGATGAAACAAACGGAAAGCCACGCGGTGAAAATCGTGGTGGAAGCCGCGCGTCGTTTACTGTAATTCTCCCGTCTATTCAAAAAGGCCGACGCGTTCGGCCTTTTTATTTTGCGTAGTGCCTCGCAGGAAATTCCTTTTAAACTGGACGTTTATACAGCACAATTCTATTTTGTGCGGGTAAGCCGTTGCTGTAAGGGGAGCGTTGTGGATATTTCAATTATGATGAGTGCCGTGCTGGCGTTAGCCGCAGGGTTGTTGGTGGGATGGCTCGCAACAAAAGCGCACGCCGACAGGATCCGTGCCGACCTCATCGAAGAGCGACGTGAAATAGATATTGCGCTAAGCGCCGCCCGCCAGCAGCTTTCTCAGGAAGCTCACTGGCGTGATGAGTGCGAACTCCTCAATAACGAATTGCGCAGCCTGCACAGCATCAACACCTCTCTCGAAGCCGATCTCCGTGAAGTCACCACCCGGCTGGAAGCGACGCAGCAGCATGCGGAAGATAAAATCCGCCAGATGATCAACAGCGAACAGCGGCTGAGCGAACAGTTTGAAAATCTGGCGAACCGTATTTTTGAGCACAGTAACCGTCGCGTAGATGAGCAAAACCGGCAAAGTCTGAACAGCCTGCTGGCACCGCTTCGCGAACAACTGGACGGTTTTCGACGTCAGGTTCAGGATAGCTTTGGTAAAGAGGCGCAGGAGCGCCATACCCTGGCGCACGAAATTCGTAATCTACAGCAACTGAACGCGCAGATGGCGCAGGAAGCGGTAAACCTGACGCGGGCATTAAAAGGCGATAACAAAACGCAGGGCAACTGGGGTGAGGTCGTACTCACGCGGGTGCTTGAGGCTTCTGGTCTGCGCGAAGGCTATGAATACGAAACCCAGGTCAGTATCGAGAACGACGCCCGTTCGCGGATGCAGCCTGATGTCATCGTCCGGCTGCCGCAGGGTAAAGATGTGGTGATCGATGCGAAAATGACGCTGGTCGCCTATGAACGCTATTTTAACGCTGAAGATGAATACACCCGCGAGAGCGCGTTGCAGGAGCACATTGCCTCGGTGCGAAACCATATTCGTTTGCTGGGGCGCAAAGACTATCAGCAGCTTCCGGGGCTGCGCACGCTTGATTATGTGCTGATGTTTATCCCCGTTGAGCCTGCTTTTTTACTGGCGCTCGACAGACAGCCCGAACTGATTACCGAAGCGCTTAGAAATAACATTATGCTGGTGAGCCCTACCACGCTGTTGGTGGCGTTGCGCACGATCGCCAACCTGTGGCGCTACGAGCATCAGAGTCGTAATGCGCAACAAATTGCCGATCGGGCCAGCAAACTTTATGACAAGATGCGATTGTTTGTGGATGATATGTCGGCAATTGGCCAAAGCCTGGATAAAGCCCAGGATAACTACCGACAGGCGATGAAAAAACTTTCTTCAGGCCGTGGAAACGTCCTGTCGCAGGCAGAAGCGTTTCGCAGTTTAGGTGTAGAAATTAAGCGCGAGATTAATCCTGAGCTGGCTGAACAAGCCACTACGCAGGATGAAGAATACCGCTTGCGCTCGGTCCCTGAGACGCAACAGGATGAACCTTACCCTGATGATGAAGCGGTAAATCAGCAATCAAACTAGTTCGTTTGGGGTAGTTGAACCGGGCAGAAGGGTAGGGCAAATTGGCCCAATCTGTTACACTTCTCGAACATTTTTTGGATGAGCAGGCACTGAGATGGTGGATAATTCACAAGAAACGACGCACTTTGGCTTTCAGACCGTCGCTAAAGAGCAGAAAGCTGACATGGTGGCCCACGTTTTTCATTCTGTGGCGTCTAAATATGACGTTATGAATGACTTAATGTCATTTGGCATTCATCGTTTGTGGAAGCGCTTCACCATTGACTGCAGTGGCGTGCGTCGCGGGCAAACCGTTCTCGATTTGGCGGGCGGTACCGGCGATCTGACGGCAAAATTCTCTCGCATGGTAGGCGAAACCGGCAAAGTTGTGCTGGCGGATATCAATGACTCAATGCTCAAAATGGGACGCGAAAAGCTGCGTAATATCGGCGTAGTGGGTAACGTTGAGTACGTTCAGGCGAACGCGGAAGCACTGCCTTTCCCTGACAACACGTTTGACTGCATCACCATCTCTTTCGGTCTGCGTAACGTAACGGATAAAGACAAAGCATTACGCTCCATGTATCGCGTGTTGAAACCGGGCGGACGCTTACTGGTGCTGGAGTTCTCCAAACCGATTATCGAACCGCTGAGCAAAGCTTACGACGCCTACTCTTTCCATGTTCTGCCACGCATTGGTTCCATGGTGGCAAGCGACGCAGATAGCTATCGCTATTTGGCGGAGTCTATCCGCATGCATCCCGATCAGGACACCTTAAAAGCTATGATGCAAGATGCCGGGTTCGAAAGCGTTGATTATTACAACCTGACGGCAGGTGTCGTTGCGCTGCATCGTGGTTACAAGTTCTGACAGGAGATTGGGGATGCCTTTAAAACCCTTAGTGACCGCCGGCGTTGAAAATTTGCTCAACAGCTTTCTGTACCGTTCTCCTGCGCTTAAGTCAGCCAGAACGCGCTTACAGGGCAAAGTTCTGCGTGTTGAGCTCAAAGGATTTTCAACACCGTTAGTGCTGGTGTTTAGTGAGCGCCAGGTCGATGTGCTGGGGGCATGGGAAGGCGAAGCCGATTGCACCGTAATCACACATGCCAGCGTGTTACCGAAATTACGCGACCGGCAGCAACTTACCACGCTTATCCGCAGCGGTGAGCTGGAAGTTCAGGGCGATATCCAGGTCGTGCAGAATTTTGTCGCACTGGCCGATCTGGCGGAGTTTGATCCCGCAGAACTGTTAGCGCCCTATACCGGCGATATTGTCGCGGAAGGGGTTAGCAAAGTATTGCGTGGTGGAGCGAAGTTCCTGCGCCATAACATTCAGCGCCAGCAGCGCTATGTTGCCGAAGCGATCACCGAAGAGTGGCGTATGGCCCCGGGTCCGCTTGAGGTTGCATGGTTTGCAGAGGAAACGGCAGCCGTTGAGCGTGCGGTCGAATCCCTGGCTAAACGGCTGGAAAAACTGGAGGCCAAATGACGCCAGGTGAAGTACGGCGCCTTTATTTCATCATTCGCACTTTTTTAAGCTACGGCCTTGATGAACTCATCCCCAAAATGCGTATCACGCTGCCGATCCGGTTATGGCGCTACTCGCTGTTCTGGATGCCCAACCGACATAAAGACAAACCGCTGGGAGAAAGGCTGAGGCTCGCTTTGCAGGAACTCGGCCCGGTGTGGATCAAATTTGGGCAAATGCTCTCTACCCGTCGTGACCTTTTCCCTCCGCACATCGCCGATCAGCTAGCGCTATTGCAGGATCGGGTTGCCCCATTCGATGGGCAAAGAGCCAAAGAACAAATCGAAGAGGCGATGGGTGGGCTACCCGTCGAGGAATGGTTTGATGATTTTGAGATCACGCCGCTGGCATCTGCGTCTATTGCTCAGGTTCACACCGCGCGACTGAAATCGAATGGCAAAGAGGTGGTGATCAAAGTTATTCGCCCGGACATACTGCCGGTAATCAAAGCGGATTTGAAACTGATCTACCGCCTTGCTCGTTGGGTTCCTCGTCTGCTCCCAGATGGCCGCCGCCTGCGACCAACCGAAGTGGTCCGTGAATATGAAAAAACGTTGATTGATGAGCTGAATCTGCTGCGTGAGTCGGCGAACGCAATTCAACTGCGACGTAATTTTGAAGACAGCCCAATGCTGTACATCCCGGAAGTGTACTCCGACTATTGCAGTCAGAATATGATGGTGATGGAGCGCATTTATGGTATTCCCGTTTCAGATGTCACCACGCTTGAGAAGAATGGCACCAATATGAAGCTGCTGGCTGAACGGGGTGTTCAGGTCTTCTTTACTCAGGTATTCCGCGATAGCTTTTTCCATGCGGACATGCACCCTGGGAACATTTTCGTGAGTTATGAGCACCCTGAAAACCCGAAATACATTGGTATTGATTGTGGGATTGTGGGGTCTTTAAACAAAGAAGATAAGCGTTACCTGGCTGAAAACTTCATCGCGTTCTTTAACCGCGACTACCGCAAAGTTGCTGAACTGCACGTTGATTCTGGCTGGGTTCCGCCGGATACCAACGTAGAAGAGTTTGAATTCGCCATTCGTACCGTGTGCGAACCGATTTTTGAAAAACCGCTGGCGGAGATTTCCTTTGGTCATGTGCTGTTGAATCTGTTCAACACTGCGCGCCGATTCAACATGGAAGTTCAGCCTCAACTGGTCTTACTACAGAAGACGTTGCTGTACGTTGAAGGCGTCGGACGACAGCTCTACCCGCAGTTAGATTTATGGAAAACGGCCAAGCCTTTCCTCGAGTCCTGGATCAAAGATCAGGTCGGTATTCCGGCGCTTGTCAGAGCATTTAAAGAAAAAGCACCGTTCTGGGTCGAAAAAATGCCAGAAATACCTGAACTGGTGTATGACAGTTTGCGCCAGGGCAAATATTTACAGCACAGTGTTGATAAGATTGCCCGCGAGCTTCACGCTAATCATGTACGCCAGGGACAATCCCGTTATTTATTGGGCATTGGCGCAACATTGTTGCTAAGTGGAACATTCCTGCTGGTAAGCCGTCCTGAGTGGGGGCTTATGCCGGGTTGGTTAATGGCAGGCGGCGTCTTAGCCTGGTTGGTCGGCTGGCGCAAAATGCGCTGAATTTTTCATCGCCCAAGGCAGGTCGTGTAACGTATACTACGGCCTTATTAATTCATCATCTATGACAGAGGAACATGTATGGGTGGTATCAGTATTTGGCAGTTGTTGATCATTGCCGTCATCGTTGTACTGCTATTTGGCACCAAGAAACTCGGCTCCATCGGTTCCGATCTTGGCGCGTCGATTAAAGGCTTTAAAAAAGCGATGGGTGATGATGAGCCTAAGCAAGATAAAACCAGCCAGGACGCTGATTTTACTGCTAAATCCATCACCGATAAGCAGGGCGAAGTGAAAAAGGAAGACGCCAAAAGCCAAGATAAAGAGCAGGTATAATCCGTGTTTGATATCGGTTTTAGCGAACTGTTATTGGTGTTCGTTATCGGCCTCATCGTCCTGGGGCCGCAACGATTACCCGTAGCGGTAAAAACGGTTGCTGGCTGGGTTCGTGCTTTGCGTTCCCTGGCGACTACTGTTCAGAATGAACTGACCCAGGAGCTTAAGCTTCAGGAGTTTCAGGACAGCCTGAAGAAAGTAGAGAAAGCGAGCCTGACAAATCTGACCCCGGAGCTGAAAGCCTCAATGGATGAGCTGCGTGAAGCGGCAGAGTCGATGAAGCGTTCTTACAGCGTGCACGATCCTGAGAAAGCGAGCGATGAAGCGCACACTATCCATAACCCGGTAGTGAAAGAAGCGGAAGCGCAGCGAGAAGGGGTTACCCCTGCCGCCGCAGAAAACCAGGCCAGTTCGCCGGAGCAAAAACCGGAATCCACGGGTGCTAAAACGCCAGAGCCAACGGAAAACACTTCCGCTACGTTAATGGATGCAGAAAAGAAAGCTGCCGCACCTGTTGTCGAATCCTCCCCCTCGTCGAGTGATAAACCGTAAACATGGCTGTAGAAGATACCCAACCGCTCATTACGCATCTTATTGAACTGCGTAAGCGACTCCTGAACTGCATCATTGCGGTAATCGTGATCTTTCTGGCGTTGGTTTACTTTGCCAACGATATTTACCATATGGTTGCGGCGCCGCTGATTAAACAGATGCCGCAGGGTGCAACGATGATCGCCACCGATGTGGCCTCGCCGTTCTTTACCCCGATAAAGTTGACCTTCATGGTGTCGCTGATCCTGTCAGCGCCAGTGATCCTCTACCAGGTGTGGGCATTTATTGCGCCTGCTTTGTATAAACATGAACGTCGACTGGTTGTGCCGCTGCTGGTTTCCAGTTCGTTGTTGTTCTACATCGGCATGGCATTCGCCTATTTTGTCGTCTTTCCGTTGGCGTTTGGTTTTCTGGCCAACACGGCTCCGCAAGGCGTGCAGGTATCGACGGACATTGCCAGCTATCTCAGTTTCGTAATGGCGCTGTTTATGGCTTTCGGTGTCTCTTTTGAGGTTCCGGTCGCCATCGTGCTGCTATGCTGGATGGGCATTACGACGCCTGATGATTTACGCAAGAAACGCCCTTACGTTGTGGTGGGCGCATTTGTCGTCGGGATGCTACTGACCCCGCCAGATGTCTTCTCGCAAACGCTGTTGGCGATACCGATGTACTGCCTGTTCGAGGTGGGGGTTTTCTTCTCTCGTTTCTATGTCGGTAAGCGACGTACGCGAGATGAGGACAACGAGGCTGAAGAAGCAAAAGAAGCCGAAGCCACCGAGAAAACTGAAGAATAAACTCAACCGCCCGTCAGGGCGGTTGTCATATGGGAGGAAGCATGTTTGATATTGGCGTTAATTTAACCAGTTCACAATTTGCAAAAGACCGGGATGAGGTCGTGGCGCGGGCCTTTGCTGCGGGCGTAAACGGTATGCTTCTGACCGGAACAAACTTGCACGAAAGTCAGCAGGCTTTAAAGCTGGCGCAGCATTATCCACATTGCTGGTCTACGGCTGGCGTGCACCCGCATGACAGCAGCCAATGGCAATCCTCAACGGAAGACGAGATTATCGCGCTGGCAAACCAGTCTAAGGTGGTTGCAATTGGTGAGTGCGGCCTGGATTTCAATCGAAATTTCTCCACGCCGCAGGAGCAGGAACGTGCTTTTGAGGCGCAGCTGCGCATTGCTGCTGAACTGCAGATGCCGATTTTCATGCATTGTCGGGACGCCCATGAGCGTTTTCTGACGTTGCTGGAACCGTGGCTGGACAGCCTGCCCGGCGCGGTGCTGCACTGTTTCACCGGCTCGCGCCAGGAGATGCAGGACTGCGTGGACCGAGGGCTTTATATTGGTATCACCGGGTGGGTCTGTGATGAGCGCCGGGGAATGGAACTGCGTGAGCTGCTGCCGTTTATTCCGGTAGAACGACTGCTGGTAGAAACCGATGCGCCTTATCTACTCCCTCGCGACTTAACGCCTAAGCCGACGTCACGACGCAATGAACCGGCGCACCTGCCGCATATTCTTGAGCGTATTGCCCACTGGCGCGGGGAAGATCCTCAATGGCTGTCAGCCACCATTGATGCCAACGTCAGAACGCTGTTTGAAGTGACCTTCTAACCGCCTTATATTTTTCGAAAACCGGTGTTTTTCACGCTCTGCTTAATCTCTTTATTCAACAGGTTAAGCAGTAGCATGGAACGCGCTTCGCCATCCGGTTCGGTGAAGATCGCTTTTAGCCCTTCAAACGCCCCTTCAGTGATAATCACACTGTCCCCAGGCTGCGGCGTTTGCGGATCCACAATACCTTCAGGCTTGTAGATAGAAAGCTGGTGAATAACGGGAGAAGGGACAGTTGCAGGCGTCGCGCCAAAACGGACGAAATGGCTGACACCACGCGTGGCGTTGATGGTGGTGGTGTGGATCACTTCCGGGTCGAACTCGACAAACATGTAATTAGGGAATAGTGGTTCACTGACTGTGGTACGTTTACCGCGCACTATTTTTTCCAGGGTGATCATAGGCGTCAGGCAGTTCACCGCCTGCCTTTCCAGGTGTTCCTGGGCTCGCTGAAGTTGCCCACGTTTGCAGTACAGTAAATACCAGGATTGCATAATAACTCTTATCCGCTTGTTCTGAGCGCCAGCATAGCAAAAGCCATGAGTTAAGTTAATTATACCCGCCTCAAAGCAGGCTGAAACCCAATGGGTATATACTCCCGGGGCTTATATGTATCGCCAGAGTTCACGCTAATTTAACAAAAATACAGCATCGCAATGATGAACGCCGTATAATGAAGCGCTTACGAAGAGGCCACAATGGACGCCATGAAATATCACGATTTACGCGACTTCCTGACGCTGCTTGAACAGCAGGGCGAGCTCAAACGCATTTCGCTTGAGGTGGATCCCCACCTGGAAATTACTGAAATTGCCGATCGCACACTGCGTGCCGGTGGGCCTGCGTTACTGTTTGAGAATCCGAAAGGCTATTCAATGCCGGTGCTGTGTAACCTGTTTGGCACACCAAAGCGTGTTGCGATGGGGATGGGGCAAGAAGATGTCTCGGCGCTACGGGAAGTCGGTAAACTGTTGGCGTTTTTGAAAGAGCCAGAGCCGCCGAAAGGATTCCGCGATCTGTTTGATAAGCTGCCGCAGTTTAAGCAGGTGTTGAACATGCCGACTAAGCGGTTACGCGGTGCGCCTTGTCAGCAAAAAATCTACTCAGGCGATGACGTCGATTTAAACCGAATTCCGATTATGACCTGTTGGCCGGAAGATGCCGCGCCACTGATTACCTGGGGGCTAACCGTAACGCGTGGCCCGCATAAAGAGCGGCAGAATCTGGGCATCTATCGCCAGCAGCTGATTGGTAAAAACAAGCTTATTATGCGCTGGTTGTCCCATCGCGGCGGCGCGCTTGATTATCAGGAGTGGTGCGCGGCGCATCCGGGTGAACGCTTCCCGGTTTCTGTGGCCTTGGGAGCAGACCCGGCAACAATTCTGGGCGCTGTTACACCTGTCCCGGATACGTTATCTGAATACGCATTTGCCGGACTGTTGCGCGGCACCAAGACCGAAGTGGTCAAATGTATTTCCAACGATCTGGAAGTGCCTGCCAGCGCTGAAATCGTGCTGGAAGGGTATATCGAACCGGGTGAGTTGGCCCCGGAAGGGCCGTATGGCGATCATACCGGCTACTACAACGAAGTAGATAGCTTCCCGGTCTTTACCGTCACGCACATTACCCAGCACGAAGATGCGATTTATCACTCTACCTATACCGGACGTCCGCCAGATGAGCCCGCGGTACTCGGCGTGGCGCTGAACGAAGTTTTCGTTCCTATTCTGCAAAAGCAGTTCCCGGAGATTGTCGATTTTTACCTGCCTCCGGAAGGCTGTTCATATCGTCTGGCCGTAGTGACGATGAAAAAACAGTACGCTGGTCATGCCAAACGCGTCATGATGGGTGTCTGGTCGTTTTTGCGCCAGTTTATGTACACCAAATTTGTTATTGTTTGCGATGATGACGTCAACGCACGCGACTGGAATGATGTGATTTGGGCAATTACTACCCGTATGGACCCTGCCCGGGATACGGTACTGGTAGAGAATACCCCAATTGATTACCTGGACTTTGCCTCGCCGGTTTCCGGTCTTGGTTCAAAAATGGGGCTGGATGCCACTAATAAATGGCCGGGCGAAACCCAACGCGAATGGGGACGTCCGATTAAAAAAGATCCTGAAGTAACTGCGCGTATTGACGCAATTTGGGATGAACTGGCCATCTTTAATGACGGCAAAAGCGCCTGAGGCGCGATCGTTTTGCCTATTGATCCGACAGAGAGAGCGCATGACAACCTTAAGCTGTAAAGTGACCTCGGTAGAAGCTATCACTGACACCGTATATCGCGTTCGTTTAGTGCCAGACGCGGCGTTTTCCTTTCGTGCCGGCCAGTATCTAATGGTCGTGATGGACGAAAGGGATAAGCGTCCGTTCTCCATGGCATCAACGCCGGACGAGCAAGGATTCATTGAGCTGCACGTTGGCGCCTCTGAGCTAAATCTTTATGCCATGGCCGTGATGGATCGCATTCTGAAAGACCGGGAAATCAAGGTCGACATTCCGCATGGCGAGGCCTGGCTGCGCGATGAAGACGAGCGCCCGCTGATCCTGATTGCCGGTGGTACAGGGTTCTCTTACGTGCGTTCTATTCTGCTTACTGCACTGGCGCGCAATCCAAACCGCGATATCACCATTTACTGGGGCGGGCGCGAAGAGAAGCATCTCTACGATCTCTCAGAGCTGGAAGCGCTGTCAGTGAACCACCCGAATCTGCGCGTTGAGCCAGTGGTGGAACAGCCTGAAGACGGTTGGCGTGGTCGTACGGGAACCGTGTTAACGGCAGTACTGCAGGATTACGGTACCCTGGCGGAGCATGATATCTACATCGCCGGTCGCTTCGAAATGGCCAAAATCGCGCGCGATCTGTTCTGTAATGAACGCAGTGCGCGTGAAGATCGCCTGTTTGGCGACGCTTTCGCGTTCATTTAAGCGCTGTGCGCCGGAGCCCTTCCGGCGCATCCATTACCCACCTTACTTCCTCTGGCAGGGTGCAAGCCCGGTTTCGTTGTTTCTCTTTTTCAGCACATTTTTAGTAAACACGTTTTTTTCTGTCTATTAATCATAAAACTGAGGTTTTGTGACAGGCCTCTTTTTGTTTAGTAAACAAAATTGGCAAACTAGACAGCATCACATTGCGAGACGCAAACGAGGAAAATCCATGAGGCTCGGACTGGATATCGGCGGGACTAAAATTGAAGCGGTGGTGATTGATAACGCGGGTGAAATTGTTTACCGCGAGCGATGCGCGACACCGAAGCAGAGTTACGGCGATTTTTTCCAGGCCGTGACGGAGATGATTGCTAAGGCAAGGCTGGCCGTTAATCAGCCTTTATCGGTTGGCGTTGGGGTGCCTGGCGCGGTGGATAGCGAAGGTTTGATTAAGAATTCGAACATCCTGGTGCTGAATCAGCAGGCCTTTGCGCAAGACCTTGAGCGAGCATCAGGAATGCCAGTGCCGGTTACCAATGATGCCAACTGCTTTACCCTGTCAGAAGCGATGGACGGCAGTGGGCGTGGGCATAGCGTGGTATTTGGCGTGATCCTTGGTACCGGATGCGGCGGTGGAGTATGCATCGATAACCGATTGATCTCCGGCCCTAACGCCTGTGCGGGTGAGTGGGGGCATAATGCATTACCGCGCTACCACGAATCTCAGGACGGGGCTGGAGTGACTTGCTATTGCGGACAGTTGAACTGTATTGAGAGCTTTATTTCAGGCAGCGGGCTGGAACGCCAGTATTTGAATTACACCGCGCAACATGCGGGTGTGCCACAAATTATGCAACGGGTAGAATCGGGCGATGCAGATGCCTGTTTGTTATGGGAACGCTATTGCGATCAACTGGCGCGCGCGTTGGCAAGCATTGTGAATACGCTCGATCCCGATGTTATCGTGCTGGGAGGTGGGGTATCTAATATTGATACACTGTATTCAGGCTTGCAGGCACGAGTGGCGCAGTACGTATTTGGTAAGCAGTGCCGCACACCGATCGTTCGGGCCCGCCACGGCGACAGCAGCGGCGTACGCGGCGCGGCCTGGCTGGGAGCACAACAAGCCAGCATAAATTAATGAGAGCGAAATGACGAAACCTGTACGCATCAGAGATATTGCCGAAGCTTGTGGTGTCTCGGTTGGCGCTGTTTCCCGCGCCCTGAAAGGGCAGCCGGGGCTGCGTGAAGACACCCGGCTGCGCATTATTTCAGTGGCGCAGCAGCAGGGTTATGATTTTTCTCGCCTGCGTGCAGACAAAATCAAACGTGTCCTGTTTTTACTGCATCGCCAGCACAATATCAGCCGG
Source organism: Citrobacter sp. Ce104 (assembly GCF_030334595.1). Taxonomy (NCBI): domain Bacteria; kingdom Pseudomonadati; phylum Pseudomonadota; class Gammaproteobacteria; order Enterobacterales; family Enterobacteriaceae; genus Citrobacter; species Citrobacter sp. Ce104. Next base: position 81,292 of record NZ_JAOWDP010000043.1, read on the forward strand.
GCTTTGCCGTTTTACTCTCAGCTGCTGCTGGGCATAGAAGATCGTTGTCGCGAACACGGGATTGCGCTGAGTTTTCTCTCAATCGGCCCTGGTGATGCAGTGAGTGAGCAGGTGATGCTGCATCAGCCTGATGCGCTGATCTGCGCGGGATTTTTTGAGCCTGAATTGCTTGGGCTGCTGCAACAGATGAAATTGCCGTTGGTACTGGTGGATCTCTGGGCGCCGGGCTTACCTTGCGTGAATCCGGACAACACTCAAGGCGGTTATCTGGCCACGCAACATTTGATTGCGCAAGGGCGCAGCCGCATTGCTTTTCTCGCCAGCACGCTCGCGCACTACAGCATCCGTCAGCGCGAGAAGGGTTACCGTCAGGCATTGTATGAGGCCCGTTTGCTAATGCCGCCAGAGTACGACGCCGTTGCACCGCCGTTGCTGGATACCGAGCAATCTCTGGTGGAGGCGGTGAAGGAGTTGCTCAGTCTGCCGGAGCCGCCTGATGCCATTTTTGCCTATAACGATGCGGCAGCGCTGGTTGTTCAGCGGGTGTGTGCACAGCGGGGTATACGTATCCCGGAAGATCTCGCGCTGGTGGGGTTTGATGATATCGATGCTGCGGCCTGGTCGCACCCGCCACTGACCACCATTGCGGTTGATAAAAAGCAGTTGGGGCGTGAAGCGCTGCGTTTACTGCTGGAAGAGAAGCAGGAAGAGAATCTGCTATTGCCGGTGCAGTTAGTGGTGCGCGGTAGTTCAGAGAAATAAAAAACCCGCCCCTGACAGGCGGGAAAAACGGCAACTAAACTTTCTCTCTTCGCCATTGGCACCATAACTGTGTTGGCTGCGCTCATTCACCCGAATCACTTACTACACGTAAGCTCATCGGGATGAATGAGGGACATCCGTGTCCCTCACTGAAAGCAGCCTTCGGCTGTTCAAATTCGTTCCTGACGAATTTGTCATTCACTTGCCGCCTTGTTCTGGCACCAATGGCTTTGAGATAACATTTCGTAGGCCGGGCAAGCGAAGCGCCCCCGGCATGCTTTGATTAAACTCGCTCAAATACCGTCGCGATGCCCTGGCCTAACCCGATACACATCGTCGCCAGGCCAAACTGTACGTCTTTGCGTTCCATCAGGTTGAGCAGGGTGGTGCTGATACGCGCCCCGGAACAGCCCAGTGGATGACCCAAAGCGATCGCCCCGCCGTTGAGGTTGATCTTCTCGTCGATCTGCTCCATCAGCCCCAGATCTTTAATGCACGGCAGGATCTGAGCGGCAAAGGCTTCGTTCATCTCAAACAAACCGATATCGCTGGTGGAGAGTCCCGCTTTTTTCAGCGCCAGTTTTGAGGCCGGAACCGGACCGTAACCCATGATTGACGGGTCGCAACCCACAACAGCCATCGAACGAATACGGGCACGCGGCGTCAGACCCAGCTCACGGGCGCGGCTTTCGCTCATGACCAGCATCGCCGCTGCGCCGTCGGAGAGTGCGGAGGAGGTACCGGCAGTGACCGTTCCGCTAACTGGATCGAACGCTGGGCGCAGGGTGGAGAGCGCTTCAACGGTTGTCTCCGGGCGGATAACCTCATCGTAGTTAAACTGCTTCAGCACGCCGTCGGCATCATGACCGCCGGTCGGGATGATTTCGTTTTTAAACGCGCCAGACTGCGTTGCTGCCCAGGCACGGGCGTGTGAACGCGCGGCGAAGGCGTCCTGCATTTCACGGCTGATGCCGTGCATACGAGAGAGCATTTCCGCGGTCAGACCCATCATTCCCGCGGCTTTTGCCACGTTGCGGCTCATGCCCGGGTGGAAATCAACGCCGTGACTCATTGGCACATGGCCCATATGCTCCACGCCGCCAATCAGGCACGCCTGAGCATCGCCGGTCATGATCATGCGTGCCGCATCGTGTAGCGCCTGCATGGACGAACCGCACAGACGGTTGACAGTGACGGCCGGAACGGAATGTGGAACTTCCGCCAGCAGCGCGGCGTTACGGGCGATGTTGAAACCCTGCTCCAGCGTTTGCTGCACACAGCCCCAGTAAATATCATCAAGCGCGGCTGGCTCCAGCGCCGGATTACGCGCCAGCAGGCTACGCATTAAATGTGCGGAGAGATCTTCTGCCCGCACGTGACGAAACGCCCCCCCTTTCGAACGGCCCATCGGGGTACGGATCGCATCAACAATTACAACCTGTTCCATTGTGACTCCTTAAGCCGTTTTCAGGCTGCCAACCGGGCGGGCAGGCTCAACCTGGGGATAATACGGTTCGTTATGGCGCGCTTTGTCACGCAGACCGGCCGGAACTTCATACAGCGGGCCAAGGTGCTGATACTGCTGAGCCATATCGAGATACTTCGCGCTGCCAAGCGTATCCAGCCAGCGGAACGCGCCGCCGTGGAACGGAGGGAAGCCCAGGCCATACACCAGCGCCATATCGGCTTCTGCCGGGCTGGCGATAATGCCTTCTTCCAGACAACGCACCACTTCGTTGACCATTGGGATCATCATGCGGGCGATAATCTCTTCATCGCTGAAGTCGTGTTTCGGCTGGCTGACCTCAGCCAGAAGACCGTCAACGGTGGTATCTTCTTCTTTCTTCGGCTTGCCCTTGTTGTCTTCTTTATAACGCCAGAATCCGAGGCCGTTTTTCTGCCCGAAACGGTTAGCATCAAACAGTGCATCTATCGCATCGCGATAATCTTTCTGCATACGCTGAGGGAAGCCTGCGGACATCACAGCCTGTGCGTGATGCGCGGTATCAATACCCACCACGTCCAGCAGATAAGCCGGACCCATCGGCCAGCCAAACTGTTTTTCCATTACTTTGTCGACTTTGCGGAAATCCGCCCCGTCGCGCAGCAACTGGCTGAAACCGGCAAAATAGGGGAACAGCACGCGGTTGACGAAGAAACCGGGGCAGTCATTAACCACAATCGGCGTTTTGCCCATCTGGCTTGCCCAGGCGACTACCTTAGCGATGGTTTCATCCGAGCTTTTCTCGCCGCGAATGATCTCAACCAGCGGCATACGGTGCACCGGGTTAAAGAAGTGCATCCCACAGAAGTTTTCCGGGCGCTTAAGCGCGCTGGCCAGCTCGTTGATGGGGATGGTGGAGGTATTCGACGCCAGTACGGTGTCCGGGCGAACCTGATCTTCGGTTTCCGCCAGTACCGCTTTTTTCACTTTCGGGTTTTCCACAACCGCTTCAACCACCACGTCCACACGCTCAAAACCGCTGTAGTCGAGGGTTGGATGGATAGTGGAAATCACGCCCGCCATTTTCAGACCGTCAATTTTGCCGCGCTCGAGCTGTTTGTTCAGCAACTTGGCCGCTTCGGTCATGCCCAGCGTTAATGATTTGTCGTTGATGTCTTTCATGACAACCGGCACGCCTTTCCAGGCCGACTGGTACGCGATGCCGCCGCCCATAATGCCTGCGCCCAGCACCGCCGCTTGCTTTGGTGCCTCAATATTTTTGGTGAGCTTTTTGGCTTTGGCTTTCACGAACTGATCGTTAAGGAAAATCCCAACCAGGGCGCGGGCTTCACTGGTGTGCGCCAGTGGAACAAAGCTTTTATTTTCCAGATTTAGCGCTTCTTCACGACCAAAACGGGCCGCTGCTTCAATGGTTTTTACCGCGGTAATCGGTGCGGGATAATGCTTACCTGCCGTCTGCGCCACCATGCCTTTAGCGATGGTAAAGCTCATAGCCGCTTCAATTTTGCTGAGTTTCAACGGCTCCAGCTTCGGCTGACGTTTGGCCTTCCAGTCGAGGTCGCCGTTGATCGCCTGACGTAATACCGCGATCGCGCCATCAAGCAGTTTGTCTTGCTTCACTACGCCATCGACCAGGCCGATTTTTAGCGCCTGCTCAGCACCAACATCCTTACCTGCCGCAATAATTTCCAGCGCACTGTCTGCACCCAACATGCGTGGCATACGCACGGAACCGCCAAAGCCCGGCATAATACCCAGCTTAGTTTCCGGTAGGCCGATGCGCAGGTCCGGCGTTGCCAGACGATAATCGGTTGCCAGAACACACTCGCAGCCGCCGCCCAGCGCATAACCGTTAACTGCTGAGAGGGTCGGAACAGGGAGATCTTCCAGGCGGTTAAAGACGCTGTTGGCAAAATGCAGCCACTGGCTCAGTTGTTCTTCAGGCACGAGGAACAGTGAAAGGAATTCGGTGATATCGGCACCAACAATAAAGGCCGCTTTATTAGAACGCAGCAGCAGCCCTTTTAAATTCGGTTGTTTTTCCAGCACATCAAGCGCATGGCCCAGGCTGGCAACGGTGGCCGTGTCGAGTTTATTGACCGAGCCAGGGGCATCGAACACCAGTTCGGCGATGCCATCTTCCAGCCAGTCGAGGTACAGGGTGTCGCCTTTGTAAAGCATGTCAGTCTCCTGAATCCGCAAGGTGATCTGGTCATACCAGATGAATCGAAGTGTGTGTTTTATGTTAAAAAAATGCAAATGAATGATTAAAGAAATGACGATTCGATCACGCTCGGCAGAAATCACGCACTCACAAAGCGATGTGCTAAGATGCGGAGACTTGAGGTCAAAAAACAGAAGGATAGAAAATGGAATCACTGGCCGCACTCTATAAAAATCATATCGTTACCTTACAAGAACGGACGCGCGACGCGCTGGAACGCTTTAAGCTGGATGCGTTACTTATTCACTCAGGCGAACTTGTTAACGTCTTTCTCGACGATCATCCGTACCCGTTTAAGGTCAATCCGCAATTCAAAGCCTGGGTGCCTGTAACGCAGGTTCCTAACTGCTGGTTGCTGGTGGATGGCGTGAACAAGCCGAAACTGTGGTTCTACCTACCGGTCGATTACTGGCACAACGTTGAGCCGCTGCCGACCTCCTTCTGGACGGAAGAAATTGAGATCATCGCGCTACCAAAAGCGGATGGTATCGGTAGCCAACTGCCTGCTGCTCGCGGCAATATCGGTTACATCGGCCCGGTTCCGGAACGTGCGCTGCAACTGGACATCGCGGCCAGCAACATCAACCCGAAAGGGGTGATCGACTACCTGCATTATTACCGCGCCTATAAAACGGATTACGAGCTGGCCTGTATGCGCGAAGCGCAGAAAATGGCGGTGAATGGACACCGGGCCGCGGAAGAAGCGTTTCGTTCCGGGATGAGCGAGTTTGACATCAACCTCGCTTACCTGACTGCGACTGGTCACCGCGATACCGACGTACCGTACAGCAACATCGTGGCGCTTAACGAGCATGCCTCGGTACTTCATTACACTAGGCTGGATCATCAGGCTCCGTCTGAAATCCGCAGCTTCCTGCTGGATGCCGGTGCGGAATACAATGGCTATGCGGCAGACCTGACGCGTACCTGGTCGGCGAAAAGCGACAACGACTATGCGCATCTGGTGAAAGACGTTAACGACGAAGAGCTGGCGCTGATTGCTACCATGAAAGCAGGCACCAGCTACGTGGATTATCACATTCAGTTTCATCAGCGCATCGCGAAGCTGCTGCGTAAGCATCAAATCATCACCGATATGAGTGAAGAGGCGATGGTGGAAAACGATCTTACCGGGCCGTTTATGCCGCATGGTATCGGGCACCCGCTGGGCCTGCAGGTACATGATGTTGCTGGTTTTATGCAGGACGACAGCGGTACTCATCTGGCCGCGCCGTCGAAGTATCCTTACCTGCGCTGCACCCGTGTTCTGCAACCGGGCATGGTTCTGACCATCGAACCGGGTATCTACTTTATTGAATCGCTGCTGGCACCGTGGCGTGAAGGGCAATTCAGCAAACACTTCAACTGGCAGAAAATTGAAGCCCTGAAACCGTTCGGCGGTATTCGTATTGAAGACAACGTGGTGGTCCACGAGAACAATATCGAAAACATGACGCGGGATTTAAAACTGGCGTAATGGACAGTTGGTTAATCCCTGCGGCGCCGGTTAGCGTCGTTGAAGAGATCAAAAAAAGCCGCTTCATTACGTTGCTCGCCCATACGGACGGCGTAGAAGCGGCAAAAGCGTTTGTTGAGTCAGTCAAAGCGGAACACCCTGACGCCCGCCACCATTGTGTGGCGTGGGTGGCGGGTGCGCCCAACGACTCGCAGCAGTTGGGGTTTTCAGACGATGGCGAACCGGCGGGTACGGCAGGCAAACCGATGCTCGCGCAGCTGATGGGGAGCGGCGTCGGCGAGGTTACCGCGGTGGTGGTGCGTTACTACGGCGGTATCCTTCTCGGTACGGGTGGTCTGGTAAAAGCCTACGGTGGCGGTGTGAATCAGGCGCTGCGCCAGTTAACGACACAGCGCAAGACGCCATTAACCGAATATACTTTGCAGTGTGAGTACGGTCAGCTGGCAGGCATTGAAGCTTTGCTGGGGCAGTTTGACGGTAAAGTCGTTGCTAGTGATTACCAGGCTTTTGTTCGGCTCAGAGTGGCGCTTCCTTATGCCAAAGTGGATGAATTTTCGGCAAAACTGGCGGATTTTAGTCGTGGTTCATTGCAATTGTTAGCGATTGAAGAATAATCCCCACCTCATTTTAAAGAACTAAGGAAGCGGCAGAGATGCATTTTCGCGCCATCACCCGAATCGTTGGACTACTGGTCATCTTATTCTCGGGGACAATGATCATCCCCGGACTGGTAGCGCTCATCTACCGTGATGGGGCAGGGCGTGCATTTACCCAAACTTTCTTTGTTGCTCTGGCTATCGGCTCTATGCTGTGGTGGCCAAACCGTAAAGAGAAGGGCGAGCTAAAATCACGCGAAGGGTTTCTGATTGTCGTCTTGTTCTGGACCGTGCTGGGCAGCGTGGGTGCGCTACCGTTCATTTTTGCGGAAAGTCCTAACCTCACGATAACCGACGCTTTTTTTGAATCCTTTTCCGGTTTAACCACCACGGGTGCGACGACGCTGGTGGGGCTTGATTCATTGCCACACGCGATTCTCTTTTATCGCCAGATGCTGCAATGGTTCGGCGGGATGGGGATCATCGTGCTGGCGGTGGCTATCCTGCCTATTCTTGGCGTGGGTGGTATGCAGCTCTATCGGGCAGAAATGCCCGGGCCGCTGAAAGATAATAAGATGCGCCCGCGTATTGCCGAAACGGCGAAAACGCTGTGGCTTATCTATGTATTACTGACAGTGGCGTGCGCGCTGGCGCTATGGTTTGCCGGGATGCCCGCGTTTGACGCCATTGGTCATAGCTTTGCCACAATTGCCATCGGCGGCTTTTCCACACACGATGCCAGCGTGGGGTATTTCGACAGTCCCACGATTAACACCATTATTGCTATCTTCTTGCTGATCTCCGGTTGTAACTATGGCCTGCACTTCTCTTTATTAAGTGGGCGTAGTCTGAAGGTCTACTGGCGCGATCCGGAATTCCGCATGTTCATTGGTGTGCAGTTGACGCTGGTAGTTATCTGTACGCTGGTGTTGTGGATACATAATACCTATGGATCGGCGCTCACGACGATCAACCAGGCCTTTTTCCAGGTGGTGTCGATGGCGACGACCGCCGGATTTACCACGGACAGTATTGCCCGCTGGCCGCTGTTCCTGCCGGTGTTGTTACTGTGTTCTGCTTTTATCGGCGGCTGTGCCGGGTCGACGGGCGGTGGCTTGAAGGTGATTCGTATCCTGCTGCTGTTTAAGCAGGGTAACCGTGAATTGAAACGACTGGTCCACCCGAATGCGGTTTACAGTATCAAACTGGGTAACCGTGCGTTACCGGAGCGAATCCTTGAAGCTGTGTGGGGATTCTTCTCTGCCTATGCGCTGGTCTTTATTATCAGTATGCTGGCGATTATTGCGACCGGTGTTGATGACTTCTCCGCGTTTGCCTCCGTTGTGGCGACGCTGAATAACCTGGGGCCAGGGCTGGGCGTTGTCGCTGACAACTTTGCCAGTATGAACCCCGTGGCGAAGTGGATCCTGATTGCCAATATGCTGTTTGGTCGTCTGGAGGTCTTTACTCTGCTGGTACTCTTTACCCCTACCTTCTGGCGTGAATAATGGAGTAACACGTGAAAACACTGATTCTTTTTTCTTCCCGGGACGGACAAACCCGTGAAATCGCCGAGTATCTGGCTTCTGAGCTCAAAGAGCTGGGTGTTTGGGCAGATGTCGTAAATTTGCATCGTACCGCGGAGCCTGACTGGCAAAATTATGACAGCGTGGTGATTGGCGCTTCGATTCGCTATGGCCATTACCATGCTGCTTTTCAGGAGTTTGTGAAAAAGCATGCCACGCGGCTGAACGCGATGCCGAGTGCGTTCTACTCAGTAAACCTTGTTGCCCGTAAACCGGAAAAACGTACGCCGCAAACCAACAGCTATGCGCGTAAGTTCCTGATGAGTTCGCCGTGGCGGCCAGATCGCAGTGCGGTTATTGCCGGCGCTTTGCTGTATCCCCGCTATCGCTGGTATGACCGCGTTATGATCCAACTGATAATGAAGATGTCTGGCGGTGAAACGGATACGAATAAAGAAGTGGTGTATACCGATTGGGAACAGGTCGCAGGTTTTGCGCGAGAAATCGTCCAATTAACCAACAAAACGTTGTCAAAATAAGCGTAAAGAATAAAAAATACGCACTCGGAAGATTATTTTAAATTTCCCCTTGTCAGCCTGAAATAACTCCCTATAATGCGCCTCCACTGACACGGAACAA
>NZ_JAOWDP010000044.1:0-15742 GCF_030334595.1 Citrobacter sp. Ce104
TGTAAGTATCCCGCATAATCGTGCCATTCACATTTAGAGCTCATCCGGCATAATCAATCTGCCAACGAAGGAGAGCGCTATGCGTAAAGCCCGTTTTACTGAGCATCAGATCATCGCTGTGATTAAGTCGGTTGAAGCCGGACGAACCGTTAAAGATGTCTGCCGGGAGGCCGGTATCTCTGAAGCCACCTACTACAACTGGAAATCCAGATACGGCGGCATGGAGGCTTCTGATATTAAAAAGATCAAGGATCTTGAGGACGAGAATCGGCGTCTCAAACAGATGTTTGCCGACCTGAGCCTTGAGAACCGGGCGCTGAAAGACGTTATCGAAAAAAAGCTTTAAAACCAGCCTTTAAGCGTGAGCTGGTCACTCATCTGATAACGACATTTGGACTCAGTATCCGTCAGGCCTGCCGGAGTCTGAACCTGAGCAGAACGGTTTACCATTACCGTCCGGATACCACGCGTGACGAACCTGTTATTGTCGCGTTGCAGGCAGTGGCAGAGCGATACCCACGATACGGTTTTCCAAAACTTTTCCAGGTTCTGCGGCGGCAGGGATACCCGTGGAATCACAAAAGGATCCATCGTATTTATTGTCTGCTGAAGCTGAATTTTCGCCGTAAAGGCAAACAACGGTTGCCGGTGCGTAATCCCTCGCCACTGGCCACACCGGAAGCGCTGAACCAGAGCTGGTCTGTCGATTTTATGCATGATGCTCTGGTCTGTGGCCGTCGTTTTCGCACGTTCAATGTCGTTGATGACTTTAACCGTGAGGCATTGTCGATTGAAATCGATCTGAATCTGCCAGCTTTGCGCGTGGTCCGTGTACTCGACAGGATTGCGGCAAATCGCGGCTATCCGGTCATGCTACGCATGGATAATGGTCCGGAATTTATCTCTCTGGCACTGGCTGAATGGGCAGAGCAACATGCAGTAAAACTGGAATTTATTCAGCCGGGTAAGCCGACGCAGAACGCTTTTATTGAGCGCTTTAACCGGACATACCGTACAGAAATACTCGATTTTTATCTGTTCAGAACGCTGAGTGAAGTGCGGGAAATTACGGAGAAATGGTTGTCAGAATATAACTGTGAACGCCCGCATGAATCACTGAACAATATGACACCGGAGGAATACCGACAGCACCATTATTTGGCCGGGATCTCAAAAAATGCATGGAACTAAAACGGGTCTATTTACAATTACTGCACATGCAAAGGTGTATCAAGAGACTCGGCTATTGAGCATGCAATTAAAACGGCACTCAGTAAATTTAAATAGACAACAGGTTTATTCTAACAGATTTCAGACAGATATTATCTCCGTGAATCCCCCGCCTCCTTTACCGGAGCTCGGGGATTTTTTGTTTTTCACGCTGAGAACCCTGTATGACTAAACCTCATGGCCTTCAGGCCCTTGAACAACCGCTGACGTCGCTTCCCGATACGCTTCGCCAGCTCATTCTTGAACGTATTAAGAACCTCACCCACTACGAGCCGGTGATTGGCATCATGGGCAAAAGTGGTGCCGGTAAATCCTCGCTCTGTAATGAACTCTTCCGGGGCGAGGTCTCCCCCGTTAGCGATGTGAACGCCTGCACCCGTGATGTACTGCGCTTCCGGCTGCGCAGTGGTCGTCACAGTCTGGTGATTGTTGATTTACCGGGTGTGGGAGAAAACGGGCAACGAGACCATGAATACCGCGCCCTGTACCGGCGTATGCTGCCGGAGTTAGACCTGGTGCTGTGGGTCATCAAGGCCGACGACCGGGCGCTGTCGGTGGACGAGCAGTTCTGGCACGGTGTGATGCAACCTTACCGGCAGCAGGTGCTGTTCGTGCTGAATCAGGCCGACAAAATCGAACCCTGCCACGAATGGGATACTCGTACCAGCACACCTTCATCACAGCAAAAGGCAAACCTGAAGGAGAAAAAGGATGCCATTACTGCGATGTTTCGCCCCAGTCATCCGGTCTGTGTGGTGTCCGCCAGCACTGGATGGGGCGTTGAGGAGATGGTGGCAACCATGATGCGTTGTCTGCCTGACCGCGCCACCAGCCCGGTGGTGACACAACTGCGCGGGAGACTCTGCACAGAGCCGGTAAAGTCGCAGGCCCGTGACAGTTTCGGTGAAGCTGTGAGCCGGGTTTTCGATACCGCAGAATCATCTTCGTTCCTGTCTGTACCACTGAAAACGGTGATTCGTAGCGTGCGTGATGCGGTGGTGTCGGTCGCACGGGCCGTCTGGGACTGGATATTCTTCTGATATCGCAATTTTCTCTGCGAATGATGAACTTGTTGTTAATGATGTGTTGATTGTGGACACGTCCTTTCCATTGCGTTTTGTCATCAACTAAATCAGGAGAAGCATCATTATCTGTCAGACGAGCGCTCACAAGGCCGGGCTGCTCATAAAAAATAGTTCCGATGTTGTCCATACCCTGTCCACCCCTTCCTTTAAAGTAATCATTATTAATTCAGAGAGTTAACTTCTCAGGAGAAATCTTTCATGACGCTTCAGGAGCGGCGACATGACCGGCTTGCCGTCAGGTTGTCGTTGATTATCAGCCGCCTGGTGTCCGGTGAAACTCTGTTTATTCGCAAACTGGCAACTGAATTCGGGGTGTCAGAGCGCACGTTACGTCGTGACTTTCGGGAACGTCTGATGTATCTCGACCTGGATTATTACCAGGGGCAGTGCAGTCTGCGCTCGGATATTCACAGTACGCGGCAGGAAATAGATATTCTGACCTTTGCTCACCGCACGGGGCTGGCCGGGGTTTTCCCGGGCTTTGACCGGCGACTGGTCAGCAGCCTGCTGGATTGTGATGATCGACCCTGTCTGGTATGGCATCAGGACAGACCTCATCCCCCGGCAGGAAAGCTCTCCTTCTACAGGCTGGTCAGAGCTATTTCGGGATGTCAGCGCATCACCATTCTGACTGAAGGGGAGCGTCATGAGGCCGTTGCACCTTACCGGCTAATCGCTCTGGACGGTTACTGGTATCTGGTCGCTGAACATAACAGGCAATTACGTGTCTTCCGGCTGGATGAGATTCATCTGGTAAGGCCATCCCGGGAAACATTTATTCGCAGTGAGCTTCTCCATCAGTTGTCGGAGGATAAGCATTTTATCTCTGCCTTACCTCATTTCCGTTTTATTCAGCAGTCGCTGAATTCATTTTCTCCCTCAGAAAGTCGGGGGCAATCCGGACAAACTGATTAGAGATGGTCTCCATAATTAAATGTAAGGTTAATCTAATGAAAAAATTGAAATTATTGTCTTTACTGCCAGTCATATTGTTTCCCTTACTTATCGCAGGTAATGCTTACGCAGCACGTCCTTATAGCGAGTTCCTGCCTGCAGCAGTGAATAACAAGAGTGGGAATATATTCTGGTGTGATGCGCACCGCCAGGTCAGAAAACTGTGTACGGCGACGGAAGTGGATTCAATGGGATGGTTTATTGTTGTTCGCTCGAAACCTTCCAGAGATTGTCCGGGCGGCCTTTGGGGGTGGATCACTCCCAGTAAAGACGATGTGGCAACAGGGTATACCATTACGCCAGGTAAAGAATTCAATCTCACCATGAAGGATATGTGCAGTCCCGATATGAAAGTAACGTTCCGCCCGAATAAAAAGGACCCTCGTTATGACGATCTCGTCGGGATTTATGCCGGGAAAGAAGCGTTTCGCTACAAACAAATAAAATAATCCAACTGTTTTTTTCGTTACTTTATTGTTTTAAACAACAAAAGCTTTATTACATGATTTGAGGACAACATTATGCGACTGCCTTACGTAATATTTACATTAGCTATGCTGGCTTCTGTATCAACAGCACAGGCTATTCCCAATATGTGGACGAGTGGTTTTGGGATGGGCGTGACCGAATATATCATTACCAGCCCGGAGAAGGTGGTGTTTAATCTGAATTGTACTGGCAATCCGGATGCGCAGAATATTCTGCAACACGGCGTTAATCTCAACCTGCCTGATGGGACATCAGTAAGTTCTCATGACGACGGGACGGAAATAACGGTCGTCATGGATAGCAGCCAGTATCCGTTACCTTCATCCCTCGGCTGGAGGAATGGCGATAACGCCTGGGTATCATTTATTGACGCCCTGAGCCAGGCTGCGAATTTTGATGTTTACGTCAACGATAAAAAAGTCGGCACCTTCAGTCCGGGGCTGAAGAATACGCAAAAAGAGCTGTCTGACCTCAGTGAATGCCGGACCACACACTACAGCGATTAATTACTTACATTTCAGACCTCTCCACCCCACAACATACCAACACCAGATAGCAACAGGCCATGCTCCTTCGGGAACATGGCCTTTTTGTTTTTAATTCATTATCAGATAAGGAGTTAGCTATGCGATTAGCCAGCCGCTTTGGTCGTATAAACCAGATACGACGTGACCGGCCTCTGACCCATGAAGAGCTGATGAGTCATGTACCCAGCGTGTTCGGGAGTGACAAGCATGAATCTCGTTCAGACCGTTATACCTACATCCCGACCATCACCATTCTCGAAAGCCTGCAGCGTGAAGGCTTTGAGCCGTTCTTTGCTTGCCAGACAAAGGTCCGTGATCAGAGCAAGCGGGAACACACCAAACACATGCTTCGCCTGCGTCGTGCCGGTCAACTTACCGGGCATCAGGTACCGGAAATCATTCTGCTTAACAGCCACGACGGCTCATCAAGCTACCAGATGCTGCCGGGGCTGTTTCGTGGCGTCTGTACCAACGGTCTGGTCTGCGGTCAGTCGTTCGGAGAGGTACGGGTGCCACATAAAGGCAATGTCGTTGAGAAGGTGATTGAAGGGGCTTACGAAGTGCTCGGGGTGTTTGACCGGGTGTAGGAGAAGCGCGATGCAATGCAGTCACTGGCGCTGCCAGCCCCGGCTCGTCACGCGCTGGCAAATGCCGCGCTGAAGTATCGCTTTGGTGAAGACCACCAGCCGGTCACGGTATCGCAGTTGCTGACTCCGCGTCGCCGGGAGGACTACAGCGATGACCTGTGGACTGTCTACCAGCGCGTGCAGGAGAACCTGATGAAAGGTGGTCTGTCAGGGCGAACCGCACAGGGAAAAAGTAATCGCACCCGTGCTGTTACCGGTATTGACGGCGATGTGAAGCTCAACCGCGCCCTGTGGGTTATGGCAGAAAACATGCTCGAGTTTTTCGGGCGTTAAACAACAGTTCCTGCATAAGGAGATAATTTAATGGATACACAAAATCATCAGTTCGCTGAGCTGACAGCAATTACCGCCTCAGTGGTCCCTGACGAGTTACGCATAGGCTTCTGGCCACAGCACTTTGGTACCATCCCACAATGGATAATCCTTGAGCCCCAAATCTTTGCCTGGATGGACCGGCTGTGTACCGATTATCACGGAGGTATCTGGAATTTTTCGACGCTCAGTAACGGTGGCGCTTTTATGGCTCCCGAGTCAGAGCAAGATGAAAAGTGGACAATGTTCAACAGCATGAACGGCAACGGCGCGGAACTTACTGGCGAAGCGGCTGGGATAGTCTCCTGCCTGATGGCATACAGCCACCATGCCTGTCGTACCGAGTGTGACGCGATGACTGAGCAATATTATCGCTTACGAGACTTCGCGTTGAACCATCCAGAGTGCAGCGCCATTATGCATCTAATCGACTGAGGAATACCTGACATGAATACCGCATTATCCCCGGTGTCAATACAATCTGAACTTTTCCAACTGACGGTTATGGCCCGGCATGGTTGCCTGCTCCCCACGACCTCCGGATTGACACCTTATGCCCAACGGACCATCCGCCGCGCTATCAACCTGCTGGATAAATATCTTCGTCAGCCTGGCATATCCTTTACTTCAAGTACGGCAGCCCGTGACTGGCTTCGGTTAAAGCTGGCAGGACAAGAACGGGAAGTGTTTATGGTGCTCTATCTCGATAACCAGCACCGTTTACTGGAGAGTGAAACGCTATTTGCCGGTTCGATTAACCATGTCCAGGTCCATCCTCGAGAGGTTGTGAAGTCAGCGCTTCGCTTCAATGCTGCGGCCGTTGTGTTGGCGCATAACCATCCATCAGGTGACCCGGAGCCCAGCCAATGTGACCGCAACATTACGGGCAGGCTTAAAGAAGCGCTGGCACTGGTTGATGTGAAAACTCTCGATCATCTGGTTATCGGATCAGATGGAATTGTGTCGTTTGCAGAGCGAGGCTGGATATGAGGGTACTTCAATGAAATCTACTGACTCAGAGAACGATTCATTTCTCCAGTGGGGGCTGAATCGTAATGTGACGCCTTGCTTTGGCGCTCGTCTGGTACAGGAGGGAAACCGGCTGCACTATCTGGTTGACCGGGCCAGCATTACCGGTGAATTCAGTAACGCAGAATCTTTGAAGTTGGATGAAGTATTCCCACATTTTATCAGCCAGATGGAGTCGATGTTGACTACTGGTGAAATGAATCCTCGCCATGCCCACTGTGTCACCCTGTACCACAATGGTTTCACCTGCGAAGCCGATACCCTTGGCAGTTACGGCTACGTATACATCGCCGTTTACCCCACTCAACGTTAACTAACCCCTCAAGAGCAAATATGAAAACTCTACCTGCAACAAATCCGCAGGCGGCGACGCTATGTCTGTCCCAGATAATCGCCTTCTGCTCTGGCGTGTAGTTAATCCGAGTTCTTCGTTTCATGGCAACGTCCCCCTTGATTAAGGATAGCGTTGCATTGACCCGTTGAACTCACAGCTCATAGCAGACTACAGGCGCTTAGGTTCTGCCCACCTTGTACCAGAGGCTGTCAATGCTAGTATTGGGATGTATCGAACAACGAGCGAAGGTTAGGATAAATGGTTGTAACTAGGGAAAGCATGAAAAAATGGATCATCGAGTGTCTTCAGGAACGGGGTGGTAGTGCTTGGCCACGTGAAGTCTCAAAGTATGTATGGGACAGCTACGAGGCTGAGCTTAGGGATTCCGGCGATATGTTGTATACGTGGCAATATGACATTCGTTGGGCCGCTCAACAATTGAGAAACGAGGGTACTCTAAAACCAGTAAATAGACGCAGAGATTTGCCATGGGAACTAGCATAGTAACAGTGAGTGTTTGTTGTGCACCGATAGCTGACTTTGCCCTGAGGGAGTTGGTGCCTCTGAAGAAAACTTTCCTACTTGTCTGAATCTTGCTTTGACTGCCATATCGGTGTTTTACTGGTATGGCTTTATACCCACTTGCGATGTCTGTTTTTTGTACGGATTTTAACTTGTGGGTACAAGTGCGGGTATAACCATTTATGCCTGTTTATAAATTACATTTGTATCAGTCTATTAGGTGTGAAATTCGAGTCCGGCCTTCGCACTCACCCTCTAAACACCTCCTTTCTGTGCCACTCCACAAACCCTTCTTTTGGATAATTCTCGCGTATCATCGGTAGAGCAATCTCCTTCCCGTCGAAATCCCAGAACAGTCTGCCCACCATGCCGCTGCCATTTACTGCGGGCGACACTTGAACTCGCATACTCTCATCCAGCCCAATCGAACCTTTATCAAAGGTTTTATGGTGGATTGCGCACAGCGCAAGGCCGTTTGAAATCTCTCATGGGCCGCCGTGCTGTTTCCATTTGATATGGGCGGCTTCCAGGGCGACAGAGGTGCTGTCGTGGCGCATATTGAAGCCACAAATGGCGCATTCATAGTTATAGGCACGTAGAACCTGCTGGCGGAACAACGGGTCCCGCTGTTTGCGGATTTGCAGGATATCAAATCCCAGCTCATCCGCGATCTCTTCCTGAATGCTTTCGGTGAAGTGCGCCTCGAGGATCTGCTGGGCCAGGGCGTTAATGAGATTCTTGCTTCTTTTCAGCAGGGCAAAATGTTGTTCATCAAATCCTCCGGCAACGTTATATGTCACCAGTTCTCCGGCTGGGGGCTGTTTGCTGCTGCCGGATGTTGAACAATGCTCGGCGTTTTGTAGCTCCCAGAACCCATCTCCCTGTAAGCGCCAGAAGGGCATATCGGGGCGGTACTGCGCGCGCTGTGGCCCAAATCGCTCCAGCAGGCTATGCAACGGGTCGCGAACTTCCGTACCGTAGTTAAACAGGCGACCGTGACCCTGCTGATAACCCGCCAGCACATGAAGCAGCAGCAGGGGCTTGTGCGGCGCGCGCTGCTCGCCTTTACGCCAGATGGTGATGTCGGCAATTGCCTGTTGCAGGGGGTTACTGGAAGTCATTGATTTCATTATCAGGTAAATAATTGCGATGATGCTCGCAAAATATCACCTGATCAAGAGGAGTGAGGCCGATACACTATCGATGTCACTTTATCGCTTGCCGTTATTTCAGAAAGCCTTTAGTTAAAGGAACCTGCCCCATGAATGAATTACCTGACACGCTGCCGCGCGAGTACATCATCAAGGCCATTCACGCCTATGACTCGGGCTTCTCGCATCGTTTCAAAGAGGCACGACTTTATGAGCTGGAATTTCAGGGGCGACGCTATCCATCAAAAGCTATTGCCGGAATTGCGGCGACGCTTTTGACGGGCAAAGCGTTTACCCCTCAGGATTTCTCCGGCGGTATCAGTTCGAAATGCGTTAGATTATTGACTGAGCAAGGTTTTCATATTGTTCAGGATAAAAATCGTGCTGCGGTGGTGAGCGACACGATCTTCCCTGAAGAACTCGAGGCGCAAACTGAATATATCGAGGGGGCAGCGACTCAGGTGACCGTGAATCGCTATGAGCGCGACCGCAACGCCCGACAGGCAGCGCTTCACCACCACGGCTATCAGTGCAAAGTGTGTGGCATGGATATGTCAAAGGTCTACGGTAAGATTGCTGAAGGGTTTATCCATGTACATCACCTGGTACCCTTATCGGTAATAAAAGAAGACTACCGCCTTGATCCCATCAATGACCTGATCCCTGTGTGTCCAAATTGTCATGCTATGCTGCACCGGCGCATGCCGCCGTATACCCCAGAAGAACTGAAAAATATGCTGTGCTAAACGCTCAAAAAGGCGCCCACAGGCGCCTCAATGACAATCACACTCTCACCCCTTCAACCCTTTCCCCGCAATCACCCCGATAAACTCCAGCACCTGCTTTTGCTTGCGCGCGGAGAGCTTTTCCACGGCGCGCAGGGATTGCATCAGTTCTGACTCTTCGGGTTCAGCGGCGCGGGCGGTGAGTACGATGCAGCCATGCATTACGCGTACATCAACGCGGGTGCCGGTGTCGAATCCGGCGGCTTTCAGCCACTGGCCCTTCATCACGATGGATGGAAACTGGACGTACTTCACCGGCAGACGGCTGTAATCAGGATAGCGGCTCGCATAACCCACCTTCAGGCGACGGTTATCTACGGTGTGCACTTCTGGATCAAATGAAACTGCAATACAATGCGTATCAGTCATGGTGACTATTCTCCGATAATAGTTACTGTGATTAGCGATGCGCAGGTGTTGGCGCACCTTCGCATCGCGCTAATAAAACCCCTGTAAATTACCCCAGTATCTTGGGCTAAGTCCAGATGTAAATAAGATGAAATAAGCGCGAATAGCACGCTTTCGGAATAAATAGAAAACTCCCTCATCCCAATAAATCCGGTATTATTCACTGTATAAATTCATTGCCTTTTGCACGCCTGAATATCCCCTCGTTCCAGAAAACAGTGCCTGTCAGCATCTGGACAAAAATGTGATTTAACTCACTGAAGCAAATAGCAAACTCTGAAACAACGTTGATTTGTACACTTTGCTTTACACTTTTAGTGATGTGAATCACAAATATAAACCCGCGAAGTGATCTGACTCTCACAAAATGGGGTGTACTCATTGAGCAATACATTATGAGCACAGCCTGGAAAGTTAAGTTTTCAGTATTTCCCCCCTCTGTGGGCGCACTACCGCAAACGGCAAATCAACCCGCAAAAAAAAACTCGTTGAATATGAACGGGTAAAAAAAAGACGTGTGATTTGCATCACTCACATTTACAGCTTTTTAAATTATTGCCAGTGATTAATGTTGACCGGGCTATTTCCATAATCAATTAAATCTTGCATAGTGCCTCCACATTATTTCTCCCCCTGGATCAGGAGGCGAATAGTTATATTTCATCAGACTTTATTGATGAACTCGATATGCTTTACTTCACATTAATACGTACATGACCACTGTTACTGGAGAAACAAAATGAATTATCCGGCAGAACCCTTCCGTATTAAAAGCGTTGAAACTGTATCTATGATCCCGCGTGACGAACGCCTTAAGAAAATGCAGGAAGCGGGTTACAATACTTTCCTGTTAAATTCGAAAGATATTTATATTGACCTGCTGACCGACAGTGGCACTAACGCAATGAGCGATAAGCAGTGGGCCGGAATGATGATGGGTGATGAAGCGTACGCGGGCAGCGAAAACTTCTATCATCTGGAAAGAACCGTGCAGGAACTGTTCGGTTTTAAACATATTGTTCCGACTCACCAGGGACGCGGCGCAGAAAACCTGTTATCGCAGCTGGCAATTAAACCGGGGCAATATGTTGCCGGGAATATGTATTTCACCACTACCCGTTATCACCAGGAAAAAAATGGTGCGGTATTTGTCGATATCGTTCGTGACGAAGCGCACGATGCCGGTCTGAATATTGCGTTTAAAGGTGATATTGATCTTAAAAAATTACAAAAGCTGATTGACGAAAAAGGTGCCGAGAATATTGCCTATATCTGCCTGGCGGTGACGGTTAACCTCGCGGGCGGACAGCCGGTCTCGATGGCAAACATGCGTGCGGTACGTGAACTGACAGAAGCACACGGCATTAAAGTGTTCTACGACGCCACCCGCTGCGTAGAAAACGCCTACTTTATCAAAGAGCAAGAGCAGGGCTTTGAGAACAAGAGCATCGCCGAGATCGTGCATGAGATGTTCAGCTACGCCGACGGTTGTACCATGAGTGGTAAAAAAGACTGTCTGGTGAACATCGGCGGCTTCCTGTGCATGAATGATGACGAAATGTTCTCTTCTGCCAAAGAGTTAGTCGTGGTCTACGAAGGGATGCCATCCTACGGCGGCCTGGCCGGACGCGACATGGAAGCTATGGCGATTGGCCTGCGCGAAGCCATGCAGTATGAGTACATTGAGCACCGCGTAAAGCAGGTTCGCTACCTGGGTGACAAGCTGAAAGCCGCTGGCGTACCGATTGTTGAACCGGTGGGTGGTCACGCGGTATTCCTCGATGCGCGTCGCTTCTGCGAGCATCTGACGCAGGACGAGTTCCCGGCGCAAAGCCTGGCTGCCAGCATCTATGTGGAAACGGGCGTACGTAGTATGGAACGCGGAATTATCTCTGCGGGCCGTAATAACGTGACCGGTGAACACCACAGACCGAAACTGGAAACCGTGCGTCTGACTATTCCGCGCCGCGTTTATACCTACGCGCATATGGATGTCGTGGCTGACGGTATTATTAAACTTTACCAGCACAAAGAAGATATTCGCGGGCTGAAGTTTATTTATGAGCCGAAGCAGTTGCGTTTCTTTACTGCACGCTTTGACTATATCTAAATAATAATTATGGCCCCATCTCAGGATGGGGCTTTTTTGTCTTTCTTTTCCATGAACAGGAAGCCTTTGCGGTGCCCGTTACCGTGACATAACTAAAAAAAGTAAACCCTGACTCCGACATTTTTATTATCCGCATGATGTACAAATGACAGCTGTAATTATAACGAATAGTCTACAGGAACATTTATCATGGATATTAATGCCATTGAGCGACAGAGTAGTACCCCCGGACTGATTAGCGGAACCATGTTGGTTATCGCGACCGTAGTGGGTGGCGGGATGTTTTCCCTGCCGATAGCGATGGCCGGCGTATGGTTTCCCGGTGCGTCAGTTATTCTTCTCTTTATCGCCATCATGATGTTATTAACCGGTCTGATGCTGGTCGAAGTAAACCTGCATTATGGCGCTGGTGCCAGTTTTAATACCTTTACTCAGGATTTATTAGGCCGTAAGTGGAATATCGTTGTCGGTATCGCTTTCGGCTTTGTGCTGTATATTCTGACCTATGCCTATATCTCCGGTTCGTCGGCGGTGATGGCGCAAACCGTGTTCAAATACAGCGGCGTGCGCTTTCCGGCGAATATCTCGGTGGTGATTGTCAGTATGCTGGTCGGGGCGATTGCCTGGTACAGCTCCCTGCTGGTTGGACGTATTACTACCGTGTTGATTATCGGTAAGTTTATCGCGTTCTTTGCCACCTTCTCCGGGCTGGTTGGCCATATTGAAGTGGCAAAGTTGGTCGATAGCGTGGCGGTGGCGCTGCCCGATTCGCAGTACCTGCCGTATATCCTGATGACGTTGCCGTTCTGCATTATTTCGTTTGGTTTTCACGGTAACGTGCCGAGCCTGGTTAAGCTGTATGGCACGAGCGGGGTCCCGAATATTACGCGTTCGATTATCATCGGCACACTGTTTGCCCTGCTGCTGTATATCTTCTGGCTGGGCGTGACGATGGGCAACATTAGTCGTTCCTCGTTCCCGCCAATTATTGCCAAAGGCGGCAATATCGACGTGTTTGTCGAGGCTATTAGCGGGCTGTTCACCAGCCGTTATATGGATCTGATCCTCACCTTCTTCGGCAACTTCGCGGTAGCCAGTTCACTGCTGGCGGCGACGCTTGGCCTGTTCGATTATATCGCCGATCTGTTTCACTTCCCGGATGACGGCATGGGCCGCCTGAAAACCGCGCTGGTGACCTACTTCCCGCCAGCCGCCGTGTGCTTCTTCTTCCCGAACGGTTTTGTGCACGCGATTGGTTACGCTGGTCTGGCCTTTACCATCTGGAGCGTGATCCTGCCGCCGTTCCTGGTGAAAGCGGCACGGAAACGTTTTCCGACCGCCAGCTATACCGCGCCGTGTAATAACACCGTGCTCAACCTGGTGATTGTCTGTGGGGCGGTTGTTTATCTGACGGTTGTTCTGGACGTATTTGGTCTGCTGCCAACGTTTCGTTAGACGGAGTTAAAATGAAAAACGTGTTGTCTGTTCAGTCGTCAGTCGTTTATGGCTATGCCGGAAATAAAGCCGCCGTGTTGCCGATGCAGCTTTCGGGGATCGATGTCTGGCCGTTTTACACCGTACAGTTTTCTAACCACACCCAGTACGGGATGTGGCAGGGCATGGCGATGCCGCACGGTGAGTTGAGCGCCATCATCAGCGGGCTGGATGACCTGCAAAAGCTGACGCAATGCGATGCCGTATTGTCCGGGTATCTTGGAGATAAACGCCATTGTGAAGAGGTGAAACACGCGGTCACCACCATTCGTCAGCGTAATCCGCAGGCGCTCTATTTTTGCGATCCGGTAATGGGCGACCCGCAAAAAGGCTGTATTGTCGCGCAGGGCGTGGAGTCCTTTTTTGTCGATGACGCCATTCAACTGGCCGACATAATGGGACCGAATCTCTATGAGCTGGGCGTGCTGACGGGCAGACAACTGCGTAGTTTTGACGAGGTAGTGGAAGCGGCGCGGCAACTGGTGTCGTGGGGCGTAAAGAAGGTGCTGGTGAAGCATCTCGGCGACTGCTCGCGTGACAAACAGGCGTTTGAAATGCTGCTGGTGACGGCGGAACAGACGTTACACATCGCCAGGCCGCTGTATAGCTTTGCCAAAATGCCGGTGGGCGTAGGGGATTTGATTTGCAGCGTGATGCTGGCCTCACTGCTCAATGGTTATGAGGACAAGCTGGCGCTGGAGCGGACCACCAGTGTTGTTGACGCGGTGATGCGACTAACGAAAGAGCGCGACTCGTATGAACTGCGGCTGATAGACGCGCGTCACCAGATAATGGAGCCGCAGATTCGCTATCAGGCAACGGTACTGTAGCGCCGCAAGGAGGCTGTATGTTTCTGACATTGCTGCGGCTTCAACATCCGCTGGTCTACCGTTTTGCGTGGCTGCGTATTTGGGTGGTGATGTTAAGAGCGTGCGGACTGCGTAAGAGAAAGGGGTGAGCATTTGCTGCTGTCGCTGCCGGATGCGGCTCGCGCCTTATCCGGCCTACAAATGAGCGTGAAACGCAGGCCTACAAATGAGTGTGAAACGTAGGCCTGATAAGCGAAGCGCCATCAGGCATAAGTGCCTGGTATTACACGCGGAAGTAGCGTGGTGGGATCAACGCGGAAAAGGCGTCGAACTTCTTCACCATCTTTTTCCAGAACAACATAACAACAATCCTCGATTTGAAACATCGGCGCTATTTTAGTCAGCGCCGACAAATCGTAAAGTCTGTTGCCTCGTTCCGTTCCCGGGGCGGTGTAAACCTTTTTGGTCACTATGTCGTCAAATTCGATTGCCGCGAATTTGACGGGGTTGACAATGGTTTACGCCATAAACCAGTAATAAAACAGACCGACTTTCAGGCCGAGGATCACAATGTAGGCGCAGCAGTATTTCATGGTGCCAGACATAATCTGGTTGGCCTGACCGTCCATTTTGGTGGCAGAAACTGCGATGGCGATGCTTTGCGGCGAAATCATTTTCCCCCCCGTAGCGCCAGAGGTATTGGCCGCCGCCAGCCAGTTAGGATCGATATGTAACTTGCTGGCGGCAATGGTTTGCAGCTTGCCGAACAGAATGTTCGAGTTGGTATCGCTGCCGGTCACGAACGTGCCCAGCGCGCCAATCACCGGGGCGAGGAAGACGTACGAGCTGCCGGTCAGATCGACAATCGACTGGGCCAGCGTGGAGATAATCCCGCTGAGATCCATCACCGTGGCCAGCGCGACGATCGCCATAATTGCGACGATAGAGTTTTTAAGCTGGAAAATCGTTTTGATAAATACTTCCAGCATCCCACGTGCGGACGCTCCCTGAATAAAACCGCCGATAATGGTCGCAAAGATGATCAGCATCCCCGGTGTGGTCACCCATTCAACTTTCAGCGCCATCGTTTTGCCGTCAGCCAACGTGAAATGCAGCACCGAAGCCAGTTGGGATGCCGCGCCTTTTATTGTCGGGAACAGCGGCGAACACAGCAGGATAAACACAAAAATAAACAGATAAATAGAGCCAACCCGGAACAACACTTTTGCCGAGCGCGGCGTGGTTTCGCGGGTATGGCTGACCTCAATGCGCCACTCGGGATCGGTTTTCCCTTTGCGCAGGCGGCTGACCATCGCCACGGCAAGCAGGCTGACCAGGCTCCCGGCAAAGGCAGGTAATTCCGCGCCAAGATGGATGGCGACAAAATACTGTGGAACCAGCGTGGTGATACCGCAAATCAGCGTGATCAGAAATACGCCGCGAATGGCTTTCAGGCCGCCGCCAATAATGCAGACAATCACAAACGGCAGCAGAATATTAAACAGCGCGAGCTGCAGAATAATAGTTCCGCCTAAGGTATAAACCGGCAGGTTAACCTGTTCCGCCAGAATAGAAACCGGGATCCCGACCGCGCCGAATGCAGTGGGAACGGTATTTGCCACCAGAGAGGCAATCGCCGCCTTCAGCGGGTTGAATCCCAGCGCAATAAGAATGCCGATCGGAATGGCGACCGCCGTACCATAACCCGCCGCGGCTTCAAGAAATCCACCAAAGCACCATGAAATCAGCAGTACCTGAATACGCTTATCTTCGCTAATGCTGGCGAGAATATCGCGCAGAATATCCAGCGCTTTGGTCGCCTGCATGACGTTATAACTGAAGATAGCGCCGAGGAT
>NZ_JAOWDP010000045.1:0-69380 GCF_030334595.1 Citrobacter sp. Ce104
TGTAAGTATCCCGCATAATCGTGCCATTCACATTTAGAGCTCATCCGGCATAATCAATCTGCCAACGAAGGAGAGCGCTATGCGTAAAGCCCGTTTTACTGAGCATCAGATCATCGCTGTGATTAAGTCGGTTGAAGCCGGACGAACCGTTAAAGATGTCTGCCGGGAGGCCGGTATCTCTGAAGCCACCTACTACAACTGGAAATCCAGATACGGCGGCATGGAGGCTTCTGATATTAAAAAGATCAAGGATCTTGAGGACGAGAATCGGCGTCTCAAACAGATGTTTGCCGACCTGAGCCTTGAGAACCGGGCGCTGAAAGACGTTATCGAAAAAAAGCTTTAAAACCAGCCTTTAAGCGTGAGCTGGTCACTCATCTGATAACGACATTTGGACTCAGTATCCGTCAGGCCTGCCGGAGTCTGAACCTGAGCAGAACGGTTTACCATTACCGTCCGGATACCACGCGTGACGAACCTGTTATTGTCGCGTTGCAGGCAGTGGCAGAGCGATACCCACGATACGGTTTTCCAAAACTTTTCCAGGTTCTGCGGCGGCAGGGATACCCGTGGAATCACAAAAGGATCCATCGTATTTATTGTCTGCTGAAGCTGAATTTTCGCCGTAAAGGCAAACAACGGTTGCCGGTGCGTAATCCCTCGCCACTGGCCACACCGGAAGCGCTGAACCAGAGCTGGTCTGTCGATTTTATGCATGATGCTCTGGTCTGTGGCCGTCGTTTTCGCACGTTCAATGTCGTTGATGACTTTAACCGTGAGGCATTGTCGATTGAAATCGATCTGAATCTGCCAGCTTTGCGCGTGGTCCGTGTACTCGACAGGATTGCGGCAAATCGCGGCTATCCGGTCATGCTACGCATGGATAATGGTCCGGAATTTATCTCTCTGGCACTGGCTGAATGGGCAGAGCAACATGCAGTAAAACTGGAATTTATTCAGCCGGGTAAGCCGACGCAGAACGCTTTTATTGAGCGCTTTAACCGGACATACCGTACAGAAATACTCGATTTTTATCTGTTCAGAACGCTGAGTGAAGTGCGGGAAATTACGGAGAAATGGTTGTCAGAATATAACTGTGAACGCCCGCATGAATCACTGAACAATATGACACCGGAGGAATACCGACAGCACCATTATTTGGCCGGGATCTCAAAAAATGCATGGAACTAAAACGGGTCTATTTACACAGGAACCACGTTAGCTGGTTGCGGTGTATCAGCAAAGGCATACGCCGAAACAGCTAAAACAGCAAAAGAGGTGTCCTGGATGTTGGCCGACAGAATTGCAGGATTAAGCCTGAGTGACTGGGCAATCATTGTCGGTATCGCATGTACCGTTATCACCTGTGCAGTGAACTGGTATTTCCGCTGGAAAGAACGGGAGGATCGGCGCAATGGTTATGCCAGCAAAGTTGAAGAATAAACTGAGCGCAGCGGTCGTTGGTTTGATTCTTGCGGGGGCTTCCGCGCCCGTGATTCTCGATCAGTTTCTGGATGAAAAAGAGGGTAACAGCCTGACAGCATATCGCGACGGCGGCGGAATCTGGACTATTTGCCGTGGCGCCACGATAGTTGATGGTAAGCCAGTAGTTCAGGGCATGAAGCTGTCTGCTGAGAAATGCACCCAGGTAAACGCCATTGAGCGCGACAAGGCGCTGGCATGGGTTGAGCGAAATATCAAGGTACCACTGACAGAACCACAGAAAGCCGGGCTCGCATCTTTCTGCCCATATAACATCGGTCCCGGAAAATGCTTCCCGTCTACTTTCTATAAGCGAATTAATACAGGCGACCGTAAAGGTGCCTGTGAAGCGATCCGCTGGTGGATTAAAGACGGTGGCCGCGATTGTCGCCTGACCAAAGGCCAGAAGAATGGCTGCTACGGGCAGGTAGAACGGAGGGACCAGGAAAGCGTGCTGGCGTGCTGGGGGATAGACCCGTGAACAGAACCCTGATTTTTGTTGGGATTGTAGCGGTGACTATTATCGCGGTTCTCAGTGTATTACTGGCGCGCAGTAGCATAGCGCTGGAAAAGACTCAGAGTGATAACCGGGTTTTGCGCAGTGATAACGCGCTGCAAGCGACGGTAATAACCACTCAGGCTTTCAACTTCAACCGGTTTAATCAGGTTGCGGAAAACGCCAGTCGCTTAAATTCGCTCATTGATGCGGGTATCGAAAAGACCGTCATCGAATACCGGGAGATCCTTCGATATGAAAAAAACTGTGATCTACCTGTTCCTGCTGATGTCGCTGGCGGGCTGCTCAACTACGCGAACCGTTTACGTGCCAGCTCAATGTACTCCGATTCCGGGGACGCTGACGCAACCGGTGATAGTCCCGTTGCCTCCCGCGCGCTGACGTACTGCCAGGCCGTACTCTGGATTAAACCTCTTCTTGCAGCAATAGAGAAGGCAAACAACCAACTTGCAGGGATTAGAGAAATTGAAGAGATAAAAAGGCAGAGGCCGGTTGTAAGCGATGCGGTAATTAGAAAACATAAAAATAATTTTGCCCTATAGGATTATGTAAATTAATTGTAAGTATGTTTTTTAATTTCTCATTAATTAATGACATGGATGTGTTTGCGCGAAATAATAACCGCCTCGTTAATTTTTATGGTTTTTTTTAACTATACTATAACCACAGCGACTTGCTGGAGAATAAATTGGAGTTTTCCATGAACTTTTACTCAATGAACATATCTCCTGATCAATCTAAGAACAAGGATAGAAAAAATGATGATGAGGAAAAGAATAAAACTAAAAAAACACAAAAGTAAACATAATGCTTTGTTGTTTTCTTAGTAATTTAAAGGTGGTTTTATGACAGATCGTCCTGATATAGTTGATCCGATGCCTGAAGATTTACCCTTCCCTGGAGAAGATAAACCTATTTATCCAGATGACGGAGAACCCTCAGAGCCAAATGATCCCGAAATTGAAAGGGATTCTCCTAAATGATACGCATCATAATAAACCGTCGTAATCTAGGCGGTTTTTTATGTGTTGAGAATTCGATTAGAACTTCGTATAAATGAAATTTAAAAAATAAGCAATGTTGTTTATTTTTGCTACTTATGTGTTCTACGGTTTAAATGGCTCGGTGTGAGCCATTTATTATTTAACGCCGCCCAATCAAAAAACCAATTATAAACGCGGTTGTCGCAGCTACGGCGACGCACGTTATTGGATTGGACTCTATCTGACTCTTGATGTTATCTGTACTTGTTCGCACTGCATCCCCTGCTCTGGATGCGTATTTTCTTGCTGTATCATTAAATTTATGGTCAGGTGACTCCAGAGCCTCACCATAACTTTCCTCCAGCTCACCATGAATAATATGGTTTTTATCTTTTTTTATACCAAACATAAACTAAATCTCCAATAATTAGTGATCTATAAAGTATAGCAGTTAGAATAAATGCACATGGAAAACGCTGATAATGATTTGATATATATTGAAATGTTCTAATAATTTTATTTGATATATTTTCAGGAGCTATAGGAGATATGCTATGTGATATCTAACCTATAATCAAAGTGAATCGATTCCTTAAATTACCGGCATAATAGTTATGACTATTTTTTTGAGTAGTACTGTAAAAGGAAAAATCGTGACACAGGATGAATGGTTACATTCGTTAAATGAGTGGGAAGATGAAGGCGGTTCATATTCTCATACTGATGAATTTATTGAAGTTGTAAAGGACAGGAAAGGTGACTGGGTTGTGAAGAATCCCGATGATTATTCCAGCGCCTAATGAAGTGCTGTTACAATTACGGTGAAAAAGGAAATAATTTTCATTGCTAATCTTCGGGCTAATTCAGGGTATTGCTGTAGGTATGCATGACTATGATAAATAGTTATAATGTCAAATATACGAGAATAGTTGGTTAATAAATGAACTGATTGTGATATGGTGAACCACACTCATTTAAAGGTTAACCATCATGTCATATTTTGATAACGCAATGCGTCGCGTTGGCCTTGTAGCCAGCATGACTGTTATGTGTCCGATATGTGGGCATAATTCCACACAGTCCACCACGAAAGTACGACAGCAACAGGCGTTGCTTTGTCCTAAATGTAAATCGCTATTTGTCATTCACAACAAGTAGTTCGCAAGAGAAATAAACTCAAGCCTCGCAATTGCGGGGCTTTTCTATGCATATTGCACGCGTACATCAAAGAGATGTATTTCAGTTGGTGGGCCAGGGAAAACCGTTTACTCCTCGAGGTTCTGCCGTGCGACGAACTCACTCGTGAAAGGAATTGAAAATTAACGACACTCACCTGAGGCTGATTGCCCGGAAGGGCAGATGTCTGAATTTGCTGGTGTTATACCCCAATAGGATCCTGCTGGGCCTGCACATCCAGACAGTAGAAGAGCTGAAATTAAAGCGAAATATTTCACGATACTTTTCCTTAGAAATGAATAAATGCCGTTTTAAACCCTATCTATAACTATCTGATTACGTTTATATCATCAGAGGGTGCTGGATGGAAACTAAGAGTGAAGAAGGTACTCCCGAACAGACTGCCAGTCACTGGGCTAGGGGCAATGGCACAGAGTTTGGCGCATTTTGTTCATATAATTTGATAATCATTATAATTTTCGGGTCCTTTCTGGCAATCAGAGCTGTTACGGGGCGGCGACCGCGCAGATTCTCGCTATTTATGAAAATTTTCAGGCATTTGCCGTTTCCGTTCTTCTTCTCGCTAATTCATTGTTTTAACTGTAAACACCCCCTGAAAAGAAAGGAAATGATAAGCCTAAAAAACGGCTAAATAGCCAGAGGGCGTTTCCTTTCTCTGTTTTTGTGTATGGAGTGAGCTATGGAGGTCAACAAAAAGCGTCTTTCTGAAATATTTGGGGTCAGCGTGCGAACCATTCAGAACTGGCAGGATCAGGGAATGCCTGTAGCACGTGGCGGTGGAAAAGGTAATGAGGTCCTCTATGAATCTTCCGCGGCTATCGAATGGTTTTCCGCACGCGACGCGGCGATTGAGAATGAGAAATTACGGAAGGAGGTGGAAGACCTTCGTCTTGCATCGGAATCCGACCTTCAGCCAGGTACGATTGACTATGAGCGTCACCGCCTCACCCGAGCGCAGGCAGATGCCCAGGAACTAAAAAATGCAAAAGATTCCGCTGAGGTGGTGGAAACCGCATTCTGTACGTTCGTGCTGTCGCGGATGGCCGGAGAAGTAGCCAGCATTCTTGATGGAGTTCCTCTGTCGGTTCAGCGGCGCTTCCCGGAGCTGGAAAACCGACATATTGATTTCCTCAAGAAGGACATCATTAAAGCCATGAACAAAGCAGCTGCGCTGGATGAAATAATACCGGGGTTGCTGAGTGAATATATCGAACAGTCAGGTTAAGGGGCTGCAGCACTCTGCGCGCACGGGTCT
This sequence comes from Citrobacter sp. Ce104, assembly GCF_030334595.1. Taxonomy (NCBI): domain Bacteria; kingdom Pseudomonadati; phylum Pseudomonadota; class Gammaproteobacteria; order Enterobacterales; family Enterobacteriaceae; genus Citrobacter; species Citrobacter sp. Ce104. Next base: position 5,435 of record NZ_JAOWDP010000045.1, read on the forward strand.
ACTTTCGCTGTACCGACCTGAGCCGCAAACGGCGGTTGAATGGGCAGACGATAATTACTATCTCCCCAAAGAGTCGGCCTACCAGGAAGGGCGCTGGGAAACGTTGCCGTTTCAGCGCGCGATCATGAATGCGATGGGTAACGACTACATTCGTGAAGTTAACGTTGTTAAGTCTGCCCGTGTTGGCTATTCAAAAATGTTGCTGGGTGTTTATGCGTATTTTATACAGCACAAGCAGCGAAATTCCCTTATCTGGCTGCCCACGGATGGTGACGCCGAAAACTTCATGAAGTCGCATGTTGAGCCGACGATTCGCGATATTCCGTCACTTCTGGCGCTGGCCCCCTGGTATGGCAAAAAGCACCGGGATAATACGCTCAGTATGAAACGTTTCTCCAACGGTCGCGGGTTCTGGTGTCTGGGTGGTAAGGCGGCGAAAAACTATCGTGAAAAGTCAGTGGATGTTGCCGGCTATGACGAACTCGCTGCTTTTGATGAGGATATTGAGAAAGAGGGTTCCCCGACGTTTCTCGGTGACAAACGTATTGAGGGCTCTGTCTGGCCCAAATCTATTCGCGGATCAACGCCAAAAACAAAGGGAACCTGCCAGATTGAGCGTGCTGCCAGCGAATCCGGGCATTTCATGCGTTTTCATGTTGCCTGTCCGCACTGTGGTGAAGAGCAGTACCTTAAATTCGGCGACAAAGAGACCCCGTTCGGGCTGAAATGGACACCGGGCGAACCCTCCAGCGTCTTTTACCTGTGTGAACATAATGCCTGCGTCATTAAGCAGCAGGAGCTGGATTTCACTGAAGCACGTTACATCTGCGACACCACCGGGATCTGGACGCGCGACGGTTTATCCTGGTTTTCATCAACAGGCACCGAAATCGACCCGCCAGACAGCGTGACGTTTCACATCTGGACGGCATACAGCCCGTTTACCACTTGGATACAGATCGTCAAAGACTGGCTAAAAACGAAAGGGGATACCGGAAAGCGTAAAACCTTCGTGAACACCACTCTGGGCGAAACATGGGAGCCTAAAATTGGTGAACGGCCTGATGCGGAGCTCATGGCCGAACGCAAAGAGTTCTTCGGCGCATCCGTACCGGAGCGTGTTGCTTATCTGACAGCCGGGATCGACTCCCAACTGGATCGATATGAAATGCGCGTCTGGGGATGGGGACCCGGTGAGGAAAGCTGGCTGATTGACCGGCAGATCATTATGGGCCGTCATGATGATGAAGCGACCCTCGTCAGGGTGGACGAGGCGATTAACCGAACCTATTCCCGAAAGAATGGCGTGGAAATGTCGGTATCCCGTATCTGCTGGGATATCGGCGGTATTGACCCCACCATTGTCTACAATCGCTCAAAAAAGCATGGTCTGTTTCGCGTGATCCCGATTAAAGGGGCTTCCGTTTACGGTAAGCCCGTCGCGAATATGCCGCGTAAACGCAACAAGAACGGCGTTTATCTGACGGAAGTGGGGACTGATACCGCAAAGGAGCAGATTTATAACCGCTTCACACTTCAGCCGGAAGGGAGTGAACCTCTTGCCGGTGCCGTGCATTTTCCCAATAACCCCGAAATTTACGATCTGGCTGAGGCACAGCAACTGACTGCTGAGGAGCAGGTTGAAAAATGGGTGGACGGGCGTAAGAAAATCGTCTGGGACAGCAAAAAGCGACGAAATGAAGCGCTGGACTGCTTCGTTTATGCGCTGGCGGCCCTGCGGATCAGTATTTCGCGATGGCAACTGAATCTTGATTCACTGCTCGCGAGCCTGCTGGAGGAAGAGGGGGGGCGGACCAATAACAAAACCCTGGCTGATTATGCCCGGGCATTATCTGGAGATGAATAATGGCGACACAGACTGATCTGGATGCCGCCCGTGCTGCGTTGCATGACCTCATGATGGGAAAGCGGGTGGCAACGGTGCAAAAAGACGGCCGGCGGGTTGAGTTCACTGCGACTTCAGTCAGTGACCTGAAGAAATACATTGCCGAACTTGAGTCACAGGTTGGCACCACTCCACGACGCCGGGGACCGGCAGGATTTTACGCATGAAAACACCTGCTTTGTTAGGACCGGACGGCAAAACCGCTCTGCGGGATTATGCCGGATATCACGGCGGTGCTGGTGGCTTTGGTGGTCAGCTCCGCGCCTGGAATCCACCGAGTGAAAGCGCAGATGCTGCGTTATTGCCTAATTTTTCCCGTGGTAACGCGCGCGCTGACGATCTGGTCCGCAATAACGGCTATGCGGCAAACGCGGTACAGCTCCATCAGGACCACATTGTCGGGTCGTTTTTCCGGCTCAGTTATCGCCCCAGCTGGCGTTTTCTGGGCATTGGGGAGGAAGAGGCCCGGGCGTTCTCCCGTGAAGTTGAGGCGGCCTGGAAAGAATTTGCGGAGGATGATTGCTGCTGCATTGATGCGGAACGTAAGCGTACATTCACCATGATGATCCGCGAAGGTGTTTCCATGCATGCGTTTAACGGTGAGTTATGTGCACAGGCCACCTGGGACAGTGATTCCACGCGTCTTTTCCGCACACAGTTCAAGATGGTGAGCCCAAAACGCATCAGCAACCCCAATAATGCCGGAGACACGCGAAACTGTCGGGCAGGTGTCAGAACAAATGACAGTGGCGCCGCGCTGGGATATTACGTCAGCGAGGATGGCTATCCGGGGTGGATGGCGCAGAAGTGGACCTACATACCGCGTGAACTGCCCGGCGGGCGGCCTTCCTTTATCCACGTATTTGAACCCCTGGAAGATGGGCAGACACGCGGTGCCAACGTGTTTTACAGCGTCATGGAGCAAATGAAAATGCTCGATACGCTGCAGAATACGCAGCTCCAGAGCGCAATTGTCAAGGCGATGTATGCCGCCACGATTGAAAGTGAGCTGGATACGCAAACCGCGATGGACTTTATTCTCGGCTCAGACAGTAAAGAGCAGCAAAGCAAGATGACCGGCTGGCTGGGGGAGATGGCCTCGTACTATACCGCGGCGCCGGTTCGTCTCGGCGGCGCGAAGGTGCCGCATCTGATGCCGGGCGACTCCCTGAATCTCCAGTCAGCGCAGGATACTGATAACGGCTATTCGACGTTTGAACAATCTTTGCTGCGCTACATTGCTGCAGGGCTGGGTGTGTCGTATGAGCAACTCTCTCGCAACTATTCGCAGATGAGTTATTCCACCGCCCGCGCGAGTGCTAACGAGTCATGGGCGTACTTTATGGGGCGTCGCAAATTTGTTGCCTCCCGCCAGGCCTGTCAGATGTTTTTATGCTGGCTGGAAGAGGCCATTGTTCGCCGGGTGGTGACATTACCTTCTAAAGCCCGGTTCAGTTTTCAGGAGGCGAGAAGCGCCTGGGGAAATGCTGACTGGATCGGCTCCGGGCGAATGGCCATTGACGGACTGAAGGAGGTGCAGGAGGCCGTCATGCTCATTGAGGCGGGGCTGAGCACCTATGAGAAGGAATGCGCCAAACGCGGGGAAGACTATCAGGAAATCTTTGCCCAGCAGGTTCGTGAAACGATGGAGCGCCGTGCTGCGGGACTTAAACCGCCAGCGTGGGCGGCTTCGGCCTTTGAGTCTGGACTGAAAAAATCGAATGAGGAGGGGACCGATGACGCCAGAGCTGCGTAATCTCCCGCACATTGCCAGTATGGCTTTCAATGAGCCGCTTTTACTTGAACCCGCCTATGCGCGGGTTTTCTTTTGCGCGCTCGCTGGTCAGTTAGGTATCACCCGTCTGACCGACACCGTGTCGGGCGTGACGCTTGGCGCAGAGCAGATGGCTGAACCGCTGGCACTCTTTGGTGATGATGAGGAAATGGGGCCAAAGCCGGCGCGAAGCTACCAGATCACTGATGGTATCGCGGTGCTGCCTGTTTCCGGGACGCTGGTCAGTAAAACCCGCTCACTCCAGCCGTATTCGGGGATGACGGGGTACAACGGCATCATCGCGCGCCTCCAGCAGGCCATCAGTGACCCGGGTGTAGACGGCATTCTTCTGGATATGGATACGCCAGGTGGAATGGTGGCGGGTGCTTTTGACTGTGCGGACATCATCGCCCGCATGCGGGATATCAAACCCATATGGGCGTTAGCCAACGATATGAACTGCAGCGCTGGCCAGTTGATTGCCAGTGCGGCATCGCGTCGGCTTGTGACGCAGACGGCCAGAACGGGATCCATCGGGGTCATGATGGCCCACAGCAATTACGGCGCCGCCCTTAAAACCAGCGGCGTTGAGGTCACGTTGATTTACAGCGGCGATCACAAGGTGGACGGGAACCCCTACGAGAAATTACCCAAAGAGGTACGTGCAGATTTTCAGGCGCGTATCGACGCTACCCGGCAGATGTTCGCTGAAAAGGTGGCAGGTTATACCGGCATGTCGATTCAGGCCGTTCTTGATACTGAAGCAGCTGTGTTTTCAGGCCAGGAATCAGTAGACAACGGCCTGGCGGAGCAGCTGGTCAACAACATGGATGCGCTGAACGTTATGCGCGATGCAATTAATAAACGAACGATGATTTCCCGAGGAGGAAGCATGAAAGGTACTACTGCATCCGCAGATACCACTCAACCAGCAGCATCTGCTGACCAGACCGTGACCACCGTTGACGCGCCTGCTGTGGTCGTTACTGACCCTGCCGCGGGCGCAACTGTTGATATCAGCAGCCAGGTGGCAGCGGCGGTCGCAGCCGAAAACGGCCGCATTATGGGGATCCTGAACTGTGAAGAAGCGAAAGGGCGTGAATCACAGGCGCGTGCGCTGGCAGAAACGCCGGGAATGACCGTGGAAAGTGCCCAGCGCATTCTTGCCGCAGCACCTCAGAGTGCTCTGGCGCGCACGGATACCGCGCTGGATCGTCTGATGGAAACCGCACCCGGCACCGTAACGGCAGGTAACGCTTCTGCTGAGGCGGGTGACGATTTGTTAAATACGCCTGTTTAAGAGGTCAACATGTCTAACACTGAACAATTTACTCACAATCAGCCCCTCGGGAACAGTGATCCGGCGCATACCGGTTATGCACCCGGTGAACTGACGAAAGCAGTACCGGCGATGACGCCTCTGATGCTGGATGCCACTTCCGGCAAGCTGAACGTCTGGGATGGCCAGCATGCTGGGGCTGCCTGTGGCATTCTGGCTGTTTCCGCGGACCAGAGCAGCACTGAGCTGGCATTCTATAAGTCCGGCTCTTTCCGTATTGAAGATGTGCTCTGGCCGGATGCGGTGACGGATGAACACATCAAACGCAACGCATTCGCAGGTACAGCCATCAGTATCGTCTGACATCCGACTTAACACTAACCATCATCCACAGAAGCCGCCATCGCGGCTTTTTTTACGGGAAAAATCTATGTCAATTTACACAACGGCCCAACTGCTGGCGGTCAATGAGAAGAAATTCAAATTCGATCCGCTTTTCCTGCGTATCTTCTTCCGTGAAAGCTACCCCTTCAGCACCGAGAAGGTGTATCTGTCGCAAATCCCGGGCATGGTCAACATGGCGCTGTACGTCTCGCCTGTTATTTCCGGCAAGGTTATCCGCTCCCGTGGTGGCGCAACGTCAGAGTTTACGCCGGGTTACGTCAAGCCCAAGCACGAGGTAAACCCGCAGATGACGCTGCGCCGCCTGCCGGATGAAGACCCGCAAAATCTGGCTGACCCGGCCTACCGCCGCCGTCGCATTATCCTGCAGAACATGAAGGATGAAGAACTGGCGATTGCTCAGGTGGAAGAGAAACAGGCTGTGGCTGCTGTTCTCAACGGTAAATACACCATGACCGGCGAAGCGTTTGAACCGGTTGAGGTGGATATGGGACGCAGTGCCGGAAACAACATCATCCAGGCAGGTGCTGCGGCATGGAGCACCCGCGACAAAGAAACCTATGATCCCACTGACGATATTGAAACCTATGCGCTGAACGCCAGCGGCGTGGTCAATATTATCGTCTTTGATCCGAAGGGCTGGGCGTTGTTCCGTTCATTCAAAGCGGTAAAAGAGAAGCTCGACACCCGTCGCGGTTCTAACTCTGAACTGGAAACGGCGCTGAAAGATCTGGGTGAAGCGGTCTCCTATAAGGGAATGTATGGCGATGTGGCCATTGTCGTTTACTCCGGGCAATACATTGAAGACGACACCAAAAAGAACTACCTGCCGGATTTGAGCATGGTGCTGGGTAATACCCAGGCGCGCGGTTTGCGCACCTACGGCTGCATTCAGGATGTTGATGCCCAGCGTGAAGGCATTAACGCTTCCACGCGTTATCCGAAAAACTGGGTACAGACAGGCGATCCGGCGCGTGAGTTCACCATGATTCAGTCTGCACCGCTGATGCTGCTGGCTGACCCGGATGCGTTCGTGTCTGTCAAACTCGCCTGATATTCATCTGTGGTCCTGCGGGGCCCTGTTCTGGAGTTGTTCTTATGACTGAAAAAGAAAAGTTGATTGCGCGGCTTAATGAGCTTGGCGCGCAGCTTGGTCGGGAAGTGAATACCAGTGGCACCATTCAGGAGCTCTCTATGCGCATTGCGGAGCTGGAGGAAGAACTGGATGAAGGCACGGATACCGATAGTGTTGAAAATGGTGGCGTGAGTGATGGTAGTGCATCCACCGGCGCCGTAGACCCCGTGCCGCCAGTGGATACTGTATTAAGCGATAGAACAGATGACGCGCTGACGGCAGTCGAAACGCTGGTCACGCTTCACATTGATGCGCTGCACGCGACCCGCGATGAACGGGTATCTATTGTGGAGGCGGGGACCGTGATCCGCGTGACAGAAGCGGATGCGGACAGCCTGGTTGCACTTGGGCTGGTCCGCGAGCACTAACAGGGGGCTGTGTGGCTGATTTCGATAACCTTTTTGATGCTGCAATAACACAGGCCGATGACACTATTCGGCAGGTTATGGGGACTTCTGCAACAGTAACGTCCGGCGCTATTTCTGGCGTCACGTTGAGTGGTGTTTTCGATGATCCGGAAAATATCGGTTACGCCACACCCGGCATCCGTGTCGAGGGGACCAGCCCGTCGCTGTTTGTGAAATCAGCAACGATTGGGCAGCTTGCACGGCTGGACTCGCTGGATATTAACGGAAAGCCTTTCTGGGTTGATCGTATTGGTCCTGATGACTGTGGCTCCTGCCATATCTGGCTTGGTACGGGTTCTCCTCCCGCAGCGACCCGGCGCCGTTAAGGGGGAACTATGTCTTTAAAAGGGCTTGAACAGGCTATAGCAAACCTGAACAGCATCAGCAATACGGCGGTTCCGCGGGCCTCGGCGCAGGCTGTTAACCGTGTCGCCACCCGGGCAGTCAGCCGAAGCGTTGCCGTTGTTTCGAAAGATACGCGGGTGCCACGCAAGCTGGTAAAACAACGCGCTAGGATAAAACGCGCCACGGCGAAAAAGCCGATGGCAATGATCCGCGTGAACCGGGGCAACCTGCCCGCGATAAAGCTCGGTACCGCCAGCGTACGGTTATCCCGCAGAAAACGGGACAAAAAAGGGGCCAATAGTGTGTTGCGTATTGGCCCTTTTCGTTTCCCCGGGGCCTTTATTCAACAACTGGAAAATGGTCGCTGGCATGTGATGCGACGGACATCCAGACCCCGCTATCCGATCGAAGTGGTCAGCATTCCACTGGCAGCGCCACTGACGACCGCATTTAAAGATGAGCTGCCGAAGCTCATGGAATCGGATATGCCTAAAGAACTTCGGGCATCCCTTAAAAACCAACTCAGGCTGATTCTGAAACGATGAAACACACTGATATTAGAAAGACGATTATTGATGCGCTGGAGAGCCATATTGGTAAAGACGCGCTCTATTTTGACGGACGTCCAGCAGTACTGGAGGAGGGGGATTTTCCGGCGGTCGCTGTCTTCCTGACGGATGCCGGGTATACCGGCGAAGAACTGGATGCTGATATCTGGCAGGCCACGCTGCATATCGAAATCTTTTTACCGGCGCAGGTACCCGATTCCGAGCTCGATGACTGGATGGAGTCACGTATTTATCCGGTGCTTGGCAATGTGCCAGGACTTTCTCTGCTGATCAATAACATGGTGCAGCAGGGGTATGACTACCAGCGCGATGACGATCTTGGGCTGTGGAGTTCGGCTGATCTGAAATATTCCATTACTTACGAAATGTGAGGACGTAATGACTACACCAAACCCACTGGCGCCGGTAAAGGGTGCCACCACCACGCTCTGGATTTATTCCGGATCGGGTAACCCCTTCGCCAACCCATTATCGGATGTTGACTGGACGCGCCTGGCAAAGATTAAAGACCTGCAGCCCGGTGAACTGACTGCCGAATCAAACGACGACACCTATCTGGACGACGAAGATGCCGACTGGACTGCTACCGCGCAGGGGCAGAAATCGGCGGGGGAGGCCAGTTTTACGCTGGCCTGGAAACCTGCCGAGAGCGGGCAGCAGGATCTGGTTCGCTGGTTTGATGACGGTACCGTGCTGGCGTACAAAATCAAATACCCGAATGGCGCCATCGATGTGTTCCGTGGCTGGGTAAGCAGCCTGGGTAAAACGGTGACGGCAAAAGACACCATTACCCGTTCTGTCAAAATCAGCAACAACGGCAAACCAGGTCTTGCTGAAGACAGCGCTGCTGCAGCGATTGCCGTAACCGGCGTCAGCCTGGATAAATCGACCACCACCGTTGCGGTTGCTGCCACCACCACGCTGAATGTCACCGTGGCGCCAGCCAGCGCAAGCGATCAATCTTTCCGGGCCACCACCACGGATGCAGGTAAAGCCACAGTGACTGTCGCCGGTACGGTTCTGACAGTAACCGGCATTGCCGCCGGAACCGCCGACATTATCGTGATGACCAACGACGGGCTTTTTGTCGCGACCTGTAAAGTCACCGTTTCCTGACTTCCGGGGCTGTGGCCCCGCTTTCTGGAGTAACCCATGTTTTTAAAAAGTGAGCCGTTCGAACGCAACGGTAAGACCGTCACGCTCTACGAACTGTCGGCGCTGCAGCGTATTGAGCATCTTGAACACCTGAAGACGCTGGAAAGTATCACCGATGCCGACATGCAGGCGGCGATGGATATGACGATTAAATCCGGCGCACTGCTGGTGGCCATGTCTTTATGGCATGGACATCCCCTGAAAGGGACGCACAAAACACCGAAAGAAGACGTTGAGCAGATCCAGAATGAAGTGCTGATGACCTGGCCACTGGAGATTATTTCCGCTGCAGAGTACAGCGTGAAGCTGCTGTCCGGCATGGTGCCGCTGCAGGAAGCGAATGATCCAGAGGATATCGCTGTGACTGAGCCGGTCAGTCTGGAAAAGTCCTCGCCAGCGAGCTGACATTCGTCCTGAAACTGGCGCGTGAATTTCGCCGCCCGGACTGGCGCGCCATGCTTGCTGGTATGTCGTCAACGGAATACGCCGACTGGCGAACGTTCTACCAGGACAATTTTTTTAATGATGCGCAACTGGATGCACATTTTTCCTCGCTGATGCATATCGTCATTACCGCGCTTGACCCCAAAACCACATCAACCCCTGCCAGCTTCAGCCTGCTTTCACCTTCTGCGGAGGATATTGCCGATGATGAACCTGGTGACGCTGTGCTGATGGCAAAGGCCGAGGGCATTTCAGGAGGTGTTCGCTATGGCCCAGACGGCAGTGGGTGACCTGGTCGTTAACCTTGACGTTAATTCGTCAAAGTTCAACGAGCAGATGGAGTACGTAAAAAGGCAGTTTAAGCAGACGGGTGACGCAGCGAATGACTCTGTTCTGAAGGTGCAGCAGTCATTTACCCGCCAGGAGAGCGCGGCGAAGAAGGCCGGTATTTCAGTCGGCCAGTACAACGCGGCGATGCGTATGCTGCCTGCGCAGTTTACGGATATCGCCACTCAGCTGGCCGGTGGGCAGAGTCCGTGGCTTATCCTGCTGCAGCAGGGCGGTCAGGTGAAAGACTCCTTCGGCGGTATTATTCCGACCTTTCGGGCGCTGCTGGGCACCATATCGCCGGTGATGGTAGGCGTTGGCGCGCTGGCTGCCGCCACTGGCGCGGTGGTTTACGCCTGGTATCAGGGCTCGTCCACGCTGTCTGATTTCAACAAAACGCTGGTTCTGTCCGGTAATACTGCCGGGCTGACCTCAAACCGCATGCTGGTGCTGGCGAAATCCGGCGAGCAGGCGGGACTCACGTTTAACCAGACCAGCAGCGCGCTGACGGAGCTGGTTAACGCCGGAGTGCGTGCCGGTGCCCGGTTCGATGAGATGAGTCAGGCGGTAGCGAAATTTACCGATGCGTCGGGTGTGCCGGTCGATAAGGTGGCGGCGGCATTCGGCAAACTGACGAACGATCCGACCTCTGGTCTGATTGCCATGGCGCAGCAGTTCCACAACGTTACCGCGGAACAGATTGCTTATGTGGCGCAACTGCAACGCGCCGGTGATGAAGCAGGGGCGCTGCAGGCAGCTAATGATGCGGCGACGAACGGTTTTCGTGAGCAGACAAAGAGCCTGCGCGACAATATGGGGTCGATTGAGTCTGCTGCCGACAGCCTGAAGCGTGCCTTTAAATCGATGTGGGATGCGGCGCTCGATATCGGGCGGCCTGACACCACGCAGGAGATGGTTGCCAAAGCGGAAGCGGCCTTTAAGCGGGCGGATGAAATCTGGAATCTGCGTAAAGGTGATGGTTATGTCAATGATGATGCGCGTGCCAGCTACTGGAACGATCGGGAGTCTGCCCGCCTTGCACTGGAAATGGCGCAGCAGCAGGCCAGCGTGGCAAAGGCCACTGAGGATAACGCCGCCCGCGAGGCGGTGATTGAATCTGACCGCCAGAAGTATGCCGCGCAAGCGCAGTCGAATTATGCAAAGACGCAGACTGCGCTGGAGAAGTACACGGCCCGTCAGAATGAACTGAACAAGGCGCTTAAAGACGGACGGATCCTCCAGGCTGACTACAACATCAATCTGGAAGCTGCGAAAAAAGAATACGACGACTCGCTGAAGAAACCCAAAGCCCCTTCAGCGGTAAAAACACCTGCAGGTGTAAAAAGTGTCGATACTGCCAGCGCGCAGACGCTGGAGCTGGAGGCGCAGTTACGCACTCTGCAGGAGCACAAGAGCATCACGGATACCATCAGCCAGCAGCGGCAGGAATTGTGGAAACAACAATCCCGCTTTTCGGTGCTGGAAGAGGCCGCCAAAAAGCGCGCGCTGACCGCCGATGAAAAATCGGTGCTGGCGAACAAAGACGAGGTACTGGCGCGGGCCGAAGTGAATGCCCGGTTGGGCGATCAGATTGTTGCCCAGGAACGGTTAAACCGCCTGCAGGACAGCTCGCAGAAGTACGTTACCCAGATTGGGGAGAAAACCCGGGCGCTTGTGGCCGGGGGCAGCATGAGCAGTCGCGGCGCGCAGCGGCAAAACGAAGAGGCACAGCTGCGGCAGGGCTGGATGAATGCCGGCGGTACGGACACCGATCAGGGTTATCAGAACGAACTGGATGCACTGAAGAAATATTATGCCGCACAGGACGAGCTCCGCGGCAACTGGCAGGCCGGGGCGAAATCAGCGTGGGCTGACTATGCCGATTCAGCAGCTGATGCCTATGGCTCGATGAAGTCTGCTGCTTCAGCCACATTCGATGGTATCAGCCAGAATATGGCCGATATGCTGACGACAGGGAAAGCAAACTGGGCAGATTTCACCCGTTCCACGTTGTCGATGCTGACGCAGATCCTAATGAAGCAGGCCATGACCGGCCTGGTCAGTTCTGCCACGTCAGCGCTGGGTTTTGCTGGTGGTGGTTATACCGGGTCCGGCGGCAAGTATGAGCCTGCAGGTGTGGTGCACCGTGGAGAGTTTGTCTTTACGCAGGAAGCCACCAACCGAATCGGTGTCGGCAACCTTTATCGCATGATGCGCGGCTATGCGACTGGTGGTCTGGTCGGGGGGAGTGGCGGTGGCGTTGCTTCTCCTTTTGGTGTCAGCGTGTATGCGCCGGTTTCGGTTACAACAGGCCAGGGGGATTCCGGTCAGCAGAAAGGAAACGGCGATGCGCTGGGGAAAGCCTATCAGCAGGTGATCAACAGTTCCATCAGGGAAGGTATCACCAGAGAAGTCCGACCCGGAGGCCTTATCTGGAATGCAACAAAACAGAGGTAAGCAATGGCGATTGAGCATTTTGCATGGCGGATTAAAGCATCCAGCCAGCCGACCCTGAAAAGTAAGGATATCGTCCGTACGGCGCAGTTTGGTGATGGCTATAAGCAGGTGTCAGGTGCCGGGATGAATGATGAAACGCTCAGTTATGAGTTTTCATTTACCGGCGAACCGCAAACCGTCCGGGATATTTATGCGTTCCTGCGGCGCCATAAGACGAAATCCTTTTCGTTTACCCCGCCAGGCGGTGATCTTGCGCTGTGGCGCGTTGAGGCAGACAGCCTGCAGCGCGTCACCAAAAGTAAAACGGTGGAAGCCGTATCAGCCACCTTTGAACAGGCGTTTGCACCATGAGCTTAAACAGTGATTATCAGAAACTTGAGCCGGGCAATGTTGTCCGGCTTTTTGAAGTCGATGGCACCGCATTTGGTGTTTCCGACGTTCTCCGCTTCCACGCCCACAATATTGCCCACACTCCCGATGAAATTGCTGCTGCTGGTGGAGATGACAATAAGCTCCCGGCGAAATCGATCTGGTGGCAGGGGCAGGAATATAAAGCCTGGCCCTGCCAGATCGAGGGTATTGAGACAGCGACCGACGGGACCAGCGCGCAGCCGACGCTGTCGGTCGCTAACCTTGACAGTTCCATGACGGCGCTGTGTCTTGCTTATGATGACCTGCTGCAGGCAAAGGTCACGATTCATGACACGCTGGCGCAGTATCTGGATGCGAAAAACTATCCGGAGGGCAACCCGTCAGCGGATCCGCAGCAGGAAAAGCTGAAGGTGTTTTACATTGACGCCAAGAGCACTGAAACCAACGAGGTGGTGGCGTTTACGTTGTCCAGTCCAATGGACCTGCAGGGGCTGATGATCCCGACGCGCCAGCTACATTCGCTTTGTACCTGGTGTATCCGTAACAAATATCGCTCAGGTGATGGATGTGACTATGCCGGAACGCGTTATTTCGACAAGCACAACAACCCGGTTAACGATCCGTCACTCGATGAATGCCCCGGTACGCTCACTGCGTGCAAGTTGAGGCATGGCGAGGGGAACGAGTTGCCGTTCGGTGGCTTCCCTGGCACATCCCTGATCAGGAGCTGATATGCGTCAGAAAATTATCGACGCTATTATGGCGCATGCTGCTGCTGAATATCCGCGCGAATGCTGCGGCGTAGTGGTGCAAAAAAGCAGGGTGCAGCGGTACATTCCCTGCCGTAATCTGGCAACCGATCCGACAGAGCATTTCCACCTGTCGCTGGAAGATTACGCCGCTGCCGAAGACTGGGGAACAGTGATTGCCATTGTCCACAGCCACCCGGATGCCACGACGCAGGCGAGCGAACTGGATAAGGCACAGTGTGACGCTACGTTACTTCCCTGGCATATCGTCAGCTGGCCGGAGGGAGATGTACGTACTATCCAGCCGCGGGGCGAGCTGCCGCTACTGGAGCGACCATTTGTGCTCGGTCACTTCGATTGCTGGGGGCTGGTGATGAGCTATTTCCGGCAAACGCATGGCATTGAGCTGACGGATTACCGCGTGGATTATCCCTGGTGGGAAGACAGTTATCCCGAAAACTTCTACCACGATTGCTGGTATGAATGCGGATTCCGTGAATTCAGCGGCGCACCGCAGCCAGGTGATATGGTTATCATGCAGGTCCAGGCTAATAAGTGGAACCATGCCGGGATCCTGCTCGAAGGTAATATGTTACTCCACCATCTTTATGGCCATTTGAGTCAGCGAGTGCCTTACGGTGGCTACTGGCAGGAACGGACGATGAAGGTTCTACGGCATAAGTCTCTGTGCTAATCTTTTGCATTATCAAAAGGGGATAGGGATATGAAAAAAAACATATTATTGATTTCACTACTGGGTTTATTTGGTTGTAGTGCATCTTCCTTACAGGAAGGACAGCCTATTTATTCTGGTCATACCTCAAAGAGTGCTGCACAACTCAACAAATGCATGTCACCTAAGTGGCAGGAACTGCATCCACAGGCTACAAGTATAGAAACTGAAACTGGATATAGAATATCAGCCGCTGATGATTTATTTGGTGTTCTTTCGATGGCTATTATTCAAGATGACTCTGAGAGAGGGGCCGATGTGAAAGTCTATGCTGCAAATAAAGGTATCGGTGACCCGTGGGGTAAAATAGCGCGATCATGCATTTAATTTATTTCTGTTTTTCAAAGCCACGTTAGTGGCTTTTTTATTGGAGTAAATATGCAAGAAATAATGACTCGGATTGAACTAGGTGGCGCGTTAGGTAAAACATTTGGTAGAACCCATGACAGACTAATACGAACAACAGCAGAGGCTATCAATGCATTATCAAAAACAATTTGTGGATTTGAACAATATTTAAATACGAGTAAAAATCGTGGTCTAACGTATGCTGTATTTAAAGGGAAAAGAAATATTGGAAAAGATGATTTAGGTTTTCCAGTTACAGGAGAGGTGATAAGAATTATCCCTGTTGTAATTGGCAGTAAAAAGGCAGGCCTACTTCAAACAGTTTTAGGGGCTGTACTTGTTGTTGTTGGTGCTTTGGGGGCTACTATCGGCCAAGCATGGGGCGGTGCAGCTTGGGGCCCTGCCGCTATGAAAATAGGCGCTGCAATGATGCTTGGTGGTGTTGTTCAAATGCTTTCGCCACAGCCAGCAGGACTTGCCAGCAAACAGGATGCCGAAAATCGGGCATCGTATGCATTCGGTGGTGTAACTAACACTGCTGCTCAGGGTAATCCAGTTCCGCTTCTATACGGACGCAGGCGTATTGGTGGGGCGATCATCTCTGCTGGTATATACGTCGAAGACCAGCAATAACAAAATAATCTTCCTTTCAGGCTACCTTATGGTGGCTTTTTTTATGGGCGCAATATGGCTACAGCAACCCCGATTAAAGGCCGCAAGGGCGGCAGTTCCAGTTCACGAACCCCTACCGAACAGCCTGATGATCTGCAATCTGTAGCGAAGGCCAAAATCCTCGTTGCGCTTGGGGAAGGGGAATTTGCAGGGCAATTAACCGGAAAAAATATCTACCTGGACGGCACGGCGTTGGAAAACGCCGATGGCACCCAAAACTTTAGCGGCGTGACGTGGGAATTTCGCGCGGGAACGCAGGTACAAAATTACATTCAGGGCATTCCCGGTACCGAAAACGAAATCAACGTTGGAACTGAAGTATCAAGCGCAACAGCCTGGACGCGTACCTTCACCAACACCCAACTATCAGCCGTTCGCCTGCGACTGAAATGGCCTTCACTGTTTAAGCAGGAGGACAACGGCGATCTGGTTGGGTATTCCGTCAATTATGCGATAGACCTGCAGACTAATGGTGGGACCTGGCAAACCGTTCTTAATACGAGCGTAACCGGCAAAACGACGTCTGGTTATGAGCGCAGCCACCGTATTGATTTACCGCAGGCTGGCAGCACTTGGACAATCCGACTGCGTAAGATTACCGCTGACGCAAACAGCGCCAAGATCGGCGACACAATGACGCTGCAAAGCTTCACGGAAGTGATTGATGCCAAGCTGCGCTATCCGAACACCGCGCTGCTGTACATCGAATTCGACTCAAGTCAGTTCAATGGTTCGATTCCACAGATATCCTGTGAACCACGTGGCCGAGTGATCCGCGTGCCTGATAACTATGACCCCGATACGCGAACTTATAGTGGTACATGGCAGGGCGCGTTTAAGTGGGCCTGGACCGATAACCCGGCGTGGATATTTTACGATCTGGTTATTACCGATCGCTTTGGTCTGGGTAATCGCCTGACTGCAGCCAACATCGATAAATGGACGTTGTACCAGGTATCGCAGTATTGCGATCAGCCGGTACCGGATGGAAAGGGTGGAAGCGGGACAGAACCACGCTATACCTGTAACGTCTATGTTCAGGAGAGGAATGACGCTTACACTGTGCTGCGTGACTTTGCGGCTATATTCCGGGGTATGACGTACTGGGGCGGTGATCAGATTGTTGCGCTTGCCGATATGCCGAGAGATGTGGATTACGCTTACACCCGCGCTAACGTTATCGACGGACGCTTTACCTATTCCAGCAGCACAACAAAAACGCGGTATACCACAGCGCTGGTTTCCTGGTCTGATCCGGGTAACGCCTATGCGGATGCGATGGAGCCGGTATTTGAGCAGCCTCTGGTGGCCCGGTACGGATTTAATCAGCTGGAAATGACAGCCATCGGCTGTACCCGTCAATCAGAAGCGAACCGAAAGGGGCGCTGGGGTATTCTCACCAACAATAAGGATCGCGTTGTTTCGTTTGATGTTGGCCTGGACGGAAACATTCCGCAGCCGGGATACATCATCGCCGTGTCAGACGAGCTTCTGTCTGGCAAAGTTATGGGCGGCCGCATCAGTGCTGTTAACGGTCGCGTGATTAAACTTGACCGCGTAGCTGATGCTGCAGCAGGCGATCGCCTTATTCTCAATCTTCCCTCCGGTGCGTCACAGAGCAGGACTATTCAGGCGATTAACAGGGAATCAGTCACAGTCACCACGGCATACAGTGAGACACCACAGTCCGAAGCTGTATGGGTGGTTGAGTCAGATGAACTCTACGCCCAGCAGTATCGTGTTGTCAGCGTCTCCGATAACAATGATGGTACCTTCTCGATTACCGGCGCATGGCACGACCCGGATAAATATGCCCGTATCGATACCGGAGCCATCATTGACCAGCGGCCGGTGAGTGTGATCCCGCCGGGTAACCAGTCGCCGCCAGCCAACATTGTGATCAGTTCGTTTTCAGTGGTGCAGCAGAATATCAGCGTCGAAACCATGCGGGTGAGCTGGGACCAGGCGCAGAATGCTATCGCCTACGAGGCACAGTGGCGCCGCAATGATGGTAACTGGGTAAACGTGCCGCGCAGCTCCACCACATCCTTCGATGTTCCGGGGATTTATGCCGGGCGTTACCTCGTGCGCGTGCGCGCCATTAACGCTTCTGAAATATCCTCCGGCTGGGGCTACTCCGAAGAAAAAACGCTGACGGGTAAGGTGGGAAATCCGCCGAAACCTGTTGGATTTGCGACAACACCGATTAACTGGGGCATTCGTCTGAACTGGGGATTCCCTGCTAATACCGGGGACACACTGAAAACGGAAATTCAGTACACCGCGAACAGTGATTTCTCAAATCCTCTTTTGCTGTCGGATGTGCCTTATCCTTCAGCCGAATACATCCAACTGGGGCTGAAGGCGGGGCAGGAATTCTGGTACCGTGCGCAGCTGGTAGACAGAACGGGTAATGAATCAGGCTGGACCGACTGGGTTCGTGGCGAATCCAATGCAAATGCAGATGATTACCTGGGCGATATTGCTGATGACTTCCTGACGTCTGCCGACGGTGACCGCCTGACAAGCGACATTGATACCAACCTGGAAGCCGCATTACAGAACGCGCTGGCCAACCACGCAACGGCTGAACATCAGTGGGCGCAGTATGGTGAAGTACGCGCGGATATTCTGGTGGTTAAAACGACCATTGCACAGGTCGATAAGGCCATGGCTGAAATGTCGACGCAGGTGCAGGCACAGTTCAATAATGTAACTGCCGCACTGGAGGACAAGCTTACTGCCGTGGTTGATGCTACCGGAGCCTCTGCGATTTACACCCTTAAAACCGGGGTTCGAATAAACGGTGTGATGTATAACGCCGGGATGTCGATTGCGGTGCTGGCGGAAGCGGGTAAGCCGGTAATCACCCGCGTCGGGTTTAACGCTAATCAGTTCGTCCTGATGAGTGGCAGTGGCAATACACAATATTCACCCTTTGCGGTGGTCAATGGTCAGGTCTTTATCAGTGATGCATTTATCCAGTATAGCCAAATCACGCTGGCAAAAATTAAAGAACTGCGATCAGAAAATTACGTTCAGGGGCAAACTGGCACCATTATGAAATCAGACGGAACGTTTGAAATGAATGGAGCAGTTGCCGGGGAGGGGGCAATGAAAATCACCAACACAACCCAGAGCGTTAAGGACGGGAATGGCGTTCTTCGCGTGCAGATTGGGAAATTAACAGGAGTGTTTTGATGGAATGGGGGATACAGACATGGGATGCGGACGGCGTCCCAAATAACTATGGCATTAAACCTGTAACCGTGGTGGGCATCATCGATCTTGCTTTAGGTCAGAAAACGGGAAGCTACCAGTTCAACCTTGAGCCTGGCTTAAAGGTTGGGTTTGCAGTTGGTACTCTGGAGGATAAAGGGACAATAAGTTACACAGATAAAAGAAATATTATTGCATCTGGAAACACCATAACAATACAGCCTTCAGGTAGTGATGGGATTAATGATTACCCGGCAATCAAAGTGCAGTTAATCGTTTTTGCGGAGACTGCGTAGATGGCTAAATATGGCGCATTGATTTCATTACCTAACGGGAACCCTTTTATCACGCCTGATTCCACACCAATGACGCTTTACCGAAAAGTAACGGTAAACTCAACTTTTGGGGGGAATTTTATCAGTGCTTCGGCGTCCGTGACTATCGACGGTCAGAAGGGAGGGATTGCATTTGCACGAACCAGCGCCCCGGCGAAGATATCAGCTTCAAAAAGTGGCAATACGTTCAGTGTTGATGCGTCTAATTACAGGGGATCGGCTTTTGTCCTTGAGGCCTATTTTTTTGCCATATATCCGCTTACGCTTCCGGCCTGGGGGGTGGCTATATGGGATGCCGAAGGGACACTGGTACTTACGAATGAGTCCCGGGTATTAAGCGACCTTACAACTATTGGCTCACCAGGTGCTGTAAGTGGTGGGCTTAACATTGATACATACATGGCAGGCAAATGGGCCATAAATCCGATGGGGCTGGGATCTGTTCTCCTTCATGCTGGTTCGGCACCCGGTGGACAGCCAATCATTCAGTCTGTGGATGTGGGTACAGGTTGCTTCAATGAAGGGGCGAGAACGAGAATAAAAGGACTTACATCAACAACAGCAAGCGGCTCTTCAATCGGTACTACAAATAGTGGAATTGTGATAACGGCGATAAACACAGCTGCATATGATTAAACTGATCGATTTAAACGATCAATTTTAGAATATTGATCTATTAAAACTATTTTTATTATTCAGTGCCATTGGTTATTTTTTGTTTAAATAATTAACTCTGGTGTCGAAATGAAAAATATAATTATTCCCGTTATTGTTTGTCTGGCGCTTTCAGCATGCTCAGGTCATGTTCTGGAGAAACAGAAACCGGTTTGTCAGGCTGAGTCTGTACTTGGCGGACAGCCCCAGTCAGTACAGATTTATGGTGTGCGAAAAATTGCTAATCAGACTGAGTACAGGGCCGGTTATCCATTTAACTGGCGATGGGTGAATAAAAATAATTTCACCCGTTCGAATTGCCCATAATGAATCACCAAAAAATAACCCGCTCCGGCGGGTTTTTTATTATCTGAATTCAGGAGATATCCATGTCAGCAGGAACCTTAACCCTGACGAATAATTCTGCTGCGGTCGCTGGCAGCGGGACCGCGTTTACTACCGAGGTGGCGGCAGGAGATTTTATTGTTGTCACTGTCGGAGGCGTTCCCTATACGCTCCCGGTTAAATCAGTGGAAAGCGGTACAGCGTTGACGCTTGTCAGCAATTTTACCGGGCCAACACAATCTGGCGCGGCCTGGTCAGCTGTTCCTCGTGTCGCGCTGAATATGGTCACCGCAGCGCTGGTGGCACAGAGTGCGGAAGCCCTGCGAGGCCTGAACTACGACAAACAGAACTGGCAACTTTTATTCTCTGTCAACGGCAATATTACGGTCAGGCTTCCTGACAATTCGGAGTTTACTGGACCATCATGGAATAGCATTATTGAGCGGGTCAATAATGCTTTGTTGAAAAGTGAGGCCCTGGCCGATCTGCCTGATAAAAATGCAGCCCGCGATAATCTCACTTTGGGAAACTCTCAGGATGTTACGTTCGGTAGTGTTCTTGGCTCCCGTGGCGTCAATTCGGTGGCGGGTGGGTCGGGTACAGGCGTCAAAAGCACTGCAGGCGTCAAGAAGGATATTTTACTGACGTCGAATAACGTTGATGGTGAACAGGGCTGGATGATGAACCAGCTGCAGGGGTGGATGGGGAATTCGTTCTATCAGTTTGGCGGGATACGAGGTGCGGGTAATTATCTGGATGCCATTGCTCTAATCGCGAATAGTTTTGGAGCAGGAGCGAACACATACCGTTTCAACTTTCTCTCTGGTTATGGTGGGGCCATACAGTCTCCCCGTGGTTTTTGGGGAGAGTGTCGACAAGGTGGCTGGGGAAGTGTTGACGGCCCTGCATCAACCCCTTACTGGTCATCCATTATTGGTGGAAATGATGGTGGCTGGGCTCCAATCGTTTCTGGTGGCTCTTCATCGTCTGGCGGATGGAGTACTCGTCTGTCACTGGGACTCATTTCTAATGGCAATAATTGGCCTCATGGTGTCTTACATTTTATGGGCGATGCCAGATATCACAGGATGTTCAGATTTAGTCCTCAGTCTGGTGATATCACTACCGATGTATGGAACGAATCAGGGTCAAACTGGCAGGGAGCGTACGTGTTCGCAAAGAATGCGACCTCAGATCGTGACCTCAAAGAAGATATCCGGTACCGGGATGGGAAAGACAGTTTTGACCGTGTTATGCAGTGGTTACCAACCATGTTTAAGTATAAGGGGTCGGATACGCAGCGCTTTGGCCTTATTGCCCAGGATCTGACTAAAGTGGATCCGCAGTACGTAAAGATAGTGCCTGGTGGACCTGTTTTTGAGGACGTTATTGGGGTGGATGAGTCCGGCAACGAATATGTTGACCATCAGATTGAGGTTGGTCTCAAAGACGATACCCTTGCCCTTGATAACAATGTCATTATGGCCGATATGGCCTGCGCTATGGTTTATATGGGCAGAGCTATGAAGGAACAAATGTCCGAGCTCAATTCTCTGAAGAATGTCATTGAGACGCTGAAAGGTAACCTACAAAATTGATGGTTGCCGCAACCACGCCGTATGCAAGAGCATGATTGCGGCCGACTGGCGAACGTTCGATAGTGCGAGTATTGAATGATTGCCAGTCACGGCGGATTGTACTTAAGCAATATGACGGTTCAAGGCGTTTAATCTGAAACCAGCCACATATCAGCCTCTTCAAACATTTCCTGAACAGTACGGCTTATCTGTTCCTTCTCATGCTTGCTGGCGTCAGTGTTGATCGCCGGCAGTGTCATCATCGGTTTAACCCAAGTACCAGTATCGGGAAAAGGCGCGGTTTCACACTTATTTCCCTTAGAATTACATCCTTTACATTAGACCTATGAATACAAGATGAAGTGCCACTTATTTGGCTAAAATGCAAACACAAATCTAACTTGGATGTGGTTTTGCGTTATTTTATAACGTTCTTTTCTAATAAAAAACATAAAGAAATATTTGTTTTAGCCGATAATCTGTTTTAACTGTATGTATTTGATTCACGACAGATAGTAGAATGTATGTTGTTACATAGGGTCAGGCATATAAAGAGGTCGGCGTGAAGAATAACCACAATTTAAAACGAATTAAGCCTTATGTGATATCAATCACGTTTTCATTTTTTATTTTTTTCTCATTGTCTGAGATTTCAATGTATTATATATACAAGGAGAGGATTGCATCATATACAGAACGAGTTTTGAATAGAAGCGTTAGTCTCATTCAACAGATTGATAAAATAAATGATAGTTATGAAATATTTAATGCTTATAGTCCTTGTAGTGAACTACAACTTCATGCTCTAAGAGTGGCCTTATGGCCCTATGCTCTTATAAAAGATATATCATTTATTTCAAATGGTGCAGTCATATGTAGTGCTTTATGGGGAGTGTTGCCAGCACCATTGCTTCTCAATATCTATGATAGAAAAGTTGAAAAGGACAATGTAACTTGGTTTTTTGGTGTGTTACTGGAAAATAATGTAAAAGCTGATTTGCTAAGCAATCAAAAATTAGCCATAACGATTTCACCATTTGCATTTAATAGATTTGTTACAGACCATGAAGAGAAGGGGTTTTCTGCAATTGTAGGTGACAGAGATCATTCGCTTCATTTGTTCAAACTTGGTGAGCAGGTCGATCTTCTTGAAGAGGCTCAGCATGATAAATCCTACCAACTAGGACTTATTACCACGCAAAGCTGTAATAAAAATAATAATATCTGTGTCATGGGGGGAGTTAAATTTCCGTGGATGAGTTTCGATAGTTGGTTAACGATGTTGTTGATTTCCTTTACATCTATTGTAACCGGTGTTCTTCTGGGTGGTTTTTATAATCAAAGAGTTGCACGTAAGCAATCATTAGTTTCAAGATTAAAAAATGCGATAAGAAGCGAATCATTATATCTTGTGTATCAACCTATTTATAAAATAAAAACCGGAAAAATTATTGGTGTGGAAGCACTAATTAGATGGGATGATCATGATATTGGTAGCATTCCTCCTGATATTTTTATCCCTATTGCAGAGAAGCATGGTTTAATCCAGGGAATAAGTGATTTTGTATTTCGAATGGTAGTAAAGCAAACCATGTCTCTTTCTGAGGAATTTGATATTTTTATAAGCATTAATGTTAGTTCTCAAGACCTTCTGTCGGAATCATTTCAAGAAAAAGTGTTTCAGATGATTGATGAATCAAATATAAAACCTGGTATGATAATGATGGAGTTAACAGAAAGGCAGAGCGCGGAAATAAATTCCCTCCAAAAGGTTGTTTCTTTATTTAATAATAAAGGTATATCAATAGCTATTGATGATTTCGGGACTGGTCATTCAAATTTAAACTGGCTATCAAATTTACAAATAGATGAAATTAAAATTGATAAGTCAATTACAGATTCTATTGGTGAACCCTCTGTAAATAATAATATCGTATCAGGATTGGTGGAGATTTTTAAAGATATAACTAACAAAGTCGTTTTCGAAGGTGTCGAGACATCAACTCAGGTGAAATATTTAACTGAAATGTTCCCTGAGTGCGGTGTCCAAGGATGGTATTACTCACAGCCACTATCTATAGATAAATTGACAAAGTTAGTAAATGATATTAATGGGGTTTAATATGTATTGCATTGTTTTTATTGTTTAATTTTATATAAGATACGTGTAACCGTGTACCATATAAATTTAACAGCTGAACTTTAATATCTCGTGCCGAATATAGTTGACTAGTTGGTTCGAGATTGAGTGAAATGTCGCGTTCTGATTCATCAGCGAGCAGGGCAAGATAATCTTCACGTGTCATTGACTGTGAAAAGCGTCCACACATAGAAACCTCCAGCCAACTGTCAGACTGAAAGTATAGGATATTGAGTAGAACGATAGGATTTGAAGCTCCACACCACCAATATTCCATTATGGCTTTTAGCTTCTCGAGGTTGCTAAATGGCAGATAGACCACTACCCATTTTTACTTTTTTGGGGGCAAATTTGGGGGCAAAAATTAGCTTGGGGCATGATTTGGGGCGATGAAATGACTCATATTGCCCGCAATTGTCTAAGATGGTTTTTTATTAACTAATTGATTTTATGATAATTAACTGTATTTGCTAATTTTACAAAATCAATTTTATAGTCTAACGCTGATTATGTGGCTGTGGGGATAAACATTTAATAAACCGCGGGAAGGGATAATGTTCCGGGCGATAAAAAGCCGGAGGCGCTGACGCTTTTCCGGCTTGCATACGACATAAACTGATGGCCGGAACAGGCGCAATTGCCCTCCGGCGTATTACAAATTACTTAAGTTCATCAACCATTGTGATGGCGCGACCAATGTAATTGGCTGGCGTCATTGCTTTCAGGCGCGTTTTCTCGTCTTCCGGCAAAGCCAGACCGTCGATAAACTGCTTCATACCTTCGGCGTCAACGCGTTTGCCGCGGGTCAGTTCTTTCAGTTTCTCGTATGGTTTTTCAATACCATAGCGACGCATCACGGTCTGGATTGGCTCAGCCAGAACTTCCCAGTTATGGTCCAGTTCATCCAGCAGATGATCGCGGTTCACTTCCAGTTTGCTCACACCCTTCAGCGTGGACTGATAGGCGATCAGCGCATAGCCAATACCGACGCCCAGGTTGCGCAAAACGGTAGAGTCCGTCAGGTCACGCTGCCAGCGGGAAACCGGCAGTTTGCTCGCCAGATGCTGCAGTACCGCGTTAGACAGCCCCAGATTTCCTTCGGAGTTTTCGAAATCGATTGGGTTCACCTTGTGCGGCATAGTGGAGGAACCAATTTCACCCGCGATGGTTTTCTGTTTGAAGTGGTTCAGCGCCACGTAACCCCAGACATCGCGGTCGAAGTCGATCAGGATAGTGTTGAAACGGGCGATGCAATCAAACAGCTCGGCAATGTAGTCGTGCGGCTCGATCTGAGTCGTGTATGGGTTCCACTGGATACCCAGCGAGGTGACAAACTCCTCGCTGAACTGATGCCAGTCTACTTCCGGGTAAGCGGCAATGTGGGCGTTATAGTTACCCACGGCACCGTTGATTTTACCAAGAATTTCAACCTGGTTGAGCTGGCGATACTGGCGCTCCATACGGTAAGCCACGTTAGCCATTTCTTTGCCCAGCGTTGACGGGGTGGCTGGCTGACCATGGGTACGGGAGAGCAGGGGAATATCGCGATATTGTACGGACAGATCTTTCACCGCGTCGATAAGCTTACGCCAGTACGGCAGAACCACTTCGTCACGGGCAGTTTTCAGCATCAGCGCGTGAGACAGATTGTTGATGTCTTCTGAGGTACACGCGAAGTGGATGAACTCGGAAACGGCGTGCAGTTCCGGTATATCAGCCACTTTCTCTTTCAGGAAATACTCAACTGCCTTCACGTCATGGTTAGTCGTACGCTCAATGGTTTTGATGCGCGCTGCATCTTCTTCATTGAAGTTAGCGACGATCGCATCAAGGAAACCGATTGCGTCGGCAGCAAAAGCAGGAACTTCCTTGATCGCTGCGTGCGCGGCCAGTTTTTGCAGCCAGCGTACTTCAACCTGTACACGGAATTTCAGCAAACCGTATTCGCTGAAAATCCCGCGCAGCGCGCTGACTTTATCGCCGTAGCGTCCATCGACAGGGGAAACGGCGGTCAGTGAGGATAATTCCATAGATCACAACTCCGGGGTTAAATGAGCAAGAATTTGTTTTGCCTGAGTCGTCAGGCGATTACGAGAAAACATGAGTTGCAGACGGCCTCCACCAACCTGATGCCAGAGCACGGCAGCACGGATGCCAGCCAGCAGCGAAGCGCGTACTTTAGCCTGAACCTGTGGGCTCTGAAGGATTGCCGGGGAGCCCGTAACCTGAATACGCGGGCCGAGTGGGCTGATGACGTCAACATAAATGCCTGCCATCGCACTCATCAACGTTTCAGACTGCAAGTCAAAATGGTCCAGCTGGCGCTGCAAACCGTTGATACGGTCTCCCAGCGTGTCCATAGCGCCTTTAGCGGCTGAGAGCTTACGCTCCAGCACCATCAGGCTTAACGTGTAGCGGGTGAGTTCCGCGTTCAGCCCCTGACGACTACTGGCATTGAGCACGCCGAGCATCGTTTCCAGACCTAAACGCAGGTTGGCCTCGCTACCGCCAAACACGCCCAGCGTAGAGCTGGGATTCATGTCGATGACACTGTTCAGTGAAACGTGTAATGCATCGGCATCACAATGCCCCTGGTGCGCCAGTTCTTGTACCAGGCGTGCCGACTGGCAAATACCTGCCAGGGCGAGGGTGATGTCATAATAATTCTTTGCCACGTTCACTGCTTCCTTGTATCAGATGTGTAAGTAATTATACCGGCAGAGGCAATCGTTGTTCGATAATGCCGCCGCCGAGGCACACTTCACCATTGTAAAAGACAGCCGACTGACCCGGCGTTACCGCCGCGACTGGCTCGTCGAAAATGACTTCAATACGCTCAGCATCCAGCGCTTTAACGGTGCACGGAATATCGGTCTGACGATAGCGGGTTTTCACCGTGCAGCGCATTGTGCCGGTGAACGCTTCGCGATCAACCCAATGCAGCTGTTGTGCCACCAGGCCAACGGACATCAGGCGCGGGTGTTCATGACCCTGAGCGACAACCAGAATGTTGTTCTCAACGTCTTTATCCACCACATACCATGGATCTTCTGTCCCTTCTTTCGTTCCGCCAATACCCAGACCTTTACGCTGACCCAAAGTGTGGTACATCAGCCCCTGATGCTGGCCAATCTCTTCGCCATCAACGGTGATGATTTTGCCTGGCTGAGCAGGCAGGTAACGACCAAGAAACTCGCGGAACTTACGTTCGCCAATGAAGCAGATGCCGGTGGAGTCTTTTTTCTTGGCCGTAATCAGACCGAGGTCTTCGGCAATTTTACGCACCTGTGGTTTTTCCAGTTCACCTACCGGGAACAGGCTTTGCGCGATTTGCTCATGGCCGAGCGTGTAGAGGAAATAGCTCTGGTCCTTGTTGCCATCCAGCCCACGCAGCAGGCGGCTTTTGCCGTCGACGTCGGCGCGGCGCACGTAGTGACCGGTGGCGATGTAATCGGCACCTAAATCTTCGGCGGCAAACTCGAGGAAGGCTTTAAACTTGATTTCTTTATTGCACAGAATATCCGGGTTCGGCGTACGGCCCGCTTTGTACTCTTCAAGGAACAGTTCAAAGACGTTGTCCCAGTATTCTGCGGCAAAGTTAACGGTATGCAGTTCAATGCCGAGTTTGTCACAGACCGCCTGCGCATCCGCAAGATCGGCAGCTGCTGTGCAATATTCCTCGCCATCGTCCTCTTCCCAGTTCTTCATGAACAGGCCTTCTACCTGATAACCCTGTTGTTGCAACAGCCAGGCAGAAACGGAGGAATCGACACCGCCGGACATGCCGACGATCACTTTTTTTGGGCTTTCAGACATAGGAATACTCACGACATTGAACTTCAAGGCGGCATATTCTAGCACGCAGCCCTTTACTTGACACCCTCTGTAAACGGCCAGTTAAATTCGCCAATCATTGCCAGTGGATAGCGCTGTCCGCTCTGATAACAGAGAATGCTCTCGGCAACCAGCGGCGAGCGCAGGTTTGGTGCTGAAAGAATCTCTTCCGCGCTGACCCAGCGACAGCAATCTATATCGTTGTCATGAGGTTCAGTAGCGCACATATTGGCAAGCTCGATAGAAAACAGAAAACGTAAAAAGGGCGTTTTGTCTGGTGCAATCCATTGATGCATTCGAATGAAATGTTGTGGCTGTGCTTTGATACCTGTCTCTTCCCACAGCTCGCGAGCGGCGGCTTGCACTAAAGTTTCATCCGCTTCCAGGTGCCCGGCAGGTTGATTCCACAGGGCTTTGCCATTGATTGTTTCCTCAACGACTAAAAATTTGTCTTCTGCATGCACAATGCAGGCGACCGTAACGTGTGGTTTGAACATACCTGTTCCTTATTCAGTTAGTTGCATCCCGCCACTCGCCATTGGCGAGATTGTCCAGCGTGTAATCTCCCATGGCATAGCGGATAAGGCGCAGCGTAGGAAATCCAACATGTGCTGTCATACGACGTACCTGGCGATTGCGGCCTTCATATAAAGTCACTTTCAGCCAACGGGTGGGGATATTTTTCCTCTCCCGAATAGGCGGGTTTCTCGGCCATAGCCATGTGGGTTCTTCTACCACCTCAATGCCAGCAGGCAGCGTGGGGCCATCATTGAGCGTAACGCCAGTGCGCAGGGCTTCCAGCGCTTCGGGCGTAGGTTCTCCCTCAACCTGAACGTAATAAATCTTCCCCGTGCGCTTGCCGGGTTGCGTTAACCGCGCCTGCAGCGCGCCGTCATTGGTCAGCACCAAAAGACCTTCACTGTCTCGATCGAGTCGGCCAGCGGCATAGATTCCTGGTACGGGAATAAAATCTTTTAACGTGCTTCTGCCTGCCTCGTCAGTAAATTGTGGCAAAACATCGTAGGGTTTATTGAACAAAACCACGCGTTTTGGCTGGTTTTCTCTACGCTGCTTAGTGACTTGTCGTGAGCTGAATCGCTCAACCCGGTGATTTCTAAAAGAAGTTTTTTGCATGGTATTTTCAGATTATATCAATTGCCGCATTATAGCCTAAGAACGAGTGTCTTTCATGGCGGCGAACAATAGGGTAGTATTGACACGCTCATTACAAATCATTAACAAAAAGTTGCTCTAACGCATCCGTGTAGCAGGACGCAAACGCACATGCAGCGTGATGACAGACGAGCAGAACCAGAAGCGCTCGAAGGAGAGGTGAATGGAAAGCAAAGTAGTTGTTCCGGCGGAAGGTAAGAAGATCACCCTGCAAAACGGCAAACTCAACGTTCCTGAAAATCCGATTATCCCGTTCATTGAAGGCGACGGTATCGGCGTTGATGTAACCCCACCGATGATCAAAGTTGTCGATGCTGCTGTCGAGAAAGCCTATAAAGGCGAGCGTAAAATCTCCTGGATGGAAATCTACACCGGCGAGAAATCCACTCAGGTTTATGGCCAGGATGTCTGGCTGCCTGCTGAAACCTTAGATCTGATTCGTGAATATCGTGTTGCCATCAAAGGCCCCCTGACCACACCAGTTGGCGGCGGTATTCGCTCTCTGAACGTTGCCCTGCGTCAGGAACTTGACCTGTATGTCTGCCTGCGCCCGGTGCGTTATTACCAGGGTACGCCTAGCCCGGTTAAACACCCTGAACTGACCGACATGGTCATCTTCCGTGAAAACTCCGAAGATATCTACGCGGGTATCGAGTGGAAAGCGGACTCTGCCGATGCCGAGAAAGTGATTAAATTCCTGCGCGAAGAGATGGGCGTGAAGAAAATCCGCTTCCCGGAACACTGCGGTATCGGTATTAAACCGTGTTCTGAAGAAGGGACTAAACGTCTGGTTCGTGCAGCGATCGAATACGCCATCGCTAACGATCGTGATTCTGTTACCCTGGTACACAAAGGTAACATTATGAAGTTCACCGAAGGCGCGTTCAAAGACTGGGGTTACCAGTTAGCGCGTGAAGAATTCGGTGGTGAACTGATCGACGGCGGTCCATGGGTGAAAATCAAGAACCCGAAAACCGGTAAAGAGATCGTAGTGAAGGACGTTATCGCAGATGCGTTCCTGCAACAGATCCTGCTGCGTCCGGCTGAATATGACGTGATTGCCTGTATGAACCTGAACGGCGACTACATCTCCGATGCGCTGGCCGCACAGGTTGGTGGTATTGGTATCGCACCGGGTGCGAACATCGGTGACGAATGCGCACTGTTCGAAGCAACCCACGGTACTGCACCGAAGTATGCAGGCCAGGATAAAGTGAACCCAGGTTCCATCATTCTGTCCGCTGAAATGATGCTGCGTCACATGGGTTGGGTCGAAGCGGCTGACCTGATCGTTAAAGGTATGGAAGGCGCGATTAACGCCAAGACCGTAACTTACGATTTCGAACGTCTGATGGACGGCGCTAAGCTGCTGAAATGTTCAGAGTTTGGTGACGCGATCATCGAAAACATGTAATCCAGATTCTGGGTTGTATGAGAACGGGAGCCGAGAGGTTCCCGTTTTTTTTAATAGTATTCGAACAGTTATCAAAAATTTATCAAAACGATTTATCAAAATAGGCTCACTTTGCCTCAGTTTTGAAACTTTTTTTAACCACCAAGATCATGCAGCTAATCACTTCTGCAATGAGGTTAAGAGATAGCACGACAGAAAAAAGTTCTAAAGCAGTGAATAGCTTGCTTTTGGAAGGGATAAATTCGTGCTGAGGATAACTTATTAGTGGTATGTCATAATTACGTAAATAAGGAAGGAAAATTGTTGCTGCCAGACATAGAACAAGTAATTTCAGATCTGATTCTAAACTTTCTAAATAGCCCGTAAAGTCTGTAGTTTTCTCGCCCTTGTTAATGACAGCCAAAATTCCGAAGATAACGGAGATACCCGCGGTTATCCCTCCGAGTATTGAACCAATTACTCCAGCAGAAGCCTGCTCAAGCAAGGTATAAATTTGTTTATCAGTAGACGATAATGCTAAGCACAAAAAGAAAGTAACTATAGCTTTAATCCAGACGGTTAGAATTTTCATTTTTGAACGTATACCTGTTTTGATGTAAGGCAATGATTTCTTTAACATCACTTGCTGAGTAACCATCAAGTTCAATTTCTGATATCTCACCTTCGATCAGCACGATTTTGGCTGTCTGATTACTGGATACAGTCGTAGATTTTGACTTGAGCGTCTTACGTCCTTTAATCAACCATGACCCGCCACCATCTTTGACCCAGTCAACAAGAGTCGAAGCCCAATGAGAACCTTTGAGTTTCAAATTGCCATCTTTGTTTTCAAAAGTAGTGGTTACAGCATTTGCATTGGTATCTTCTTCAAGCTTCCGTAAATCTTTGGTTAAAGCTTGCTTACTGCTTCCGAAAATATTCGGAGTAATCAGCGTAAAGCTGACTTTATCGATAAATGGAAGTCTATGATACTCTGACCAAAAATCTTCCATTTCAAGACAAGGCTCAATAAATATTCTAAGTCCTAACTGAGCCAAATAGTCGTTATTGGTTAGATCTTCGAACGCTTTAGCAACTTGATGCGCATCCTTGAAAACCGCAGTTTTCCTCTCAACCAGTAACACTTGCTCTTCTCTGTCCCACATCCATACGATAGGTGGATAGTTGTCTACATCGTACTCACGAAAATCTTTATCATGACCCTTGATCTTTTGCTGCTTTGATATGACTCCTGCCATAACACCATCAGTAGGTTTTATGCTCAATTTCAGGGTATAACTAGTTTTCTTATAAACGGAGGGTG
The DNA here is from genome assembly GCF_030334595.1 of Citrobacter sp. Ce104. Classification (NCBI taxonomy): domain Bacteria; kingdom Pseudomonadati; phylum Pseudomonadota; class Gammaproteobacteria; order Enterobacterales; family Enterobacteriaceae; genus Citrobacter; species Citrobacter sp. Ce104. The sequence goes on from NZ_JAOWDP010000045.1 coordinate 36,503, forward strand.
TTGATGAAGTCATATGTAACTTTTTTGCAGCGAGAACCATGGCATTTTCAAAATGAGAGATATCTTTCTGAACAGATCCTTTCGAAAAGAGGTCTGGATCGCGCGGTCTCATTAACACACGTAAGGCATACAACAGCATAAGAAAACTCCTGTAAATTATTTGGTTTCATTATTCCATAAAACCAAGCACCTTCAAGAGCTTAAATTCTTTTGTTGCTGTATGTATATACAGTAGCATTGAATGTTGGAAAATTCAAACCTTGATTTTTGCCCATTCCTTACCACGATCATCATGGTATCGGGCTGTCTGATTAGGCGACTTATGTCCCAGAAGCTTTTGGGTATCGATACCCTGAACTTCGTAAAGCCGCTCAGATAATGACCTTTGTTCGTGGAATGTTGCGGGTGAGCCATCCCCCCAGTCAATCCCAGCCAGATCTCTCGCCTTACTAAAATTCATTGTTAATGTGTTTGATTTAACTTGTGCGCCGCGTTCAGCCTGTGAAGTCGTACGAAAAAAATGTACAAGGTATGGGCTGACTGCATAGTCACGGCAGCGAGCTACAACATCGCGCAGGCTCCAGTTGATTGCATTCAAACGCAGGGAAAGAGGAATAGCTATTTTGCTGCCGGTTTTTTCCTGTTCGATATGCAGATGATCATCCCATATATCGCTAAATTTCATTTTGGATATGTCACCAAGACGTTGCCCTGTCACAAGGGCAAGCAGCATTGCATTCCCCATATACTGTTGTTTCTTATCTGCGATATCGAAAATCTTCTGCCACTCCTCGAGACTAAGTCGTTGTCTGGTAATCTTGCGCCTGGGCTGTTTAGTAGCAAGGGCAGGGTTGTGACCAGGCGGCACTTCACCGTAGTGTTGGGCCTCTTTGAATACATCGATCAGCACTGAACGAACAACTTGTGCCATTCTTGGTTGGCCTGCAGATAGATACTCTTCAAGAATTTGAGCAATATCCCTGACATCAACAGAAGATATGAGCTTCATTCCCGCACGTTCCTTAAGAAGTGCAACTGGCTTGGCTTTTTGTTTATACGTATTCTCCTTGATATCACCTGACGCGAATCTTTCCTCCTGAATTTTCCAGTATCGCTCAAGCCAGGTAATAGTCGTAATTGCTTTACCCTTGCTGGTAGCGATTCGATCGCTAATAGCAAGTACCTGTCTTGAACGCTGCTCAGCAAGTCTTGCGTTTGCCTCAGTAGCAATTGCTCTAGCCTCAGCTTCATCAGTACCCAGGCTGTGAAATTTCCCAGTCACAGGATGCTTGTACCGCCAATACACTTTATTGACCTTACGACTGTATAGTGGATAGAGGTTAGGTATTGATACATTATTTTTACGTGGTCTCGCAGCCATCGCTGAGGATCCTTTGCAATTTTGGTGAATCAGATTTCTTGATAACAGGCGCAGCAAGTTCTCCAACCAATTCCGCGTCCTCCCTCACTCTCCAGAGCCTACCTTGTTTCATGGCTGGTGGAGAAAAGAGGTTTTGCTTAGCGTAACGGCGCAATGTCGAGACGCTAGGTGGATTACTTCTGTATTTATCAGTTGCCCATTCTTCAAGAGTTAACATCTGAATCATGCGTTATTCTCCATATAACCCAGCTGCACCCGGGTTTTAATATCAAATATTCGTACGGTTCTGAGCTGCCGCGTATACCGCTACATTCAGTAGATTAATTTTCCTACGACCCACGGCTTAGAAGTCCGTTACTCTCTTTAAGCTAACATCGCAACTGGAAGCGCGCTCCGGTTACTTTGGATTAACGACTGACCTTAAAGGTTAAGGGACAGAACGCGCTTTCATGTTGAACCCTGAAAAAGGCTGGCGGTTACCGGACAAACGGGAAAACACCGGGCCGCCAGAACAGGGAAGTACTTGTTATTGCTTTGGCCTGCTTTTAACCACATCAGGCGCGGTGGTATCTTGGTGTTCTCACACAGCCAAGAAGGAAATAGCATGCGCGGAGTCGTCGTTCATCATGAGCACCGTATCGGTTATATCGTTATCCGTGACCCTATGGGGGAGTTCACAGTTGCAGAGCTGCTCGGCGGATATGATGTTGAGAAAGGGCACGTCATATCCGGTGATCTCCATAGCCTCGGAGGCGAAACATTTCTGAATGAGACTGAGGATGAAGATATTGATGTTTTCGTTCAGGGTTATGGCATGTCTGAACAGCAATCAATTCTTATGATCCGACGTACTCGCTAAACCACTTACGAAACAGAGCACAGCTTTTTAACGTTGCGTTGCAGTAATCAACGGATATGACCTGTCCTTCAGCTAATGGCTGTTGGAGCCCTTCGTTAATCTGCAACCCTCGTTTTGCAGCTTGTTCTAAGCCCGCAATCTTCTCTAAAAGCGCTTTCGCATTCTTATCCACTGACTATCTCCACACTTAGGCGAATCATCCGGTTATTCATATGCCACCGACGGCTACTTCGTGGGCGTCCTGCCTGTTCGCTGTTGATGAATGAAATCTAACTTAACTTAGCTTTTAGATCAAGGAAAAACGCCAAACTATTCTTAGCTTGATGTTAAGAGAAAGGTTAGAGGTGGGTTAAAGTTCGTACTGAACGCCTTTGACAACTCCGATAATCAGGCAATTACCGTTTATTGAAATGTTTGGATAGCGTGGATTCAAGGGAACTAAGAACTTTTGAGGCCCATCGATGACGAGTTTTTTTACAGTAGCCTCGTTTGTCCCATCAAGCCTGGCTACGACTATCTTTCCATTAAGTGGCTCTGCATCAGGATCTACTATGACCGTTGCCCCTTCAGGGATTGTGGGGAGCCCATTAGGGTTTGTCATCGAATCACCTTTGACCTCCAATGCAAAGGAGCTATCACCTATCCTGAGTGATGTTTCTACCCACTTATCTACTTCACTGAAAACTTCTGCTGCTTTACATTCTGTAAACTGTCCAGCCTGAACCCAAGATATCACCGGAATCCTTCGCATCTTGGTTATCAGATTTCCTTCGAATTCAGTGCCATAAAGTATGTAATCAATTGATGTGTTGAAATACTTTGCAAGTTTCGCAAGTGACTCACCGCCTGGCACATTAATGTCTTTTTCCCAATACCCAACCGCCACATCGCTAACACCACAGAACTTACCCAGTTCTTTCTGCGAAGTTTTAGTTATGCGCCTGAGAGCTTTGATGCGCTGACCGACAGTTTCCATTTGAACACCATAAAAAATTAAAAGGCTAAGCAATCTTAGTTTTTATTGACCAAAGTTAGATTGGTTATTAATATCTAATCAAACTTAGCTAAGGAGGCATTATGACAACCGATGATATTGAAAACTACTTCGGCAGTACTGAGAAAGTTGCCGAGTTTTTTGGAATCACAAGCGAGGCCGTTTACCAGTGGCGTAATAGAACTGGTCGCCTAATCCCGAAAGGACGTGCAGCAGAAGCAGCCTATCGGACTGGGGGAAAATTGGTTTTCCATCCCGACCTTTACGAAAAGCGTAGCGAAGCTTCAGTAAAACTCAAACCACAGGAATAAGGGGGGAACCGTGGGTAACGAACCTATTTGGAAAGTCGAACGTCAGCCTTCTTGGCTGGTGGTAGCGATTAAAAAAACGATTACCGATCTGCATGGTGGATATGCTGAGGCGGCGGAATGGTTGGGTGTGACAGAGAACGCATTGTTTAACCGCCTTCGCGTTGATGGTGACCAGATCTTCCCACTGGGCTGGGCAATGGTTTTACAACGTGCTGGTGGTTCAACTCATATCGCTGATGCCGTTGCGCGCCATTCTCAGGGCGTATTTGTACCACTTGCAGATGTTGATGATCTGGATAACGCCGATATCAACCAGCGCCTGATGGAGTCCATCGAATGGATAGGTCGTCATTCTAATTTTGTGCGTAAAGCCACGGCTGATGGGGTAATTGACGCAGATGAGCGTGCTCAGATTGAGGAAAACAGCTATCAGGTTATCGCGAAGTTCCAGGAGCACGTAGCGCTTCTTTATCGAGTTTTTTGTGTCGCTGAAAAGAGTGACGCCCGCGAGTGTGCAGCTCCGGGCGCCTTGGCGAACAACTCTTCGAGTATGGAGAAATAATCCGCATGAGCAGTTTAACGGCTTTTAACCGTCTACCGCAACTCAGGATGATCCCGGTTTCGGGTACTCCGTTGTTTCGGTATGAACGCAGATTATCAAACCGCTGGGTTCCGTGTAACCACAGTAGGGCGGTTTCAATTGTGGGGGTCTACAACCGGAGGGCAAAACGCCTGTGCGCGAACTTAACCGAAGGTTCAAAGACCACCGTGGAGTGCCAGTCCGTGTTATCCGCTGGGAGCCAGAAACACAGCGCGTTATCTATCTGCGTGATGGCTACCCGCACGAATGTTTCAGCCCACTTGAGCAATTCAGGCAGAAGTTCAGGGAGATAACAGACGATCATGAGCACTAAATTAACCGGCTACGTATGGGATGGTTGCGCGGCGTCGGGCATGAAGTTGTCTAGTGTCGCGATCATGGCTCGCCTGGCTGATTTCAGCAGCGATGAGGGTGTGTGCTGGCCGTCCATTGAAACTATTGCTCGCCAGCTTGGCGCAGGGCCGAGCACTATCAGAACGGCAATCGCTAGGCTTGAAAAAGATGGCTGGCTCACGCGTACACAGCGCCGTAATGGTAACCGTAATGCATCGAACGTGTACCGCCTGAATGTGGCGAAACTTCAGGCTGCCGCATTTTCTCAACTGTCAGATTCTGACACGTCAAAATCTGACGCATCAAAATTTGACGCCTCAAAAACTGACCCGTCAAAATCTGGAAAAAACAGCGGTTTTGACCCGTCAGAATCTGGCGGGGATCCGTCAGTAAAATCAAAACAAGATCCACAAGTAACTTCAAAACCCTCTTGTCCGGTTGCTGCGCAACCTGACCCTGAGGTTGTGATTACTGATCAGGCCAGACAGGTCTTGTCTTACCTGAACCAGACAACTGGCTCACGCTACCAGGTATGCAGTACGTCGCTGGAGAATATTCGCGCCCGTCTTCGGGAACAATTTACGGTTGATGACCTGTGCCTGGTAGTGGATTACAAAAATGCCGATTGGCGTGATAGCGAGCAGGCGCAATATCTCCGCCCGGCAACTCTGTTTATTCCAAAAAACTTCCCTGGTTACCTGCAAAGCGCGACCAAATGGTCTGCCGCTGGGCGACCTGAGCGCGTTAACGGTAAATGGGCGGCTAACTCAGCCAGCCGCGCAAGCTTCCAAAATGTTGACTACTCACTTCCAGAAAATTCGGGGTTCCGCTCATGATGCCAAATAAATATTGCCAGGCGCTGTCGGCACTGCGTAGCCAACCAGCTCACGAATTGAAAGAAGTTGGCGATCAGTGGCGAACACCGGATCTGCTGTTTTGGGGGATCAACGCGCTATTTGGTCCATTAGTTCTGGACTTGTTTGCTGACGACGACAACGCGAAATGCCCGGTATGGTACACCGCCGAAGATAACGCGCTGGTGCAGGATTGGGCGGAAATGCTGGAGTCAATCGGCGGGGCCGCATTCGGTAATCCACCCTATAGCCGCTCTCAGTACCACGAGAAACAGGCGATCACCGGCATGACCCACATCATGGATCACACAATGGAGATGCGTGAAAAGGGTGGGCGTTACGTGTTCCTCATTAAAGCGGCGACAAGTGAAACATGGTGGCCGGAAGACGCCGATCACATCATGTTTATTCGCGGTCGCATTGGTTTCGATCTCCCTGTGTGGTTTGTTCCTGCCGACGATAAGCAGAAACCCACAGGTGCTTTCTTTGCTGGTGCAATCGCTTTGTTCGACAAGACCTGGCGCGGCGAGCGTTTCAGCTACATCAGCCGTACCGATCTGGAGGAAAAAGGGAAGGCGTTTATGTCACTGGTCGAATTTGCCGCGGGAAAGGTTCAGCCACCAGCCACCATGGTGCCAGAGCAAGAAGAACCTATTGTAGCGCCAGCAGCATTACCTGGTGTGGATTCGCGTATCTGGCCGCTTGAGGTTGGTCTGGTGTTCAACCAGGTTGAGGGGGCTGATTCTCTGGACGCATCGCAGCAGAATAAGCTGAAAGCGAACATTAACCAGCTGTGGCTTGAGCGCATGCCAACCAGCGAAATCATTACTACTGCTGGTGGACTGGTCAGCAGCATGCAGGGGGTAACCCATGCGTGAGATTATCGTTGATAACTTTGCTGGTGGCGGTGGCGCATCAACGGGTATTGAACTGGCGATCGGGCGCAGCGTGGATATTGCGATCAACCACGACGAAAACGCCATTGCGATGCACAAGACGAACCACCCGGACACACTGCATTATTGTGAATCCGTATTTGACGTGGATCCGGTAGCTGCCACTGGCGGTAATCCTGTCGGCCTGGCATGGTTTAGCCCGGACTGCCGACACTTCTCGAAGGCAAAAGGCGCAAAGCCAGTGAAAAAAGAGATACGCGGTCTGGCCTGGATTGTTCTGCGTTGGGCACTGGCGAAACGACCGCGCGTGATGATGCTGGAGAACGTGGAAGAGTTCAAAACGTGGGGACCGCTACTGGCCGATGAAATGCGTCCGGATCCTGCCCGTACTGGCGAAACATTCAATGCATTTGTCGGCATGCTGTCCACTGGCATTCCTGCTGACCACCCGGCACTGTCAGAGGTTTGTGAGTTTCTGTCTATTGAAAGAGGTAGCGAGCAGGCGCAACAGCTGGTGGATGGGCTTGGATATGATGTTGATTATCGCGAACTACGCGCGTGTGATTACGGCGCGCCGACGATCCGCAAACGCTTCTTCATGGTTATGCGCTGCGATGGCTGCCCAATCCAGTGGCCTGCTGTCACCCATGGGGATCCTAAGTCTCTGGAGGTGCAGAGCGGCAGGCTGATGCCATGGCGTACCGCTGCGGAATGTATCGACTGGAATGTTCCGGCCCTGTCCATCTTCGACCGCAAAAAACCGCTGGCGGAGAACACTCTGAAGCGGATCGCACGCGGCATACAGCGCTTTGTTATCGAAAGTGCGTCGCCGTTTATCGTGAAGTGTAACCACACAAGCTCAAAAAATGCGTATGACGCTTTTCGCGGGCAGTCGCTGAATGAGCCATTACAGACCATTACTAAAAAACTCGGCTATGCGTTAGCCGTTCCACACCTGACAAAATTCCGCACTGGCGCAACCGGGCAGCCCGTTACCGAACCTGTCCCGACGGTAACCGCTGGCACATCAAAACGTCCAGGTGGGAATGGGCATGCACTCGGGATTGTTGAGGCTGCACTGACGCCATTCCTGGCGGGTAATGGTGGTAGTGAATACCAGGCTAAACCGCGCCCGCTGGATAAACCTGCTCATACCATTCTGAAGCAATCCCGCGCCTGTCTTGTTGCGCCAGTGATAGCCCGCCAGTTTGGGGCCAGCGTCGGCCACCGGGCAGACGAACCGAGCGCAACCATCACCGCTGGCGGTGGCGGTAAATCTCAACTGGTAACGCCTACGCTGATCCAGATGGGTTATGGCGAACGACCTGGACAAGAACCGCGTGTGCTGCGGCTGGATAACCCGCTGGGGACCGTTACTGCAGGTGGAAATAAATTCGCGACGGTGAGCGCGTTCCTGGCTAAACACTACGGCGGTAACTATACGGGGCCGGGTGTCAGTATGGATGAACCCGCGCACTCAGTGACCACTGTCGACCATCATGCAGTAGTTGCCTCTCATCTGGTGAAACTGCGTGGAACATGCCGCGACGGGCAACGCCTAGATGTGCCCATGCCAACAATCACCGCTGGTGGCCAACACGTGGGTGAGGTACGCACATTTCTCGAGACGTATTGCGGGGAAAGTGACGATGAATGGCTGGTAACTATCGATGGGGTGAAATACCAGATCGTTGATATCGGAATGCGCATGTTGCAGCCGCATGAACTCTACAAAGCGCAGGGCTTCCCCGATGGATACGTTATTGATCAGGACTACCGTGGAAATCGCTATGCAAAAGATAAGCAGGTAGCCCGCTGCGGTAATGCGGTACCACCACCATTTGCTAGGGCGCTGGTGGAGGCAAATCTTCCGGAACTGTGTGCAGTGCAACAACAGGAGGTGGCATGAAACTTGTGCTCCCGTTCCCTCCGAGCGTGAACACTTACTGGCGCGCCCCTAACAAGGGGCCGCTGGCCGGTCGTCACCTCATTAGCGCTGATGGTCGTAAATACCAGAGCGCAGCCTGCATGGCGATCATTGAGCAATTACGACGTCTCCCGAAGCCATCGACTGAACTGGCAGCGGTAGAAATCACTCTGTACCCGCCGGATGCGCGCCGCCGGGATATCGATAATTACAACAAAGCCCTGTTTGACGCGCTGACGCATGCGGGTGTCTGGGAAGATGACAGCCAGATTAAGCGCATGCTGGTGGAATGGGGACCCGTAGTGCCGAAAGGTCGGGTAGAGATAACGATCAGCAGATATGAACCGGCGGGTGCAGCCGCCTGATATGGAGAAAAGTATGAGCCAGTTAATCGTGAATGGTGTTGTAACAATGTCCAGCCGTGATATTGCGGATCTGGTTCAGAGTAAACACAGTGACGTGAAACGCTCGGCTGAGCGTCTTGTTGCTGCGGGAATTTTAACCGCGCCGTTGGCGCAGTTCGATTTTGAGCATAACGGTAATGTTTACCAGGAGTATCGTTTTAACAAACGCGACTCTCTGGTGATTGTTGCCAGACTGTCACCTGAATTTACCGCCGCGGTTGTCGATCGCTGGCAGGAACTGGAAGAAGGGCAGAGTGTCAGTGTTCCCCGCTCATTGCCGGAAGCGCTTCGCCTGGCTGCTGATTTAGCCGAGCAGAAAGAGCAACTGACCATCCAGCTGGCAGCCGCGGCGCCAAAAGTGGAGTTTGTTGATCGTTATTGCTCTGCAAAAGGCTCCATGTCATTCCGGCAGGTAGCCAAATTGCTCAACGCAAAAGAAACTGAGTTCCGCCTGTTCCTTATTGAACGCAATATCCTGTATCGCCTCGGCGGCACACTTACCCCTATGGCGCAGCACATTTCCGCGGGAAGATTTGAAGTTAAGACGGGAACATCGAGCACATCCAATCACGCATTCAGCCAGACGCGTTTCACTGCCAAGGGAGTACGCTGGATTGGTGGTTTGTGGGCTGAACATATTGCAGGGGGACAGGCGGCGTGAGGGCTTTGTTAACTCCTGAAGTCGCCCATCGTATGGGGATTGTGTTGTTTCGTCCCGGCGCGGAACTGATGCACCTCTTCATGCGTGGTCGAGTTCTGCTCGAGCCTGAACCAGAAGAAATGGCGTCATTCAGTACCGGGGCTGTTCCGGCAGCCATTCAGCCGCTGGCTGATGATCCGGTAATGCGGCAGGTCTTCGGGAATGAGCGGGTTATTCAGCGTGCCGGTGGGCTTCCTTCCCTTGAGCAGTGGCTGAGTTCTCGGTTTGAATGCCAGTGGCCACATTCATCGTGGCACGACAAGAACTTCACAACAATGCGGCACTCACCAGGAAGCATTCGCCTGTGCTGGCATTGTGATCACACTTTGTCCGGGCAGCATACCGAACAGCTTGCAGGTATAGCGGTCGGTAACCTGGTATCCTGGATTCTGGAAGTCATTCGGCGTGATTCTGGTTTTCCCGAGTCGCATGTACTGACGCTTCCTGAACTGTGCTGGTGGATGGTCAGGAACGACCTGGCTGATGTAATACCGGAAAGCGTTGCGCACAAGGGGCTACGCCTTCCGGATGAAAACATCCGCTCTGTCATGAGGGAAAGCGACATTGTGCCTTCTGCGTCTGCAACCAGCCTCGTGCAGGAGAAGGCGAAGAAGATCCTCACGCTCTCTGTTGATCCAGAGTCGCCAGAGTCTTTCATGCTCAGACCAAAACGTCGCCGCTGGGTAAATGAGACGTACACCCGCTGGGTTAAAACACAACCCTGTGAGTGTTGCCGACGGCCAGCAGATGATCCGCACCATATCGTAGGGCACGGTATGGGGGGGACAGCAACAAAAGCCCATGATCTCTTCGTGATCCCTCTGTGCAGAGAGTGCCACGACGAGTTACACGCCGATGTACCGGCATTCGAGCAGAAGCATGGTACGCAGCTTGAGTTGCTACTGCGTTTTATGGATCGGGCGCTGGCGATCGGCGTAATTGCGAAAGCTTAAGTGTATGGAGCGCAAAGAAGCATGAATCAACAAGACCTGAATTTTGTAAGAATAGAATTGCGCCGCGCGCTAACTGACCTCTCTGGGGGAACAAAAGGGCAGCTTGAGGCTTTCAGTGAACACCCACCAGCAGACAAAAATGCCACCCCGCGCCGTGGAATTCATCTCGTCGAACTCGAAGGAGAGAAGGGACCACGCTTTGTTAACTCGCTTTCCGCGCCACTGTATGTGCTGGAAACACGCAGCCGCCGCAGGCCAATGCCGCCGATAAAAGATGCGGAATTTGAGTCCGCGCCGTGGCGTAGGGCAGTGTCCGCGCTTAGTGGATACCAGCAGGCCTGGTTGCGGTACTGCTACGGTTTTGACCTTAGCTATAAGCACCAGGTGATGATGTGTGAATACGTCTGGAAAACTTATCAGAAATGCCTGGGTGATAACTCCCTTCAGGAGCGCGTAGTAAAGAAACTGATAGGCCTGGTATGGCTGGCAGGGCAGGAAATTGCCGCAACCAGAAATAATGAAACCTATAAAGACTATGCTGGTGCAGCGTTGGCCCGCATGGTTAGCGTTGACCGTTCGACATGGTTGCGTGTCTATTCAGGGCACTGGGCCGGGTTAAAGGCCGCTTTTACCCAGCTTGATGAATCTGCGTTGGCAATGGCTCTTGAATACTATGAGGAAGAAGAAGCCCTCAAAGTGGCAGAAATGTGAAGTAAATTTCACTATCTCCTTCAAACGCGCTTGAAAAATGCAACAAAATAAGCCATATTTGAAGCATGTTTGATATGTTGCCAAAGTTTTATAAACCCGCCAGTGAGCGGGTTTTTTTATGGCAATTTAGCCATGCGCGGCGCATAAAGGCGCTGGTGGTCGCAGAATGGAATTCTTCTCTTGCTGGTGTCCCCAACCAGAGTTATCTGTATGTCACGCAAATAATTTTAGGTAAAAGACATGCTAAATCAGGAAGATATGACAGAAACCGCGAAGGCTGTTTTCAATGAGTTAAGCGATAAACCAGCAACGGCTGGGGAGATTGCACAGAATACCCACCTTAGCCGAGAACGTTGCCAGCTCATACTCACACAGCTGGTGATGGCGGGTTTATCTGATTACCAGTTTGGATGTTATAAACGCCTCCAGTAATGGGGGCTTTCTGCTGTGGAAATGGGCGGCTGGTGGGTGTTAGCGCACTCGGCCAGCCATCAGCTCATGCTTTCAGGTCACAAGCTAACCAAGGCCCACTGCTTTAGCGCAAAAGCAACGTGAGCCTATCAGAGTTACGCTTACTGATCTATGAAAAATACTGTAAAAATAAACAGTGTTGAGTTAATCAACGCTGATAGCCTGCATTACGTCGCCACCCTCCCGGATAACTCTATTGATCTGATAGTTACGGATCCGCCGTACTTCAAAGTGAAGCCCAACGGCTGGGACAACCAATGGAAGGGGGACGAGGACTACTTACGCTGGCTTGATAGCTGTCTGGCTGAGTATGCTCGCGTTCTTAAACCTGCTGGCAGCATTTACCTGTTTTGCGGTCACCGACTGGCCTCAGATATAGAGATTATGATGCGTGCCCGGTTCAACGTTTTGAATCACATCATTTGGGCAAAACCATCGGGCCGTTGGAATGGCTGTAATAAAGAAAGCCTGCGTGCGTACTTTCCATCTACGGAACGGATTTTGTTTGCTGAGCACTATCTTGGGCCGTACACAGGTAAAGAGGATGTTTACGAAAGGAAAAGCACAGAGCTAAAGCAGCACATTATGACGCCGCTGATTGATTACTTCCGTAATGCCCGTGAATCACTGGGTGTCAGCTCGAAAGAAATAGCTGTGGCAACCGGAAAGAAAAACATGGCGTCACACTGGTTTGGTGCAAGCCAATGGCAACTACCAAATGAAGTGGACTATAGAAAATTGCAGGAACTGTTCACGCGGATCGCTATCGATAAGCACATTCAGCAGAAGCTTGAACATCCTCACCACCAGCTGGTAGCTACCTATCAGTCATTAAACCGCAAGTATTCAGAATTGCTGGAGGAATACAAAACCCTCCGGCGCTGCTTCTCTGTTTCCGCTCTTGTTCCGTATACCGACGTATGGACGCATAAGCCTGTTCAGTTTTATCCGGGCAAACATCCATGCGAAAAACCTGCCGACATGCTGAAGCAGATCATTAGCGCCAGCAGCAGACCAGGGGATATCGTTGCTGATTTTTTTATGGGCTCTGGTTCAACTGTGAAAGCTGCAATAGAACTTGGTCGTCGGGCGATCGGGGTAGAACTGGAAGCTGACAGATTTATTCAGACCACCGAAGAGGTGGAAAAACTGAGCAAAACATAATGATCATCACGCCCCTGTGGATGTGGTGATCACCATTTTCAGGCACCGGGAATCATCCTTACTTTTATTTGAACAAAAGAGCCCGGTTGCCTGATTTCACATCCCCTCATTTCTGAGAGGAATCACAGCAATTAAGAGGGGGCTAAATGTCCGATCCGATTTCCGGTACTGGGCTGGCTGGCGGTGTCCTGACGGGTGCCAGCGTCTATGGATTTCTGTCCGGAACTGATTACGGCGTGGTGTTTGGCGCTTTTGCCGGAGCGGTGTTTTACATTGCAACCACTGCTGACCTGAGTGCAGCGCGCCGTCTGGCATATTTCCTGGTGTCGTATATCGCGGGGATCCTTTGTTCCGGGCTGGTGGGTTCAAAGCTGGCTCAGGTTACTGGCTACAGTGATAAACCACTGGATGCCATTGGCGCCGTAATCGTTTCTGCATTAGCCGTCAAAATCCTGACGTTCCTGAATAATCAGGATGTCGGCTCGCTGGTGGCGCTGATAACGCGCCGGGGAGGTTCAGGTGGTACAAAATGACCCATCGGCAACTTTAAATGCATTGCTTTGCGCTGGGGTAGTGCTGACCCTGATGTTTTATCGTCGAGGCGATTCGCGACATCGACCATGGATGTCTCGCCTGGCGTGGCTGCTTACGGTCATCTATAGCGCTGTTCCGCTGGCATATCTGTGCGGTATCTACCCTTATTCATCGTGGGCCACTATCGGGGCCAACATTATTTTCCTGTCTGTGCTGGTCGCCGTCAGAGGCAACGTGGCACGCCTGGTTGATCATCTGAGGCAATAATGAACCAATCACAATTTCAGCAGGCGGCTGGTATCAGCGCCGGGCTTTCTGCACGCTGGTTTCCGCACATTGATGCGGCAATGAAAGAGTTTGGAATCACAGCAGTTAACGATCAGGCCATGTTCATTGCGCAAGTTGGGCATGAATCTGCTGGTTTTACCTCGCTGGTCGAGAGCTTCAACTACTCGGTAGACGGGCTAAAGAAAACCTTTGGTAAACGCCTGACACCGTATCAGTGTGAAATGCTGGGGCGAGTAGATGGTAAGCAGGTGGCCCACCAGCCACAAATAGCCAATCTGGTTTATGGTGACCGCATGGGGAATAACAGCCAGGGTGATGGCTGGAAATATCGTGGTCGTGGCCTGCTTCAAATCACCGGCCGCGAGAACTACGCCAAATGCGGTGCGGCGCTGAAGCTTGATCTGATCAGCACACCAGAGTTGCTGACACAGGATAAGCATGCAGCCCGTTCTGCTGCATGGTATTTCACATTACGTGGTTGCATGATGTATTCAGGTGATGTTGTCCGTGTAACGCAGATCATTAACGGTGGTCAGAATGGACTGGCTGACAGAAATAGTCGTTATAACAAAGCGCGGGCGGCGTTGCTGGTATGACAGCGGTTTTTGCTTTTGTTAAGGCGCGGTGGAAAACAATCATTGTTTTGCTGATGTTGGCTGGTGCATTTCTTGCCGGGAATATCTGGAGTGAGCGGGGCTGGCAAAAGAAGTGGGCTGACCGTAATAGCATGGAATCTTCACAGGAAGCGAACGCGCAAACTGCCGCACGCTGGATTGAACAAGGGCGCATAATTGCCCGTGATGAGGCTGTAAAAGATGCACAAGCACAAGCCGCTAAATCTGCTGCCACTGCTGCTGGCCTGTCTGCCACTGTTAGCCAGTTGCGCACCGAAGCAACAAAGCTTGCCGCCCACCTGGACGCCGCAAAGCACACCTCAGATCTTGCCGCTGCCGTCAGAAGCAAAACAGCCGGAGCCGACGCCGCAGTGCTCGCCGACATGCTCGGACGCCTTGCAGAAGAAGCTCGATATTATGCTGAGCGATCTGACGAAAGCTACCGGGCTGGAATGACATGTGAGCGTGTTTACGACTCAGTGAGAGAGTCAAACAATAGCAGGTAATCTCCGAGAGTAAGGGACAATGCTATGTGATACGTCGTGATTATTCGTTAGACTTCTCTTACCGTTAGGGATGAGGTCACCAAATGAAAATCAGATATGTAATTGCGTTAACATTATCATTGCTCGTTGCCGGTTGTGATAACGCGCCAAAGTTTGATGGTTCAAGCCAGGAGTCACTTCGATACTCAGCAGAGAAGGTATTCGAACCTTTGTCTGAAGAGAAGAAAGCTGAACTAAAGACAGCTATTATCGATACGCTGAATTACTACGACACCCAGGCAGAGCTAACCAACGACAAAAGCTATTCGTCGAATAATATGCGGCTGGTTGTATTAGATGGGAAGACTGCCGATCAGGTTGTTTCTGAGGCAGCCAGCTATCGAGATAAAAAAGAGAAACTCGAGAAGAAATATTTACATAATCAATGATAAGAGGCCGCATTTAGCGGCCTTTTTCATACCTATTAATTGATAATCACTATCATTTGCGCGGGTCCTCCTGGCGATTCTGAACACCGAGGGGGCGAGGACACGCGGAAAACGGCTGGTTTTTTGCATTTTATCGGCATCATCATCATTTCATTAACTTGTTGATATTTCAGTCGTGAAATTATTCACGATGTCGAAATGGTTAAATATTGTTCATCATCATGGATAACGAACTGAAAAACCTTCGCCTCAACATCAATCAGCTGGCAGCAGTGACCGATCTTCATCGCCAGACGATCTCCAGCAGGCTGAATAACGTTGAGCCTGCTCCAGGCAGTAATTCTCGTCTCAAGCTTTATTCTGTTGTCGATATTCTCCGGGAACTGCTGGGCCGAACCACGGCACCCGAGCTGGTGGATATCGATAAGATGTTACCGCCGGATCGTAAGGCATGGTTTCAGTCTGAACGCGAGAGGCTTAAATTCCAGCAGGAAACAGGTGAGTTAATCCCGGCATCGACAGTGACCCGAGAATTTTCATCGATGGCAAAAGCCGTCGTTCAGGTACTGGAAACGCTGCCGGATATTCTTGAACGTGATTGCGCGATGACGCCTGCAGCTGTCGTTCGGGTTCAAAAAGTCATTGATGACCTGCGGGATCAGATAGCCCTGAAGGTTGAGCAGGCAGATACGCCGGAACAGGAGGACAGTTCGCCAGAAGAGGAGTAAGCCATGCGACAGGCCACGGCGGCGGAGCTAAGAAAAAACACTGCCGGGATCATCAGAGCACCGCGCCGAATGCCTGTAGCCGAAGCCGTACATAAATATATGCGTGTTCCGGTCGGCGTGGGTAACTCCGTTGAGTGGGATCCTAATCTTGCCCCTTATGTTGTGGAGCCGATGAACTGCCTGGCATCACGCGAATATGATGCTGTCATTTTTGTTGGCCCTGCCCGAACGGGTAAAACCATTGGTCTGATTGATGGCTGGGTGGTGTACAACGTTGTCTGCGATCCGTCTGACATGCTCATCATTCAGATGACGGAAGAGAAAGCGCGCGAACACTCAAAAAAACGTCTGGCCCGAACATTTCGTGTCAGCCCGGAGGTGGCATGCCGGCTGAGTCCCTCACGCAATGACAACAACGTGCATGACCGGACTTTCCTTGCCGGGAACTACCTGAAGATAGGCTGGCCGTCTATCAACATTATGTCATCCTCAGATTTTAAGTGTGTGGCGCTGACGGATTACGATCGCTTCCCGGAAGATATCGACGGGGAAGGGGACGGATTTTCGCTTGCTTCAAAACGTACCACTACCTTTATGTCGGCGGGGATGACGCTGGTCGAGAGTTCACCGGGCAGGGAAATCACCAATACGAAGTGGCGGAGAAAGTCACCTCACGAAGCCCCTCCCACGACCGGGATCCTTTCTTTGTATAACCGCGGCGATCGTCGCCGCTGGTACTGGCCATGTCCACATTGCGGGGAATACTTTCAACCGGCCATGGAGGCGATGACAGGCTACCGGGAAACGTCTGACCCGGTAAAGGCCAGTGAAGCGGCGCATATTGATTGTCCGCATTGTAGCGGCATGATTACCGCCGACAGGAAGCGGGAACTGAACGGAAAGGGGGTCTGGTTGAGAGAGGGACAGACTATCGACCGTGAGGGCAACATAACCGGAGAAGCCCGACGCTCGCGCATTGCCTCGTTCTGGATGGAGGGACCGGCGGCGGCATACCAGACATGGGCGCAACTGGTTTACAAATTACTGACGGCGGAACAGGACTATGAAGCCACCGGCAGCGAAGAAACGCTCAAAACGGTAATTAATACTGACTGGGGGCTGCCTTATCTTCCCCGTGCAGCCAGTGAGCAGCGACGTGCTGACGTGCTGATGCTGCGGGCAGAAGACTATGGCAAGCGACTTGTGCCGCCGAAAGTCCGTTTTCTTCTGGCGTCGGTGGATGTGCAGGGCGGGAAGAAGCGCCGTTTTGTCGTCCAGATCATCGGGTACGGTGAAAACGGCGAACGCTGGCTGGTGGACCGCTATAACATCCGTCAGTCCCTGCGTTGTGATGAATATGGTGAGGCGCAGCAGGTGCATCCCGGATCCTATCCGGAAGACTGGCAACTGCTCATCACAGATGTTCTCGAAAAAACTTATGCGTTGCAGTCAGACCCTTCGCGACGGATGCCCATACTTGCCATGGCTGTCGACAGCGGCGGGGAAGATGGGGTAACGGATAACGCCTATAAATTCTGGCGCCAGTGTCGTCGTGACGGACTCGGTAAACGGGTTTACCTGATAAAAGGTGACAGCACCCGACGCCAGAAAATCATTACCAAAACGCACCCTGACAACACAGGCCGAAGCGATCGCCGGTCGGATGCGCGTGGTGAGGTTCCGGTTTATCTGTTGCAGACGGACCTGCTAAAAGATCAGCTCAGTAACAACCTTGAACGTGAAACCCCCGGTGCCGGGTTTATCCATTTTCCTGACTGGCTGGGGGAGTGGTTCTACGAAGAACTGACCTATGAAGAACGTGGCACGGACGGAAAATGGCGCAAGCCCGGAAAAGGCAATAACGAAGCCTTTGACCTTTTCTGTTATGCCCACGCCGTCGCTGTCCTGCGTGGTTATGAAAAAATCCGGGACTGGGAACAGCCCCCGGCATGGGCTGCCGCTCAGGAGTGTAATTCAAACATCATTGACGGGGAGCGCCCCAGGGAGATTGCTGTGAAAAAAGCGGTACCTGTACGTTCATCTTCTGTATCTGTAACTGAACCGTCCAGCCCGCTTTCTGGTGGCTGGCTGGGTGTCAGTGATAACGGAGGCTGGCTGTGACGAAATCAGAAATTCAGCAGATGCTGATAACAGTACGCCAGGCATACCGTGATTCCCTGGACGGTAAAAGCGTGTCATTCACGGGGGTTAATGGCCGGGCAATTACCAACCATGACCCTAAAGCCCTGCGTGACGAGCTTGAATACTGGGAAAGGCGCTGGCGCGCTGTTTCAAACCGCAACGGCTCGTTCAAACTCGCTAACTTTCTGTAAGGCAAATCATGGGATTTTTTGAAAAGGCACTGGGCGCAATATCGCCCGGGTGGGCGGCATCACGCGCACAAAACCGACTCAGACTCAGAGCCTATGAGGCAGCAAATCCGACTCGTCTGCATAAGGGGAAACGTGAATCCCGGTCAGCGGACACCGCTGTATTTGCAGCCGGTACTTCATTACGAGAGCAGGCCCGCTGGCTTGATGAAAACCATGATCTGGTGATTGGTCTTTTTGACAAGATGGAGGATCGGGTTATCGGTGCTCACGGGATCCACGTTGAACCGCAGCCGCTTGATCTTGAGGGTAATCTTCACTCTGAGTTTGCTGGTCAGTTATCCGCGCTCTGGGCGGAATGGTCGGTTCGTCCGGAAGTGACCGGGATGTTTACCCGTCCGGAAGCAGAGCGGCTTTTGTTACGTTCAGCACTGCGTGATGGTGAAGTGTTTACACAGATGGTGCGGGGAAATGTAGCCGGGTTGCAGCATTCAACCCAGGTACCATTTTCTCTTGAACTGCTGGAGGCGGATTTTGTTCCGTTTAACCTGAACAGTACCTCCGGGCAGCAGATCCGCCAGGGGATTATTGTCAATGCCTGGGGGCGACCGACGGGCTACAGAGTTTATAAGAACCATCCTGCCAGTTTTGCCGGACTCAAGGCTGATTTAAAAACTGTTTCGGCTGACAGCATGCTGCACCTGGCTATGCGTAAACGGCTTCACCAGTTAAGGGGGATCAGCCTCATCCATGGCGTGATCACCCGGCTCTCCGATATTAAGGATTATGAAGAGAGTGAGCGCGTGGCGGCACGTATTGCGGCGGCGCTGGGTTTCTATATCAAACGTGGGGATGCTCAGTCTCTTGATACAGAAACCGAGTTTTCAACACCGGGTGGACAGCGCCATTACGATATTGCGCCGGGGATGATTTATGACGAGCTAAAGCCAGGCGAGGATCTGGGCATGGTGGAGTCGAATCGCCCGAATGTTCATCTGTATGAGTTCAGGAACGGTCAGATGCGCGCTGTGGCGGCGGGGACACGTGGCAGTTATTCCAGCATCGCGCGGGATTACAACGGTACCTACAGTTCACAGCGGCAGGAGCTGGTAGAGAGTTTTGAAGGTTACAACGTGCTGCAGCAGTGGTTTGTTGGGCAGCAAAGCCGTCCTGTATACCGAAACTGGCTGGCAATGGCGTTGCTCAGCGGCGTTACCATCCCCAAAGATGTCGACAAAAAATCCCTTTTCAACGCGCTCTATCTTGGGCCAGTCATGCCATGGATTGATCCGGGAAAAGAGGCTGCTGCCTGGAAGGCAATTGTCCGTGGAGGGGCAGGAACAGAAGCAGAATGGACGCGCGCACGTGGTCAGAATCCGCAGGAGGTGAAACGTCAGCGTCTCCGGGAAACCCAATTTAACCGAGAAAACGGGCTGGTGTTCGACTCAGACGCCGCCAACGATAAAGGAGTGCTCCCTGATGCAGCAAATGATAAGCCCGCCCCGTCGCGGGACGATGATTAATCCCCGCGCCAGTGTAGCTGGTATCGATGCAGCAAACGGTCAGTGCTGGTATGAGATACGCGCCCTGGCTGCAGGGCGTGTGGAAATATTTCTCTATGACGTGATCGGCGGCTGGGGGATTACCGCTCAGCAGTTCATCTCCGACTGTAAGGAAGCCGGGGTGTTTGAGGCCAGTGCCGTCGATCTGCATATCCACAGCCCGGGCGGCGATGTGATGCAGGGATTTGCCATCTTTAACACCTTGTCCCGTCTGAAGGCGAAGCTGGATATCTGGGTGGACGGCGTGGCTGCCAGTATGGCTTCAATGATTGTCTGCCTGCCCGGTGCCACGGTGCATATGCCGGAAAACGCCTGGCTGATGGTGCACAAACCGTGGGGCGGGATCGCCGGGGATTCCGATGATATGCGTGATTACGCTGCCTGGCTTGATCGTAATGAAGCGCTGATGCTCAGTGCCTACATGAACAAGACCGGGCTGGGGCAGGAAGAACTGGAGGCGATGCTGAAAGCTGAAACCTGGCTTAATGGCGCGGAGGCGGTGGAAAAAGGTTTTGCTGACACGCTTGAACCAGAACTGCAGGCCGCGGCCTGTGTGAATCAAAATAAACTGAAGGATTACCAGAATATGCCAGAACAGATTAACAACCTTTTTGGGCCGCGCGCCGAAGCTCCTGTCAGTCAGCCGCAACCCGCACAAAATCCGGCTCCGCAGGCCGCAAATAACCCAACAACACCGCAGCCCGCCCAGCAACCGCTGGCGGGAAATATCGACATTACCGCGCTGGCCGCCCAGCTCCAGCAACAGATGCAGGCGGCGAATACTGAACGAGTCAGCGCAGTTTCCGCTGTGTTTGATGCGTTTCCTGCTTTCGGCTCGCTGAAAGCAGAATGCATCACGGATATTTCCTGCTCAGCGGAACAGGCCCGCACCAAATTGCTCAATGCGCTGGCGGCAGGGACGACCCCGAGTGCCGGACCGGGTGCAGTTCACATCCATGCGGGTAACGGGAATATTGTTGGTGATTCCATTCGTGCGGCGGTGATGAACCGTGCGGGCTATGCGCAGGCAGAAAAAGATAACGCCTACAACGGGTATACCCTGCGCGAACTGGCCCGCGCCTCGCTGGTGGATCGTGGTATCGGTATTTCTGGTGTCGGTACCGCACAGGCGATGGTTGGGCTGGCGTTCACCCACAGCAGCAGCGATTTCGGCAATATCCTGATGGATGTGGCGCATAAGGCGGCATTGCTTGGCTGGGATGAGGCCAGCGAAACATTCGAACAGTGGACCCGTAAAGGCACACTGACCGATTTCAAAACCGCGCACCGCGTTGGCCTGGAATCACTGGCATCGCTGCGTAAGGTTCGCGCCGGGGCGGAATATAAATATGTCACCATTAAAGATCGCGGTGAGCCGATTGCACTGGCCACCTATGGTGAGCTTTTCAGCATTGATCGCCAGACTATCATCAACGACGACCTGGATATGCTGACGCGTATCCCGCAGGCAATGGGGCTTGCTGCGCGAGCCACCGTCGGCGATCTGGTCTGGGCTGTACTGACCAGTAATCCGAAAATGTCGGACGGTAAGCCGTTGTTCCACGCCGATCACGGCAACCTTGTTGCAGCCGATCTGAGTATTGAAGGGCTGGATACTGCACGTAAGGCAATGCTGCTGCAAAAATCCGGCGATCGTCGTCTGAATATTCGTCCTGCCTACATGCTGACGCCAGTGGCAATTGAGTCACGGGCAAAACAGCTGATTAAATCCGCCAGCGTACCGGGCGCAGACGCGAACAGCGGGATCGTTAACCCGATCCAGAACTTTGTGACAGTGGCTTCTGAGGCCCGCCTGGATGACAGCAGCCCGACGGATTATTACCTGACTGCTGCGCAGGGGCGCGACACAATTGAAGTAGCCTATCTGGACGGTATCGACACGCCATATCTGGAACAGCAGCAGGGCTTCACTGTGGACGGTGCTGCATTCAAGGTGCGCATTGATGCGGGTGTGGCCCCGCTTGACTGGCGCGGGCTGGTTAAAGTCACCAAAAAATAACGACCGCCGCCTGGCGGTTTTTTTATCCCTGAAGGCGGCGCTGGTCGCCTTTTCCTTTTATGGAGAAAAAACATGGCGAATAACTATCAGCAGGACGGTACCACACTGGATTATCACAATGCGGGTGTTGATGCCGTTTCATCCGGTGCGCTGGTGGCGGTCGGCGGAATTGCCGGGGTGGCACACAGCGATATTCCAGCAGGCGAGTGGGGAACACTGCATATGGCCGGTGTTTTTGTGCTGCCTAAAGCGGCAGAAGAAATTGCGGCAGGCCAGAAGCTGTATCTGGCTGGCGGCAAGCTGACGGTGGCAAAAGGCGATGATGCAACGCCAAACCCGGTTGTTGGTTCCGCCTGGGGAGCAGCTGGGGCGGATGCTGCTGATGTTGCCGTCCGCCTGGGGTTCTGATGAGCCGGTTCCGGGAGCGTTTGGCTAAAGCAGATGCCCGGATTAACCGGGCGTTTGCCGAAGAAGTCCCTGCATGCCTGCAAACGGGTGAAGGCCCGCGTCTGGTGACCGTGATTTTGGAATCACCGGATGCGCTGTCGGGTGTACCCGGGGGCGGGGAAATTCAGAACCATTCCCCGGCGTTCAGTGCAATGACTGCGGATATTTCCGGTCTCGAAAAACATGACGGTGTGGTGATCAATACCATCCCTTACCGGGTGACACATATCGGCGCGGATGAAGAAGGGCGGACCCGCGTCACGCTGGCATATGGGGAATCTGGCAAAACACAGCCTCAGATCGATAAATGGAGCTGATATGGCGCGGGAGTCTCGACTGCGGCGGGATTTACCCGTCGATATTGATGTGGATGTTATCTGGCGAATTGCGGACAGTATCGGTGCGACGCAAAAACAGTTCCGTGCAGCGTACTCACGCGCGCTCAGGCGTACTGCCGCCACGCTGCGAAAGAAAGCGATGGCGGATCTGAAAGACGGGCTGGCCCCACGCAGTATGGATCTGGTCCGGCGCCGTCTGCTGTCTTTTCGTCTGGACAGGGGATCGCAACTGGATAACTTCCGGCTCTGGTTCGGGCTGAATGCCATTAAGGTGAAAGACCTTAAAGGACGAATCAACGGACGGCTGCGACCGCACCATACCCGGCGTGACCGCAACACTGGGCGTTTTATTAAAGCGCGCCGCCAGGCAGAAAACGCCGGATTTTCCCCGAAAGGTAATCTGCTGAGCGAACGGTCGTTTGAAAACGGGGAGGTGTCCCGTTCAAAACGGGATAATCGCCGGACGGTAGTTATTCGCGATCCCCTGACCCGCCGGACACGCGAAGCAGAAATGGATATCTACGAACCGATGCTGAACTACATCGAGGACAACTCATTTGCGGAAGCGATGGAGATTTTTATGCATCACTTTGAAACCGACATTCGCGGGCGCGTAAAAGCCCGTATTTCTGTCTGAGGTAACGAACGATGGCCGAGCCACTGTTGCTGGGGCGGTATCACGATGCTGTGACTGACGCATTAAAAAAAATCGGATGGGTGCGTGATGCCGGTGCGTATCCGGAAAGAAATGTTCCCCGCTTTTCGGGCCTGACCACGCCCGCGGTGTATTTCTCGATTAACAGCTGGGAACAGGGCGGAGGAAATGAGGGACAACTGAGCGTTAATTTAACCTGTGATCTCTTCGTGGTGGTGGATGCCGCCGGGTCGGGTGTTAGTCAGCCTGAAATCTTTGTCAGAACCGCTGCGGCCGATATTACCCAGTGGATTGACGGGCAGCAGTTTGGTCTGGGCCATATTGAGCCTGCGGTATTCACCACGGCTGAACGCGATGAGTTTGATCCGCGAATGGATGATTATCTGGTCTGGCGTATTTCATTCACCCAGGCGGCTGCATTTGGTACTGACCCCTTTGCAAACAATGGCATGCCTCTGAAGCAGGCCTGGCTGGGTGCTGCACCTGATACGGGCCGTAATCACGTGGATGACTATCAGCTTATCCAGGAGGCTCAGCCCGATGAGTGATATAGCAGGCGACCTGCAGCGCAGACTGGCGAACCTTGTCCGGCGCGGCGTTATCCACTCCGTCAGGCACGATCGCATCCCAAAATGCCGGGTGGATTTGGGGGATATCATCACGACCTGGCTGCCGTTGTGCCAGGGCTTTTCCGGAACTAACCGCGCTGATTCAAATCCTTATGCCGTGGGGGATGCGGTTACGGTCCTGTCCGAAGCCGGAGAGCTCAACAACGGACGGGTGTTTCCCGGCTGGAACACGGGAAAGCTGCCGGTGCCGGAAGGAAGTGACAGCGAGCACATTACCCGTTACAGCGACGGGACCGAGATCCGTTATGACAGGAACGCGCATGCCCTGACGATTACGCTGGCTGATGGTGGAACTTACAAAATTGTCGGTAAAGGCACGCTGGATGGTCCGGTTGAAATTACCGATACCCTGACAGTTCAGGGCAAAACCCAGATTAATGCCGACACGTCGGTTGCAGGGAATATCGGGGCGTCAAAGGAGATAACGGATAAATCCGGCAGCATGAGCAAGATACGTGAAGTCTTTAACAACCACGATCACCGCGGCGACAGCGGCGGGCTCACCGATAAACCAAATCAGAAAATGTGACCTGCTGCGGCAGGTTTTTTTATGCCTGGAGAAAAAACATGTCTCAGTTACATGGCGTTGAAACTATTGAACTCACCTCGGGTACGGTGGCGGTTACCACGATTCAGACCGCCATTATCGGCCTGGTGGGAACGGCACCTGATGCGTCCGGGGGAACAGCCGCATCGGGATCATCCGGTACACCCATTCTCGATAACGTTATCGATTTCACTGCAACCATTAAGGGGCGGCAAGGCAATGTCATCAATGTCGCTGCGCTGGCCGGACAGCCGGCAGCCGAAAATCCTGCTGCGGTTGTGACGTCAGCAAGCTGGGATCCTGAATCACTGACACTGAACATCACGCTGGGTTGTGATGAACACGGTGTTATCACGGCTAAACCTGGAGAAGTTGCTGAGGCTGTCGGTGGTGTTGATGGCGTAAAAATCAGTGCGAGCGGGCGCGGTGACGGGATTGTCCAGCCCTTCAGCCTGCAATTAGCGGGGGGTGAAGATGAACCCTTTCCACTCAATACGCCGGTGGCGGTCGTCGGCACCACGCTGTTATCCCGCCTGGGTGAAAAAGGTACGCTGAAACAGGCACTGACTGATATTAACGATCAGCGTAATGCGCTGACGGTGGTGGTGCGTGTGGCGGATGAAAACGATGTGGCAAAACGACGCGCGGCGGTACTGAAGGGGATCGGCACCCTGTCATCAGCGAAATCTGTTACGACGTACCAGCCGCGTATTGTGATTGCGCCGGGATTCAGTGAGGACGATGCGGTTGGTAAGGGGCTGGAAACCGTGGCCGGGAAATTGCGCGCCGTTGCATATGTTGACTGCGCATCCGGTGCGACGCTGCAGGAAGTGGTACAGCGCCGCCAGTCCTATGGCGCACGAACTGAACTGTTGCGTCCGCGGGTCCAGGCGAGCGATGCAGATGGCCAGCTGGTTTATCGTCCTTACTCTGCCTTTGCTGCCGGGTTGCGCGCCCGCATCGACTTTGAAAAAGGCTGGTGGTGGAGCAAGTCGAACCAGGACATCAACAACATCCTCGGTGTTGAGCAGATCGATGAATTTATCCTCGGGGATGAGAACTGCGATGCAAACCTGCTCAACATGCAGAACGTGTCCACCATTATCCGCCGGGCGGGTTTTAAACACTGGGGGAACCGCCTGTGTGCAACCAATCCTCAGTGGCGTTTTGAATCTGTCCGCCGTACTGCGGATGTTATTGAGGACAGCATTCAGGAAACCATGCTGGAGTATGTTGACCGCCCACTGGACCGGGAAAATGCGGATGACATTATCGGTACCATCAATGCCTATATGCGGCAACTGGTCGGTCTTGGCGCCATATTCGGTGGGCGGGCCTGGCTGGATGAGGAACTGAACACCGCGGAAACCATGGCGTCGGGTGTCCTGTACATCAACTATGACTTTGGTCCGAAATCGCCGACTGAACTTATCAGCCTGCGCGTCCGGGTGAACAATAACTATGCGCTTGAGGAGATGCTTGCAGCATGAGCGATAAAAACACACTACGCGTCTGGACCTTCTTCCGGCAGGGGATCCGTATTCAGGGGGCGCATGAATTTACGCCGCCGTCTCTGGCTATTGTTAAAACGGATTTGCGTACCGGCGCACAGGATGCGCCAACTCCGGTTGATGACGGCATGGAAGCACTGACCTGTCAGGTTAAATTTTATGGGATAGATACGGATATGCTTGCCAGCTTCGGTTTTGTCAGCGGCAGTCGTTCACGCTTTACGGCTTATCAGGGCTATCTCGGTAACGGCACTGCGCGCGGTACGGTTGAGGAAATCGAGGGGTTTGTACAGGCCGTCACGCCGGATGCGCGCAGTAAGGACACGCTTTCCGAAAATGCCGTGACGGTTGATATTGCCGTCAGCTACTACCGTCAGTCACTGGACGGGCGCGAACTGTTTGCCATCGACACAGAGCGTTTCGCCCGCCGGGTGAATGGCGTGGATGTGCTTTCTGGCCTGGCTGCCAAAGTGCGTCTCTGATTTTACTGTTATCCCACCACTGTAACGGCCTGCGGGCCGTTTTTTTATGGAGCATCCTATGAGCTTTCCTGGTGAAACCCGCGTTATAAAACTGTATTCCCCCGTATCACTTGATAGCGGGGTTGTGATCGATGAAGTCACCATGCGTGAACCGCTGGTTCGCGATCGCATCACTCATGCCAAAGACCGCGGCAACGAAGAAGAGAAAGAAGCCCGCATGATTGCGCTGCTGTGCAATCTCAGTGAACAGGATCTCTGGCTGATGACGGCGGCAGATTATTCACAGCTGCTGGATGCCTTTAACGTTTTTATGCTCCCGCCCGCGAAGCGACCGAAGGCGGGCTCCTCCGGGCAATAAGATTTCTGGGGCGGCGGCTGCATTTTCCGATGGCGGAATACCTTGATATGCCGTTCAGCACTTTCTCTGATTTTTTGACCGACGAACTGGAGACGATAAACCGTGGGCGGAATAAGCCAGAACCTTAAGGCCGTCATTACCTTTGGCGGGAACCTGGATAATTCATGGAAACGATCTGCAGATGGTCTGCAAAAAAGCCTGAAAGATGTCGGAAAGCAGTCTGAACGACTGACAAAAGATCAGACTAAACTGGC
This sequence comes from Citrobacter sp. Ce104, assembly GCF_030334595.1. Lineage (NCBI taxonomy): Bacteria > Pseudomonadati > Pseudomonadota > Gammaproteobacteria > Enterobacterales > Enterobacteriaceae > Citrobacter > Citrobacter sp. Ce104. The sequence continues at coordinate 63,293 of NZ_JAOWDP010000045.1, forward strand.
AGCAGAAATCAAGCGCGCCAAACTGGCCGGTGAAAGCCTGGGGGATTTGAAGCGCCGCTATACCGATGTTTCCAGGGAAATCCGCAAAACGGAGGCGGAGCAGCAGAAACTGAATGTACAGATGCAAAAAGCACAGCGCATTCAGGCATTCAAAGGAGCCGGTAAAGGTCTGTTCCGGCGCGGTCTGGGGATCGCCGGGCAGGTGGGCGGGATGTTTGGGTCCGGGCTGGCTATTGGCGGTGGCGGTGTGGTGGCTTCAGCTCTTGGCACACTGATAGCGCCAGCTGCCACCAATGCTGAAACGGCAACCCGCACTAATGTCGCAAAAAGTTACGGCGTGGACGTGGCCACGTTTAATGCCTGGGATTCTCTGGCGAAGCAGTACGACATGAATGCGGAAAACATTGGCGATCTCTTTGAAGAGTATCTGCACAAATCCGGGGAGTATAAACAGAACGGTAAACAGGGCTCGCTGCAGGATGCGTTTGAAACGCTCGGTTTCAAAGCGGGGGATTTTGCCGGGCTCAGCGATATGGCGCAGTTCGACAAAATTGTTGAACGGGCGCTCAGCCTTCAGGACGAGTCAAAAGCCTCCTTCGCACTGGATTCTCTTTTTGGCGGGGAAGCGAGCAAGCTGCTGATGCTTATCAAGCAGTCTGGCCGGAGCTACCGCGACCTGATGGACGAACAGCGGCGCTACAACCTTGTGACCAAAGAGGGGGCTGATGGGGCAGTTGCGGGTAATCAGGCTATTAATAATCTCCGCACTGTTTTCTCTTCTGCGGTCGCAGAAATTTCCGGGCAACTGGGAAATGAACTGGCGCCGGATATCCGTAACCTGACGAATGATCTTGCCGACTGGTTCAAAGGTGGCGGGATCAAACGCATTGTAACTTTCCTGCGAAACGACCTCTATCCCGGCGTTCTGTCGTTCGGACAGGGGGTGGTTTTTGTCGGCAAAATTATTTACGCGCTGGCTAAAAAACTGTCCTGGTTGCTGCCAGATGACCGTAATGATCAGCGTGACGTCCTCAAAACGCTTGCCGCAAATGGGGTAGAAAGAGCACGTTTCAGGGCAAGCCAGAATGGACAGGGGGAATGGTTTGACCAACAACTGAAAGAGCGTCCTGACCTGCCGCAAGAGGTTAAACACTCCTGGGAATCCACCCGGGGACTGTTTGGCTTTGATTCTGATGATGAGACATTTAACAAATCGCTTGATAAATACCTGTCACCGGAAGGCGGCGACTCGCTTTTAAACTGGAATGCGGCACTACAGCAAAACAAGGACCATGTCGCGCAAACCGTTAAAGAGGATCCGGAAAGCAGTGCCGGAGCCTGGGATAATTACCCGCATGAGCCGGTAACATCTGCCAGTCAGTGGAAAAGAGAACCAGCAGGGCTGACGTACAGCCAGGGGGAAGGAGAAAGCGCCCGCGCAGGGAATAAGTATCCGAATGCTCCCCTTCTTCCCGTCGTGCAGCAGGACAGAAATGTTACGACAACAGACAGATCACCTGCTGAGTCGGTCATTTTGAAAGACGAGAGCACGGACGGTTACTGGGAAAGCCTGCTTCAAAAAATGGATGTACTGGATAAGCAGCCGCCATCACGGCAGATAACTGATAACCGCAAATTTGAATACCACTTCGAAATTAATGCTGCGCCGGGACAGGATGAGAAAGCCATTGCCGATGAAGTGACCACGGTGACGAAAAACAATTCAGCCTTTAATGGTGATAACAGCCTTCTGGATGGGGGACTTGTCTGGTGAGTGAAATTATCCCGATATTTGAAGATTCCGGCCAGCGCAGTGCAGGCGCATTACGGGGTGGGCAGGAAGCCCGCGTGATGATGATGCTGGGGAATTTCGCCTTTTCGATTGATACAGCGGCTTATCATCAGCTCACCCGTGAGGCCAACTGGCGCTGGAGTGAACAGGAACGCATCGGCAAACAGGACCTTCTTCAGTACACCGGAAAGCCCGGGCGTACTGTCAGACTCGAAGGGCAGTCTCACGCCTTTTTCCGTAAAGGGGTGGAAGGGGTGAATGATTTATTTGATCTTGCCGATCAGGCGAAACCCCAGCAGCTTGTCAGCGGAGAAGGTGATGTACTGGGGTGGTGGGTGGTGACCGACTTTTCAGACACGACGAGTAAGTTTTTACCGGGTGGCGGTCACCGAAACAAAAACTGGACGATGACGCTAAAACACTATGCCGACGATCTATCAAACCCGTGACGGAGATGTACTGGATGCAATCTGTGCCGTGCATTACGGTACTGAAAATCTTTCAGACTCAGTGACTCAGGTTCTTGAAGCCAATCAGGGGCTGGCAGATCAGGGGGCTATGTATCCTTCCGGCCTGTATATCACACTGCCGGATCTGGTGACGCCTGTAGCGGAATCGCCATTCAGTTTATGGGATTGATATGGCAGATCAGACAGCAATGCCGGAATATGCGCCGGCCTTCAGCATTCAGGCCGAAGGGAAAGATATAACCCGGGTGCTGCAACAATGCCTGAGTGAACTGACCCTGACGGATTATGGTGGGGCAACAGCGAAAGCCGATGAACTGAAAATCAGCCTCATCTCTGAAACGCTGGCGCTTCCCACTAAAGGTGCCCGGCTTCGGGTTGCTCTGGGATTCAATGACCAACTGATCGATAAAGGCTGGTTTGTTGTCAGTGGTGTCTCGAGCAGCGGCCCGCCAAGGCGTATTGAGCTTTATGCGACCGCCGCGCCGATGAACGCCCAGAAACAACCCGGAGATGTGACAAGCCAGAAAACCCGGAGCTGGGATAACCTTCGCCTTGCCGATATTGTCAAAACAGTGGCCACCGATAACGGACTTATTCCCCGCGTGGCCGACGCGCTCAAAGATATTCATATCAATCACATCGATCAGGTGGCGGAATCCGATGCCAACCTGCTCGCAAGGCTTGCACGTGACTACAACGCAGTGAGCAAACCATCGGGAGGCTACTGGCTTTTTTTACAGCAGGGGGCCACGGCAACGGCTTCAGGAAAACAGACTGGCGGGATCACCATCACACCGGATGAAGTATCAAACTGGTCCTACAGTGAAGGTGAGCGGGGGAGTTCGACGGGGAAAGCTACGGGGAGCGGAGGTAAAGCCAAAGAGAAAATCGGCGTGCGTTATTACGACGAGGAGGACGGCACGACAAAGACCTCCTCCGTTGAACATGATGGCCCGGCGATGACCAATCCCTATACCCAGTCGGAGAAAAACACCGCCGAGCAACAGGCAAATTCCAGGAAAACACAGGCGAAGCGTAACGAGCAGAAAATGACGCTCACGGGGCCATGTCGCCCGAAACATGTTCCGCTGACAGCAGAAGCAAGTGTGTCGACGTCCGGTTTTGGTTCCCGTGAGGATCGGGCCTGGGTGGTTGAGTCTCTGATCTTTTCTCTGACGTCAGCTGGATTCAGCTACACCTACAACCTTGTCGTGGATATTCGTAAACCCGCAGCAGCTTCGAAAAAATCAGAAAAGCAGGACAAAAAAGGCCCGTCCTACTTCGGTTAACCCTCACGCCATCCGGCGACTCAGCTACGGAATTTAATCATGAACGGTGTAAACAACCGGACCGGAAAACGCCTGTCCGGCGTCGCCCATTTGCGCCAGTCCGTCAGCGACATACTGACCACGCCCATCGGGAGCCGGGTTCTTGTCCGTGACTATGGCAGTGATCTGCTTTCGCTGGTGGATAACCCACGGGATGATTTGACCCGACTACAAATAATCGCCGCATCAGCGACTGCACTGGCCCGGTGGGAAACGCGGCTGAAGGTAACACGTGTGCTTGTTTCCTTTCCTGAAGGGGAGTCCGGCTGTGTGCTGGATATCGAGGGGATCAACAAGGAAACCAATTTACCTGTCAGAACGGGAGACATAACGATTTATGGCAAGCAGCTATGACGTGATCAACCTGTCCGAACTGGACGTACCGGATGCCATTGTGGTGCCGGATGCGACTGAAATCTTCACCCGGTGGCTGGCGCGCCTGCGGGAACTTGATAAGCAATTTGATGCGCTGGTGGAATCCGATCCGACGTTTAAACAGGGGGAGGTGAATGCCTACCAGCTGACGCTGGCGTTTCAGCGGGTTAATGATGCTGTGCGGGCGGTATTTCTCGCGAGTGCAAAAGAGGCAGACCTTGACCAGATAGGTGCTGCATTCAACGTTAAACGGCAGGTGATTAAGCCCGGCGATCCGCTTGCCATTCCGCCAGTGGAGCCTGAACTGGAAGACGATGCGGCATTTCGCGAACGTATCCAGCTTTCATGGGCGCAGCTGAATACAGCAGGCGCGCGTAACGCATACCGCTTTCATGCGAAATCTGCCGATACGGATGTGCTGGATGCAGATGCCTATGGGCCGGAAACCCATAACCGGCCCGGCTACGTTGATGTCTATGTCCTGTCCCGTACCGGGGATGGGACAGCGGGACAGCCCCTGCTTGATAAGGTTAACAGCACACTGAATGCAGATGAAATCCGCCCGTTAACTGACTATGTGACGGTAAAAAGTGCCACGATTGCAAACTATGCCGTTACGGCGGAGCTGGAAATTCCGGAAGGACCGGACGCCAGTACGGTACTGAATAATGCCATCGATGTTTTACGGTCATACACCACGCTTTCTCATCGGATTAAAACCGTCGTCCCGCTGTCCGCCATTTATGCCGCGCTGCAGCAATCCGGTGTGGTCCGGGTCAGGCTGATTTCTCCGGTGGCAGATCTGGAAGCGGAACCGGGTAAAGCTCCCTGGTGTACCGCCATAAATGTCACCCGCAGGGAGGTAAGCAGTAATGACGGCTAAGTTTCGATCTCTGCTGCCTCCTGGCGCATTTCATGAAGAGCGGGCGCAGGAGCAGGCCAGCGCTGAGCAAATCGCCACCATTGATACCAATATGGTGCGTAAGTCCAAAAATCCTGACACCTGTCCGGCGCATCTTCTCCCCTGGCTGGCCTGGGAGCATGCCGTTGATTTCTGGGATGACAGCTGGACGGAGGCGCAGAAGCGACAGGTGATAAAAGATGCCGCATATGTGCATCAGCACAGAGGAACGGCCGGGGCGGTACGCCGTTCTCTCGGATCAGTGAATCTGCCCACGACCGTTGTTGAGTGGTGGGAAGACACCCCGCGCGCTGAACCTTACACCTTCCGGATCGAAGTACAGAGCAGTGAGGGGGTCAGCGACGCTCTCTATCATCAGATCCGCCAGCTTACCGAGCGGGCCAAGAACCTGCGCAGCTATCTGAGCAAAATCGATGTGATGGCGAATGTGGGTATGGACGGGGCTTTTTATATTTCGGGTGCGACAACAGCGCATATCGATGTGGACATTTTTGCCGGGGAATCTCATGGCTGATTACTACTCAATTATCACTAACCGGGGTAAAGAACTGGAGGCGGAGGCTCTGGCCAGTGGTCGCCTGATTGTACTGACTCACTTTGTGGTGGGTGACAGTAATGGCAAGCAGGTTAAACCTGATCCGTCGCAAATCCGGTTGATCAATGAAACGTACCGGGGAGATATCGCTGAGCTGGTGGTGTCCCCGGAGCAGTCCACGCAGTTGATGGCAAAAATCGTTCTGCCGACCGGGGTTGGTGGATTCACCGTTCGCGAAGTCGGTTTAATGACTGACGCCGGAGAGCTTTACGCGGTGGCAAACTGCCCATCGATCGATAAGCCGGTTGGTGGTGTCAGCGTTAATATGCAGTTTCGCCTGGCGGTATCAGATACCTCAAATATCACGCTGAATGTTGCTACAGGTGACGGCTTATTCCTGCGCATTGACCAGAACCTGAAAGAGATAAAAGCGCGGGGTTCGGAAGCACAAAAAACGTCGCGTGAATCCATTGGTGTCCTCGATGGCACGACACAACAAAGAGGGCTGGTTCAACTTAACAGCGCGGTGAACAGCACCAGTGAAACGCAGGCTGCCACCCCTGCCGCAGTTAAGATCGCAATGGATAATGCGAATGCGCGGCTGGCTAAAGACCGGAACGGCGGTGACATTCCGAATGTCGCATTATTTCTACAAAACCTTGGTTT
>NZ_JAOWDP010000046.1:0-128607 GCF_030334595.1 Citrobacter sp. Ce104
TGTAAATAGACCCGTTTTAGTTCCATGCATTTTTTGAGATCCCGGCCAAATAATGGTGCTGTCGGTATTCCTCCGGTGTCATATTGTTCAGTGATTCATGCGGGCGTTCACAGTTATATTCTGACAACCATTTCTCCGTAATTTCCCGCACTTCACTCAGCGTTCTGAACAGATAAAAATCGAGTATTTCTGTACGGTATGTCCGGTTAAAGCGCTCAATAAAAGCGTTCTGCGTCGGCTTACCCGGCTGAATAAATTCCAGTTTTACTGCATGTTGCTCTGCCCATTCAGCCAGTGCCAGAGAGATAAATTCCGGACCATTATCCATGCGTAGCATGACCGGATAGCCGCGATTTGCCGCAATCCTGTCGAGTACACGGACCACGCGCAAAGCTGGCAGATTCAGATCGATTTCAATCGACAATGCCTCACGGTTAAAGTCATCAACGACATTGAACGTGCGAAAACGACGGCCACAGACCAGAGCATCATGCATAAAATCGACAGACCAGCTCTGGTTCAGCGCTTCCGGTGTGGCCAGTGGCGAGGGATTACGCACCGGCAACCGTTGTTTGCCTTTACGGCGAAAATTCAGCTTCAGCAGACAATAAATACGATGGATCCTTTTGTGATTCCACGGGTATCCCTGCCGCCGCAGAACCTGGAAAAGTTTTGGAAAACCGTATCGTGGGTATCGCTCTGCCACTGCCTGCAACGCGACAATAACAGGTTCGTCACGCGTGGTATCCGGACGGTAATGGTAAACCGTTCTGCTCAGGTTCAGACTCCGGCAGGCCTGACGGATACTGAGTCCAAATGTCGTTATCAGATGAGTGACCAGCTCACGCTTAAAGGCTGGTTTTAAAGCTTTTTTTCGATAACGTCTTTCAGCGCCCGGTTCTCAAGGCTCAGGTCGGCAAACATCTGTTTGAGACGCCGATTCTCGTCCTCAAGATCCTTGATCTTTTTAATATCAGAAGCCTCCATGCCGCCGTATCTGGATTTCCAGTTGTAGTAGGTGGCTTCAGAGATACCGGCCTCCCGGCAGACATCTTTAACGGTTCGTCCGGCTTCAACCGACTTAATCACAGCGATGATCTGATGCTCAGTAAAACGGGCTTTACGCATAGCGCTCTCCTTCGTTGGCAGATTGATTATGCCGGATGAGCTCTAAATGTGAATGGCACGATTATGCGGGATACTTACACCTGAACCATATGAAAGTCTGCTGTAAATGGTGCTCATTCTGGTCATAACCTCACCTCCGATAATTCGGATGGCACTGTGTTTTTTAAATGGGTAGGTTTCACAGGCTGGATTTATCAACAAAGCACTTAGCGGGTATTTCTCTCGGACGCGAAATAAAAACTGTTCACCACAACAAAATTGAGATTATCTGGATTATTTACCAGCACAGGAAAATCCAGTCCTCTGAATTCATTAGAGCGATATGCCAAATAGTATAAAAGTACCAATTCACAAAATTTGCCCGCCAAGACACATTTCTTTTCAACCACGAGACTAAAATCAAATCCGAACAAAAAACAGGAGGACTAAAGTGTACAATTCAATTTTAGTACCAATTGATGTTTCTGAAGCCGATTTGACGCGTCAAATCATACCCTATGTTCAGGTGCATTCCGTATTGAACACAGCCAGGGTTCACTTGTTAACTGTAGTTCCTACACTACCCTATTACTCATCATTCGGTGTGGCATATACAGCCGAAATGCCAAAAATAAAAGAATTTCAACATGCTGCATTATTAAAGCTGGATGAAATTGTAAAGCAATTCAAAATTCCTCTGGAAAAAATACAAACACACGCAGTCTCGGGTTCCCCAAAAGACAAAATACTTGAGCTCGCTAAAGCTATAGACGCTGATTTAATTATTATCGCCTCACATCGACCGGATATCACAACCTATCTCTTAGGTTCTACTGCCGCCGCAGTTGTTCGGCACGCAAATTGCCCTGTTCTGGTGGTTCGGTAGCAAACTTAAGCCCGTGCGTCGCGGGCTTAACAGATAGTTCACCTGAAACAACGTTTAAGCTCTCCGCTCCTGGATTAACCAATTAGCTAACAACAATTAAACCTGATCAGATACTCTGCCCTCAGGGGAGTTCACCATCCGGATAGCGAACCTTTCCAAGAGTCTCGCGTCATAAAAAATGACATGATATCGATGTAATTATCCCTAAAACTGTTTACAGGGTGTACTATCAGAAGCGGATTACAGTAAAAGATAAGGAGGTAAAATGTTCCACCAGATAGTTAAATCTTCGAAAATAAAATCCATAGGTTACTTTCCTTCAGAGAAAATTCTGGAGATAGAGTTTATTAAGTATGGAACCTACCAGTACGTTAGTGTTTCAGCAAAAACTTACAACGCCTTTCTGAAGGCAAAATCTAAAGGGCGTTTCTTTGATGGCGTGATCAAGGATAAATATCTTTGCCGAAAAATTGGATAATTCAGTACTATGATTCTGCGTTAGTTATTTGCCGCTGTCGCCACATAAAAACTGTAGCAAAAATGAGCCAAATACCACGCCATAATCAATACCATTTACAAGGTCAAACACGCCAGCATCCATCAGGTCACCAGCAGCAGTCGTGCCGGGAACATGATCGGACATTAGCCTCCCTCTTCGCTGTAAGTTCTCTCAAAACGAGGGGAAGTAGCTTCAGCCTTCATGAGCTTGATTTATCAACAAAGCACGTAGCGGATGATTCCCCGTGAGCCTGAAATTGATGAGCATGTCTGAAAAATCAGAGACTTTATTAAAATAACTCGATAAGTGTGTTTAAATGAGAGTACGTTCTTAAAATTCAATTAGTACAAATGATAACCAAACCCTGCCCTTTTTGTGGATAACTTATCGCCCCACAATCTCTGATATGTTCACACTGCCTCGTAGCTACCCCTTTTGTGAAAGCGGCTCGAAGAGAGCGATTAAGGAATGTGCTTGCATTCACCACGGTTGCTTTGCTTCTGGTCGCATTAATGGTCTTACTTTATTTGTAAAGGTTATAATATAGAATCAACTGGAACGCCCAGCGGGGAATCACAGCATAGTGCGTGAAGCATCAGAGGCTATGATTGGACGACTCTCGCTGAGATGAGATTCGCCACGATTCAATACTACTCCTGGGCATGAACAGGGGATTTGCGAAAATCTACACAGAAAGGCGGCATGACCTGGGTGCAACAAACTATTCATGGGAGTATTTATTGAAAAAGCAATATAGCCTTCATGACTGGAGCACTGGACTTAAAGCCCTGGCATCAACCTTCATGTTTATCATGTTTATCATGTTTTTGGTTTACGCTGTCTAATGTTGATAACAGAATCAATACCTACCAAGCGCTGTCACTCATAAAAGATTAACACTATACCCGCCGGCTGGCTGGGATGTTTGGTCTGGTCCGCCACCGGGGTCTCGAACCTCGTACTAAAACATTATGTTGTCGCTCTTCCCGATGAGCTAGTGGCGGTTGGTGGCTCTTGCTGGACTTGAACCCGCGACCGGGCGATTATGAGTCGCACGCTCTAACCAACTGAGCTTAAGGGCCGGGAGCAGGATAATACATAGTTCGCGCAGTCCATTCAAATAATGTGAGCACTTTCAGAACATTCAAGTCACTGAAATGAAAAGGCTCCACTTAGTTGCGAGGCTTTATATTTGTGGAAGATTAGATCGACGATATGACAGGGGTACTGGTGCAATGCACCTCGCGAATACCCCTGTCGTATCGCCGGAAAGCAAAAACCCCGCGCTGGCGGGGTCTTCGTTATATTCAAATTGTTCGCTTTTCGTCGCTGCCATCGTGGCGCAGCTCTGCCAAGCATGAATGGATTATCTAACTTTCTGGGTAGTTTTCAATACCAGACACAAAAAAACAGCACAAAAAAGCAAAAACGTTATTCCTCGCTTTCCAATAGTGCTTTCGCTGACAGGTACACCTTTGCTCTGAAAATCTGTAAACACCACTTCACTCGCTCTCTGGCCTTTTCTTGTGTCAGCCAGGGCGCAATCGCCTGCAGTTCCCGGGTTATATCTGAGATTTTTTTTCGTGTGGTGTAATACTGAAGACCAACAACATAAACCGGATCGTTAATATCCAGCGCCTGCAGTACACATTGCTCAACAAAATCGACATCATCATTATGCAGGGCTTCATCAATCACACTGGCAGGTGACTGGGGCCAGAGAATGCTGTGCGCCCTGTTCATTGCCTGCTGCCCACGGAATCCCTCTTCTCGAGCCTGGTTCAACGCCGCGGTGAAGCGCTCTAACGCCTTATCTGACCAGTTCCGTCCCTTAAGTACATTCCAGCACGCGTGTCCTCGCGGCATACGTGGTGCTATTTTTCCACCCACACCATCACCCCATGTAGTGAGCAGGGATTTAATCCATCCGGACTGGATCCCTGTAAGGAGAATACATTTACCCAGCCAGCTTTTGCGTGGAGCAGAAGCCGCTTTACCCAGCGCTTCCAGATGATTGCGGCGTTGACGTGGTGTCATCCTGTTCTTCTCCTTACGCCAGAACACCGAGCCCATAAGCCCGGTCCAGCACTCTGATAATCATTACCGGCTGAGGTACATGTTTTTGCTCAAACTTCACCGGGTCGTTATGTAGTTCTGTATGGCACTGGCGACACAAAGGGATCGCGAAAATATCATGCGCCTTCGTTGCCATACCTCCCTGCCCCCAGCCAATTAAATGGTGTGGGTCATCTGATGATTTACCGCAGGATTCGCAGGGTTGTGTTTTAATCCATTCCAGATACCTGGGGGCCGTCCAGCGGACCCGCTTTGGACGTTTCATATAGGTTTGCGGGGACTCAGGATCGACCAGAACACCAACTATGGGCTTAACCGCAGGTACCTGCGCTGGTGGCAAGTTCACGGGTATTGTGCTGGCTTTAGCTGTAATGATGCTGGTGGCGGTTACACCCGGTTTGATATCGCATTCACGCATGACTGACTGATGTTCTTCCGAAGGAATACGGAGCGCCCGGCTGGCTACTGATTCGGGAATTACGTCGGTAATCCCCATACGAACAGCCCACCAGCAAAGCTCCGCTAGCGACAACTCTCTGGAAGAATCCATATTCAGCGCCACCATGATGCTGTTAATAATCCAGTTAACAACATTACGTCTCGCCAGCTCTGAAAGTTGTTCGCTGTAGTGGTCACGCAAATGGTTATCACAATGTCCACACAGGAGAACCGATCCAGGTTCATGACGCAGAGTGGTTAGCTCGTGATAATGGTAATCGCTGTGTGGCCACTGGCAGCAGCTACCGCCATAACGCAGAAGCCAGTAATCAAGGCCACTCAAATCACCAGCAGCCTTAATAACTTTTTCATCCAGGAAGAACGGCTTCAGGGAGTCGTCACTGGCAAGTGGCTGGCGAACGTCAGGAACACGGCCAGCAGGCAACCTTTCCATGCTTGCCGGCTGGCTTTCCACCAGCACACGTTCACAACTGAATAATGACATCAGCTCACTGCCCGGTTTGAGCAGCACAATTCCAAGCTCACGCGCAACCACCGGCTTCAGCAGCGCCCTCATTCTGCTATCTCCCCGATAATTATTTGTCCCTTCTCTCCCCATAATTTAGTGACGCGTGAATCCCAGATGTGAGCGTCATCTTCGTAAATGGCATCCATCAGCGCTTTCATCATGTTGTCGAAATCGGGTTTAGCCTGGTGTGGTTTACCGTTTAACTCAGCCCGTTTCTTTTTGCTCCAGCTCGCTGGCATCGGAAGCATGAAGGTGACATGCGAACCGCTTTCCGGCAGCTCAACACCCTGCAGACGAACTTCATCACAGAAAGCCCGGTAACGCAGAACCTCAGGACGCTTTTTCCATTTGTCAGCGCGCGTCATTCGGGGCTTGCCCATTGGGGTGATATCGTAGACTTTCACATTCACCTCCAGATCCGCTGTTGCCAGGTTCTGTCCTGGCGAGGAGGCTTAGATGCTTCCGGCAAGAACGCGCTGATCGTCCAGTGAATAAAGTCATTATCCAGACTACGCTCGGTCTTAATCTGCTTTGCTTTATAGCTGGCTTCCAGTTCGTCAGCCTGCTCAGTGGTGAGTTGTGTATGTTGAAACCAGCTTTTCTTCATAACGCACCTCTGGATGCGGCAAAAAGAAAATCGCTGGCGTTGGTTAACGTCAGTATGAGGGATTGCTTGAATTGATCTTGCGCCATGGGGCTTTTCTCCTGTGGCGCAGCAGGTATAGGTTGTTCAGGCCTATGACGGGAGTGTAACAGATTTTTGGGTAACGCGATAACCAGCCCTTTCCAGCATCTGGGTAAACAACGTAGGTGTACCAATAATTTCATTATCCTGAAGAGGCATGAAAGACACCATGCTACCGCGACGGTACATCAGGGCGCGCTCACACTCAGGAAATGATTGCAGCCTGGCAACGATGACTCCATCGTGACATCTGATGACTGCGTAGCCTTTTTTGGGCAATCCTAATTTTTCTTTCACTTAAACTCCCCCATGCAAACGGGATAAAAGTAACACCCAAAATAATTAATAAAACCAGTCGTCAGCACTTTCCCAGGTTTCCTGGAGGATAGTCTCTATTTTCTTTTTATCTTCCTTGTCACCACCAAGAACACTTAAGCCATCAGAGCCTGTACGACGTATGCTCAGGCTGCAGTTCTCATACTGATTACCCAACCTTTTAAGTAACTCTTTCTCCAGCGCCGGCACTGCTCCCTTTGGAAGTTCTTTAGTACGATCAATGGTGAGTTCAACTTTCATATTAGCCTCCACTGCATATACTGTATATTTGTACAGTACACCGATACATTGAAATGATCAATGACTTAAGAGCACAAATTGTTAACCTTAGCCTATAAATGAGATGCAAAAAAAACCCGCCGAAGCGGGTTCAATCCAATGAGGACTTGTTGTTTTGACACCATTGTAAGTATTGAGATATCAACGTCCTTAAATTTGGATAACTGCTTTGATTGGGATTGATTGCGCAACTTTCATATGCTCGTCTCCCCCTGCAACTTTTTCAGGTTCTGTCTAACATACCCAATCAAAATAACAACTGTGTCAGGTATCCCATAATAATCGCCATGCCCAAAATAACGGTCAGAAATGCAGCAATCAAGGGTGTTTTGAACATTGATTTAAGCAGTATTACTTCCGTCAGACTAGCTCCTGCGCTACCAATAATCAGAGCCATTACTGCTCCCGTTCCCATGCCTTTATCCATCAAGACTGATGCCAACGGAATTACTGCCTCAGCACGTATATACAACGGTATTCCAATAATTGCACTTAGTGGAATCGCAAACGGATTATCATTCCCAGCATGAGCAGCAATCCACTCTGCAGGTATAAAACCGTAGATAAACGACCCTATAACAATACCTAACATCAGATAAGGTAATACATCTTTAAATTGAGTCCAGGCATCCTGAAATGCCAGTCGTATCGCACCAGGCTCTCTTACTACACTTTTCGGGAAGAATTGTTTATTTGTTTGGCCCGTCTCGCAGCTCAATTCACAATTTGTGCCCCGAAATGCTGAGAAACTCTTAAACGTTTCTTGTGGTTTAGAACAACTATTAGCCCCTATGTCCTGTTGATTTGATACAGAACAGCAAGCTGAAACACTCTGTAGTTTAGTTTCAGGAGTTTTTCCACTGCTAACACCACAACAGCTAGCCAAGGATTTGGATGTTTCGACAATATGCCTGTCAAAACCAAGCACATCTAACAAAATACTTGCCAGTACAGAAACTGTAGCTGCTATAACAGCGTATAGCAGAGTCACTTTCCAACCAAAAGTAACCCACATCAGACCAATGATTATCGGGTTAAGCAGAGGCGAAACAAACAAGAATGTAAGTGTTGGACCAAAGCCTGCTTTTGCTGATAAGAGCCCGCGTAACATGGGAATTGTAGAGCAACTGCAAAACGGTGTTACAGCTCCTAACAACGATGCAAGAATGTACCCTTTCCCCTTTTTCGCACCTAACATTTTTTGAATCTTTTGGTCGGGTATCTTTTGTCTGATAAGGCTAACACCTGCACTAATCAGAAAAAAAAGGACTGACAACTCGACAGCCAGAAACAGGAACATCTCTGCTGCGCTAGTAAACATAGAAATCAAGCTATTCATAAAACCTCCAATAAACTACATTTCTAGAATATTCGAACTATATGTGTGAGAGCAACATATTTCTGGTATTATCGAAATGTTACTGAATGAGGAAGGCACCATGCAGCTAGAAGAAGTCGCCAAAGCTATGAAAGAGCTAGGCCATCCGACACGTTTGTTTATATTCAAACACCTTGTTAAAGCCGGTGAGCAAGGTTTACCTGTAGGCGATCTACAAAAACAACTTGCGATTCCTGCTTCAACACTGAGCCATCATATCTCCGCTCTAGTTTCTGTAGGACTGGTTAAACAAAATCGCGAAAGCCGCTCCTTAATCTGCGTTTCTCAATATGACAAGTTAGAGTCGATTATTGATTTTCTACGCGAAGAATGTTGCATCAACAGCCTAAAGAATTAAATTGAAGCATTCCATTGTTTTCATTTGATAAAGGAGCCACCCAATTATAGGCGGCTCTTTTGTAGGCTATTTCAGTCTTTTACCTGAATCATCAACAACTTTTTCACCGTCTTCCTTGGCGAAAGCTGCTTTCTGAGCATCTGGAAGGATATCCAGTACCACCTCGGAAGGACGACATAGTTTAGTACCTAGTGGAGTCACTACAATCGGACGGTTAATCAGGATCGGATGTTGCAACATAAAATCTATTAATTGATCGTCAGTAAATTTATCTTCTGCAAGACCCAGTTCCTCATACGGATCGACGTTCTTACGCAGCAAAGCCCGGACGGAAATACCCATATCAGCAATGAGTTTGACCAGCTCATCACGTGAAGGTGGAGTTTCGAGGTAAAGAATCACGGTCGGCTCATTACCGCTGTTGCGGATCATCTCAAGCGTGTTACGCGACGTGCCGCAGGCAGGATTGTGATAAATGGTGATGTTGCTCATATCAGTATCTCATTACAAAGTGAAAGAGAGACGTAGCGCCAGCGCTGCCAGCGTTACAAACAGCACAGGCAGAGTCATGATAATCCCGGTGCGGAAATAGTATCCCCACGTGATGGTCATATTCTTCTGTGAAAGTACATGTAGCCAGAGCAGCGTTGCCAGGCTACCAATAGGTGTGATTTTCGGCCCCAGATCGCAGCCAATCACGTTGGCATAAATCATCGCCTCTTTGATGACGCCGGTTGCGGTACTGCCATCAATAGAAAGAGCGCCAACCAGCACGGTAGGCATGTTGTTCATGATGGAAGACAGGAAAGCCGTCAGGAAGCCAGTACCCAGCGTCGCGGCCCAGAGTCCTTTATCAGCCAGCACGTTCAGAACACCTGAAAGATATTCGGTTAGCCCTGCATTGCGCAGACCGTAAACCACCAGGTACATCCCCAATGAGAAGATGACGATCTGCCAGGGTGCACCATGTAGCACTTTACCAGTGTTAATGGCATGGCCTCGTTTCGCCACTGCAAACAGAATTATCGCCCCAACCGCTGCAATCGCACTAACGGGAATACCGAGCGGCTCGAGGACGAAGAAACCAACAAGCAGGAGAATCAGAACTATCCAACCAGTGCGGAATGTAGCCGGATCTTTTATTGCTTCTGCTGGTTTCTTTAGGAGGGCCAGATCGTAAGTTGGCGGGATGTCCTTGCGGAAAAACAGATGCAGCATAATTAGTGTGGCAATAATGGCGGCGATATCGACCGGTACCATCACCGATGCATATTCGGTGAATCCCAGACCAAAGAAGTCCGCCGAAACAATATTCACCAGGTTCGACACGATAAGCGGCAGGCTGGCAGTATCGGCAATAAACCCGGCTGCCATGACGAATGCCAGCGTGGTACCTTTGCTGAATCCTAATGCCAGCAGCATAGCAATAACGATTGGTGTCAAAATAAGTGCCGCACCATCGTTGGCAAACAGTGCCGCCACCGCTGCGCCGAGCAGGACGATATAGGTAAAGAGCAAACGGCCACGACCGTTACCCCAGCGTGAAACATGCAATGCCGCCCATTCGAAAAAGCCTGATTCATCGAGCAGCAGGCTGATGATAATCACCGCAATAAAGGTCGCTGTCGCGTTCCAGACGATATTCCACACCACCGGAATATCGCCTATATGCACAACGCCAGAAATCAAAGCCAGGCCCGCGCCCAGCATTGCACTCCAGCCGATCCCTAATCCTTTCGGTTGCCAGATAACCAAGACAATGGTCAGGACAAAAATAGCGCCTGCCAGTAACATACACCCTCCTGACAGGGCGGAGCTGCCGCCCTGTATAAACAAAAAATTAACTCGCCAACTCTTTGAGTTTTTCAATACCTGTTGGCTCAGAAGCCAGTACCGGAACGAGCGCTATACGGTCAGCGTGCTGATTCTTAACAGCCTCAATCTGAGGCTGTTCCTGCTGAGCGCGCTGGCAAAGCAACGGAGAACGCGTATCCGCGATGGAAAGGCTGTTATTGATAATCCAGCCCCATGGATGAATCCCCGCTCTTTCAAGGTCAGCCTGTAGGCTTGCCGCTTCCAGTACCGGTGTGGTTTCAGGCAGAGTGACCAGCAGAACTTTGGTTCGTTCCGGGTCCTGAAGCTGCATCATTGGGGTAGTAAAATGACCTTTATCCCCCATTTTTTTGGCAATCTCTCGGTGGTAAGCCCCTGTAGCATCCAGCAACAACAGCGTGTGCCCTGTGGGAGCTGTATCCATGACAACAAACCGCTTACCTGCTTCACGAATCACTCGGGAAAAAGCCTGGAACACGGCAATTTCTTCAGTACAGGGAGAACGTAAATCTTCTTCCAATAGCCGTTTCCCTGCTTCGTCCAGATCTTTTCCCTTCGTCTCAAGAACATGCTGGCGATAGCGTTCGGTTTCATCGTGAGGGTTGATGCGGCTGACCTGCAGGTTTTTGAGGCTGCCGTTCAGCGTTGTACTCAGGTGCGCAGCGGGATCAGAGGTGGTGAGATGCACGTCATATCCCATGTCTGCCAGCCTTACGGCGATGGCAGCAGCCATCGTGGTTTTCCCTACGCCACCTTTGCCCATCAACATAATCAGGCCATGTTCACTGCGGGCGATATCATCGACCAGGTCAGAGAGCGATAAGTTTTCAGGCGTGTACAGGACGTTCGTTACCGGGAGCGGTAATGCATCAGAACGGGTATCCAACAGCCCCTTCAACGCAGACACACCAACCATATTTACTGGCTGGAGTAATAAGGTATCTCTCGGTAGCTCAGATAAACCAGCAGGAAGATTTGCCAGTGCTTCCTGCTCCCGTTGCCATATCGCAGCAGCCAGCGCGTCATGTTCAGCTTCGGCTTTAGGCAGCACACCATTAATAACCAGGTACTGGTTTTTCAGGCCAATTGCGGCCAGTTCTTCATGGGTGCGGGCTACTTCCTGCAGCGTAGATTTTTGCAGTCGTGCAACCAGAACCAGGCGGGTACGTTCAGGATCGGACAACGCCTCTACCGCATGAGCATACTGCTCACGCTGCTTTTCCAGCCCGGCCATTGGGCCAAGACAGGAAGCACCATCCGGATTACTTTCAATGAAACTACTCCAGGCACCGGGAAGCTGGAGAAGGCGAATCGTGTGGCCCGTCGGCGCTGTATCAAAAATGATGTGATCGAAGCGGGTCAGCAGGGAAGCGTCTGTCAATAAGCCGGTGAACTCATCAAACGCCGCAATCTCAGTCGTACAGGCTCCTGAAAGCTGCTCGCTGATACTGTTAACAACGTCTTCAGGCAGAAGACCTTTGATAGGATCAACGATTCTGGAGCGGTATTGTTGGGCGGCTTCCTGAGGGTCAATCTCCAGAGCGGAAAGTCCAGTAACTGCTGTCACAGAGCGAATGGTGTTACCGATAGCCTGGTCGAATACCTGACCGACATTGGAGGCTGGATCTGTACTGACCAGCAAAACCCGCTTACCTTGTTCGGCAAGGCGGATAGCCGTCGCGCAGGAAATGGACGTTTTTCCTACGCCACCCTTGCCAGTAAAAAACAGGTAAGGCGGGATATTCTCTAAGAATTTCATATGTCCTCCTGACATATTCAGCAACAGGAAGTATTACCACCACAGCAGCTGGTGGGAGCTAACCCTACCTTCTCCAGCGGAATACCGAACCAGCGAGCCAGCTCAGCGCGTTTTGGGTATCGCCCAGCCATCACCGTTTCACCGTCCAACAGCAGTAGCGGAAGCCCTTCTGCTCCAGATGCTTCGAGGAATACTTTCGCTTTCTCATTATGAACAAAGCTCATGGGCTGCTGCGCCAGGTTATAACGTTCAACCTGTACGCCACGTCCTTTCAGCCACTGCACATCAGCAGAGAAATCAACCAGAACCTGATCGACATCTGAGCCACATACGCCGGTACTGCAGCACATTGCCGGGTCAAACACCGTTAACGTCTTCATTCTGAATACCTCACATTCGAAAAATCATATATGTTCAGGCAAATTTTTTAGATGCAAACAGCCTTACCGCTACCAGAGCAGTTTGCCGATGCCAGCTTACGGGCGATGGCCTGTACGTCGTCCTGTTGGCTTAACCAAGCCTGCTCAATTACCTGAGCAGCCCATGACGGAATATGCGGAGATAAGCGGTAGTGAACCCACTTGCCCTGCTTGCGATCCAGTAATAATCCACTTTCCCGGAGCATTGCCAGATGACGGGAGATCTTGGGCTGCGACTGATCCAGCGCCGTACAGAGATCGCACACGCATAGCTCTCCCATTTCTCTAAGCAGCAACACGATGCCCAGCCGAGTTTCATCGGAAAGGTTTTTGAAGAGTTGTAGAGAAGTTAGTTCAGCCATTTTAGTCTCCTGAATTCTCTCCGTAGTTTCCTGCAATAGTTGAGTGTCGTCAACCATCACATTCGAAAATTCGAATGTGATGGCTATGTGGTTTTAATATCAGATTTACTGATTGTTCATTATTCAATTTGTTAATCCTGCCGCTTTTCGACGCCTGTATTCATCTATCAGTAATTGTGCTGGCGTTGGTCCTGCCGGATGGCGCGGCGCTTCCAGTTGACGTCGAATTGGTGGGACACTTAGTCCATTACCAACATGCTTCGACCACTTCGTGAGTAACTTTTCTGCCAGTCGTTTCAGCTCCCCCTCTGTCATTTGTCGTTCTACGCCCGTTCTCCGCATTTCAATGCAGATGTGATACAGCACGGGCTGAGGCCATGGATATTTATCGCTTCCTGAATACCGATATGACTCATTGCGCCAGCGCCGGTATTCCGTCATAACCTGCTCCGATTTCAGTCCGAATGGATTCGCCCCACTCTCTGAAACCAGAGAAACAAACTCAGCCAGGTCAGGCGGCCATGTATTTCCCATCGCGCAGCGCTCCATGCACAGCTGACAGACCAGTCTAATTTGCTGTTCAGTCATTGAACCTATCTGGGCTATCCAGATAGGCGAAGGCTCCGCCCCGTTCTTCTGGGTCCATCGGTTCGAATACACCTCCCCCATGACCTGCCACAGACGCCAGGCTGTTTCCGTCGCCATCAAGTCCATTCCTGCGGCGCCACTCTGCGTGGGCTGACTGAATTTGCTGAACTGCCCGGGATGCTGTTGGTTCTGATCCTGCTCCCACATGACTGTTACCTCCGGTTTCTGGTTTTACCTGCGTTCTCACCCGGGCTACATGTCGGGCAAATTTTTGTTCCCACTGGATTTGCGTAAAAACTTTCCCTTCCGACTCCCAGTACGCGGTGAATTCCGCGAGTTCAGTCAGAAGGTAATCTGGTTCAGGCAGGGAGATACCCCACGATGCGGCACGCTGTCTGAAGTCTCTGGAGGGAAGCCAGCTATCTGCCATGCTGAATTTCCCGATCGGTTCATCAACACCGTCCAGATATCGGGGCATGGCCGGGGATGGTAGTTCCTCGCCATTCGAATTATTCATCGCGCCCGCGCTAAGAGAGGGGGTTAAGATCTGTTTACTGCTAACTGCTTTCTGGATACCTGATGGCAAAGGTTTAGCCAAAGACTTAGCCTTATCCTTAGGCAAAGCGAAAGCCTTATCAAAAGCCGTCCCCATAGCGCCAGAAACCCCGTAGCAGGCGGCTTTGAGAGCTTTATATGCTTTATCTTTCAGTGAACATTCAGGCAGTAATTCAAACGATCTTGCCCAGGATTTGATCACATTCACTGATGCTGGCGGGTTATGTTTCACCGCATTAGGCAACCAAAAAACTCTGGCTTTAAGATCGGCTTCCACCATACCTAATGCTATGGCTTCGCCTAAGGCTAAGTCGAAGGCTTCGACATCCCAGTTTAATTCTTCGGCCATAGCCGCCCTTCCCGCCTTATACAGCCCGGGAATAATCCCTGTGAATGGACCTGTAAGCAGGTAAATAAACAGACTCTGCCCACTTGGCGGGAGTGGTGATAAGGCTCGAAACTTAGGATCATCCCACATGGTGATCTTCACCTTACGGTAAGGCTCGTTACTGGCCTTACTCTTAGGCATGGCCTTAGCCAAAGGATTAGGCATACTTCACCCCGCGAGTTGCAGTAATAATGGTCATTGGTCAAAACTCGATTAAAACAATTGCGGCGCTACGGCGCTTATACTCGCCAGTAGTGGTCCCGCCGCGTCAGCAGGTAACATGTTGAACAATGCGATTGCCGCTTCACAAATTTCCTTCTCCAGTTTCTGTAACGGAGCACCGATTAATTTCGCCTGGTGTGCCTCACTGCATTCTTTGATAGCGCTTGCCACCAACTCTGCTTCTGTGCTCGCATTACTTAACCCGTGCTTCCTGGCAATCTGAACTGGCATAACGGCAATAATTGAACCTGACAGCTGCATTACGTAAGTCGTGTACTTTTCTGACCCCCCTTCATTTTTCAAATACCGGAATAAATTCTGTTTATTAACAGCAATTCCGCGGCCATCTGTTTTGGCCCACTCTTCAGCCACCAGCTGAGCGATCCGTTCCTGTGCCTGTCCTGGTAAGGTCGATTCCCATTCACGAACGGCAACCCAGATTTTTTTGCACTTCATCCAATCCCGGCGACAAACAGAAAACTGATTTTTTGTTTTCTGAATTCTCACCATCGTCGGGGTATGGTTTTTAAAAGAGATGGTTTGCATGTTCACTCCTTAGGTAATCCATCCGTTGGATTTGGGTATAAGTCGGGTCTAAGTTCGTGGGGGGTAACCCCTGTAGCGCTAAAGACTTGAAGAACCCGTGATGAAGGAACAGTACCTTTTGCTTTCCACTGACTTACTGCCATTCCGCTTACACCAATCGTGCAAGCTAATTTATTGGCTGAGCCAGCTACTCGAATTGCATTATCAATGGCTGTCATAACTATCTCCTTTATGAATTGGGAGTAATAAACCATAGGTTTATATTAATTGCAAACTTTAAATTTATTGTGACTATAAACCAAACATTTACAATGGGTGTATGAAAAACACTGACGATCTCAATAACCAACTGGTAGCCCGCTTAGAAGAAATTACTCAAAGAGGGATCAGCAAAGCTGATATGGCTCGCATTGCAGGAGTTACGCCTCAAGCTGTGAATGGGTGGTTTAAGAAGGGAGTTATCAGTAAGAAGTCCGCCATAGCAATTGCGGAAGCCGCCAACGTGTCCGTTACTTGGTTGTTAGGTGAGAAAGTATCAGAAGATTCAGGCCTCAAGCCTAACGAGAGCAAAATGCTTAACTTATTTAGGCAGCTACCAGAGGCAGAGCAAGAGCGAATGATCGATACCTTTGCACTGCGGTTAAAGGAAATTGATGATTATGTTGAGAAATATCTTCGTGGTCGTTTTAAGGCTAACGACGTGAACTAAGATTTTATTCCCATCCATTGAAACCGGCGTTTGCCGGTTTTTTTTCGCCCTTTTGTCAGAACTTCCCTCCCTTTAGTTTTCCACGACTGATAAAGCAAATGTTTGCCTTGATATCAATTCTCGATTGACACAAACATTAAACCAATGATTTAATCATTTTGTCGAAAACGTCATCAAGGCAGGACGCCCACGAAGTAGCTGCCGGCGGCATACGAATCACCGGATGAGATGGCGAACATTAATGCGCAGCAGTCAGTACCGTTCCGCTTGCCAGCGATAAGGCTAAATGAAGAACCCCCCTGTATCACTGTTACTGGACACAGGGACAGAATGTTGAGGGAAACATTATGAGGATCGAAATAACTAAAGTTGGAGGCAAGGTTTGCTTAGTCATATCCCCTATCAAGTTCTCTGTCGCGGATCGCATAGCTACTGCCATGGAAAACAGCGAAATCGTTGCAGCTCTTGGTGCTTATTTCACAGCCATTGGAGAGGCACCAAACGGAGAACTCGTTGGGCTCTATCTCTATTTTAATAACTTGGATACCGCTACGTTCGTAACGCTCAATCATTTGATTGAAACGGATGAGCCAGTCCCGATAGTCATCAGGTAATACCCACGAATCGGTCAGAACTTCTTTACAGGAATCATACTGTGCGCGGTTCTTAAACCAAAAAACACTTATTGGTCGAGCGGCCATTTTTATGTCCTTGCTGGCTAGATGGGAAATACCAGCTTACCACCGAGCCTGAAATGGAGAAATGACCGGTAAAACAAGGAAACCAAAATGATTGATTTTGCGCGTAAACCAGTGCGGTGTCAGGCCGTACATCTAAATCGCATTGAAGTAATCATTCGACTGATTTGCTACATGCTCGCCCAGAAGGGCGACCCGTCTGCCGACCAACAGACTGCAGTTCGTTCATAACGAGTTTGACCAATGGCTGTTGCCAGCATCAGTAAGGAAGTGACTATGGAATTTGGAATGAAACGTGTGGTGGCATCTGTTCAGGTGGTTGCCATCCTCAACAGGATTTACAACGGCAGCCCTGTTTCCGTCGCATCTATCAGTAAAGAATCAAAGCTGTCTGTGTCTTACCTCGAGCAGATTTTCTCGAAGCTGCGCAGAAGTGAAATCGTCACCAGCCAGCGTGGCGCTGGTGGCGGGTACCACCTTAGCAAAGCAAACCCCAGCGTGGCTGACGTCGTTCGCGCCGTTACTCACACGCCTGATTCATTTGAGCCCGTGCTGAATGCTCTGGAGTGGGTCCCCGTCGCACAGCTGGCGCAGGGAAAATCCCCTACCCCATAAAGCACAAAACCCGCGCAAGGCGGGTTAAGTACCCGGTCAGCCGACCAAAGCTTTCCGGAACGAGTTTTGACCAATAACCACTACCTTAGGCGGCGATCATCAGCTGCCGGGTATCTTACAATCCTATGGAGCCCGAACGCAATGTTAACGTATGCGTATCTTATTAAAGCCAAAGCGAAAGCAACTGAGGCAAAAAACCTGTTTTGCTGGTTCTCTGCGAAATCAGATTCCCGTGCAGAACGCGAAATCCTCAATATTCTCGAAGACAACGATATTGCCGTCGGTCGTGGCGCCGACTATCAATTACCTGTCCGCACCAACTGGTTTGTTGTTGACGATCTTCCTGAGGAAAGCACACTTGATGACACATGGTGCGATCGTTACGAACTGGCAGAAGACCAGCAAACGTGGCAACTGAAACAGAAGCCGGATAATGAAAATCTGGAGGCTTCCAGCCAGCAAAAACCTGAAACCTCCAGTGCCAATGTACCCACCAGCGATGCGCCAGCATTGCTCCGCCCCATATCTCGCCTGCGCCTGTCTCAGCGGCTGATTGCGCACCTGTTAAATGACGGTGAAGAGAAGGAAATCAGTGAAGCACGGCACGTCCAGATCGGGCAAATGGTACTGGACGAAAATGATCTCTATGTACAAAACCTGTTACTGGCCGTTGCGAATGTGCCGTCGGTGAAAGAACTTTCTGCTCATGTTGAGTGGAAGCTGGCAAATGCAATAAAAGAAGTCTTTGACCGTGAGCAGGTCTATACCGTTGCTTCATTTGAGCAATTTATTTCCGAATGGATTGAAGAACCAGAAAAGCGGGCTCTTACCGTTCAGGAGTGGGTTAATGATAAGAAAGCACGAGTTGCGGGTGATGAACATGCCACTCCACCTGTAACGCCAGAGCTTATTACCGTTGCGACTCTGCCGCTACGCCAGCGCCTCTTAGCTCAGTTTATTTCTGAAGAATATGCTTACCATATTGATACTGAGCAGAAGAAAACCATTCAGGAACTCGAGCTGGATGTAGATAACAGCTATGTGCAGAACCTGCTGCTTGCCGCCGAGAATGTAGAACCATTCAGGAAAGCGCCAGAGATCGATATCTGGAAGATCGTCAGCGCGCTGAAAACCGTTTTTCCGGTTGATGGAAAACGAGTTGATCTGGTCACCGTTATTCAGTTCTTTAAGGCCTGGTTCAACACTGAACACATTGACCGTGGGCTGCTGGTTAAAGAGTGGTGTAAAGGCAATCGCGTGTCGCAGATTCAGCGCACTGACTCCGGAACCAACGCTGGCGGCGGCAATGGGACCGATCGCAACCCGGAACTTGTCCACACGCTGGACACTCTGGACATTGATATTGCGCTGGCCACACTTCCAATGGATTTCAACATCTACGATATTCCTGGTGGCGTTTTCCGTCGTGCAAAAGAGATCATTTCTAAAAACGAAAGCCCGTTCAAAGAGTGGTCCGCCGCCCTGCGCAAACGCGCTGGCATTCTGGATTATTCCCGCGCCGCTATTTTCGCGCTTATTCGTAGTGCAGAAGAAAACACTCACCATTTCCCGGAACTGCTGAGCCGTTACATCAACAAAAACCTGACTGAAACCGACCACCAGCACCCAACTGAAGAAACCCTGGCGGCAGCCGGTCACGTACCAGAAAAAAGCTGGGAAAACGAGATTAAAGAGAAGTCCACAGCTGAACAGAAGGCAATAACCGAGCAACCAGAAATCGCCAACATGGGCAACGGTGTTTTCTCCATTGATGGCCTGATGGGTAACCAGCCGGCGCCAGCGCTTTCTGTCGTAGACCAAGTACGCCAGCGCGCCGTCGAAGAAAAATTACATCAAGCCAATACCGAGGAAACCACCAGCGATGTGCAGATGGAAAAAACTGACAACAGCGAAATCAAAGCCAATCCTGATGTGCCTCAGGGCGAAGCAGCAGCTTTGCCAGTTGAAAGCACTGATGCAACTGGTGAGCCTCCAGCTTCCCTGAATAATGACCCCGTTCACCATATAGATACGGATCACCTGAACGCTTTTTATACTCACCTGATGGTTGATTTGGAAACTATGGGCAGCGGTCCTGATGCACCAATAGTCTCTATCGGCGCCGTATATTTTGATCCTTCAACTGGTAACACTGGTGCCGAATTTTACCAGGTTGTCAGTCTTGAATCATCGATGTCGTTTGGCATGAAACCGGATGCGTCAACAATTCAGTGGTGGTTGAAACAATCATCTGAAGCCCGCTCTGCAATTCTGGTTGATGAGGCCATGGGGCTGCGTGAAACCCTTGAACTACTGGCTGACTTTATTGCTGAAAATGCTGCTAACGGCAGTCACACTGTTCAGCTGTGGGGTAATGGATGCTCGTTTGATAACGTCATTCTCCGCCGCGCATATGCATTAACAGAAACTCCTTTTGCTGTTCCGTTCTGGAATGACAGGGACGTAAGGACCATGGTTGAACTGGGTAAATCTGTCGGTATCAACCCGCGTTTCGACATCCCCTTTGAAGGCGACATGCACAATGCGCTTTCTGACGCCCGGCATCAGGTCAAATACGTATCTGTAATCTGGCAGCGCCTAACAAAAAACTGATTTTAGGTTTTCACTTACAGCCAGCTGCAGCATGTACTGTTGTGGCTGGCGGCATCGGAGTTATGTATGTCGCAACTCATTTTCAGCGAAGAGTGGATGGTTGAAGCGCGACTAACAGAAAAGACCGGCTTGTCGGAAAGACAAATTAAAAGTTATCGGTTGAATTTGTGGATCGAAGGCGTGCATTTCAAACATCTGACAGCTCTCGGGGAAACTGACAATTCTAAAGGTCTGCTTTGGTACAACTATCCAAAGATTAACCAATTAGTACAGGAAGCATGATGGACTTTCCAACCGGCGTTGAGCTGCATAATGGAAAAATACGGATCACATTTACCTATCGCGGCAAACGTTGCCGCGAAGTCCTTCGCGGATGGACGGTGAACAGCAGCAACATCAAAAAAGCTGGAAATCTTCGCGCGCTCATAACAAGCGAAATACAGCTCGGTAAGTTCGACTATGCGGAACGTTTCCCGGAATCCAAAGCGCTTAAGAAGTTCATCACAACCAAAAAAATCACCACGTTTAAAGAACTGAGTGATTTTTTTACAGACACCAAAGCCTTAGAGGTATCTGGCGCAACACTGCTATCGCTTACTTCGGTCGTAAATACGTTACTGCGTGTAATCGGAGAAAATACCCGTCTGGTAGATATTGAGCATGCCGATATTTTGCATTACCGAAAGGAGTTATTGACCGGGACAATTATTAACCCGGCAATGCCGAATCTGACCAGGCAGGGCCGCGCGCCCTCAACAGTCAATAAACAGATGGCAGTTTTATCAGAAATGCTTAAGCTCGCAAACCGAAGCCAGTTTATATTGCATGCTCCTTATGAAGGAGTGTCGCGACTCAAGTTATCTAAAAATGATCCCGACCCACTTTTACTTCATGAGTACCAGGCTCTGATAGCCGCCCTTCCCCGTAGCCAGGCATTAATCATTATTGTTGCCGTACATACGGGGATGAGGCCGGGCGAGATATGCGCCCTGGCATGGGAAGACATTGATTTGGTAAAAGGTGAAATCCACGTATCCAGAAGTTTGACGAATAAGCGAGTATTTGTCCCCCCTAAGACAGATGCCGGAATAAGGACGATAACGTTGCTTAAACCTGCGCTGGATGCACTAAAGGAACAATACGAAATCACCGGCGC
Organism: Citrobacter sp. Ce104; assembly: GCF_030334595.1. Classification (NCBI taxonomy): domain Bacteria; kingdom Pseudomonadati; phylum Pseudomonadota; class Gammaproteobacteria; order Enterobacterales; family Enterobacteriaceae; genus Citrobacter; species Citrobacter sp. Ce104. The sequence goes on from NZ_JAOWDP010000046.1 coordinate 21,035, forward strand.
TAATCCGAAGCAAGAAATTCGATTTCACCATCGGGAGATCGGAAAAACTGAGCAGCAATCTCTTCGCTTCGTTTTTTCACCGACAGCATATTCGTCCAGGAAAGGCAGTTACTTCTCCAAGAACTCGATTGCCTATGGCTGGAAGCGAGGCACTAAACTTGCCAATATCCGCGAAAGGAATCCTTATCAGTCACGGCATACCTACGCATGCTGGACGTTGATGGCCGGAGCGAACCCGTCATTCATAGCGAGTCAGATGGGACATGAAGATGCGCGCATGGTGTACGAGGTTTACTCCAAGTGGATTGGCGATATGAACCAGGATCAGGTCAACATGCTGAACAATCAGATGCCAACGGCATTGCCCCCAGGACGCCCCCACGGGCAAGGGAGCATGAGAAAAGTTATTTAATTTCATAGCGCTGCTTTCAATCCACATAATCAGCGTTACACTATTCATACCGTTATTTTAGGGAGAAAAGATGATGCGCGTATTGGTCGTCGAGGATAATGCTTTATTACGCCACCACCTCAAGGTTCAGTTACAGGATTTAGGGCATCAGGTGGATGATGCAGAAGATGCGAAGGAAGCGGACTATTATCTGAATGAACATTTGCCGGATATCGCGATCGTTGATTTAGGACTCCCCGATGAAGACGGTTTATCCTTGATCCGCCGCTGGCGCAGTAATGAAGTTTCGCTGCCGATTCTGGTGTTAACCGCGCGTGAGGGCTGGCAGGACAAGGTGGAAGTACTCAGCGCCGGCGCTGATGATTACGTCACCAAACCGTTTCACATTGAAGAAGTGGCTGCGCGCATGCAGGCACTGATGCGTCGCAACAGCGGTCTGGCATCGCAAATTATCTCCCTTCCGCCTTTTCAGGTGGACCTCTCTCGCCGCGAGTTATCCGTCAATGATGAAGTTATCAAGCTCACGGCGTTTGAATACACCATTATGGAAACGCTCATCCGTAATAATGGCAAAGTGGTGAGTAAAGATTCGCTCATGCTGCAGCTTTATCCGGATGCCGAGCTGCGTGAAAGTCACACCATTGATGTTTTGATGGGCCGTTTGCGTAAAAAAATTCAGGCGCAATACCCGGATGATGTCATCACCACCGTGCGTGGCCAGGGATATCTTTTTGAACTGCGCTAATGAATAAATTATTGCGTCATTTTTTTCCATTATCGCTGCGGTTGCGCTTTTTACTGGCAACCGCAGGCGTGGTGTTGGTGCTTTCGCTGGCCTACGGCATGGTTGCCCTGGTGGGCTATAGCGTCAGCTTTGATAAGACAACATTCCGCCTGCTACGGGGAGAAAGTAATCTGTTCTATACCCTGGCAAAGTGGGAGAACGGCAAGATAAACATCGAGCTGCCTGAGAATCTCGATATGCAAAGCCCAACAATGTCACTGATCTATAACGAAAGTGGTGAGTTGTTGTGGGCGCAGCGCAATGTTCCCTGGCTGACGCAAAGTATCCAACCGGACTGGCTAAAAACGAACGGCTTTCATGAAATTGAAGCCAATGTAGACGCCACCAGCACCTTACTGGGCGAAGATCACTCTGCTCAGCAACAGTTGAAAGAAGTCAGAGAAGATGACGACGATGCCGAAATGACCCACTCGGTAGCAGTGAACGTCTATCCCGCCACCGCCAGAATGCCGCAACTGACTATTGTGGTTGTCGATACCATTCCTATTGAGCTAAAACGCTCGTATATGGTCTGGAGCTGGTTTATTTATGTGCTGGTCGCCAATCTGTTGCTGGTCATTCCGCTGTTATGGGTGGCCGCCTGGTGGAGCCTACGACCTATTGAATCGCTGGCGCGTGAAGTCCGTGAACTTGAGGAACATCATCGTGAGATGCTAAACCCCGCCACGACGCGCGAACTGACCAGCCTGGTCCGCAATCTTAATCGGCTTTTAAAAAGCGAACGCGAGCGCTACGACAAATACCGCACCACGTTAACGGACCTCACCCACAGCCTGAAAACACCGCTGGCAGTTTTGCAAAGCACGCTCCGCTCAATGCGTAATGAAAAAATGAACGTGAGCGATGCAGAACCCATTATGCTGGAACAAATCAGCCGTATTTCGCAGCAGATAGGCTATTACCTGCATCGCGCCAGTATGCGTGGCAGCAGCGCCCTGCTCAGCCGCGAACTGCATCCGGTCGCGCCGTTACTGGATAAACTCACCTCGGCACTGAATAAAGTGTATCAGCGTAAAGGCGTTAACATTAATCTCGATATCTCACCCGAAATCAGTTTTGTGGGCGAGCAGAACGACTTTGTCGAAGTAATGGGTAACGTGCTGGATAACGCCTGTAAATACTGTCTGGAGTTTGTCGAGATTTCAGCGCAACTGTCCGAGGATCAACTGCATATTCTGGTTGAAGATGATGGCCCCGGTATTCCGCAAAGCAAACGGGAAGTGGTGTTTGACCGTGGACAACGCGTAGATACGCTACGTCCCGGACAAGGCGTCGGCCTGGCGGTGGCGAGAGAAATCACCGAGCAGTATGACGGACAGATTATTGCAGGCGACAGTCTGCTGGGTGGCGCGCGTATGGAAGTTATTTTTGGCCGTCAGCAGCCGGGTCAGAAAGACGAGTAATCGTCGCATGTAATAAATATGTACTGACTTCACGCTTGAGGTTAAGTATCCGTTATAATCGGTTGCAGATACCAGCCTGCGGGATGCTCATTATGGAATACCAACTCACACTTAACTGGCCCGATTTTCTTGAACGTCACTGGCAGAAACGCCCGGTGGTCTTAAAACGCGGGTTTAACAACTTTATTGATCCACTCTCTCCTGACGAACTGGCTGGACTGGCAATGGAAAGCGAAGTCGACAGCCGACTCGTCAGCCACCAGGACGGTAAATGGCAGGTGAGCCACGGTCCGTTCGAAAGCTATGATCATCTCGGCGAGAACAACTGGTCATTGTTAGTGCAGGCGGTCAATCACTGGCATGAGCCAACCGCCGCGCTGATGCGCCCGTTTCGCGAACTGCCGGACTGGCGCATCGACGATCTGATGATCTCCTTCTCCGTACCTGGCGGCGGCGTTGGCCCACACCTGGATCAGTACGATGTGTTTATCATTCAGGGAACCGGACGTCGTCGCTGGCGCGTGGGCGAAAAACTGCAGTTGAAGCAGCACTGCCCTCATCCGGACCTGCTGCAGGTCGACCCGTTTGAAGCCATCATTGATGAAGAGCTGGAACCCGGCGATATCCTGTATATTCCACCAGGATTCCCGCACGAAGGCTATGCGCTGGAAAATGCGATGAACTATTCGGTCGGTTTTCGCGCGCCAAACACTCGCGAGCTGATCAGCGGATTCGCCGATTACGTTTTGCAACGTGAATTGGGCAGCTCGTATTACAGCGATCCTGACCTGCCGCCGCGCGATCACCCGGCTGACGTTCTGCCGCAGGAGATGGACAAGCTGCGCGAAATGATGCTCGGTCTGATTAATCAGCCGGAACATTTCCAGCAGTGGTTTGGCGAGTTTATCTCTCAGTCTCGTCATGAGCTGGATATTGCTCCGCCTGAGCCACCCTATCAGCCAGACGAAATTTACGATGCCCTGAAGCAAGGGGATGTATTAGTGCGTCTGGGTGGGTTGCGCGTATTGCGTATTGGCGACGACGTCTACGCCAACGGTGAGAAAATTGATTCGCCGCATCGTCCTGCCCTGGAAGCGCTGGCCAGCCATATTGTGCTGACAGCTGAGAACTTTGAGGATGCGCTGGAAGATCCGTCTTTCCTTGCCATGCTTGCCGCGCTGGTCAACAGCGGGTACTGGTTCTTCGAAGGATAATGCGGACAGTGCCTGATGCGACGCTACGCGTCTTATCAGGCCTACTGGAGAGCAATATTCCAGGCCGGATGGCCAAGCGCCATCCGGCATCTACCGAGAAATTTACTGCTGCTTCGCGGTTAACTGCGCAATACGCACAATCACCTGCACCGCCTTTTCCATTCCTTCCAGGGTTACAAACTCATGCTTACCATGATAGTTGTAGCCGCCGGTGAACAGATTCGGACACGGTAACCCCATGAATGACAGCTGCGCGCCGTCAGTGCCGCCACGAATGGGTTTCAGCACCGGTTCAATATCGCAATCGCGCATCGCCTTTTGGGCGATATCCAGAACGTGTGGATGCTCAATCACTTTTTCGCGCATATTGTAGTAGCTGTCTTCAATCACCAGTTCGATATAGCAGTCCGGGTGTAACCCTTTGCCGACCTTTTTGGCAATATCCATGATCTTGCGTTTACGCGCTTCAAACTGCTTGCGGTCAAAATCACGGATGATGTAGTGCATATCCGCCCGATCAACCGTCCCTTTCATGCTCGCCAGGTGATAGAAGCCTTCGTAGCCTTCCGTCGTCTCCGGGCTTTCGTCTGCCGGAACTTCCGCATGAATACGCGCCGCCAGCGACAGCGCATTCACCATCACCCCTTTTGCGGTACCGGGATGCACATTGTTGCCGACAATTTTTATATTAACCGACGCGGCGTTGAAGTTTTCAAACTCCAGCTCCCCTACGCCACCGCCATCAACGGTGTAGGCCCACTGCGCATCGAATGCCGCAACGTCAAAATGCTTCGCCCCTTTGCCGACCTCTTCGTCTGGCGTAAAGGCCACGCGGATATCACCGTGCGGAATATCTTTTTGGATAAGCACAGCCAACGCGGTCATGATTTCCGCCACACCTGCTTTATCATCTGCGCCCAGCAGGGTTTTACCGTCTGTGGTGATCAGCGTCTGGCCCAGAAGTTGATGCAGTACCGGAAACATCACCGGCGACAAAACTTCATCACCAATGCCTAACGCAATATCGCCGCCGCGATAGTTTTCAACGATTTGCGGATTAACGTTTTTACCGCTGAAATCCGGTGAGGTATCCACATGGGAAATAAAGCCGATCGCGGGAATATTGCCAGCAACGTTAGCGGGCAGCGTCGCCATCAGCGTCCCCTTTTCGCTCAGTGAAATATTAACCAGCCCCATCTCTTCGAGCTGTTGTTTGAGCAGTTGTAATAACTTCCACTGTCCTTCGGTGCTGGGTACCTGCCGCACGCCCGATTTTGATTGGGTGTCCAGCGACACGTAGTGTAAAAAACGCTCAAGTAGTTTATCCATGCAGTCACCCTCACTTTTTGTGACAACATTATCAATAAGCAACAAAAGACAAATATTGCGTCAGGTCACTTTTATCCCCGCAAATGAGAATATTTCGCCCTGACATCCCCTCTGACTATAGGGCTAAGTCAGTAATTAGCAACAAGGATTGGCGATTACCATGGTTTGCCGTAGAATAACGGCCCTCATTAAGAGTCATCAAGGTGGTTAACCACAAACCCCGCATCGGTCAGCCATCCGTTGCGTTTACATGGGACAGAGTAAAAAATTGAATAAACAACCGCGTTCGCTTTCTCCACTGGTGCAATTAGCGGGAATTCGCAAAAGTTTCGATGGCAAAGAGGTGATTTCCAGCCTGGATTTGACCATCAATAATGGCGAGTTTCTCACGCTGCTCGGCCCCTCTGGCTGCGGTAAAACAACCGTTCTTCGCCTGATAGCCGGCCTGGAAACAGTTGATTCCGGTCATATTATGTTGGACAACCAGGACATCACTCACGTTCCTGCGGAAAACCGCTACGTGAACACCGTCTTCCAAAGCTATGCCTTATTTCCCCACATGACCGTGTTTGAGAATGTAGCTTTTGGCTTACGCATGCAAAAAACGCCCGCAGCCGACATTTCTCCCCGCGTTACCGAAGCTCTACGCATGGTGCAACTGGAAGAGTTCGCCCAGCGAAAACCGCATCAACTCTCCGGTGGACAGCAGCAGCGCGTAGCGATAGCCCGAGCTGTGGTCAACAAACCCCGCTTACTCCTGTTAGATGAATCCCTCTCTGCGCTGGACTACAAACTGCGTAAGCAGATGCAGAACGAACTGAAAGCGCTGCAGCGTAAGCTGGGTATCACTTTTGTCTTTGTCACACACGATCAGGAAGAAGCGCTGACCATGTCAGATCGCATCGTGGTGATGCGCGATGGCAAGATTGAGCAGGACGGTACGCCGCGCGAAATCTACGAAGAGCCGAAAAATCTGTTCGTCGCCGGATTTATCGGCGAGATCAATATGTTTAACGCCACGGTGATAGAACGTCTGGACGAACAGCGTGTTCGTGCTAACGTTGAAGGCCGCGAGTGCAATATTTATGTTAACTTTGCGGTGATTCCCGGGCAGAAGCTGCACGTTCTGTTACGACCTGAAGACTTGCGCGTTGATGAAATCAACGATGATAATCATATCGAAGGCTTGATCGGCTACGTGCGTGAACGCAACTACAAAGGCATGACGCTGGAGTCGGTTGTGGAACTGGAAAATGGCAAGATGGTGATGGTCAGTGAATTCTTCAACGAAGACGACCCTGACTTTGACCACTCTCTCGACCAGAAAATGGCGATTAACTGGGTAGAAAGCTGGGAGGTCGTACTGGCTGATGAAGAACACAAGTAAATTCCAGAGTGTGGTGATTGTCACCATTGTCGGTTGGCTTGTGTTATTTGTCTTTCTGCCCAACCTGATGATCATCGGCACCAGCTTTTTGACCCGCGACGACGCCAATTTCGTCAAAATGGTCTTTACGCTGGAAAACTATACGCGCCTGCTCGATCCGCTCTATTTTGAGGTGCTGGTTCACTCCCTCAATATGGCGCTGATTGCCACGTTCGCCTGTCTGGTTCTCGGTTATCCGTTTGCCTGGTTTTTGGTGAAACTGCCGGAAAAAGTGCGCCCATTGCTGCTGTTCCTGCTGATTGTTCCGTTCTGGACCAACTCGCTTATTCGCATCTACGGACTCAAAATTTTTCTCAGCACCAAAGGCTATCTCAACGAGTTTCTGTTGTGGCTTGGCGTTATTGATACTCCCATTCGCATCATGTTTACCCCCAGCGCAGTGATTATCGGGCTGGTGTACATTCTGCTGCCGTTTATGGTGATGCCGCTCTATTCCAGCATTGAAAAGCTCGATAAACCGCTGCTGGAAGCCGCACGCGATTTAGGCGCCAGTAAACTTCAGACTTTTACCCGCATCATTATTCCGTTGACGATGCCGGGGATTATCGCCGGATGCCTGCTGGTTATGCTGCCCGCAATGGGCCTGTTTTACGTTTCCGACCTAATGGGCGGAGCAAAAAACTTGCTGATTGGCAACGTGATTAAAGTTCAGTTCCTGAACATCCGCGACTGGCCGTTCGGTGCCGCCACCAGTATTACCCTGACCATCGTGATGGGTCTGATGCTGCTGATCTACTGGCGCGCCTCCCGCTTGCTGAACAAGAAGGTGGAACTCGAATGATCGGTCGACTGCTTCGCGGCGGTTTTATGACCGCTATCTACGCGTATCTGTATATTCCAATCATTATCTTGATTGTGAACTCCTTTAACAGCTCGCGCTTTGGTATCAACTGGCAGGGTTTCACCACCAAATGGTACGGCCTGCTGATGAATAACGACAGTCTGCTGCAGGCGGCGCAGCACTCGCTGACGATGGCGGTGCTCTCCGCCACGTTCGCCACGCTGATCGGCTCACTTACAGCGGTCGCACTGTACCGCTACCGCTTTCGTGGCAAACCGTTTGTCAGCGGCATGCTGTTCGTGGTGATGATGTCGCCGGATATCGTGATGGCGATTTCTTTACTGGTGCTGTTTATGCTGATCGGTATTCAGCTCGGTTTCTGGTCGCTGCTGTTCTCGCATATCACTTTTTGTCTGCCTTTTGTGGTGGTGACGGTTTACTCACGCCTGAAAGGTTTTGATGTACGCATGCTTGAGGCAGCCAAAGATCTCGGCGCCAGTGAAGTGACTATTCTGCGCAAGATCATACTACCACTGGCTATGCCTGCCGTAGCTGCAGGCTGGCTACTGAGCTTTACGTTGTCGATGGATGATGTCGTCGTTTCGTCCTTCGTTACCGGGCCGGGTTATGAAATTCTGCCATTAAAAATCTACTCGATGGTTAAGGTCGGCGTATCACCAGAGGTGAACGCGCTGGCGACCATTTTGTTGGTTCTGTCGCTGGTTATGGTGATCGCCAGCCAGCTTATTGCACGTGATAAAACCAAGGGCCGCTAAGGCCCTTAATTCAGGGGACGTTAAATGATGAAAAAATGGTCACGCCACCTGCTCGCGGCGGGTGCTCTGGCACTGGGCATGAGCGCCGCTCACGCGAATGACAACAACACGCTCTATTTCTATAACTGGACCGAGTATGTCCCGCCTGGGCTGCTGGAGCAGTTCACCAAAGAGACCGGCATTAAGGTTATCTATTCGACCTACGAGTCGAATGAAACCATGTACGCCAAGCTCAAAACCTATAAAGACGGCGCATACGATCTGGTGGTACCGTCCACCTATTATGTCGACAAAATGCGCAAAGAAGGCATGATCCAGCAGATCGACAAGTCGACGTTAACCAACTTCCACAACCTCGACCCGGAAATGCTCAATAAGCCGTTTGACCCGAACAATGACTACTCCATCCCGTATATCTGGGGTGCGACGGCCATTGGCGTTAACAGCGATGCCATCGACCCGAAAACCGTAACCAGTTGGGCCGATCTGTGGAAACCGGAGTACAAAGGCAGCCTGTTGTTAACGGATGATGCGCGTGAAGTGTTCCAGATGGCGCTGCGCAAACTGGGATATTCCGGCAATACCACCAACCCTAAAGAGATTGAAGCCGCCTATAACGAGTTGAAGAAGCTGATGCCTAACGTCGCGGCGTTTAACTCTGACAACCCGGCCAACCCGTATATGGAAGGCGAAGTTAATCTGGGAATGGTGTGGAACGGCTCCGCGTATGTGGCGCGCCAGGCGGGTACTCCACTGGAAGTGGTATGGCCAAAAGAAGGTGGCATTTTCTGGATGGACAGCCTTTCTATACCGGCTAACGCCAAAAACAAAGAAGGTGCGCTGAAGCTGATTAACTTCCTGCTGCGCCCGGACGTGGCGAAAGAAGTTGCGGAAACTATTGGTTATCCGACGCCAAACCTGGCAGCACGTAAGCTGTTAAGTCCTGAAGTCGCGAATGATAAAACGCTCTACCCTGACGCAGAAACCATCAACAAAGGGGAATGGCAGAACGATGTCGGTTCCGCCAGCGCTATCTATGAAGAGTATTATCAGAAGCTGAAAGCAGGACGCTAATACTCGTGCAACCCGGCAGGCCTCGCTGCGCCGGGTTGCTACCTGCCAACCCGACTTTTACGTCTTTCGACTGACTCCCGCTCTCCAGTTTCTGGCTATGCTTACAGTATTCCAGGTCGGCTTCTGAGGCTTCCAATGGCAACGCTCTGGCTGATACTTGAATTGGCTAATCTGATCGTATTTACGTTGGTGATCTTCCCTCGTAAACAGCCGGTAAACGCTCGTCCTTTGCTGCCCATCACCGCAACCCGCCTGCTACGACTCACTTTTTTAATACCGATCCTGGTTTTTGGCTACAGCCTGTTTTTCAATCATCAGATTGGCCCGGTGGAGTGGGGATGTCTCATTCTGGCGATCGTCGGTAACGCGCTGGTCATCAAAGGAAAATGGGATTTAGGTGAAAGCCACACGTGGACAGGCTACTATTTACCCAGCGCCAAACGGGTTACGCGCGGTATTTTTGCCTGGATTGCACACCCCATGTATACCGGAATTATTCTGGTGATTATCTCGTGCAGCCTCGTCTACATTACCCGGCTACCCGTGTGGCTGAGCGCGTTAGCGCTGATCTGTTGTTTTTACATCGCAGGATTTTTGATTATGGCGGCCCTGCGTGAGGACCGCCAGCTTGTACAAACTTAAGCAGTATTGCCCGGATAGCCGTTACAGTCCTTTCAATAACTTCTCAACAAACTCAGGCACCACCTGGCTTGCCGGACCGTAATACTTCTCTTCAAATTCGCTTCCCACCTGGCTCGGTTCGAGATTGAGCTCTACCGTATGCGCCCCGTGCAGTCGTGCCTCATGCACAAAACCCGCTGCCGGATAAACATGACCCGATGTGCCAATGGCAATAAACACATCCGCCATTGCCAGCGCCATATAAATTTCATCCATGCCCAGTGGCATTTCACCAAACCACACCACGTGGGGTCTTAGCGGCGCAGGAAACTGGCAGCAATGACATTTATCTTCCGGGGTCACATCGCCCGTCCACTCCAGGATCTGCCCGCTTTGCGAACAGCGAACCTTCAGCAGTTCGCCGTGCATATGGATAACGTTCTGGCTGCCTGCACGTTCATGCAGGTTATCAATGTTCTGCGTCACCAGTAAAAAACGGTCGCCCAGCTCGGCTTCGAGTTTTGCCAGCGCGATATGCGCCGCATTAGGCTGGATTTCTGGCTGCTGCAACTGATGGCGACGGGCGTTATAAAACGACTGAACCAGTTCCGGGTTTCGACTAAATCCTTCCGGAGTCGCAACGTCCTCGACCCGATGTTCTTCCCAGAGACCATCCGCCGCGCGGAATGTTCGAATTCCTGACTCAGCGGAGATTCCCGCCCCCGTCAGTACCAGCACTCTTGGTTTTTCCATCAATTCAGGCACCACTCTGTCTCTGAAAAAGATTCGTTGACGCAGGCGATCGCGCAAATGGCGTTTATTTTTACGAAAGCGGCTTAACCGATGACCCCGACGCGACAGCATAACAACCTCTTTGTATTAATCGGTAAGATGTAGGAAAGCGGCCCCGCGCATCCCGCCCGCATCACCGTGCCGTGCCTGCTCAATACGCGGCACCCGGGCAACCGGCAGCAGATGACGTGGCAGTCGGTCCGCCAGTTGCGTCGTAATAGCGGTAAAATTCGACAAGCCTCCGCCAATCACCACCAAATCGGGATCGACGATAGTCAGGATATTGCCAAGACACACCGCCAGCAAATCCAGATAGCGTTCAACGTGGGCACGCGCTTGTTCATCACCCTGCTCCCACAGTGCGATAATTTCACGGGCATCCAGCGGTTGATGGTAGTAATGCTGGTACAACCACGCAAATCCACCGCCGGAAAGATAGCTTTCGATGCATCCCAGTTGACCGCATCCACAGCGGCGCAGCGGGAAATCAAAGCCCATCAGCGTCAGCGCATCGACTGGCAAACGAATATGACCAAACTCGCCGGTGATATAGCTGCGTCCGGTAATGGATTTCCCGTTAAGCACCAGACCGCCGCCGACGCCCGTGCCGAGGATCAACCCCATCACGAGCGGATATTGGGTAAACTCGTCATCCCAGGCTTCGGAGAGGGCAAAACAGTTCGCATCGTTGTCCAGACGCACATCGCGGTCAAGGCGAGCGCTGAGATCGGCGCGGAGCGGTTTACCACTGGCGGCAGGAACGTTGGCCGCGTACAGCGTGCCGTCTTCCGTTTCCGGCATGCCAGGAATGCCAATGCCAACCGAACCTTTGACACCAAATCGCTGGTCCGCTTCCGTTACCAGATTGCAGACCGCATCAAGGAAAGCATCGTAGCTGTCACGAGGTGTAGGCACGCGAGTCTCCCACTGCAGACGACGTTGCTTATCAAACACGCCCAGCGCAATTTTGGTCCCGCCGATGTCAAATCCGTAATACATCACCGCTCCTTGATACACGTCATCCTTCAAGATGCCTCTGCGTTGTCTACGCCTTGATGCAGCATGAATGCTTTAGTGTATTTTTGTTGTTATTGGCCGCTAAGCACTCTCGCAGGATCAATATTGCTGGCGCGACGCGCCGGATACCAACTTGCCAAAAGACTCAGCACGAGTGCTGTCACCAGCACGTAAATCACATCCAGCCAGTGTAATTCCGATGGCAGGAAGTCAATGAAATAGATATCACCGGACAGGAACTGATGCCCGATAAGCGCTTCAATCCCGTTTATTATCGGCGTCAGTTGCAACGAGACAATCACCCCAATAACGACGCCTATCAGGCTACCGAAAAGCCCCGCCAGCAGGCCGTACCAGACAAAAATGGCACGGATCAACCCATCTTTCGCCCCGAGGGTTCTTAATACCGCAATATCGCCGCTTTTGTCTTTTACCGCCATCACTAACGTGGAAACGATATTAAAACAGGCCACGCCAATCACCAGCACCATCGCCAGATACATAATGGCGCGGATCATTTGGATATCACGATACATATAACCGTAAGTACCGATCCAGCTCTTAATATAAACATAGTTATTGGTGACTTCACCTGCGTCTCGCACCAGTTTATTGGCGTTAAACACGTCGTTAACTTTCAGCGCGATCCCGGAAACACTGGTTCCCATGTCCAGGTATTGCTGCGCATCTTCCATTGGGATCATGGCAAAGCTGTGATCGAGCTGACCGCTCAGTTGCAGGATCCCCGTAACGTGCAAACGCACGCGTTTAGGCTGCTGTAACTTATGATCCGCACTGGCGTTAGGGATCATAATCGACACCCAGTCGCCCTGCTTCACCTTCAGCGCATCGGCAATACCCTTACCAATGATGATTTGTTGCTCACCGGCTTTGAAATTATCCCAGGCGTGGTTTTGCACGAAGGATGGCAGCGCGCTTAAACGCTGTTCCTGTTTTGGGTCAACGCCCTTCACCTGCACCGCGCGTAGGTTCGCCCCACTCTCCACCAGTCCGGTAAAGTTAATATAAGGTGCCGCAGCGACAATACCCGGCACCTTTTGTACCTTCTCGAGCGCTTCCTGCCAGTTATTCCACGGCTGATTTACAGCTTCAATCTCTCCGTGAGGGACTACGGCCAGAATACGGTTGTTAAGCTCACGTTCAAATCCGTTCATGGCGCTTAAACCGACGATCAACACCGCCACGCCCAACGCGATACCAACGGTGGATATCACGGAAATCAACGAAACCATACCGCCACGCCGCCGACCACGACTAAAGCGCAGACCAATCAATAATGATAAAGGCGAAGCCATTACTCAGCTCCCATCAGGCTCAGTTCAGCCGTCAGGCGACCATCGCGCATCTCAAGCTGACGGCTCATCCGCTTCGCCAACTGCAGATCGTGCGTCACTACCAGGAATGCCGTACCCTGAGAGCGGTTCAGCTCACCCAGAAGTTCGAAAATGCTGTCCGCGTTACGCGCATCAAGGTTACCCGTTGGTTCATCTGCCAGAACCAGGCGCGGGTTATTTACCAACGCACGGGCGATGGCCACGCGCTGGCGTTCCCCGCCAGACAGTTCGGATGGGCGATGACTGGCACGATGGTCCAGCCCTACCGCTTTCAACATATCCCGCGCGCGCTCGGTGATTTCAGCCGGTTTTTTCTTGCCGATCAACAGCGGCATCGCCACGTTTTCCAGCGCGGTAAAGTCCGGCAGCAAATGGTGGAACTGGTAAATAAAGCCCAGCTTCTGATTGCGCAGTTCCGCTTTCGCCGCCGACGAGAGCTTGCTCATTGGCTGACCGCTAAAAATGACGTCGCCGGAAGTCGGCGTATCCAGCCCGCCCAACAGATGCAGCAGCGTACTCTTACCGGAGCCGGAGCTGCCGACAATCGCCATCATCTCACCTTCGCCGACGCAAAAACTGACATCGTGCAGTACATCGGTCTGCACAGTGCCTTCCTGATAGCGTTTGCACAGGTTGTCGCATTGCAACAGGATCTTATTCATAACGTAAAGCCTCAGCGGGTTGAGTGGCGGCAGCGCGCCAGGAAGGATAAAGCGTAGACAGCAACGCGATGGCCATCGCCACCAGCGCAATAACGATAACCTGCAGCGGCTCGATGGCGACCGGCAGCGCAGCGCCATCCAGAAGCACGCCGATAATGGGCATCAGGTTGTTCAGTTGGCTGGCAAGCAATGCGCCCAGCACAGCGCCCAACAGCGCGCCAATAATCCCGGCACTGGCCCCCTGAACCATAAACACCATCATTATCTGCCGCGGCGTCAGCCCCTGCGTTTGTAGAATCGCCACTTCCCCTTGCTTCTCCATTACCATCAGACCCAGTGAGGTAATAATATTAAAAGCCGCCACCGCCACGATCAGGCTAAGCAGCAGCCCCATCATGTTCTTTTCCATGCGCACGGCCTGGAACAATTCCCCTTTGCGCTCGCGCCAGTCCTGCCATTTAGTACCTTGCGGCAGCGTTTGCTGGCTCAGCGTGTCAACCTTCAGCGGCTCGTTCAGCCACAGACGCCAGCCGGTGATATTACCCACCGGATAGCGCATCAGCCGTGAGGCATCCTGAATGTTGGTTAGCATCTGGTAGCCGTCGACTTCGCTGTTGGCGGCGAAGGTGCCAATTACCGTAAACAGACGCTGGCTCGGCAGACGCCCCATTGGCGTAAACTGACTGGCCGAGGGCACCATCACGCGAATTTGATCGCCACGATTAACGCCCAACTGTCCGGCAAGCTGCTCTCCGAGGATGACATTATACTTACCTGGCTGCAGATCTGTTTGCTTCACATTGACCAGATACGGCGTTAACGGATCTTTTTGCGCCGGATCGATACCCAGCATCACACCGACCGCCACGCTACGCGCACTTTGCAGCACCACATCTCCCGTAGTTATAGGCGCAACGCGGTTGACGCCGTTCAACACCACCGCTTTTTCTGGCAGTTGCTGCGGGTTGAGCGAACCCTGTTCAGACGAGAGAACGGCCTGAGGCATCAGGCCAAGAATATTGTTTTGCAGCTCGCGCTCAAAACCGTTCATCACCGACAACACCGTGACCAGCGCCATTACCCCGAGAGTAATGCCAATGGTGGAGAGCCAGGAAACGAAGCGACCGAAGCGATCTGCTGCACGCCCACGCATATAACGCAGGCCGATGAATAGAGCGACAGGTTGGTACATGAAATCCGTCTGGTTGCTGTTAGCAAAGTCACGAGTATATAAGCGAAAGCGGAATGGGTAAATGACTGAACCGTAAGTGTTCGTCAGCACTATTCCTAAAAGTATAAATAAATCAATCCGCTAAAGTTGTCCCTCCGCCCTTCAGTCCGGGTCCCTGATCTTTATCTTAAAAAAACAAAAAGCAGACAGTTACGCATTACAGCGCGCAGCGGGTTGCGCAGGATGGCAGGCTATAGCAATCAATATGGATACGCCGTCTCAATGAGTAAAAAAGAACTATGGATTAATCAGATCAAAGGGTTATGTATTTGTCTGGTGGTGATTTACCACTCGGTAATCACGTTTTACCCGCACCTCATCACCTTTCAGCATCCGCTTTCAGAGATGCTGAGCAAATGCTGGATTTACCTCAATTTGTACCTGGCGCCGTTTCGCATGCCGGTGTTTTTCTTTATTTCGGGGTATCTAATCCGTCGCTACATCGATAGCGTCCCATGGACAACCTGCGTGGATAAACGGATCTGGAGTATTGCCTGGGTGCTGGTGATCTGGGGGGTAATGCAATGGCTGGCGTTAGTGACTCTCAATAACTGGTTGGCTCCACAGCGCGATCTGAGCCATGCAGCCAACGCTGCCTATGCCGGTTCGATCGCGGGTTTCACCCACGGGATGCTGACCGCCAGCACCAGCCTGTGGTATCTGTATGCACTGATTGTCTATTTTGTACTGTGTAAAATTTTCAGCCGTTGGGCGGTGCCGCTGTTGGCGTTATTTGTGGTGCTGAGCGTGGCTATCAATTTTGTCCCAACGCCGTGGTGGGGAATGAACAGCGTGATTCGCAATTTGCCCTGGTATAGCCTCGGCGCGTGGTTTGGCGCAACGCTGTTGGTGTGGATCAAGGAGGTGCCCCTGCGCCGCCATGCAATCATTTTTCTGGTTAGCGCAATCGCCGCCGTCATCGCGTGGCTGGCAAATGTGTCACTATTGCTTTCTCTTCTTTCCATTGTGCTAATCATGAAGCTGTTTTATCAATTTGAACGCCGCTTTGGCATGCGCGCATCCAGTCCGCTAAGCGTGATTGGCGCCAATACCATCGCCATCTACACCACTCACCGTATTCTGGTTGAACTGTTCAGCTTAACGCTAATCCCCAAAATTAATCATGCCGTCTGGCCTGCATACACGGAGCTGGCCCTGCTGCTGGTGTATCCGTTCGCCTGCCTGCTGCTGTGCACCCTGTTTGGCCTGTTGGTGCGTAAAATCTCACAGAAAACCGTGGCCGATCTGCTCTTTTCTCCACCCTCTTTATCGACCGCCTCGCGCTAACCCCAACGCGCATTTTGCCCCCATTCGGGGGCGAATCAATTTGCTTATGAGAAACGATCACGGATAATAAAGAACATTGCTTATCAGATGTATATCTAAACGAGATCCTGACAACCGAATGCCTGAACAACATCGTTACACGCTCCCTGCGAAAGCAGGCGATCAGCGCCAGTTGGGTGAGCTTACCGGCGCGGCCTGCGCAACGCTGGTTGCCGAAATCGCCGAACATCACGCCGGCCCAGTGGTACTGATCGCGCCGGACATGCAAAATGCTTTACGTCTGCATGATGAAATTCGTCAGTTTACCGACCAGATGGTAATGAACCTGGCCGACTGGGAAACGCTTCCCTACGACAGCTTTTCTCCTCATCAGGAGATAATCTCCTCGCGTCTCTCCACGCTGTATCAGCTGCCTGCCATGCAGCGCGGCGTGCTGATCGTTCCGGTAAATACCCTGATGCAGCGTGTTTGTCCGCACAGCTATCTGCACGGCCATGCGCTGGTCATGAAAAAAGGTCAGAGGCTTTCGCGCGACGCCCTGCGCGAACAGCTGGACAGCGCTGGCTATCGCCATGTTGATCAGGTCATGGAACACGGTGAATACGCCACGCGTGGCGCGTTGTTGGATCTGTTCCCGATGGGTAGCGAGTTGCCTTATCGCCTGGATTTCTTTGATGACGAAATCGACAGTCTGCGTCTGTTTGATACCGACACCCAGCGCACGCTGGAAGAAGTCGATGCCATTAATTTGCTACCCGCACACGAATTCCCGACTGACAAAACGGCCATTGAGCTGTTCCGTAGCCAGTGGCGGGACACCTTTGAGGTGAAACGCGACGCCGAGCATATTTACCAGCAGGTCAGTAAAGGCACGTTACCTGCGGGTATTGAATACTGGCAACCGCTGTTTTTCAGCGAAACGCTGCCGCCGCTATTCAGCTACTTCCCCGCCAATACGTTATTGGTGAATACCGGTGATATCGAGACCAGCGCAGAACGCTTCCAGGCCGATACTTTGTCACGCTTTGAAAATCGCGGCGTTGATCCAATGCGCCCGCTTCTGCCGCCGGAATCCCTGTGGCTGCGGGTTGATGAGCTGTTCTCTGAACTTAAACGTTGGCCGCGCGTTCAACTGAAAACCGAGAGTCTGGCGAACAAAGCTGCGAATACCAACCTCGGGTTCCAGAAGCTGCCGGACATCGCCGTTCAGGCGCAGCAAAAATCGCCGCTAGATGCGTTACGTAAATTCCTTGAGGGCTTTACCGGTCCGGTGATCTTCTCGGTGGAAAGTGAAGGCCGCCGGGAAGCGTTAGGCGAACTGCTCGCCCGTATCAAAGTGGCGCCCAAGCGGATATTGCGACTCGATGAAGCCGTAGGTAACGGTCGTTATCTGATGATTGGCGCAGCTGAGCACGGCTTCATCGATAGCAAACGCAATCTGGCGCTGATTTGTGAAAGCGATCTGCTTGGGGAACGCGTGGCGCGCCGCCGCCAGGATTCTCGTCGCACCATCAATCCGGATACGTTAATTCGTAACCTCGCAGAGCTGCATCCTGGTCAACCGGTGGTGCATCTGGAGCACGGCGTGGGCCGTTATGCCGGGATGACCACGCTGGAAGCGGGCGGTATCACCGGTGAATATCTGATGCTCACCTATGCCAACGACGCCAAACTGTACGTGCCGGTGTCGTCACTGCATCTGATCAGCCGCTATGCCGGCGGTGCAGAAGAGAATGCGCCGCTGCATAAACTTGGCGGCGATGCCTGGTCCCGCGCCCGACAGAAAGCCGCTGAGAAGGTACGCGATGTCGCAGCAGAGCTGCTGGATATTTATGCCCAGCGCGCGGCGAAAGAAGGCTTCGCCTTTAAGCATGACCGTGAGCAGTACCAGCTGTTTTGCGACAGCTTCCCGTTTGAAACCACGCCTGACCAGGCGCAGGCGATCAACGCGGTACTCAGCGATATGTGCCAACCGCTGGCCATGGACCGCCTGGTATGTGGTGACGTCGGCTTTGGTAAAACCGAGGTCGCGATGCGCGCTGCCTTTCTTGCCGTAGAGAACCACAAGCAGGTTGCCGTGCTGGTGCCGACCACCCTGCTCGCGCAGCAGCACTTCGACAACTTCCGCGATCGCTTTGCCAACTGGCCGGTACGCATCGAGATGTTGTCCCGTTTCCGTAGCGCCAAAGAGCAAGCGCAGATTCTGGAGCAGGTTGCCGAAGGTAAAATCGATATCCTCATTGGCACGCACAAACTGCTGCAAGCGGATGTGAAGTTAAAAGATCTGGGTCTGCTGATTGTCGATGAAGAGCATCGTTTCGGCGTTCGCCACAAAGAACGCATCAAGGCGATGCGCGCAGATGTCGATATTCTGACCCTGACGGCAACGCCAATTCCGCGTACGCTTAATATGGCAATGAGCGGCATGCGCGATCTGTCGATCATCGCCACACCGCCTGCCCGTCGTCTGGCAGTCAAAACCTTCGTGCGCGAATATGACAACCTGGTCGTGCGCGAGGCAATCCTGCGTGAAGTTCTGCGCGGGGGACAAGTTTATTATCTGTTTAACGATGTCGAAAATATCCAGAAAACTGCTGACAGACTAGCGGAACTGGTGCCTGAAGCGCGGATTGGTATCGGCCACGGACAAATGCGCGAGCGCGAACTGGAACGCGTGATGAACGATTTCCACCATCAGCGTTTTAACGTGCTGGTGTGTACCACCATTATCGAAACCGGGATCGACATTCCCACCGCTAACACCATCATCATCGAACGAGCCGATCACTTCGGTTTGGCGCAATTGCACCAGTTGCGCGGTCGTGTGGGGCGCTCACACCATCAGGCATACGCCTGGCTGCTGACGCCGCATCCAAAAGCGATGACCACCGACGCGCAAAAACGCCTGGAGGCCATCGCCTCGCTGGAAGATTTGGGCGCAGGTTTTGCGCTGGCGACCCACGACCTCGAAATTCGCGGCGCCGGGGAATTGCTGGGTGAAGATCAGAGTGGTTCCATGGAAAGCATCGGCTTCTCGCTGTATATGGAGCTGCTGGAAAATGCCGTCGATGCGCTCAAAGAGGGACGTGAGCCTTCGCTGGAAGATCTCACCAGCCAGCAAACCGAAGTCGAACTACGCATGCCGTCACTACTGCCAGATGACTATATCCCGGATGTTAACACCCGACTGTCGTTCTATAAGCGGATTGCCAGTGCCAAAGGTGAAAACGAGCTGGAAGAAATTAAGGTCGAACTGATTGACCGTTTCGGCCTGCTGCCCGACCCGGCTCGTACGTTGCTGGATATCGCCCGTTTACGCCAGCAGGCGCAGAAACTGGGGATCAGAAAGCTCGAAGGTAATGAAAAAGGCGGTACTATTGAATTTGCCGAGAAAAACCACGTTAACCCGGTCTGGCTGATTGGGTTACTGCAAAAACAGCCGCAGCACTTCCGCCTCGACGGTCCAACCCGGCTGAAATTTATGCAAGATCTGAGCGAGCGTAAAACCCGAATTGACTGGGTACGCCAGTTTATGCGCCAGCTTGAAGAAAACGCCGTAGCATAGTGAACAGGCCGGGGGAGTCCCCTCACCCGGCCTGATGAATTTACAAACTCTTTGCACTTCCCTGCACTTCCCGACACAGCAAACCGCCATAATCCTTGTTTACTTTTACATAATAAAAACCACGTAAAAACAATGGATTTATGGTGATGTTAAACAATAAACGACTCTCTCGCTGGTTAGCGTTTTTTACGCTTGCCGCGACCTTCGCGTTAGCACTTCCGGCTCAGGCAAACACCTGGCCGCTGCCGCCACCGGGAAGCCGCGTGGTGGGTCAGAATGCCGTTCATGTTGTTGAAGACAATGGCGGTTCTCTGGAAGCGATTGCGAAAAAGTACAATGTCGGCTTTCTGGCGCTGCTGCAGGCCAACCCTGGCGTTGACCCTTACGTACCACGCCCGGGCAGCGTGCTGACTATCCCGTTACAAACTTTGCTGCCGGATGCGCCGCGCGAAGGCATTGTTATCAACCTCGCCGAACTGCGCCTTTATTATTATCAGCCGGGGACCAATTCGGTGACCGTGTATCCTATTGGTATTGGCCAGTTAGGTGGTGACACGTTAACGCCAACAATGGTAACCACCATTTCAGATAAACGCGCCAACCCCACCTGGACGCCTACGGCAAATATCCGCGCGCGATATAAAGCAAACGGGATCGACCTACCTGCCGTTGTACCTGCAGGCCCGGATAACCCGATGGGCCATCATGCGATTCGTTTAGCGGCATACGGCGGTGTGTACCTGCTGCACGGAACCAATGCTGATTTTGGCATTGGAATGCGCGTCAGTTCCGGCTGTATTCGTCTACGCGACGGTGATATCGAAACCCTGTTCCGTCAGGTGAAGCCAGGAACCAGGGTCAATATTATCAATACGCCGATCAAAGCATCTGTTGAACCTAACGGCGCGCGCCTGGTGGAAGTACACCAACCGCTGTCCGAAAAAATCAATGACGACCCGCAGTTGCTGCCGATCGTGCTGAACGCATCCATGCAGACGTTTAAAAATGCGGCGCAAACGGATCCTGCGGTCATGGAACATGCAATGGAAATTCGCTCAGGAATGCCGGTCGATGTGACCCGTCATCACGACGTTGCCCAACAACCGATGTAAACTCTGCGCATAAAAAAACCCCCGCTGGATTTTATTCCGCGGGGGTTTTTTATTTAACTCGCAGTGGCATTGCGATGGGTTAAATCTTATTTGTAGATAACTGCAGTCCCGTGAAGGGTGTTAGGACCGGTAACGGAAGTTATACGGAAAGACTTCGCTCCCATCTCATCCGCTTTCTGCGCCAGCTGATCTTCCAGAGAACCTAAGTTAGTCCCCGCATTCGCAGAAATAGTACCGACTTTCTCTTGACCAGCAGGTGTGGCCTGAACTTCAACGGCGGCAAAGCTTGCAAATGACAGTGAGCTAAGAACAGCAGCAACAAACAGAGTTTTTACGTTTTTCATGATAGTGACCTTTAGCAGATGAATGTGTGTCGAAAATATTAACTTAACGATCGATAGGTAAATCATAGATGTGATCCAGGTCACACGTCAACATTTTTTTATAATGATCGTTAAATAAAACACAAAGACCTTATTTTTCATACTAATAGCTATATATTATTTTTATCGTTAATCCGCTGGAGTGTGCAGTCGAATATTTTTATAATGGTTATTCAATAAACCTAACAAAGGTACATCGGCGCCATGACAACTGAAACGACAGGTTGTGCTAAAAAAAGCCGTGGCCGACCAAAAGTGTTCGACAGGGAAGCCGCGCTTGATAAGGCCATGACACTCTTCTGGCAGCACGGATATGAAGCGACCTCGCTCGCCGATCTCGTGGAAGCTACCGGCGCAAAAGCGCCCACGCTGTATGCAGAGTTCACCAATAAAGAAGGGTTGTTTCGTGCCGTGCTGGACCGCTACATCACCCGCTTTGCGGCGAAACACGAAGCCCAGCTGTTTTGCGAAGAAAAAAGTCTGGAGTCCGCACTGGAAGACTATTTCACCGCCATAGCGACCTGTTTCACCAGCAAGGACACCCCGGCGGGATGTTTCATGATTAATACTTCTGCGACGCTGGCAGCCTCTTCCCGCGATATTGCGCACACGGTGAAATCCCGCCATGCAATGCAAGAACAGACGCTTACCCAGTTTCTTCACCAGCGCCAGCAGCGAGGCGAAATCCCGGCCCATTGCGACGTGCAAAAACTGGCCGAATACCTGAACTGTATTTTACAGGGTATGTCGATCAGCGCCCGTGAAGGTGCAACATTTGAAAAACTGATGCAGATCGCACATACAACCCTGCGGCTTTGGCCCGAGCTCATCAAAGCCTAAGCCTTTCCCGCTTTTCCCCGCTGTATTGACATGACCGGGAGCTGATACAGCCCCCGGTTAAAACTCCGCGCATTACCCCTACATTTTCCATTGTTTTCATCATCTTATCTGATCATTTTTTGTAAAACATATTGATAACAACAATTATTATCAGCAATATTCGCATTTGTTTTAACGCCTGTTTCACAATGTAACCATCGGTTTCTTTACCGCCATAACCAAAACAGATCGACTCTTTTTTAAAAGGAATACAAATGCATAAGCGTCTCTGGGTGCTCAATCCTCTCCTGTTATCTTTAACCCTCCCGGCCATTGCGGCTGAGGAAGATAACCTCATCGTCAGCGCCAACCGTAGCCAACGTACCGTGGCAGAAATGGCACAAACGACCTGGGTTATTGAAGGAAGCGAGATTGAACAACAGGTTCAGGGTGGTAAAGAGTTCAAGGATGTTCTTGCTCAGTTAATCCCAGGAATCGATGTCAGTAGCCAGGGACGCACAAACTACGGCATGAATATGCGCGGTCGCGCCATCGTCGTACTCATTGACGGCGTTCGTCTGAACTCCTCGCGAACCGACAGTCGTCAGCTTGACTCCATTGACCCATTTAACATTGCGCATATTGAAGTCATCTCTGGCGCAACCTCACTTTATGGTGGCGGCAGTACCGGCGGATTAATCAACATCGTCACCAAAAAAGGTCAGCCGGAGCGTGAAGTAGAACTCGAATTGGGGAGTAAAAGCGGCTTCAACAACAGTAACGATCATGATGAACGCGTTGCCGCGGCGGTGAGCGGAGGAACCGATCGTGCTTCCGGGCGCATGTCCGTCGCGTATCAACGGTTTGGTGGCTGGTATGACGGTAATCACGATGCTCTGATGCTGGATAACACCCAAACCGGCCTGCAGCACTCCGATCGTCTGGACGTGATGGGCACCGGAACAATTGAACTTGACGACAACCGTCAGTTGCAACTGGTTACGCAATATTATAAGAGCCAGGGGGATGACGATTACGGGCTGGATCTCGGCGAGAATATGTCAGCCGTGACCGGAAACGGTAAAGCGTATACCAGCAGCGGACTGAATTCCGATCGTATTCCCGGCACCGAACGTCATCTGATCAGCCTGCAATATTCAGATGCGGATTTTTTCGGCCAGAACCTGGTCAGCCAAATCTATTACCGCGACGAATCCCTGAAATTCTATCCTTTCCCGACGCTCAGCAAAGGTAAGGTTACCAGCTTCTCCGCATCACAGCAGGACACAGACCAGTTTGGCGCCAAAATTACCCTCAACAGCCAGTTGATGGATAACTGGGAGCTGACGTGGGGTATCGATGCCGATCACGAGACCTTCGATTCTAATCAGAAATTCTTCGATCTGGCCTGGTCCTTGCCCTCCGGCGGCATGGATAACCGCACCGCTTATACCACCGGGCGTTATCCCGGTTATAGCATCACCAACTTCGCGCCGTTCCTGCAAAACAGCTATGACATTAACGACATCTTTACCCTCAGCGGCGGCGTACGCTATCAATGGACCGAAAACAGGGTTGATGATTTCGTGGGCTATGCTCAACAGCAGGGAATCGCGACCGGGCTTGCGAACTCTGCCGATACCATTCCGGGTGGCAAAACCGATTACGATAATTTCCTGTTCAACGCCGGTATCCTCGCCCACCTGACCGACCGTCAGCAAACGTGGTTTAACTTCTCTCAGGGCGTGGAGCTTCCGGATCCAGGGAAATATTACGGGAACGGCACCTATTCGCTGGTTGGCGATCATTATCAGCTTCAGCGCAGCGTCAACGTGGCGGATTCACGCCTGGAAGGGATTAAAGTTAACTCGTACGAACTGGGATGGCGTTACACCGGCGATAGTCTGCGCACGCAACTGGCCGCTTATTACTCAACTTCGGATAAATCGATCGTTATCAATCGCAGTGATATGACCATTAACGTTCAGCCCGACGATCGCCGGATTTATGGTATGGAAGGTGCGGTGGATTATTTCATTGCGGATACGGACTGGAGTCTGGGCGGCAACTTTAATGTCATTAAATCGGAAGTGAAACAGAACGGTAAATGGCAGAAATGGGATGTCACTCTGGCCTCTCCGTCCAAAGCAACCGCATGGGTCGGCTGGGCGCCTGAACCGTGGGCATTACGCATACAGAGCCAGCAAACATTTGATCTGACCGATGCCAGCGGTAACAAGCTGGATGGCTATAACACCATGGACTTTATCGGCAGCTATCAGCTCCCGTTGGGTAAGCTGACCTTCAGCGTGGAAAACCTGCTGAATGAAGAGTACACCACGCTGTGGGGACAACGTGCGCCACTGCTGTACAGCCCAACCTACGGTAGCCCCTCACTGTATGAATACAAGGGCCGGGGCCGCACCTTTGGTCTGAACTATGCCTTAACCTTCTGATAAAAAAAGCCCCCCAGCCTGAGCGAATGGGGGGCTAATGTTCAGGATAATGCTATTTTACGCTTTGTTATTCAGTATCAACTGTCCGTTATTGTCTAACGGAATTTGCGCGCCGGGGTCCTTATCCATGCGGATTTTCCCCTGCTGATCGCCAATTTTGTACGTCACGTCGTAGCCCAGCATTTTTTCAGATTTGTCATACACCGTTTTACAACGCTGCTGCGTAGTGGTGTAAGTATCATTTTCCTGCATCGAACCCTGAATCTGGTTACCTGCATAGCCGCCGCCTAAAGCACCGGCCACGGTGGCAATATCTTTACCTCGTCCGCCGCCAAACTGATGGCCAATAACACCACCCGCAACAGCACCCAGCACGGAACCTGCGATGCGGTTCTCATCCTGTACCGGCTTACGGTGCGTGACCGTCACGTTCCGGCACTCCTGACGCGGTGTTTTTACCGACTCTTTAATCGGTGTTGCAGAGACAACTTGCGCATACTGTGGGCCACGCTCGAAAACGTTCAGACTGGCCACCGCTGCAACACCCAGCGCAGCAGCTACGCCAATCCCTATACCCGCCAACATTGATTTATTCACGGGAGTTCCTCCTTTTTTGCTATTAGCAACAACTTTGCAACAGAAGGTAAGGAATGCCAATCAGATTACGGATGAAAATAGCAGGAGGAGGCACGAACGCAGGATGATTCGGAGAACTCTGAAGGAAGGCGCAGGATGCATAAATCATCCGGCGCCACAAGTCGATATTAATGCAGTTTCAGACGCGGGCGAATCACCCGGTTAATGCTGCCGACCAGCATCATCAGACCGGTCTTGAAGTAGCCATGCAGAGCTATCTGGTGCATGCGATACAGTGAGATGTACACAAAGCGCGCAATACGCCCTTCCACCATCATCGAACCACGGGTCAGGTTACCCATCAGGCTACCCACGGTAGAGAAGTTAGAGAGCGAGACCAGAGAGCCGTGATCTTTGTACTGATACGCTTTCAGTGGCTTGCCGTTCATCTGCGCCAGTATGTTGCTCATTGCGCAGCTTGCCATCTGGTGCGCAGCCTGAGCGCGCGGCGGCACAAAACCCCCTTCCGGGCGAGCGCAGGAGGCGCAGTCACCAATCGCGTAGACATCAGGATCGCGCGTGGTCTGCAGAGTGGGTTCAACCACCAGTTGGTTAATACGGTTCGTTTCCAGACCGCCAATGTCTTTCATAAAGTCTGGCGCTTTGATACCTGCCGCCCACACCATCAGATCGGCTTTAATGTATTCGCCATCTTTGGTGTGCAGTCCGCCTTGATCTGCGCTGGTAACCATCGTCTGGGTCAGTACGCGTACGCCCAGTTTGGTTAATTCATTATGTGCTGCGCTGGAAATACGCGGCGGCAGCGCAGGCAGAATACGCTCACCAGCTTCGACCAGCGTAACGTTCAGAGCGTCGTTGGTCAGCCCTTTGTAACCATAGCTGTGCAGCTGTTTTACCGCATTATGCAGCTCGGCGGAGAGTTCAACCCCCGTCGCACCGCCGCCCACAATAGCAATATTCACTTTGCCGTTAGCGCCCAGATTCGCGGAATACTTCAGGAACAGATTCAGCATCTCCTGGTGGAAACGACGCGCCTGATGTGGGTTATCCAGGAAAATGCAGTTTTCTTTGACGCCTGGGGTGTTGAAATCGTTGGAAGTACTGCCCAACGCCATCACCAGCGTGTCATACGGGACTTTACGCTCAGGAACCAGTAGATCGCCCTTCTCATCGCGCAGCTCGGCGAGAGTAATGGTTTTCGCGTCACGATCGATATCCACCACCGACCCCAACTGGAACTGGAAACCGTGGTTACGGGCATGCGCCAGATAGCTCAGCGCATCCACACCTTCGTCCAGGGAACCTGTCGCCACTTCATGCAGCAACGGTTTCCATAAGTGGCTGTGGTTTCTGTCCACCAGCGTGATTTTGGCCTTTTTCTTGCGTCCCAGCTTTTTACCCAGCTGTGTCGCCATTTCCAGTCCGCCAGCACCGCCGCCGACAATCACGATCCTTTTCAATGGTGTAGTCAACGTGACCCCCTCAAATTTATTAACCAATTGTTAATTAAAAGTTATGAGCATAGCCTTTAATTAACAACAAGTTACGATAATGAAAATGTTCTTCGAGAGTGAGAATAACACGAACGGTGCATTGGTCATACCAAAATTGATATGTATCAAGTTTTGATGCTGAAAAGATAGACAACCGGAACTTTAAGAACAAAAAAACCAGCCCGATGGCTGTAATGCCAGTCAGTTAGCGCCTCAGTTTCAGAAAGCTTCAACCTGTGCTGACCGAGGTAAAGAACATGCTATCTCGGAGGAAAAGTTCCGTTCACCTCATGCTCATCATTTCTCTGAAGCACCGATTCCTGTGAACGTGTAAAGGGCGTTCTCCGCCACGCCCTTTACAATCCCGGCTCCCGGCAGGAAAATTGTTGCTGCGCAATACCCTCCGCTTATTCCTCCAGGCTACCGGGCCGGGCGCGAGGAAGCGTCCTTGCAAAGCGCGCCCTGAGCCAGCATCCATGCTGGCTCTCCCGGCCTTACGGAAACACGTCGGCAATTTTCAGCCGGACCAGCCACACCTGACCTCCTGCAATTTTATTTGAATATATTTGAACAGCAAAAAAGATTTAACTGGAAGTCAGTGCGTTGAAGCGATGACCCCGGTCCGGCTGAAAATCGATGAGGCGTTGACGGCTGACCGGGGCTGTCCGCAGGGATGCGGACAGAGGGGACGGCCTGCATGGACGCAGGCTCGACCCCGACCCAACAGGCAGACGGCATAAGACGAATAACTCGCGCAGCGACGATTTTCCCGCCGGGAGCCTGGGTTGCAAGGGAGGCGGCGGTGAGCCTCCCTTGCACGTTCACAGGTATCTGCGCTTCAGAGAAATGACACCGCTGAGGTGAACGGAACCCTCAGCCGGAATCACATGTTCACCATACGTTCGTAACTGACGAGCATTAGCCTGGCGGCTGTTTTTTTAAAAGCTCAATAAGGATTAACCTAACGTCTTGAACGCTTTGATTCGCTGCAAATGCGGCGAGATATTCTTAAACTTGTGCGTCTGTTCTTCATCCCAGACTATCTCGTAATAATGATGCAGCTCTTCTGACGCACGCTGGCTATTGAGCGCTTCATCATGACGTGACAGGATCACCAGGCAGCGATCGCGATTCTTTTCGCGGAAATTGGTCACGCATTTTGTCGCGATATCTGCATACTCTTCAGGCCGGTCAATTTTTCCTTCCATGTTCTCATACGGGAACAGGTTAGGATTAAACACGACCTGACGAATATCACACAGAAAACCAATGCGTTCAGCCCAATATCCCCCGAGCCCCACGCCACAAATCAGCGGACGGTCGTCCACATTAAGCTGCAGCATTTTGTCCACTTCTTTCAGCAGATGCTGCATATCATGTTTAGGATGCCGCGTACTATAGCTAATCAGCCTGACATCCGGGTCGATGAACTGCAGTTGCAACACCTTTTCATGGTTGCCCGGGCTGTTAGAGTCAAAACCGTGTAAATAGATAATCATCGCATCCTCGCCAAACTTGCGTTAATGACCTGCTTTCTCTTCCTGCCAGCGCTCATGAAGCTGGTTGAGCTGGGCGCTTACCGTCTTCCAGCGTGCAGAGTCCATCAGTTCCTGACGTGAAAATGAACCTTTATGATACAAACGTGTAACACGTTCTGCATTGATCGGCGACAGATTATCTAACACACTGACCGCTCCCTTACGATTATTGCAGACCAGGATCATATCGCAACCGGCATCCAGCGATGCCTGACCGCGCTCCGCATAGCTTCCCATAATCGCCGCCCCTTCCATCGACAAATCGTCGGAGAAAATGACGCCATCGAAGCCAAGCTCCTGACGTAATACCGTTTTCAGCCAGTGCGGCGAGCCGCTCGCCGGACGTGGATCCACGTCACTGTAGATGACGTGCGCAGGCATAATGGCATCGAGTTTGTTTTCAGTAATCAACGTCTGGAACACGGACATATCTTTCGCCCGAATGTCAGCTTCTGAGCGTGGATCGGTTGGCGTTTCTTTGTGTGAATCCGCCGTCACCGCCCCATGTCCGGGGAAATGTTTACCGGTGGTTTTCATGCCAGCAGCGTGCATACCGTCAATGAAGCGGGTCGCCATAGCCAGCGCTTTCAGCGGATCGGCATGGTAAGAGCGCTCGCCAATTGCCGCGCTGATATGCCCCACATCCAGTACCGGCGCAAAGCTGATATCGATGTCCATGGCGATCATTTCGCTGGCCATTAACCATCCGGCGTCCTGAGCCAGTTT
Organism: Citrobacter sp. Ce104; assembly: GCF_030334595.1. Taxonomy (NCBI): domain Bacteria; kingdom Pseudomonadati; phylum Pseudomonadota; class Gammaproteobacteria; order Enterobacterales; family Enterobacteriaceae; genus Citrobacter; species Citrobacter sp. Ce104. The sequence goes on from NZ_JAOWDP010000046.1 coordinate 49,930, forward strand.
GCCGCCCTCTTCCAGACCGTGCAGCGCGGCAAAGGATTGGGCCGCTGGCAAACGCGTAAATCCTTCACGAAAACGCTGTACGCGCCCGCCTTCCTGATCTACCGCCACGACCAGATGATTGCGCGATGACGCGCGGATCTGGCGCACTAACTCACGTAACTGTTCCGGGTCATGATAATTTCGGGTAAAGAGAATCAACCCACCTACCAGCGGATGCGCCAGAATCTCACGCTCTTCAGCGTCCAGCTCATACCCTTCGACATCCAACATTACTGGGCCCACACTGCTCTCCTTATCCTTTCATTGTTAGCTGCCGCCAGGTTTCATCGGCCAGCCTGATAAATTGTCGATCGCCGGTTTGTCGCCAGCGATACTCAAACCACCCCGCCTTTAGCATCATTACCCAGGGCCGCCATCGTCTGACCTGTCGCCACAGCGCGTTTTGCTCAATGTGCGATCGCTGAGCGTAGGCGTTAACCAGCCGCTGGTGCTGGGATTCATCACTGACCCATACCGCCGCCAGCTCCAGGGCGATATCACCGTCACCAGCATATTCCCAGTCAATCAGCCGCAGCCCTGAGGATGTACGTACGATGTTGTCACCGTGGACATCCATATGCAGCGGCCCCAGACGCAAAGGTCGAGGCTCACCGCGTTTCCGTAGCCGCTTCAGCGCACGTAACCAACATGGCGTACGACGCGCCGGATCGCCACACTGCCAGTACTGCTCAAGTAACGGCAGCAGACTGATTCGCCAGCCCAATCGGGGTTGCTGGTGCAGATGATACAATAAGCCAGCGAGTTCGTCGGCGTCCGGTAATCTGGATTCTACCTGGCCGTGTAAAAAGTCGACCGCCATCCACCCACGCGTATAAAAGCGAGGGCGCGGCGCAAGACTTTCTGGCAGATGTTTTAACGCATGATAATGGCGTAAGAAATGCGATTCCGGCGAATCAGGGTCGTGATGACGACGCAGCACTAAGCGGTGAGTATGATGTTCGATGATGCAGCTCCCGCCGCTCAGGCCGCTCTGGCTGGCTGCGACGGGATGATACTGTGGGAAATAGCGCGACAAGACTTCGTCGCGCGTCAATCGGTTATTGTTGCTGAACGGCACCTTTACCTGACCAGATTATCTCGCCAGTTTGTACCAGCATTAATTGCATTTGCAGCGCAGGCGAATTGACGTTGCCGGAAGCGCTGGAATAGAGCACATACTGTGCGCCAACGTTGCGGGCGATCCCAATCGCTTTGCTGCGCGTTCCCAAGCTATCGTTCGGCGACAAACCTAACTGCTGCTTGGCGACAGCCAGTTGCTGGGCAGAAACCAGAGTAAACTTACCGTTATTCGCCAGCGCGTTACGCAAGGTCTCGGTGGCTTCACCGCTATTCAACGAGCCGTTGGTGCGGTTATTGACGCTATCAACCAGCAGAACGCCTCCCGCTTTGACGCCGTCAGCCTGCAGCATTTTGCCGACCATCGGCTGCATAGCCCCGTTCCAGTCATAGTGGCGTTGACGTGGCGTCGGCTGCGCCGTTTGGTCCTCATGCTCAATCGGACCCGGCTGCTGCGGTATGGTTGGCACCGTTGGTACAACCGGTACCGGCTGTTGCGGCTGCGCGGGTTGTTCCGGCACCGGCTTCGCTTCCTCTACCGGTGCGGGTTCACGTTGCACCACACAGCCAGAAAGAAACATCGCCAGCGCGGCAATCAGTGCGTAGCGATTCATTTTGATCATCAAGATTCACCCCTTACAAATAAAGATAAAGTCTAACCTTGTGCGCCCCCAGAAAATTGGCGCTGCCGTACAGCATCACCGACGAATGAGCCGGGATAGTCATGCTGCGTGGCGCTTCCAGAGGGTGCATTTCCAGCCCTCTGGCGTCATACCAGTAAAACCGATAATGAACGGTAACGGGTTCTTGTCTTTCGTTATAGAGTCGAGAGGATGCCGAGGCCTGAATATCAGACGTGGTTAACATCGGCTGTTCTGCTGTAATGCCCGCCGCCAGAATCGTTGATTCCATCACCAGCGACTGTTCATCACTTACCGGAATTTCAGGATGTGTCCGACAGCCAGCCAGTAGCAGCAAGCTCAGTGAAAGTGCAATGCATCCTCTGGTCATGCTTACAGACCTTTATGCGCAAGCATTGGACCGAGCGCACGGCCACCCAACAGGTGCATATGAATGTGATACACCTCCTGACCGCCATGACGATTGGTATTCATGATTAGACGGTACCCATCTGCAGCAATACCTTCCTGCTCGGCGATTTTCGCCGCAACGGTGATCATGCGCCCCAGCGCCTGCTCGTGTTCCGCCGTCACATCGTTGACGGTCGGGATCAGGACGTTTGGAATGATCAGAATATGCGTAGGTGCCTGAGGGGAAATATCACGAAACGCGGTGACCAGTTCATCCTGGTACACGATATCCGACGGAATTTCACGACGGATAATTTTGCTGAATATAGTTTCTTCTGCCACGACGTTTTCCTTTTTCATTAACAGCCCAAGCGTTATGCCATGCTACGCCGGGTAACTCTGCGAGTATAGAGTATGAGCGAGTTACTCACGCTCTTTCAACTTTAACCCTCGATTATTTAAGCAAAATCCTTTGCCGCTGCTGTTCTTATAACCATTTCCCATCGCTATCGCTTAAGCATAGTACTGAAACAATATTTCATTTATCGCGTAGCATCTGTTTACACATTGAATGTTAATGCGTATATTTCGCATTTGTATTTACATGCGCACTTAATAATTTACAACCAAAGGGTTCATCACACTACCGGTGATTCGAACTTAATATTAATAATTATCAAGGACTTTTCGATGTCTTTCACAACACTCAACGGGAATGTTCAACGCCAGCCGGGGGTTGCCCCTTCTTTACTGGCAGCCTGCATCACGTTAGCGCTATTGCCCTCCACCAGCCTCGCAGCCCCTTCTGAAGAAACCGTGATCGTGGAGGGTTCTGCTCCAGCCGTATCCAGCGAAGAGCAGGATTACAGCGTTAAATCGACGACCGCTGGCACCAAAATGCAGATGACGCAGCGCGATATTCCGCAGTCGGTCAGCATCGTCAGCCAACAGCGCATGGAAGATCAGCAGTTGCAAACGCTGGGCGATGTGATGGATAACACGTTGGGGATAAGTAAAAGCCAGGCAGATTCAGATCGCAGCAGCTACTACTCTCGCGGATTTCAGATTGATAACTACATGGTGGATGGGATCCCGACCTATTTCGAATCCCGCTGGAATCTCGGTGACGCTCTTTCCGACACGGCCCTCTTCGAGCGTGTCGAAGTGGTCCGTGGCGCAAACGGGCTGATGACCGGAACGGGTAACCCCTCCGCCTCCATTAACATGATCCGAAAGCATGCCACCAGCCGCGAGTTCACCGGTAATGTTTCTGCGGAATATGGCAGTTGGAATAAACAACGCTATGTGACCGATCTGCAAAGCCCGCTCACTGCAGACGGCAACGTGCGCGGTCGCATCGTGGCGGGCTACCAGAATAACGATTCCTGGCTTGATCGCTACAACAGCGAAAAAATGTTCTTCTCCGGGATTGTCGATGCCGATCTGGGCGACACCACCAGTCTGTCTGCAGGTTATGAATACCAGCGCATTGATATCAACAGCCCAACCTGGGGTGGATTGCCGCGCTGGAATACCGATGGCAGTAAAAACAGCTACGACCGCTCGCGCAGCACTGCGCCGGACTGGGCGTACAACGATAAAGACTTCAATAAAGTGTTTGTCACCGTCAAACAACGTTTTGCCGATACCTGGCAGGCGACCATGAACGCCACCCACTCCGAGGTCAAGTTCGACAGTAAAATGATGTACGTTGATGCCTATGTCAACAAGGCCGACGGCACCCTGGTTGGCCCGTATGGCAGCTATGGTCCGGGCTATGACTACGTCGGCGGAACCGGCTGGAACAGCGGTAAACGTAAAGTGGATGCCGTCGATCTGTTTGCCGACGGCGGTTACGACCTGTTTGGTCGTCAGCATAACCTGATGCTTGGCGGCAGCTACAGTAAACAGAATAACCGTTATGAAAGTTCGTGGGCGAACGTCTTCCCCAATGAAATCGGCAGTTTCTATACCTTCGATGGTAACTTCCCGGAAACCAACTGGAACCCGCAGTCATTGGCTCAGGACGATACCACGCACATGAAATCGCTCTACGCCGCAACGCGTATTTCGCTGGCCGACCCACTGCATTTGATCGTCGGCGCGCGTTATACCAACTGGCGTATCGACACCCTGACCTACAGCATGGAGCAAAACCACACCACGCCATATGCGGGCCTGGTATATGATATTGACGATAACTGGTCTACCTACGCCAGCTATACCTCAATCTTCCAACCGCAGAACAAGCGCGACAGTTCCGGCAAATATCTCTCCCCGATTACCGGCAACAACTATGAGCTTGGCCTGAAGTCCGACTGGATGAATAGCCGTTTAACCACCACCCTCGCGGTGTTCCGCATTGAACAGGATAACGTGGCGCAATCAACCGGTGCGCCAATCGCCGGTAGCAATGGCGACACGGCCTATAAAGCAATGGATGGTACAGTCAGCAAAGGGGTCGAATTCGAAGTTAACGGTGCGATCACCGATAACTGGCAGATGACGTTTGGCGCGACACGCTATGTTGCTGAAGACAACGAAGGCAATGCGGTGAACCCAAACCTGCCGCGTACCACGGTCAAACTGTTCACCCGTTATCGCCTGCCGGCTATGCCGGAACTGACCGTCGGCGGAGGAGTTAACTGGCAGAATCGCGTTTACAGCGATACGGTCACGCCTTATGGCACACTCCGCGCGGAACAAGGAAGCTATGCCCTGGTAGATTTGTTCACCCGCTATCAGGTAACAAAAAACTTCTCTGTGCAGGGTAACCTCAATAACCTGTTCGATAAAACCTACGACACCAATGTCGACGGTTCTATTGTCTATGGTGAGCCGCGCAACGTCAGCGTTACCGCCAGCTATCAGTTCTGATTCTAAACACATCACGCTCCACCTGCCCATCAGGTGGAGCGGTATATAGACATTGCGGCCAAAACGCCCCTTTTTTACGCCACGACAGGGGTATCACCTGCCACAACCAGGCGCAAAAATTCATCCCGACGATGACTTTTTATTTTAGGGTTCCACACCACACCAATATCCCAGCGTATTTGCCTCTCCACAGGCATTAATAAGTTAACATTGGCGGGAAAAAAAGTACGAACACTTGCGGGTAAAAAGGCGACGCCATTACCACCAGCAATTAATGCCAGTAGTGATGTCATATCATCCGTAGCGGACACCGGAACAGCCTTCAGTTGGTTACTTTGGAGAAAGTGTGCAGTTTGCTCAGCAAGGCAAGGGTTGGTAGACGGATCGAGTTGAAGTAATGGATATGCCGATAGTGCAGCCTGAATATTCATCTTATTTAAATCGCTATTCTTCGGCATAGCAAGCGCCAGCGTTTCTTCATAAAGAATATATGAAGCCAGGCCTTTACTTACAGGCATCCGCACAAAACCTATATGCAGTCGTCCCTCCAACAGCATTTTCATCTGGACACTGGAAGGAAGATGATTAATAACAATTTCACACTCAGGTACTTGCTGATGAAATTGTTTTATCCATTTAGGAACTTGCTGAAATGTCGAAATTCCAAAACCCATAAATAACTTTTCACGATTTTTTGAATTAATATCTCTCGCATAGTTCAGAAATTCAATATGAGATTGTAAAAGCTCATTGGCTTTAGAAAAAAGCTGCTGCCCAAATACAGTTAAACTTGCGCCATGCCGTCCGCGCAAAAAAAGATCGCCACCTGTCAAATGTTCCAGCGTCTGTATCTGCTTCGATAGTGCTGGTTGCGTCAGGAAGAGAGCTTTTGCAGCATTGCTGTAACTTCCTTTCATCGCCAATGTAACAAATGCACGAAGTAGTTTTATATCTATTCCTTTCATTTATTGAACCCTGAAAAAAATGGAATTATACAAATACCTATAACAGGCTCATGATAGCAAGGTATGGCAATAAAGAAACATAACTGACCAGTAGGAAACTGTAAAAAAGCCCTCTTAATAAATATTTAATTACAATGGAATATAAGTATGCCAAATGTAGCCGTGCTAACAAATGATTTGCAATATGAGTTTACGTATAAAATTACCCGCTCGGCTCAGGAATTAGAACAAAAACTAACGGCATTTAATCAATTTCTTGATGGTGTCAGAAATCAAAACCAGGCTGTCATCCATTTGCAGTTAATAAACGATCCTGACGACCCCGCAGTACAGCGCCGCTATAAAAATCGCGCTGCCGGAATTCCTGCTTTGGCCGGGCGGCCAGAAAACCAAATAATCGACAGTATTTTCCACCCTTCTGACCTCATCGTAGTGAAAGGAAGAGACAGTGGTTTCTTTAACAATAACCTCGATGAAACGCTGCAAAATTTAGCCATCAAAACGGTTATCGTGACCGGTTTGCAAACGCATGTCTGCGTTCAAACCACCGCCGCAGATGCTTTTTTCCGTGGATACAACGTGTGGGTGCCAGAGGATTGCGTTTTTGCTCCTTCTACGGATGATACCACTCGCGCCTTAGGGTGGCTTGCCAGCTACTGCGCTACCGTTGCTCCTTCGACTGAGATTTTATCGCTGTTGGCAAAACATGGCGATCTTCCTGAGCGCAACGAAAGGACATCCGCATGAAAAATCTATCAATACAGGCACTGGAACAGACAGATACCGTTGTTCTGGACCATGGCACAGGCGCTCGCCTTAGTCGGGAACTGGTCGAGCTAATTGCGGAAATTCTCGGCGATACCTATCTGGGGACCATGGAAGACAGTGCCTTGCTCGACCTACCGTCGCGACAAATTGCATTTACTACCGACTCTTTCGTTGTCACACCGCTCATCTTTGGTAATGGGGATATCGGTAAAATTGCGGTATGCGGTACCGTCAACGATCTTGCTGTGAGTGGTGCACGTCCGCTGTATCTAACGCTGAGTCTTATTATTGAGGACGGCATGCCCATATCCGAACTTGTCACTGTTATTGAATCGGTCCGTGATACGGCCGTTGCGGCCGACGTCAAAATCGTTGCCGGGGACACCAAAGTTGTTGGCAAGGGAGAGGCCGATCGTCTGTTCATTAACACAGCGGGTGTTGGCGTTCTTGAACATTCCCCAGTTTCAATTAAAAACGTTCGTCCAGGGCAAAAAATAATACTGAGTGGCTATATTGGGAATCACTCTATTCACCTGCTATCCCTGCGCGAAGGCCTGGGATTTGAACGAAATATCCTTAGTGACTGCGCTCCACTCAACATGATGATTCGCCAACTTCTCGATACCGTTCCTGCCGGGAAAATCACCTCGATGAGGGATGTCACTCGCGGCGGTCTCTCTGCGGTGCTTCATGAACATGCGCGCGCAGCAAAACATGAAATGCGTTGCGAGAGACAATCTTTGCCGATCCAGCCAGAAACGGCGATGGCGGCAAGCATGCTGGGCGTTGACGTCATCAATCTTGCTAACGAGGGGTGTCTTTGCTTGTTTGTAGAATCGGATAGCGCAGAAGAAGTGCTCAGACTCTTACAGGCGCACCCGCTTGGGCAAAAGGCCGCGATTATTGGCGAGGTATTAACTTTCCCACAAGCCAAAGTCAGCATGCTTGAACAGGATGGAACCGTATCAACAATAGAGGAGCCCTACGGTGCAGAATTGCCACGACTCTGCTAAGCAATGCGACGCCGTGGAAACCCGGCGTTACCGCATTTGCGGTATCGTCCAGGGAGTCGGATTCCGTCCTTTAGTCCATCGGCTGGCTCGCAGCTTTGAAGCCACAGGCTGGATACTTAATGATTCCGAAGGCGTATTGCTGGAGCTTCAGGCCACGTCGATACATATCGCACAACTCATTGATGAACTGGTATCTAATCCGCCACCAATGGCCCGTATCAATGGTATTGTGGAAGTACCGCGAGAAAATTCGGTTCAACAATACGCAGAGTTTAGTATCCGTAAAAGCCGTCAGTTGACGCGAATGGATACTATCATCCCACCGGATTCAAACGTCTGTCAGGATTGCCTTGATGAAATGTCTGACCCGCGAAACCCGAGGTATCGGTACGCTTTTATTAATTGCACCAACTGCGGGCCGCGATATTCAATTATCCAGGCGATGCCTTATGATCGTTCTCAAACAACAATGCAAGCCTTTGCAATGTGTCCGGCCTGTCAGCATGAGTATGATGACATCAATAATCGCCGTTATCACGCGCAACCCAATGCTTGTCCAGAATGCGGACCCAAACTAGACCTAAGGTCTCGCAACGGCGAAACGATAATCACAAACGATATCGTCAAATTTGTCCTGGCAAGGCTAAAAGAAGGCGCGATTATTGCGATGAAAAGCCTTGGCGGTTTTCATCTGGTTGTGGATGCGAATAATGAAAATGCCGTTTCGCAACTGAGAACGCGCAAGCGCAGAGATGCAAAAGCTTTTGCCATTATGGTAAGAGATGCAAATCATGCCGCACGTATCGCCAGTGTCAGCTCGCAGGAAAAAAAACTTCTGGAAAGCAGTGAACGCCCAATCGTATTACTGCGTAAACGCAAAAACACACTGCCGGAAATCATCGCTCCGCATAACCCCAGTATTGGTGTCATGCTTCCATCAACACCACTCCAGTATTTACTACTAGAAGATAGCACAATGCCAGCTCTGGTAATGACCAGTGGTAATCTCTCAGGCCATCCTATCGTATTTGATAACACGAGCGCGATTGCGCAGTTGGGTGAAATCGCGGACTATTTTATTCTTAACGATCGTGATATCCACACTCGTGTCGATGATTCCGTTGTCCGCGTTATGGCTCATGGCAATAATCTTTCATTCCTTCGGCGCTCACGAGGTTATGCCCCCTATCCTGTACACCTTTCTTCCAGGGTTGCTCCGATCATCGCTCTTGGCGCAGAACTAAAAACAACTGTGAGTATCGCGAAGGGTAATAAGATGTTTATGAGCCAGCACATCGGCGATCTCAAAAATGATCTTACGTTTGCATCACACCTTTCGTGCGTTAATCATCTGCAAAAGCTTCTTGATATTGAGCCAAAGGTTGTGGCCTGTGATCTCCATCCGGCATTTCGCTCGACGCGTCGTGCACTGGAGCAATCGCAACTGCGGGTTATTCAGGTGCAGCATCACCATGCACACATGGCCTCGTGCATGGCTGAAAACGGACTCAGTGGAAAAACGATTGGCGTTGTATTCGACGGTACAGGGTACGGCGTTGATGGCACTATCTGGGGTGGCGAATTTCTTGTAGGAGATACCAGAAGCGTTAAACGTGCCGCACACCTTCGTCATATCGGCCTACCAGGCGGTGATAGCGCGGTTAAAGAGCCCATCCGAATAGCCATTTCGTTATTAACGGAAATTTACGGGGAACACATTCCTGAGCTTTCAATTCCTGGTCTGCTGACATTGTCTGCAGACCAGCGAAACGTTTTCGCAAAAATGGCTATCCGAAAGATTAATACACCAGTAACCAGCAGTATCGGCCGGCTCTTCGATGGCATCTCCGCATTACTGGGCATTTGTACGCATATTGAATACGAAGCGCAGGCCGCCATTGAATTAGAAGCGTTATTATATAGCGATTTTCATATGTCGCATCCTTTCGCCTTCTCGATTGTGCAGTCAGAAGACCATCTCGAGGTGGATTATCGCCCGATGATTCATGAGCTGATTACAGAATTAACAGCACACTCCCTCGATTTATCTGAATTAAGCCGGCGCTTTCATTCAACTATCGTGGAGATTATTACCGCAGTCTCTATCCGTTTATCTGCACTTGCCAGGACACAGCAAGTTGTACTGAGCGGAGGAGTCTTTTGTAATGAGTTTCTACTCAACAATACCCTAGACCGACTGCAAGCAGCTGGACTCAAAGTTTACTGTCATCAACTCGTCCCCACTAATGATGGTGGCATCTCTTTAGGTCAAATTGTCGTTGCATCCAGCCTAAGCTAATCGCATCTTATTTATAATTAGGAAATAGAATATGTGTAATACCCTCCCGAGAGCTACTGCCGTATTATTTGATATGGACGGTGTGCTTATTGATTCAAATGAAGTGATTGAAAGAGGCTGGCGTGAAGCGGCTGCAATGTATGGTAAGACAATATCGGAACAGGAAATTATCAAACATATTCACGGACAGCCTGGCCCGCACACTATTCGTGCGCTTTTTAGTGACCTGCCGCTCGTTGACCAGCAAAAAGTTCAGGCTCATATTATTCATGTTGAAAATACTGCGTCTTACAATCCTATCCCCGGAGTCGCAGAACTTATTACCGTACTGGATGCCGCAGGTATTCAGGTTGGCATTGTAACCAGCGGTTGGCGTGAGAAAATCGACCGAGTGACAGCGATGCTGCATGTTCAGTCTTGCATTTCCGTTATTGTTGAGCGCGATGACGTCACCCAAGGGAAACCTTTCCCTGACCCTTATCTTCTGGCAGCCAAACGTCTTGCTATTCCCGCAGAGAAAACAATCGTCTTTGAGGATTCCAAAAGTGGCGTCACCTCCGCTGTTGCCGCAGGAGCTTTTTGCGTCGGGATCGGTAGCGCTGAACTGATTTCCTGTGGAGCCCGGCTTGTTATTTCAGACTTTACCGGTGTTGAGGTCATATCGCGATTGGATGGAAATATCGCAATTTCATTTTGCCCGGGGCATGTTTTGATCATCGATAAAAAAGACGCATCTCAGGAAACAGAATAGAGTTCAAAGGGCCATTAATGAAAGTCGCGCAAAAAGGACGCTGGGCTGTTACAACATTATTTTCTGTTAATGGATTTGTTACCGGAGCCTGGGCAGTGCAAATTGCCCAACTGGTTTCACGTTTTCACATTACGGATAAAGTAATAGGCCATTTGATACTTATTTTCGGACTGGGTGCATTATTTATGATGCCGCTATCCGGCATGGCAATGGAAAAATACGGCTCACGACGCATAGTGCGTATTTTTTCCATCGCAGCCTCAGTTGCTCTTATTCCTGTGGGATTCGCACCTGATATCTACCTGTTAACACCGATACTCTTTTTTCTTGGTGCCATGATTGGGGCAATGAACGTTGCGATGAATTCGAATGCAGTAGCCGTCGAGAAAGCCTTGTCACGCACAGTGTTATCTTCTTGTCACTGCTTCTGGAGCATTGGGCTTTTCACTTCTGGTCTGATAGGAGGCTATCTAGTTAAGCAGTTTGGTTTTCTGACGCACCTGTTTTTGATTAGCACGATTTCGTTAGCGATAACATTGTCTGTATGCCCACATGTCATCAAAGACGAATCAATAAGAATTAAGCGTTCAATTAAAGAAAAACAGCCGCATCATTCGTACATTATCTACGTTATCGGTGTTGTTGCTCTGCTGGCCATGATCCCGGAATGTGCGGTCGTTGACTGGTCGTCACGTTATTTACTGAAAAACCTTAATGCAACTACTGAAACGGCAAGTCTTGCCTTTGCCTGCTTCGCGGGAACCATGGCAATTTTTCGCTTTTTGGGAGATTCCATTCGCAATCGTTTCGATGCCATTCTCGTGATGCGCACATCCAGTCTGCTGGCTGGAATCGGACTGCTGGCAGCAGCGGTGGCAAATCATCCCTGGCAGGCTACCGTTGGTTTCGCTATTGCCGGTATCGGCATCGCCAATCTGGTACCAATTGCTTTTTCCGCGGCCGGAAACCAGCCTGATATATCAACCAATACAGGAATGAGTATCGTTACTACCATTGGCTATCTGGGTACGCTGCTGGCACCTGCTCCTGTCGGTTTGGTTGCTGAACTGACGGGTTTTCCTGCCGTATATGCTGGGATGGCCGCCATGCTGGGGGGGATTACGCTGCTTGCCCCTCTGGTTCGGGTAAAGTCCTGCGAAACCTGAGGCAAGCTGGATGGGAAGCCATCGGCAAGCCTGATATCGCCTAATGCATTGATAACAAAAAGCCCGCTTAAGTTTCCTTAAGCGGGCTTCTTAAATATGGCTCCTCTGACTGGACTCGAACCAGTGACATACGGATTAACAGTCCGCCGTTCTACCGACTGAACTACAGAGGAATCGTTGTGGAGGCTTATCTTAGCGGCGAAAATTTTTTTGTCAAACCCCATTTCTATGAATGCGTATCAATTGATGCTTCTCTCGACAGTTTGTTGCATTTACAGACATTTTAAATGGAAAAAACTTTGCAGCTTTTTGGATTCTCCCTCATCATTTGAAATGAGGTTTCAACTTTCTTCTTTAAGGTCCACTTTGAACGTCTCCGCTGCCTTACGCCAGGTCGCTTCCCGTACGCCCTGGTATGCCAAACGCAAGAGTTATAAGGTTCTCTTTTGGCGCGAAATCACCCCGCTTGCTGTCCCTATTTTTCTGGAAAACACCTGTGTGCTGTTGATGGGGGTCTTGAGTACCTTCTTGGTGAGCTGGTTGGGAAAAGAAGCAATGGCTGGGGTCGGCCTCGCCGACAGTTTCAACATGGTCATCATGGCATTTTTCGCCGCCATCGATCTGGGTACCACGGTGGTTGTAGCATTTAGTCTGGGAAAACGGGATCGTCGACGGGCCAGAGCCGCGGCCAGACAATCGCTGGTGATCATGACAATTTTTGCTACCGTGCTGGCCGCGGTCATTCATTATTTTGGTCAACAGATTATTGACGTTGTCGCAGGTGAAGCAACGCCAGACGTTAAGGCTTTGGCGCTTACCTATCTGGAGCTAACTGTGCTCAGCTACCCGGCGGCAGCCATTGCGTTGATCGGTAGCGGTGCACTACGCGGAGCCGGAAATACCAAAATACCGCTGTTGATTAACGGCGGCATGAACATTCTGAATATCATCATCAGCAGCATCCTGATCTACGGGATCTTTTCCTGGCAAGGGTTGGGATTCGTGGGGGCCGGACTCGGGCTAACCATTTCACGCTACATCGGTGCAATCGCCATTATTTGGGTACTGATGATTGGTTTTAATCCGGCGCTACGTATTCCCTTCAAAAGCTATTTTAAACCCCTCAATCTCGCCATCATCTGGGAGGTTATGGGGATCGGTATTCCGGCAAGCATCGAGTCGGTACTGTTTAATGGCGGTAAACTGTTAACGCAGATGTTTGTTTCAGGCATGGGCACCAGCGTAATTGCCGGAAACTTCATTGCATTTTCTATCGCTGCGCTCATCAACCTCCCGGGGAATGCTTTAGGTTCCGCGTCGACAATCATTACCGGCAGGCGTTTGGGAAATGGCCAGATTGCCCAGGCTGAAATCCAGTTACGCCATGTTTTCTGGCTGTCGACGATAGGCTTAACCGCCATCGCCTGGCTAACCGCCCCTTTTGCTGGCGTGATGGCCGCGTTTTATACCCAGGATCAGGATGTAAAAGAGGTCATTGTCATTCTGATTTGGCTCAATGCGGCATTTATGCCGATATGGGCGGCTTCCTGGGTATTACCGGCTGGCTTTAAAGGTGCTCGCGATGCACGTTTCGCTATGTGGGTATCAATGTTGGGCATGTGGGGCTGTCGCGTCGTAGTGGGCTACACCCTGGGGATCGTTTTAGGATGGGGCGTAGTCGGTGTCTGGTTAGGGATGTTCTTCGATTGGGCTGTGCGCGCGGCGTTATTTTACTGGCGTATGGTCACAGGCCGTTGGCTGTGGAAATACCCGCGTCCCGAACGGGAAAAGTGCATAAAACAACCTGTTGCGCCTGAATAATCGGCGAAATGAGGAATATTTCGGCAAACGATCGAATTTAGCGATTCAGGCTTTGACAACGCTGAGTGGCATCGCTAATATTCGCCTCGTTCACACGATTCCTCTGTAGTTCAGTCGGTAGAACGGCGGACTGTTAATCCGTATGTCACTGGTTCGAGTCCAGTCAGAGGAGCCAAATTTAAGAAGCCTGCTTAGGAAACTAAGCAGGCTTTTTGCTTTCAGACTTACTTATGAATACTGATATCATCAGGTTTCAATAAGTTAGCGTGAAAAATCTTCCTGATTTTCATGGACTACAGTCGCCCAGTTGGGTGCACGCCTTCAGTATCTCAACTATCGCGTAATCAACAAGAATCCCGAATTGCGCCAGACGAGTATCCGTATTCATCCAGCCACAGATAATGTGGCGTACGAGATTATCTGCGTTCCCCACTGAAACCCGGTAGCCGTTTTGTTAATGGATTACGCCCTCTCCCGCTAGCTCCTCTTATGCATTCCACTAATAAATAGAATTATCAACATCAATAACACACAGATATCATTACTCACGAATCGATCGATAAATGCTATTTTGTTAAGAATTCACAATGATTACATCTATATGGGTAGCAATGAAGATATACCGTGGTACGGTCGTCGTTTTTTCAAAATTGACATCCTCGGTAATGTCATTTTTGAATTCGACATGAGTGATTCTGATGGTGCACCTCAATACCCTGGAGAGGGTTATCGTGCAAGATTATTTGCCGAAACAGAACTGTCTTCATTAATCACTACAGCCTCAATTACTGTAAATTGATAAAGAGATGTATTTTTAAAAAGCACGAGTAATTGATTAAATTACATATATTTCAAGGGTTCATGTACCTACATGAACCCTTTATGATATCAATCAAAAAAGGAGGTCATAACATCATGACCGGGAAGATTTACCCGAGACTCATCATCAGGAGCCACTATTATAGTTTACCGTTATATTCATGCGCGAGGTAAATTAGTATTTGCGTTACGCTTCCTGCGGATAATTGGGTACTGCGAGTAAAATTAGTTTGTTTGTATAGCCAGCGAATATAGCGCCGACTGGCCGTTAAAGAAATTGTCCTGGCATTTTTGCCATCCCCGCCGGTTAATGGGCAAACCATCTTACGGTTTTTTTCCTGTATCCAAAGCGACCACTGACTTTGCCACCAGCCATGCCGCGTTTTGCCCTGAAAATACCAGGGGGTATTCGTATCACTGTCACTTATATCCTCCTCTATAAACCAAAGCTCAGCTTGTTGTTGGCGAAACAGTTCTGCCCAAACAGTAATAACCGCTCCGCGAAGAAAACATTCGTGAGAAATAACATGTGTCTTTATCTCAGGAAAGAGGGTCTTCAACAGCCGAAAATGCCCATGAGCTGATATAACCGGACGCAGAATAGAACCATTGACGTTACGTTTGAGTACCGCACTTCCATACTGAATCTCATCGAACTGACTGCGTTGTAAAAACTGCATCTCACGCATATCAACGTGTTTTACGATATCACTGCGATCCAAATCAGGCTCGATATTGCCTCTCCAGAGATAACGTAAGGTTTCCCCGACCGGGTGCTGAGTAAAATTAGTAGATAGATGAAGAATATTACCTCGGATAGCATCGAAACTGAGCAGGACATAGAGTTTCTGATCTGCTTCCGCCCCCTGGAACGGTACAATTAAAGGAACCGTTTCAATCCGTTCTGGTGATATTACTTCTCTTCGTAATTGCCGCTTAGGTGTCCAGACTTTTTTGCAGGCGCAGCACTGAACGCGCTGTGTTCCTTGCGGATTATAACCATAACAAATAGTTTTCTTGCCATAACATACGGGACAAAAATGGCCACTTTCAGAGGCGTATGCGCTTAAGTAAACAGTCACCCATTCATTAAATTGTTGTGCTTCAAATAGTGGGGGATAACTCCCACATGCCCGACAGTGCAATGCCGGATAACCCAACCTATAGTTTGGCCAGCTGTAATCTTCAGATGTAGCTAACCCTAAATTGCGACACCCAAACGTCTTGCAGGTATTAATTGTAAATAAAGTCGACATGAGCCACCAACGATTTCCAACGGTCGCTGATTTTGAACTATAACCTCGATTTAATTGTGTGAACAGACGCACATATCAATGTCTTTCGGAATGTAAAATACCCCAAATAAATGTGAATAGAGGAACAGTTTATGAAATTAAAAGTGATTGCTGCGGGTATTTTGTTGACATTACCATTCTGGGCCTGTGCCAAAGATGTCACCATTATTTATACCAACGATCTCCATGCACATGTGGAACCTTATAAAGTGCCGTGGATTGCTGATGGTAAGCGTGATATCGGCGGCTGGGCGAATATCACCACTTTGGTAAAAAAAGAGAAAAGCAAAAACAAAGCCACATGGTTTTTTGATGCAGGTGACTATTTTACCGGTCCTTATATCAGCAGCTTAACGAAGGGCAAGGCGATCATTGATATTATGAATACCATGCCGTTTGATGCTGTCACCATGGGCAATCATGAATTTGATGATGGCTGGGATAATACGTTACTCCAGCTAAGCCAGGCGAACTTCCCTATTGTGCAGGGCAATATTTTTTATCAGAACAGTGATAAAGCGTTTTGGGATAAGCCATACACCATTATTGAAAAAGATGGCGTGAAAATTGGCGTTATAGGTTTGCACGGCGTATTTGCCTTCAATGATACCGTTTCTGCTGCAATGCGCGAAGGTATTGAAGCACGGGATGAGATTAAATGGTTACAGCGTTATATTGATGAACTTAAGGATAAAGTGGATTTGACCGTATTACTGGTTCATGAAGGCACGCCTGCCCGTCAGTCCAGTATAGGAAGTACCGATGTACGTCGTGCGCTGGATAAGGATATTCAGACGGCAAGCCAGGTGAAAGGTCTGGATATTCTGATTACCGGGCATGCGCATGTCGGTACGCCGGAACCCATTAAAGTAGGCAATACGCTGATCCTCTCGACAGACAGCGGTGGTATCGATGTAGGGAAACTGGTACTGGACTACAAAGATAAGCCACATAGTTTTACGATGAAAAATTTCGAACTTAAAACCATTTACGCAGATGAGTGGAAGCCCGATCCGCAAACAAAGCAGGTGATTGACCGCTGGAATAAGAAACTTGACGAAGTGGTAGGACAGACGGTGGCGCAGTCGCCGGTTGAATTAACACGTGCATATGGTGAATCAGCTTCGCTGGGCAACCTGGCTGCGGATGCTTTGCTGGCCGCTGCGGGTAAAAACGCACAGTTGGCCTTAACCAACTCTGGCGGTATCCGCAGTGAGATCCCGTCTGGCGCGATTACGATGGGCGGTGTCATTAGTACATTCCCATTCCCTAACGAACTGGTCACGATGGATCTTACCGGTAAACAATTACGTAGTCTGATGGAACATGGCGCAAGTTTAAGTAATGGCGTGTTGCAGGTCTCAAAAGGCCTGGAAATGAAATACGACAGCAGTAAACCCGTAGGACAACGGGTCCTGGAACTTACACTTAATGGTAAGGCAGTTGAAGATGCGACGGTTTATCACATTGCTACCCAAAACTTCCTTGCTGATGGTGGTGACGGCTTCACCACATTTACCGAGGGTAAAGCGCGTAACACAACAGGTGGGTATTACGTTTACAACGCAGTGATCGATTACTTTAAAGCAGGTAACACCATCACCGATGAACAACTTAACGGTATGCGCGTTGCTGACGTGAAAAAATAAATATTATTACCTTAATAAGTTCTAATCGGTGTCATTAGTTGAAAATATTCGGCTTTATTGGCTATTTCTTATCTTTAAAGTCGAATATGGAAGCATTACTGAAAAGTAATAAAAACATGCAAACATCTGCATGAGATCTTGATTGAAATATAATAATTACTCATAAAGCTGAAAGGGTTTGGCTATGAAGATAAGAACAAAGCTTAATTTTATTACATTGTGCCTGTCCGCAACATTAGCCGCATCAGTTAACGCAAAGGATGTGACGATCTATTACACTAACGATTTACATGCTCATGTATCTCCAGGGAAAATTCCGGCCGTCGATAAAGAACGTCTGGTAGGAGGTTTTGCGAATATAGCCACCATCGTTAATGATGCGAAGAAAAGAAACAAAGATGTATTTTTCTTCGACGCCGGAGATTATTTCACCGGCCCCTATATAAGCACCTTGACGAAAGGTGAAGCAATTATCGACATCATGAATACCATGCCGTTTGATGCTGTATCCGTGGGGAACCACGAATTTGACCATGGCGTTGATAATATGGTTAAGCAGTTAGCAAAAGCAAAATTTCCGGTTTTGCTGGGTAACGTTTTTTATACTAACAGTGACAAACCCGTCTGGAACAAACCCTGGACGATTATCGAAAAAGATGGCATAAAAATTGGCGTAATTGGTATACATCAAAAATTTGCGTTTTATGACACCGTTGCCGCTAAGGCATATGCGGGTTCAGAGGCCCGTGATGAAGCACCTTATATTCAAAAAGGGCTTGATGCATTAAAAGGTAAAGTGGATATCACTGTGCTGCTTATCCATGAAGGTACGCCAGCACGTCAATCAAGTTATGGCAATAAAGACGTAGCCAGAATGTTGCAAGCCGATATCGATACCGCAAAGAAATTTGAGGGTATTGATGTGTTAATTACAGGACATGCTCATGTGGGCACACCTGAGCCAATTAAAGTCAATGACACGCTCATTGTTTCCACAGATGCGTATGGTACTGATATCGGTAAATTAGTATTGGATTTTAACCCGCAGACTAAAAAAATTGACGGCTATGACGGTAAATTAATCACTGTATTTGCAGACGAATATAAACCAGACCCTATAGTTCAAGCCAAGATTGATGAATGGAATGCTAAGCTGAAAAATATCACCGATCAAATCATTGGGTCAACAACCGCCCCCTTCACCCGCTCTTATGGTGAATCATCACCTGTTGGTAATTTAGTTATTGACGCCATGATGGCCAAGGCGCCGGACGCTGTCGTGGGATTACAGAATAGTGGAGGATTGCGTGCTGATTTACCACAAGGAAATTTACGATATGGTGATGTAATTACTACCTTCCCATTTAATAACGAACTTGTTGAAATGGATCTCACCGGTAAGGATCTTATCAATTTAATGATCCACGCAACTAATCTTACTAATGGGGTTTTGCAAGTTTCAAAAAGCATTCATGTTGAGTATGACAGTAAAAAACCTTTGGGTGAGCGAATCATAAGTTTCACTATTAATAATAAACCTGTGGATCCAACCAAAACATATCGGGTTGTTACACACTCATTTTGCGCGACGGGTGGAGATGGATTTGAAGCGTTCTTAAAAGGAACCAATATCAAAACGATCAATAGTACTACCTCTGCTGAGTCAATCATTGATTATGTCAAGACTCATAATCCTTTGAAACCCGAACTTGAAATGAGAGTAGTCGATGTAAGCACGGCAAAATAGGTTCACGAATATATTTTCCATTACATGAACCATCTTTATTAACAAATCTCTGCGGAAGGTACCCCTACGTATGCAAAAAATAACACAAATATTATCCGGCGCATTTATGCTTTTCCCTACGCTAACAATGGCAGCCTCAGAGAATAATGAATATGTATCAGACTGGTGGCATCAAAGTATTAATATAGTTGGGAGCAACTCCACTCGTTTTGGGCCACTAAAAAGAGCCGACTTATATCCCGAGTATCGTGCATGGGCACATGTGGATTGGTTTGATTTCTATGGCTACGCTGACTTACCTAAGTTTTTTGGTATAGGCAATGATAATGATATCGGTATTTGGGACAACGGTTCTCCGTTTTTTATGGAGATAGAACCACGCTTTAGCATCGACAAATTAACGGGGGTCGACCTAAGCTTTGGTCCATTTAAAGAATGGTATTTTGCCCACAACTATATCTATGATGCAGGAACCAATGAGGGACAACGTCAGAGCACATGGTATATGGGGATAGGGACAGATATTGAAACGGGACTACCGATGACGTTATCTGCAAATATCTATGCCAAATATCAAGGAAACAATTACAATGCAGCCAACGAAAACGAATGGGATGGTTATCGCTTTAAAGTAAAATATGTCATTCCTATCACCACATTATTTGGTGGAAACCTAAATTACGTCGGTTTTACCAACTTTGACTTTGGTTCAGACCTAAAAGAAAAATCAGGTGGCGAGCAGCAATTTTACTCCCGAACAGATAGCTCAATAGTTGCAACAAATGTACTCAGTCTGGTTTATCCTCACTGGAACTTTGGCGCCACCCTGCGTTATTTCTATCATGGTGGACAATTTGAAGAAGGTAGTAAAGCATTAAACAGCGACGGAGACATCACCTCTATAGACTCAACGGGGTGGGCATACTATTTAACTGTTGGTTACGCTTTTTAAACAATCTGCAAGGAATTAACTATGAAGGTAAAAACGATTACAGCAGGTATTCTGTTGACATTGCCATTCTGGGCCTGCGCCAAAGATGTCACCATTATTTATACCAATGATCTCCATGCTCATGTTGATACTTATAAAGTCCCCTATGTAGCAGACGGTAAACGTGAAATTGGTGGATTCGCTAATATAAGCACTTTAGTCAAGCAGGAAAAATCCAAAAACAAAGCCACATTTTATTTTGACGCCGGTGACTATTTTACCGGGCCGTATATCAGCAGTCTGACTAAGGGTCAGGCCATCATTGACATCATGAATACTATGCCCTTTGATGCAGTATCAATAGGTAATCATGAATTCGACCATGGTTGGGATAATCTCTTGCGGCAGTTGAGCAAAGCAAAATTCCCTGTTCTGTTGGGGAATGTATTCCACAAGGACAGCGAGATACCATTCTGGAACAAACCGTATACCATCCTGGAAAAGGATGGCGTAAAAATTGGCGTTATTGGGTTGCACGGTGTGTATGCATTCAATGACACCATTTCAGAACTCTCGATCCAGGGGCTCGATAATGATAAAAGTAACCGCTTTGATAAATCAGCAGCTGCCCTCAAGAACCAGGGAATCGAAGCTCGCGATGAGGTGAAATATCTGCAGCATTATCTGGATGAGTTGCGGGGTAAAGTTGACGTCACCGTTGCGCTCGTTCACGAAGGCGTTCCGGCTCGTCAGTCCAGTATCGGTAGTACGGACGTTAGACGTGCACTGGATAAAGATATTCAGACCGCTAGTCAGGTTAAAGGGCTTGATATTCTCATCACCGGACACGCTCATGTTGGAACACCGGAACCTATCAAAGTGGGGAATACGCTAATCCTTTCTACTGACAGTGGTGGTATCGATGTAGGTAAATTGATACTTGATGTTGAACCAGGGGCGAATACAAAAAAAGTAAAAAGCTTCGAGCTGAAAACAATTTTTGCTGATGAGTGGAAACCTGATCCAACAACACAAAAAGTTATCGATGGCTGGAATAAAAAACTCGCGGATATTGTGCGTCAGCCAGTCGGTGAATCCCCGATCATGTTAACCCGTGCCTATGGCGAATCATCGCAACTAGGCAACTTATTTACAGATGCAATGCTCGTCGCTGCACCGGATGCACAGATCGCACTGATTAACTCCGGTAGTTTACGTGCTGATCTCAACGCGGGTCCCATTACCTTTGGTGACATTACCAGTACTTTCCCCTTTAAGAATGAGCTTACTGAGATGGATCTTAGCGGTAAGGAGCTGCGCAATCTCATGGAACATGGGGCATCTCTCACCAATGGCATACTGCAAATGTCAAAAGGTGCTGAAGTGCGTTACATGCCGCAGAATCCGGTCGGGCAGCGCATAGTATCGTTCACAATCAATGGCAAAGCGATTGAAGATACGCAGACTTACCATGTTGCGACCACGACCTTCCTTGCTTTGGGAGGCGATGGCTTTCTGGCATTTAAAGAAGGGAAAAATGTACAAGTCCGCGCCGGGAATAATATGTCTGATGTCGTGATTGATTATCTGAAATCGGGGCACAAAATCGATCCCCACGAAATTAACGAAATGCGTGTTGAAGTGAGTAAAAAATAAACAATCCAGGTGATGCTGTTTATTTTATAGATGGCATCACCTGTTCCTCACATATTACAAAGCAAATAGCATAATATTTTTATGAGGGTAATCGATAATGAAAAGTTGCCATGTAATGATGAAAAACTCAAGTCCATTATGTCATTTACATTGTAAGAGTTGCTTTTGCATTAATAACACGGAACACTCCCCAGAATGCAATACGTACTGTATGGATGGTACGACACTTCAGCTATTTATTCGTCGAAAAATTGATACTGAGGAAGCGAGTGATGTGGTTTTTACCTGGCAGGACGGTGAATCAATGCCTGGCGGACTTCATTTCTTTGAACGAGTCATAGAGCTACAACAGCAATATGCGCAAAGTAAAAATATTATTAATACATTTCAAACCAACGGAATTCTTTTAGATGATGAATGGTGTGAGTTCTTCAAGAAAAACCAGTTTATGATTTGCATTTCAGTGGATAGCGATGTTGCATTACATGACAATGACTGCGATACGATTTCCGGTAAATCAACAAACTATCAGGTTGAAAACGCTGCGAGATTATTGCAAAAATATGATATTGAATTTAGCACACTGACGGTCGTTAACACCGAAAATAGCCACCATCCGCTGCGCATCTACCATTATTTAAAAAGTCTGGGTAGCCGCCATATGCAGTTTATTCCCTTACTTAGACCGCTTGTACAAGGCGGTGTGGATGCGCAAAGCCTTGGGCCAGCCGCACTGGGAATTTTTTTGAAAACGATCTTTTATACCTGGGTACGTCTGGATATCGGTACGATTAAAATCTCCATCTTTGAGCATGCGTTTGCTGCGTGGTGCGGGTTATCTGTGCCAACATGTGTTTATGCTTCATGTGATGATAGCGCGTTAGCGCTGAAAATAAACGATGATAATTATCATTGCGATCGCGTTGTTAATTCGAAATATTTTATGCGTGACAGCAATCAACCTATTGCAACCGCGATGCAGCAAAACTCGATGAATCAGAGAGTAGAATCATCCAAACCGACACTGGTAGAAGAATGTGCGAGTTGCAAAGTAGAATTCGTCTGTCACGGCGGTTGTGCAAAAGATCGCGTAGCACTTTCCCGATGCGGTGTTCCGCAACTTAATTATTTTTGTGAAAGTTATCAGGCTTTTTTTACTTATGTTGAACCCTATATGTTGATGATGAGGGCGTTATGGGAGCAAAACTATGCGCCTTCTGATATTCGTCAGTATTTGACCTGACAAGCCTCTCAGTACGGGCTGATGGATGAACAGGAACTCAGGCTGGAGATACTGGGATAATCTGGCATTCTATACTCTGTTCATAGAACACTCACTTTTGCTCAATAAAAAATTGAATTTAATTATATAGCAAAGCCCATTCACTCACCTAATGAATGGGCTTTGCTATATAATTTATTCTCTCGATCAATTAGAAACCATCACCAAATATATTTAAATATAATTGCCAACAATCAAATAACGCGTTACATTAACTCATCCTATTTAAACCACGTGCATTACCCGGATGAAATTTAGTCTATCGAAAAAAATCTTGCAAGATTAAATTTGTCTATCTTTGGACTTATTTTTAAAATCACGTTTCATACATTTAATACAACACTACGTCACAGC
The DNA here is from genome assembly GCF_030334595.1 of Citrobacter sp. Ce104. Lineage (NCBI taxonomy): Bacteria > Pseudomonadati > Pseudomonadota > Gammaproteobacteria > Enterobacterales > Enterobacteriaceae > Citrobacter > Citrobacter sp. Ce104. The sequence goes on from NZ_JAOWDP010000046.1 coordinate 73,470, forward strand.
ATTATTTTAAAAAGGGAAAACCAATGAACAGCAGAAATCGCGTCAAGGATGACGTATTAATAAAATTAGTTAAACCCACGAAAGATATAGAGATTTTACTTCAAGCAATTGGTCACCGTGGTAACACAATTAGTATCATTAAAAGACGACACATTAGCCTGACTCAAAACAATGAGCGGTATTGCGTAATTTTACTTAAGGGCAGTATATCTCTTTGTAGAATCAGTGACGGAATGGTGCTCAACTCAGAAAATGCACCATTTATCTTTGGCGCTAACATTCAGTTATCCTATTCACGCCATCTTTATGCCAAAGCAAAAGAAACATCGACACTGCTGCTTATTCCACAGACTGAATTATACGAAATAGTCGACAGATTAAACCTCTGGAAGTCATTTGCTGCACTGCAAGATTATTCTGCGGCTAAAGTCTACTCTCATTGTCTGGCAGTATCACAACTATCTTCCTATGAGATTATACGCATTCACCTTCTTGAGTTAATAGATGAGCCTGAGTCCATCAGGAACAATATTACCGCTGCCAATTATATCATGAATCACTCATTTCTCTCGCGCAGCGGGATAATGCGGATCCTGGCAATACTCAAAACCGAAGGCTACATCCATCTTTCACGTGGTATTTTATCAGAAGTCATCAGCCTTCCCGAACAACTCAGTCTGTTATATTCCAAATCAAAAACTGAATGACAATCATACCGGGGCTCAGGTTAAACAATGCATTAGAGTCTTGTTTAAGCGCGACATGTTACAGCCGAAAATCGCCATAACAAAACCGCACTTATAACCTGAGCCATTGGTTTATCAATTCATGAGATAGATATAACGTTATCCTTAAATTTGATAGTCAATCACGGTGTCATCCGGTTCCATCGCCTGGCGTTTGATTTCATCGACGGATAACCCTGCGTTGCATAGCTCGATAAATCGCCAGACGTAGTTGCGCTGCAGTTGCCCGCGTTTCAGGCCCAGCCAGACCGTATTTGCATCAAATAAGTGCCGGGTATCCAGACGGGTCAAGCTCCCCTCCTCCTGCTCGCCACTGGATTGTTCTGCCACCAGTCCAATCCCCAAACCCAGCGACACATAGGTTTTAATCACATCCGAATCCTGGGCACTGAGGATAATATCCGGCACTAACCCTTTACGCGCGAACGCCTCATCGATACGGGAACGTCCCGTGATCCCCTGACGATAGGTAATCAACGGCCAGTGGGCGATGGATTCCAGCGTGAGAGGAGAAGTCTTCACTAAGGGATGATCATGTGGCACGAGCAGGCTGTGATACCAACGAAACCAGGGAAAAGCCACCAGCAGTGGATCGCTGCTGAGTCGCTCACTAGCGATCCCGATATCTGCCCCGCCATTTTGCAGCAGCACGTCGATTTCCTGCGGCGTGCCCTGGATCAGTTCCAGTCGCACCTCAGGGAACAGCTCACGAAAGGCTTTAATTACTGCTGGCAGGCTATAACGCGCCTGGGTATGCGTGGTAGCGATCGTCAGTACACCGGACGTGTCATTGGTAAACAGATCCGCCAGTCGGCGAACGTTGCTGGCCTCATTCAAAATACGTTCAGCAATAACCAGCAAGGCTTTACCCGGTTCGGTCATGCCCAGCAGGCGTTTACCGCGACGGATAAATATCTCGATACCCAGTTCATCTTCAAGTTCACGAATGTGTCGGCTGACGCCAGACTGGGAGGTGTACAGTATATTCGCGACCTCCGTCAGGTTGTAATCCTGACGGGCCGCCTCGCGGATTATTTTAAGTTGCTGGAAATTCACTTTTCGCTCCGGGCACATCAGACATTACGCTATTGTTAAAGTCTGACGCCCGGCATAACAAATAATAAAAACCTGCATCTTATTCCTCGCGGGAATAAGGTTTAGCTGACCAGCTGCAGCTCACGGTTTTCCAGCGCAGGGCGGCTAACCAGCGATAACAGGATTTCCTTCACGGCCTGTGCCTGAGGCGATAAGCTCCCTCTGGCCGAGACGTTCAATGATAATGGCAGATTCATCGATGGGGTTGTTATCCGCGCCATCCAGCCGTTTGCAGCATTGCACAATGAACGAGCCGCCGACTCAGGCAATACCGTAACGCCCATACCGCTGGCAATAGCGGCCGTTAAGGTGGCAATAGACTCAATTTCGCCAATGACTTTAGCGGTTAAGCGACGTAGCGAGAAAGCTTCATCCACACGCAGACGAACTGCGCTGTAATCCCGTGGTAAAAACAGATTCATCTGCGCCACAGTGGCCAGATCGACGCTTTGCCCCGGACACTCACGCGTGCCGACCAGGTAAAGATCCTCTTTTAGCAACGGCTGGCTGCTGATACCCGCCACGGGTGAACGCTCATAGAGTACCGCCATATCTAATTGCCCGCTGAGCAGCTTGTCATTCAGCACCGCCCCACTGTTTTCATGCAAATAGACCAGTACCTCTGGCAGTTCTGCACGCACTGTCTGTAATAACGGCATAGTGATGGATGACGCCGCCGTACCTGGCGCGAGGCCAATTGAGACCTGTCCCCCAAGAGTCTGGCCCACATTATTAACCGCAAGCTGCGCCTGTTCGCACTGACGCAAAATGGTCCGGGCATGGGTATACAACACTTTCCCCGCTTCCGTCGGCGTGACGCCACGCTTGGTGCGAATCAGCAATTGCTGATCCAGCTCGCCTTCCAGCGTGGCGACCTGCTGGCTTAGCGCAGGTTGCGCAATGTGCAACACTTCCGCTGCCTGGGTCAGGCTACCAATATCGACGATTTTCACGAAATATTTCAGTCGTCTGAAGTTCATTTTGCCTCCTGTCGGAATACCAGAACCCGTGCTGGCAGTCATTGAATTCAGGATTGCAAGATGCTTGCCAGTTTCGTCATATGCCGTGTTTTACGGCTAAAACCGCGTAAAGTCTGGAGCAAAGGTGCAAAAAGAACATTATTGACATCTGTATGGCTTACTTTGATTGCCCTGGAAGAGGTAGGCGCGCACCAGAATGGGGCAAAAGCTTAAAAAGATGGAAAGATCGCCGCTTTGCTGATTTTGTCAGCAAACGAACGCACAAATGTATTTCCCCCTTTGACAAGCCTCATCACCCTCGCTAATATGCGCCTCGTTCAAACGATTCCTCTGTAGTTCAGTCGGTAGAACGGCGGACTGTTAATCCGTATGTCACTGGTTCGAGTCCAGTCAGAGGAGCCATATTTAGAAAAGCCCGCTTTTTAGCGGGCTTTTTGCTTTTCTGCATTACTGTTTTTCATTCGTCTTATTTTTCATCTTGTCCCATGTTGAGAGAGATAATCGTTTTCTCATCGCATCTGTCGCGGTAATCTCATAACGGTCGTTAATATATCGACTGCAATGTGTGTAACCCAACCTAAATACTAATAACTAAAAGACAGTACAGACAGGATAACTATGGATTCCACCCTCACCTCCACGGGTCCCCAACAGGACGCCTCTTCGCTTCATCGTGCCCGACGCGCTGCGCTTGGTAGCTTCGCTGGCGCCGTGGTCGACTGGTATGATTTTCTGCTTTATGGCATCACCGCCGCGCTGGTCTTTAATCGCGAGTTCTTCCCGCAGGTCAGCCCAGCGATGGGAACGCTTGCCGCATTCGCCACCTTTGGCGTCGGATTTTTGTTCCGCCCACTAGGCGGGGTGATCTTCGGCCACTTCGGCGATCGCCTGGGCCGTAAACGTATGCTGATGCTCACCGTCTGGATGATGGGGATTGCTACTGCGCTGATAGGGATTATTCCTTCCTTTGACACCATTGGCTGGTGGGCCCCTGTGCTGCTGGTAACGCTGCGTGCTATTCAGGGATTCGCCGTTGGCGGTGAATGGGGCGGCGCGGCGTTACTCTCGGTTGAAAGCGCGCCGAAAAACAAAAAAGCCTTCTACAGCAGTGGCGTTCAGGTAGGTTACGGCGTCGGACTGCTGCTCTCTACCGGTCTGGTCTCGCTGATTAGCTCGCAAACCACCGATGAGCAGTTCCTGAGCTGGGGCTGGCGTATTCCGTTCCTGTTCAGCATTGTGCTGGTTTTGGGGGCATTGTGGATGCGTAACCGTATGGATGAATCTGCCGAATTTGAACAGCAGCAGCAGGCACCGCAGCCAGAGAAAAAGCGGCTACCGGTAGTCGAGGCGTTAATCCGTCATCCGGGCGCATTTTTAAAAATTATCGCTCTGCGCTTATGTGAACTGCTGACGATGTATATCGTCACCGCGTTTGCTCTTAATTACTCCACGCAGAACCTGGGTCTGCCCCGCGAGCTGTTTCTGAATATTGGCTTGTTAGTGGGTGGACTGAGCTGTCTGACTATCCCCTGCTTTGCCTGGCTCGCGGACCGCTTTGGTCGTCGGCGCGTCTACATTACCGGCGCACTGGTCGGTACGCTGAGCGCCTTCCCGTTCTTTATGGCGCTGGAAGCACAGTCTATTTTCTGGATCGTGTTCTTCGCGATTATGTTAGCCAACATCGCGCACGATATGGTGGTCTGCGTGCAGCAGCCTATGTTTACCGGTTTGTTTGGCGCAAGCTACCGCTACAGCGGCGCAGGCGTTGGCTATCAGGTAGCAAGCGTGGTTGGCGGCGGTTTTACGCCCTTCATTGCTGCGGCACTGGTGACATTTTCGGGCGGAGACTGGCATAGCGTGGCCATTTATCTGATGGCTGGTTGTCTTATTTCTGCCGCCACCGCATTGCTGATGCGGGATAAGCAGCACGGTTAAGCCATGGTGCGAAGGTCGTCCGGCCTTCGCACAATCTTCCTCAACGTCTGACTTTTGTTTCATATTCCTGTGACATACTATCGGGAGAGCAGTACATCTGTGGAACAAGGAGACAGACATGATCAATAAGGGCTCCAGCCTGACACCGGCTCAGGCACTGGATAAACTGGACGCGCTGTACGAGCAGTCGGTTAAAGCACTGCGAAGCGCCATTGGTAAGTATATTGAAACAGGGATACTCCCTGACGTAACAGCCCGCCATAATGGTCTTTTTGTTTACCCGTCGCTTTGTGTCACCTGGGACGGCAGCGCCACAAATCCCCCGAAAACCCGCGCCTATGGCCGTTTTACCCACGCGGGCAGCTACACCACGACGATTACCCGTCCATCGCTTTTTCGTCCGTATCTTGAGGAACAGCTCACGCTGCTGTATCAGGATTATGATGCGCATATCTCCGTCGAGCCATCGCTGCATGAAATTCCCTATCCATACGTCATTGACGGTTCTGAACTGACGCTTGACCGCTCGATGAGCGCCGGATTAACGCGCCATTTTCCCACTACAGAATTGTCCCAGATTGGTGACGAAACGGCAGACGGGATTTTTCATCCGGCGGAATTCTCCCCGTTGTCGCACTTCGACGCCCGACGCGTAGATTTTTCGCTGGCACGACTGCGTCACTACACAGGAACGCCGGTTGAACATTTTCAGCCTTTTGTGCTGTTCACCAACTACACCCGCTACGTCGATGAGTTCGTGCGCTGGGGCTGCAGCCAGATCCTCGACCCGGACAGCCCGTATATCGCGCTGTCATGCGCAGGCGGGATCTGGATCACCGCAGAAACTGAAGCTCCGGAAGAAGCCATCTCCGACCTCGCCTGGAAGAAACACCAGATGCCTGCCTGGCATTTAATCACCGCCGACGGTCAGGGGATCACGCTGGTCAATATTGGCGTTGGCCCGTCTAACGCCAAAACCATTTGCGATCATCTGGCCGTACTGCGCCCTGACGTCTGGCTGATGATTGGGCACTGTGGCGGGCTGCGTGAAAGCCAGGCGATTGGCGACTATGTTCTGGCCCACGCTTATCTGCGTGACGATCACGTGCTGGATGCAGTTCTACCGCCGGATATCCCAATTCCGAGCATTGCGGAAGTACAGCGCGCACTGTATGACGCCACCAAAGAAGTCAGCGGTATGCCCGGTGAAGAGGTTAAACAGCGCCTGCGTACCGGTACCGTCGTCACCACTGACGATCGCAACTGGGAATTACGCTATTCCGCTTCTGCGCTGCGTTTCAACCTCAGCCGCGCGGTGGCTATCGATATGGAAAGCGCCACCATCGCCGCCCAGGGCTACCGCTTCCGCGTTCCTTACGGCACGCTGCTGTGCGTTTCCGATAAACCGCTCCATGGCGAGATCAAACTGCCTGGTCAGGCCAACCGTTTTTATGAAGGCGCCATTTCCGAGCACCTGCAAATAGGTATCCGGGCTATCGATCGTCTGCGTGCTGAAGGCGACCGACTGCACTCCCGTAAATTACGTACGTTCAACGAACCGCCGTTCCGTTAAGGCCTGAAGGTAACTATGCACAACTCAACTCCTCTTTCCGCCCTGCGTAACCTGCTGATAGCGCAGGGGCTGGATGGCATGATTGTCCCGCGTGCCGACGCTCATCAAAGCGAAGATTGTACGCCGCATGACAATAAGCTGGCCTGGCTTACCGGTTTTAGCGGCTCTGCGGGACTCGCGCTGGTCCTGCAAGACCGCGCATTAATGTTTGTCGATGGACGTTATCAGGTCCAGGTGCGCAATGAAGTCTCGCTTGATGATTTTGAAATTCATCATTTACACGATGAACCGCTGGCTGACTATTTGCAGTCTCACGTTACAGCGGGCGCGCGTATCGGCTTTGAACCGCTGCTGATGGTCAACAGCCAGTTTGAAGCGCTTTCAGCAACGCATTGCGAGTTGGTGCCTCTTGCACAGGATCCTTTTGACCAGGTGTGGCTCGACCGCCCGGCGGCACCCTGTGGAATCATTCGTGAAATGCCCATTGAAATCAGCGGGGAAAGCAGTACGCAAAAGCGTGCCCGCGTCGTGGAGCAACTCATTCAGCACCAGGCCGACGTCCTGGCGATCACCCTGCCGGATAACATTGCCTGGCTGTTGAATGTACGCGGTTCGGATCTGGCCATGGTGCCAGTGCCGTTTTCGTTTGCCCTGCTCCATCGCAGCGGTGAGCTGGAATGGTTTGTGGATAGCAACAAAACGCAGCAGCTCCCCGCATCGCTGCTGAATACGCTTACGCTGGCCCCGCAAGAGAGTTTCCTGGCGCGCTGCCAGCAGTTGGCCAAGGGTAAGCGCTTCCTGGTCGATAGAGACTACGCCCCGGTTGCGTTGCGTTTTGCCATTGAAGAACGCGGCGGCAACGTCTTGTGGGCTCCTGACCCTATCACCCTGATGAAAGCGCACAAAAATGACGTGGAACTGGCAGGCTATCGGGAATGCCATGAGCAGGATGGCGCTGCCTGGGTTAACTTCCTCGCCTGGCTTACGCATGAAGTCCCCTTGCGCGAAGCTGCAGGCAATCCGGTCACCGAACTGGAAGCGCAGGCAAAGCAACTGGAATTTCGCCAGCAGCAGCCGGGATTTATCGAGCAAAGTTTTAGCACGATTTCAGCCTCTGCCAGCAATGCCGCAATGTGCCATTACCACTCCAGTGAAAAAACCAATACGCCAATTACCTCTCAGGCCATGTACCTGAATGATTCCGGCGGCCAGTACCATAATGGTACGACGGATACGACGCGCACCCTCGCGTTTGGTCCACAGGATCCGCAGCGTCGTCTGCATTACACAGCCGTGTTGAAAGGCTTTTTGTCGCTTATCTCGCTGCAGTTCCCCAGCGGTACTCAGGGACATCAACTGGATGCCTTTAGCCGTCGGGCGTTGTGGGATTTAGGTCTGGATTTTGATCATGGAACAGGACATGGGGTCGGCCATCAGCTACTTATTCATGAGCAGCCCCATCGCATCGCCAAAAAAGTAAACCCCTGGCCTTTGGTAGCAGGCAATATCATTACCATCGAACCGGGTTATTATCTTGCCGGGCAATATGGGATCCGTATTGAGAATCAGGTGGAGATTATCAACAGTCGTCCTGGTTTCTGTCGTTTCTCAACGTTGACGCTGGTGCCGATTGATTTGAATCTGGTTGAACGGCATCTGCTCAGCGATGCAGAGAAGCAGTGGATTGATGATTATCACCAGCAGGTCAGAGAGTCGTTATCCCCTCGCGTGAACGCAGAGGCACGTCCGTGGCTGTTCGCCGCTACCGCGCCGATTCGCGTTCAGGCTAATTAATACAATAAAAAAGGCAGCCCGCAGGCTGCCTTAGTTCTCCCCAACTTCTTACTGCTTAGCTGTTACGGATGTACTCATCCATTTCAGTTTTCAGGTTATCGGACTTCGTCCCGAAGATAGCCTGAACACCGGAACCAGCTACCACAACGCCCGCCGCACCCAGTTTCTTCAGGCCAGCCTGATCCACTTTGGCAACGTCAGCCACGCTGACGCGCAGACGAGTGATGCACGCGTCGAGGTTAGTGATGTTTTCTTTACCGCCGAATGCTGCAACCAGAGCCGGAGCCATTTCACCGGATGCGCCTGCTTTGCTGTCTTCGGTAGCATCTTCACGACCCGGCGTTTTCAGGTCCAGCGCTTTGATCAGCACACGGAAGATGGTGTAGTACACGATCGCATAACCGATACCGACAATCGGGAACAGCCACAGTTTGCTGCTGTTGCCGGACAGAACGATAAAGTCGATCAGACCGTGGGAGAACGACGTACCGTCACGCATACCCAGCAGGATACAGATCGGGAATGCCAGACCAGCCAGAATCGCGTGGATGATGTACAGGATCGGCGCCACGAACATGAAGGAGAACTCGATCGGCTCGGTAATACCGGTCAGGAACGAGGTCAGCGCTGCGGAGATCATGATACCGCCCACTTTCGCGCGGTTTTCAGGTTTAGCAGAGTGCCAGATAGCAATAGCGGCAGCCGGCAGACCGTACATTTTGAACAGGAAGCCACCGGACAGTTTGCCTGCAGTCGGGTCACCCGCCATATAGCGAGGGATGTCGCCGTGGAAAACCTGACCTGCAGCGTTGGTGTATTCACCGATCTGCATCTGGAATGGAACGTTCCAGATATGGTGCAGACCAAACGGCACCAGGCAGCGTTCAATGAAGCCATAGATACCGAACGCCACGACCGGGTTCTGGTAAGCAGCCCACTGGGAGAACGTCTGAATAGCAGTACCGATTGGTGGCCAAATGAAGGACAGAACCACACCCGTGAAGATGGCGGCCAGACCAGAAATAATAGGAACGAAGCGCTTACCCGCAAAGAAGCCCAGATACTCAGGCAATTTGATACGGTAGAAGCGGTTGAACATATACGCTGCAATCGCACCGGAGATAATCCCCCCGAGAACACCCGTATCAGCAAGGTGTTTAGCGGCGATCTCTTCAGCAGGTAAATGCAGAACCAGCGGCGCAACAACAGCCATGGTTTTGACCATGATGCCGTAAGCAACAACGGATGCCAGTGCAGATACGCCGTCGTTGTTGGTGAAGCCTAACGCAACACCGATAGCAAAAATCAGCGGCATGTTTGCAAAAACAGAACCGCCTGCTTCTGCCATTACGTGCGATACAACGGCTGGCAGCCAGCTGAAGTTAGCGGAACCGACGCCCAGCAGAATACCTGCAATCGGGAGTACGGATACCGGCAGCATCAGCGATTTACCGACCTTTTGCAGGTTAGCAAATGCATTCTTAAACATAATTAGGAGTGCTCCTGAGTATTTGTGCTTATACACTTCATCCTTCAAACCGCCTCAGCGTTGGCTGCGCTCGATCATCCCAGTCACTTACTCAAGTAAGCTCCTGCAATTCACTCACTTGCCGCCTTGATGCAGCCTGAATGACTTTGTGTATTCTACGTTCTCACGCATTGGCGAGGGGGGAGAACCTCGCCGTGTACAGGGCATCTAAGTACCCTTTATTTATTACACAGAGTAAAATAATTCAGTTTGTTTTTGTTTGACGGCTATCACAATTCAGTCGTGGATGGCCGCAAAATCCGCACATTCCGGTAAAATGAGTTTCTGAATGTGTCAAACTGGTTATTCACCGCCCATTTTGTGGCGGTGAACTTTACTCGCATTGGTGATTAATTACGAGCTTAAAAAAAAGTCAGTTAACGAACTGATTGTAGGCGAGAAGCGTCGATGTGAAACAGGCGGGCAAAGTTCTCAGTGGTTGCCTGCGCCAGTTCTTCAACGGCAACACCTTTCACTACGGCCATGTACTCCGCAACGTCACGAGTCATGGCGGGCTGGTTTTCTTTCCCACGATGCGGTACAGGCGCAAGGTAGGGAGAATCCGTCTCAACCAATAACCGGTCCAGAGGAACATAGCGGGCGGCATCACGGAGCTGTTCTGCGTTGCGGAACGTGACGATGCCGGAAAACGAGATATAAAAACCGAGGTCCAGCAATTTCCCCGCCGTTTCTCTGTCCTCTGTAAAACAGTGTAGTACGCCGCCACAATCCGTCACTTTTTCTTCGCGCAGAATAGACAGCGTATCGGCTCGCGCATCGCGGGTATGCACGATGACCGGCTTTTGTAATTCGCGGCCAATCTGAATATGGTGGATAAAAGATTCCTGCTGGCGCACCTTTGTTTCCGGCGTATAAAAATAGTCCAGACCGGTTTCTCCCATTGCCACCACCCCCTCTTCGGCGGCAAAGCGGCGCAGCTCCTCAACATCATAGGTTTCATCCTGATTTAACGGATGCACGCCGCAGGAGAAAACCACATTGTCACGCTCACCGACCAGTTCGCGCATACTGCGGTATCCTGGCAGAGTGGTCGCAACGGCAAGACAGAATTTCACATCACGTGCGGCCGCTTTCGCCAGCACGTCATCCACGTCCTTATGCAGAGATTGATAATCCAGGCCATCAAGATGGCAGTGTGAGTCGACTAAAAACATAATGTCTCTCTCAAAGATGGGGAACAGGCAGTACGGTGCCCGGTTGCAGGTAATGCTCAATACGCAGGATAAGGTCGGTTAGCACCAGTTCACGGTTTATGCCTGTTATGTTCAGCAACTGCTGACGGCATTGACAAACGTCACCGAGTATCGCCTGTATCTGGGCGACGGATAACCGTTCTGCGATAGAAGATATCAGGTCCAGCGCATCAGGATTCGTTAAATGGGAAACCCCATATGGACGTTTCAACGCATCCGTCAACAACGTTGCCAGCCAGTGTAAACGGGCGGCAGCCTGATCGTGGTTTAACGCCGCGAGCAAGATATACCAGTCTCCTGCGTTTAATGTGTTCCCCAGTGCCGCACAAAAATCTGTGCGATGCGCCCAGCTTTCAGCCTGTAACAGCGTAAGTGCTGCGCCAGGCGAACCTGCGCTCAGGCGTAATGCGCTAAGCAGCGCTTCTGGTGACGCGGTCACTTCTCGGGCAAGCCAGGAAATAGCGTACGACTCAGCCGGTGGCGCAAGGTGGTGTAACCGACAGCGGCTACGTAGCGTGGCCAATAAACGTGCAGGCTCTCGACTGGCGAGGAAGAACCAGGTCTGCGCCGGAGGCTCTTCCAGCGTTTTTAACAAGGCATTGGCGGCAGCGTCAGTTAGCTGGGCGGCATCCGGGATCCACACCACTTTCGCACCGCCCAGGCGTGAATGCTCGTACAATTTCTCACTCACTTCGCGTACCGCATCAACCCCAAGCGTGCTTTTGCCTTTTTCCGGCAGCAGCGAGTAGTAGTCAGGATGCGTCCCCGCCTGCATCAGCTGACAGCCCCGGCACTGTCCGCAGCTTTTATGTCCTTCGGGCTGCTGGCACATTAAATAGCGGCTGAGCGCGTAAATCAGCGCATCGTCGCCCATACCGGGTAACGCCTGAATCAGTAACGCATGGTGACCACGACCCGCCTGATAGCTGGCTACCAGTTTTTCAAAATCCGGTCGTAACCATGGATACCATTTCATGCGCGCTGCTCCTTCACCCACTGGGTGATGGTATTGCGGATATCTGCCATCACAGACTCCAGCGGCTGCGTCGCGTCGATAGTACGAATGCTGGCATCTTTGGCCGCCAGCTCAAGATAACGCGCGCGGGTGCGATTAAAGAAATCGAAAGATTCCTGCTCAATACGATCCAGCTCGCCGCGCGCGCGCGCGCGCTTCAATCCAACTTCCGGAGTCACGTCCAGATAGAGCGTCAGGTCCGGGCGAAAATCACCGAGCACCGCATCGCGCAGGGTCGCCAGCATGTTTTGATCGATGCCGCGCCCGCCCCCCTGATACGCCTGAGTCGACAAATCGTGGCGGTCGCCAATTACCCATGCGCCTTTTGCCAGCGCAGGTTTAATAACGGTTTCGACCAGTTGTACGCGTGCGGCGTAAAACATCAGAACTTCGGCTTTATCGGTGATGACCTCGTCACCCACCGATTTAATGTCCAGCACCAGACTTCTTAGTTTCTCAGCGAGCTGCGTTCCACCAGGTTCACGGGTGAAAACCATGTCACGAATACCGAGTTGCTCAAGTGTCTCTACAACCACGTTACGCGCGGTGGTTTTTCCGGCGCCTTCCAGGCCCTCGATGACGATATAGTTACTGCCCATTTTTTTCCTTAAGCACTTTCAGGTAATCCTGCACGGACCGGTTATGGCTGGCAAGATTGGTATTAAACGTATGGCCACCTTTACCGTCAGCCACGAAATAGAGGTACGGCGTTTTTGCCGGATGCGCCGCGGCCTGCAACGAGGCCCCTCCCGGCATGGCAATCGGGCCAGGCGGTAGCCCCGTAATGGTGTAGGTGTTATAGGCGGTTGGGGTATCTAAATCCACACGCGACAATTTGCCATTATACCGTGTCCCCATCCCGTAAATCACCGTCGGATCGGTTTGTAAACGCATACCGATACGTAAGCGGTTAATAAAGACTGAAGCCACCTGATCGCGCTCGCTGGCTACCGCTGTCTCTTTTTCGATAATGGAGGCCATGGTTACCAGCTGATTTTTGTCCTGATAAGGCAGGCCTTCAGCGCGCCCTTCCCAGACGGTATCCACCGCTTTAACCATCTTCTGATGCGCACGTTTTAGCAACGCCACGTCGGTTGTATTGGCGGTATACATCCAGGTATCTGGCCAGAACCAGCCTTCCACCCATTGCGGATTTTCCAGCTTCAGCGCCTCGGCAACGGTCTCGTAGCTATCATCGCTCAGCGTATGTTTGATATACGGGGCATCACGCAGCTGTTTGAGGTAATCGCTCAGGCGCATCCCTTCAACCAGACGTAACGGAAACTGCGCCTCTTTACCGCTTTCCAGCAGTTGCAGCATGTCCCGCACCGTCATATCGGGCGTAAAACGGTAGGTTCCGGCTTTAAAATGCGACAGTTCGGGTTCCACTCGCAGCAACCACTGGAACACGCGCGGACGATTGAGAACCTTGTCGGCATACAGCTGTTCGCCGAGAGCCAGACGGCCCGTACCCGCTTTCAGCGTAAAAATCGTCTCTTCTTTAATCAATAATTTACTGTCCGCCAGATGGCGAACTTTCCACATTCCCACTCCCGCGGCAATGCCCAGCACAACCAGCAATAACAGGACAACGAGTAACAGTTTTTTCATGACTAATTCGGGTGCTCACAAAGTGGGGCTAAAAAATCGAATAACAAACGTGAAGACAACAATGTGTCGCCACAAGCACGCACGGGAATAACAGGCATTAACGCGTTACAGACGACAATTTCATCGGCCTGCATAACCTCTTCCAACCCGGCATACTTTTCGACAATACTGAACGGCGATTGTGCCAGCATCCGGATACAGAATTGTCGCATAATGCCGTTCACGCCTGCCTGATCCAGCCGGGGAGTGTATACCACATCGCCCTTACGCCAGAACAAATTAGCCGCACAGCATTCCGTAACCCATCCCTCACTGTCAAGGACCAGCGCTTCATCTGCGTCCGTCTGCTCAAGATGAGAGCGAATCAACACCTGCTCCAGTCGATTCAGATGTTTAAGTCCGGCAAGTAGCGGATTACGCCCCAGTCGCACTGGGCTTAGCGCCAGCGTAATCCCCTCTTGCCGCCAACGATCGTAATGATCGGGCCAGGCTGAAACAGAGATAATACGTGTGGCATTGCGACAGTTTGCACCACTGTAACCCCGGCCACCGCTGCCACGGCTGACAATAACTTTCAACACACCACGCGAGTGCCCTTGCGCCAGCATTTTCATTTCACTTTCCAGCTCTGACCAATGTTCGAAAGAGATCAGCAATTTTTGGCAAGCGTTTTGTAAACGTTCAAGATGCGCTGCAAAGAGGCATATTTCACCGTTAATAATGCGCGCAGTGGTAAAACAGCCATCACCAAATTGGGTCGCTCGATCGCTTGCGGCCAGCATATTTTGCTCGCAGCCATTAATTAAGAACATGGTGGCTCCTTATTTCTGGTCCGCTAGTTTGGCAGGATGAGGTACACAGGACAAGGGTGGAAAACCGAATAAAAAAGGCCCGACAAGCGGACCTTTTTAAATTGCTATCGATGCTAACGCATCACCTGACGAACTTAAATCTTTTTAAAGATCAAAGAGCCGTTAGTGCCACCGAAGCCGAAGGAGTTACACAGGGCGAACTCCAGACCACTAACCTGACGCGCTTCGTGAGGTACGAAGTCCAGGTCACAACCTTCATCCGGGTTATCCAGGTTGATGGTTGGTGGGATAGCCTGATCGCGTAGCGCCAGTATAGAGAAAATAGACTCTACCGCGCCCGCCGCACCCAACAGGTGTCCGGTCATGGATTTAGTGGAGCTGACCATCACACGGCTTGCCGCATCGCCAAAGACAGATTTCACTGCCTGGGTTTCAGCTTTATCACCTGCAGGAGTAGACGTACCATGCGCGTTAACATAGCCGATCTGACCTGCTTCGATAGCCGCATCGCGCAATGCGTTGACCATTGCCAGCGCAGCGCCTGCACCGTTTTCCGGTGGTGACGTCATGTGGTAAGCATCGCTGCTCATGCCAAAACCAACGACTTCAGCATAAATTTTTGCACCGCGCGCTTTTGCATGCTCGTACTCTTCCAGTACCACCATGCCTGCGCCGTCGCCCAACACGAAGCCATCACGATCTTTGTCCCACGGGCGGCTTGCCGCTTGCGGGTTATCATTACGCGTAGACAACGC
Organism: Citrobacter sp. Ce104; assembly: GCF_030334595.1. Lineage (NCBI taxonomy): Bacteria > Pseudomonadati > Pseudomonadota > Gammaproteobacteria > Enterobacterales > Enterobacteriaceae > Citrobacter > Citrobacter sp. Ce104. Next base: position 88,528 of record NZ_JAOWDP010000046.1, read on the forward strand.
GCGTGCTGCGCCAAAACCACCCACGCCCAGCGGCGTACTGGCTTTTTCTGCACCACCCGCAACCATCGCGTCTGCATCGCCGTATGCAATGATACGTGCGGCATGACCGATGTTATGTACGCCTGAAGTACAGGCCGTCGCGATGGAGATGCTTGGCCCTTGCAGGCCGTACATGATGGTCAGGTGACCTGCCACCATGTTAACAATCGTCGACGGAACGAAGAACGGGCTGATCTTACGCGGTCCACCGTTTACCAGAGAGGTATGGTTTTCTTCGATAAGACCGAGACCGCCAATACCAGAGCCAATAGCGGCGCCAATACGGTGAGCGTTCTCTTCCGTAATTTCGAGGCCAGAATCCTGCATGGCCTGAACGCCAGCGACAATTCCATATTGAATGAAAGCATCCATCTTGCGCTGTTCTTTGCGCGAGATAATGTCTTCACAGTTAAAATCCTTTACTAAGCCAGCAAATTTCGTTGCATAGGCGCTAGTATCGAAATGGTCGATCAGGCTGATGCCACTCTGACCGGCAAGGAGAGCTTTCCAGGTAGACTCTACGGTATTGCCGACAGGAGACAACATGCCCAGTCCGGTCACAACTACACGACGCTTAGACACGGTTGTCCTCCAGGGAGGGAAAATAATTCAAGTGGGATAAAAAGATAAAACTCAGGCGGTCGAATGACCGCCTGGAGATGTTCACTTACGCCTGGTGGCCGTTGATGTAATCAATGGCAGCCTGAACGGTAGTGATTTTCTCAGCTTCTTCGTCCGGAATCTCAGTATCAAACTCTTCTTCCAGAGCCATTACCAGCTCAACGGTGTCAAGAGAATCTGCGCCCAGGTCTTCAACGAAGGAAGCATTGTTGGTTACTTCTTCCTGCTTAACGCCCAGCTGTTCGCCGATAATTTTCTTAACGCGTTCTTCGATAGTGCTCATACTCTTAAATTTCCTATCAAAACTCGCTTTCGCGATGGTTTTCGTAGTGTATAAAATGTTGAAAAATTTGCAACTAAATCCCGGCAGGTCTTACCACGATTTTACGTTATTTTGAGGCCAAGACCTACAATAACGCAAATATTTTTCATCGTGGTTAAACCATGTACATCCCGCCGTTGACGTGCAAAGTCTCACCTGTGATGTAACTTGCTTCGTCAGAAGCTAAAAATGCAACCGCACTGGCGATTTCTTTCGGTTCGCCAAGACGACCCGCAGGTACTGCCGCCAGCGTACCCGCACGCTGATCATCAGACAGCGCACGCGTCATGTCCGTTTCAATAAAGCCCGGAGCAACAACGTTTACAGTAATGCCACGAGACGCAACTTCGCGCGCCAGTGATTTACTGAAGCCGATCAGACCCGCTTTCGCCGCAGCGTAGTTAGCCTGACCCGCATTTCCCATGGTACCAACCACAGAACCGATAGTGATAATACGCCCATGACGCTTTTTCATCATAGCTCGCATTACCGCTTTTGACAGACGGAAAACAGATGACAGGTTGGTTTCGATGATATCGTTCCACTCGTCATCTTTCATGCGCATTAACAGGTTATCACGAGTAATCCCGGCATTATTGACCAGGATATCGACTTCACCAAATTCTGCGCGAATATTTTCCAGAACAGATTCGATAGATGCCGGATCGGTCACATTCAACATCAGACCTTTACCATTTGCACCTAAGTAATCACTAATGGCCTGCGCTCCGCTTTCGCTGGTGGCAGTACCGATAACTTTCGCGCCACGGGCAACGAGTGTCTCAGCAATTGCGCGGCCAATGCCACGGCTTGCACCGGTAACCAGCGCGATTTTTCCTTCAAAACTCATGGTCTTCCTCTTTTATTGCTCTAGCGCCGCAGACAGTGCCGCCGGCTCATTCAGTGCCGAAGCAGTCAGGGTGTCAACAATACGTTTCGTCAAACCGGTCAGAACTTTACCCGGACCAACTTCATACAGGTGCTCTACGCCCTGGGATGCCATAAATTCAACGGTTTTAGTCCACTGAACCGGGCTGTACAGCTGACGAACCAGCGCATCGCGAATAGCGTCAGCGTCGGTTTCGCACTTCACGTCGACGTTGTTGACAACCGCAACGGTCGGCGCGTTAAACGTGATTTTTTGCAATTCAACAGCCAGTTTCTCAGCAGCAGGCTTCATCAGCGCGCAGTGAGAAGGAACGCTGACCGGCAGCGGCAAAGCACGTTTAGCGCCAGCAGCTTTACAGGCAGCGCCAGCACGTTCTACGGCTTCTTTGTGCCCGGCAATAACCACCTGACCCGGTGAGTTAAAGTTAACCGGTGAAACCACCTGGCCTTCGGCCGACTCTTCACACGCTTTAGCGATAGCAGCGTCGTCCAGACCGATAATAGCAGACATGCCGCCAGTGCCTTCCGGCACGGCTTCCTGCATGAATTTACCACGCAGTTCAACCAGACGTACGGCATCGGCAAAACCGATAACACCCGCACATACCAGCGCAGAGTATTCGCCCAGGCTGTGACCCGCCATCAGCGCAGGTGTTTTGCCACCCTGCTGCTGCCATACGCGATAAAGCGCGACCGAGGCGGTCAACAGCGCTGGCTGCGTCTGCCAGGTTTTATTCAGTTCTTCGGCCGGACCCTGCTGAGTCAACGCCCACAGATCATAGCCCAGCGCAGCTGATGCTTCAGCAAAAGTTTCTTCAACAATTGGGTAGTTTGCCGCCATTTCAGACAACATCCCAACGGTCTGGGAACCCTGCCCCGGGAACACAAATGCAAATTGCGTCATGGTTAAATCCTTATACTAGAAACGAATCAGCGCAGAGCCCCAGGTGAATCCACCCCCAAAGGCTTCAAGCAATATCAACTGCCCAGCTTTAATACGCCCGTCGCGGACAGCTTCATCCAGGGCACACGGTACGGAGGCCGCGGAGGTATTGCCATGTCTGTCGAGCGTCACGACGACATTATCCATCGACATACCCAGCTTTTTCGCTGTTGCGCTGATAATACGCAGGTTTGCCTGATGCGGCACCAGCCAGTCCAGCGCAGAACGGTCGAGATTATTCGCTTCCAGCGTTTCATCAACGATGTGTGCAAGCTCGGTCACCGCGACTTTAAAGACTTCGTTACCCGCCATCGTCAGGTGGATCGGGTTTTCCGGGTTAACGCGATCGGCATTAGGCAGCGTTAACAGTTCGCCATAGCGACCATCCGCGTGCAGATGCGTGGAGAGAATGCCTGGCTCTTCAGATGCGCTCAGTACAACCGCACCCGCGCCATCACCGAAAATAATGATCGTTCCGCGATCGGTTGGATCACAGGTACGGGCCAGAACATCTGAGCCAACCACCAGAGCATGCTTCACTGCGCCAGACTTAACGTACTGGTCGGCAACGCTCAGCGCGTAAGTGAAACCGGCACAAGCGGCCGCAACATCAAACGCCGGACAGCCTTTGATCCCAAGCATACTTTGGATCTGGCATGCCGCGCTTGGAAATGCGTGAGTGGATGACGTGGTGGCAACCACAATCAGACCAATTTGTTCTTTGTCGATGCCCGCCATTTCAATTGCGCGGTTTGCGGCGGCAAAGCCCATCGTCGCAACTGTTTCATTTGGCGCTGCAATATGGCGTTCACGGATACCTGTACGAGTAACGATCCACTCATCAGATGTCTCAACCATTTTTTCCAAATCGGCGTTAGTACGCACTTGTTCAGGCAGATAGCTGCCAGTACCAATAATCTTCGTATACATGTACGCTCAGTCACTTTTTGGTTATATACCGCCACGAGCAAATCGCTGATACGTTGGCTGCATTCACAAACACATCGTTATCTGTGTGCTCGTGAGGTTGCGCTTTCGCCACCGTCCAGCAGTTCGAATCCAGCTGGGTATACAGATTCCAGGCGAGCGGCAATTCGCTGAGGAACTTGTCGCTGCACCGCCTGCACTGCCTGTTCAATCGCGACTTCAAATGCTCGCTGATTGGCCGCACCATGACTCTTAATCACCGTGCCGCGCAATCCTAACAGACAGGCGCCATTATACTGGTCGGGGTTGAGGTGACTAAATCGCCTTGTCAGGCTTTTTTGTAACCAACGTTTTAATAACAGCAGCCACCACGACCGTTTTTTGCCCTCACCCTGAGACTTCAGCAGTGAAAGGAACATTCTGACAACACCTTCCATCGTCTTTAATGTGACATTACCTGTAAAGCCGTCACAGACCAACACATCGGTTTTGCCAGTCAGTAACTCATTGGCTTCAAGATAGCCGATATAATTAATAGAAGGGATTGTTTTTAGCACTGCAGAAGCATCCCGAATACTGTCGAGACCCTTGGTTTCTTCTTCGCCGATGTTGAGCAACGCAACTCGGGGATTGGCAATGCCAACCACCTCTTCTGCCAGCACGGAACCCATGACGGCAAATTGCACCAACATCGTGCTATCACAATCCACGTTGGCGCCCAAATCCAACACCACCGTTTTGCCCTTTTGCTGATGGGGTAAAACCGTCACCAACGCAGGACGCTCAATCCCCTCAAGAGGTTTGAGCAATAACTTCGCAAGTCCCATTAGCGCGCCCGTATTACCGGCGCTCACACAGGCTTGCGCTCGACCTTCTTTCACGAGCTCCAGGGCAACACGCATTGAGCTTCCACGACTGGCGCGAATAGCTTGCGAGGGCCGGGCATCACTGGCAATAACTGACTGAGCAGGGATAATCTGCAGACGTGAACGTTGTTCGAAGTCAGCTTTGGCAAGTAATGGCGTGATTGTATCGGGATCCCCGACTAAAAGAAGTGTGAGTTGCGAATTAGAATTCAGTGCCTGCAATGCTGCAGGCACTGTCACGGTAGGGCCAAAATCTCCCCCCATGACATCTAACGCCAGGGTTAGACGTGTCAAGGTATCGTCGCTGCCCGGTTAGGTGTTTCCCCAGTTACCCGGGGAAAGCCTCACTAAGCTTCATCACGCGTGTACTCTTTGTCTTTCTCACCGTAGCGGGAAAGCCATCGAGTCATGCGTGATTACTTAGCGATTACCTTACGGCCACGGTAGAAACCGTCGGCAGTGATGTGGTGACGCAGGTGTTGTTCACCAGAAGTTTTGTCTACAGACAGGCTGGTGACTGCGGTCAGAGCGTCATGAGAACGACGCATGCCACGTTTGGAACGGGTTGGTTTATTCTGTTGTACGGCCATGGACCTTACTCCTCAATTACTTACGCTTTAAGCTGGCTAATACGGCAAATGGGTTTGGTTTTTGCGCTTCATCAGGCAATTCGCCAAAGACCATGTCCGCCTCGGACACTTCACAGTGTTCAGAATCATGCACCGGAACTACCGGCAAGGAGAGGATAATCTCATCTTCAACCATTGCAAGCAGATCGATTTCACCGAATTCGTTAACCTCAATCGGCTCATACGCTTCCGGGAGTGCTTCAGCCTGCTCGTCAGAACGGACAGGACTAAAACAATATGTTGTGTGAACATGAAGTGGGAACGGTTTCCCGCAACGCTGACATTCGAGCGTAACCGATACTTTTGCATCACCGGTTATGACGGCAAGGCGCTGGTTATCGATCGCGAACGACATGGAGCATTCCACATCACTGTCCACACTGACTACAGAATCGGCGACGCGCTCAACCAGATCAGAAGTATAGATACCTTCATAATCGAGGCGTTTTTGAGCCGTACGAACCGGATCAAGAGTCAGGGGTAATTTTACCTTTTGCATAGGGCGCGCATATTAACTTTGTAACGTCATATAGTCAAAGAAAAAGGCAGCCTGTGGTTGCCTTTTGCCAATAATTCGCACACATTGCGGGTCATCGACTTAAAATCGCTCAACACAAGCCATTACAGCCAGCTTGTAGGACGAAGTCCATAGTTTAAAATGGCTCTCATCAATACGCTATATGCGAGGGAAAAAATATGCCTCAACTTATTCTTGCTTCGACCTCTCCCTGGCGTCGCGCTTTACTGGAAAAACTGGCAATCCCGTTCGAATGCGCAGCACCAGAGGTTGACGAAACGCCGTTACCGGGTGAAGCTCCGCGACACTTAGTCTTGCGACTGGCGCAGAAAAAAGCGCAATCTCTCGCCCACCGCTATCAATCGCACCTTATTATCGGCTCCGATCAAATTTGTGTTCTTGATGGTGAAATAACCGGCAAACCGTTAACAGAAGAAAATGCGCGCCAGCAGCTACTCAAAGCCCGGGGCAATATTGTGACGTTTTATACCGGACTGGCGCTGTATAATTCTGCGACCGGACATTTACAAACTGAAGTTGAACCGTTTGACGTTCATTTCCGTCATTTAAGCGAAACGGAAATTGAAGATTACGTGCGCAAAGAGCGTCCGCTGCATTGTGCCGGTAGTTTTAAAAGCGAAGGGTTGGGCATTGCACTCTTTGAGCGCCTGGAAGGTCGTGACCCAAATACCTTGATCGGTTTGCCGCTGATCGCGCTGTGTCAAATGTTGCGCCGGGAAGAGATGAACCCGCTGAACGCCTGATTAATCTGCCTGATGGCGACGCGATGCGTCTTATCAGGCCTACGATGCATAACACGATTGCAGGCCTGATAAGCAACGCGCGTCAGGCTTTGCGGCGTAATACCTCGAGGCAGCGCTTCAACTGTTTATCCATCGGCGCTTCAATACGCATCACTTCACCGGTACCCGGATGCGTAAATTTCAACGCCGCGGCGTGCAAAAAGAGCCTGCTCAGCCCGGTATCCGCCAGTTGCTTATCGAACTCGCGGTCGCCGTAGCGGTCATCAAAGGCAATCGGATGTCCGGCATATTGGGTATGCACGCGAATCTGGTGCGTGCGTCCGGTCACGGGGCTACAGCGCACAAGCGTAGCAAACGCGTAGCGCTCTTCCACTTTAAAGCGCGTTTCCGATGGTTTGCCTTCCTGATTCACCCGCACGATACGCTCGCCGCTTTGCAGGATGTTCTTTAACAGCGGTGCCTGCACGTTTTTCACATGTGACTGCCACTGGCCTCGTACCAACGCGAGATAGTCTTTCTGCATCCCTTTTTCACGCAGTTGTTCATGCAATGAACGTAAGGCTGAGCGCTTTTTAGCCACCAGCAACACGCCGGAGGTATCCCGATCGAGACGATGAACCAGCTCAAGGAAGCGCGCTTCTGGTCGCAGCGCACGTAAACCTTCAATGACGCCAAAGCTTAACCCGCTCCCGCCATGCACGGCCGTACCTGAGGGTTTGTTAAGCACCAGAATGTGGTCATCTTCATATAAAATGACATCGGTCAGCGCCGCGACCTTCTGCAAATTCGGTGAAATGGCCTCTTCTTCACGTTCAGCGACACGTACAGGTGGAATACGCACAATGTCCCCATCTTCGAGTTTGTACTCGGGTTTAATGCGTTTTTTGTTCACCCGCACTTCGCCTTTACGCAAAATGCGATAAATCATACTTTTTGGCACACCCTTGAGTTGGGTGCGCAAAAAGTTGTCGATGCGTTGCCCTGCTTCGTCGGCAGTAATGGCAACTGTTTTTACGGCTGGAGTCTCTGTTTTCATGGGGGCCGATTTTAAATAGCCATCAAGATTCGCGCCACACATTTTTCTATGCTTATATTAACTGCTATACCTTATTACTTAAGTTTGACATAGCCGATTTGGTGGTTATTAAAGCAATCACTACGCGGAAGTGAAAAAACTGTGAGTAACCGGGTGATAAATGGCAAAAGTCATCTTGCTATAACAAGGTTAGCAGTGGAATAATGAGGTTGTTTCCGTGTTGAATCTTGTTAAAACAAGAACTTTTCCGGAATGACCCAATTTTGCCCGACCGATCATCAACGCAGCAATGGCGTAAGACGTATTGATCTTTCAGGCAGTTAGCGGGCTGCGGGTTGCAGTCCTTACCGGTAATAAGGAAGCTTTTCTGGAGAGTAACACCCAGACTGTTCCCCTGATAATTGCGCTGTGTTTCCGTATGAAATACAGGCAACCGACACTCTGCGCCTCTTTGAGCTGACGATAACCGTGAGGTTGGCGACGCGAATAGACACGAGGCCATCGGTTCACACCCGGAAAGGCATTACTCTGCCCGCAGCTTAGTCGTCAATGTAAGAATAATGAGTAAGTTACGATGAAAAGAATGTTAATTAACGCGACTCAGCAGGAAGAGTTGCGTGTCGCCCTTGTAGATGGGCAGCGTCTGTACGATCTGGATATCGAAAGTCCTGGACACGAACAGAAAAAAGCCAACATCTATAAAGGCAAAATTACCCGTATTGAACCGAGTCTGGAAGCGGCTTTTGTTGATTACGGCGCTGAACGTCACGGTTTCCTCCCGTTAAAAGAAATTGCCCGCGAATACTTCCCCGCTAATTACAACTCCCATGGCCGTCCCAACATTAAAGATGTGTTGCGCGAAGGTCAGGAAGTCATCGTTCAGATCGATAAAGAAGAACGCGGCAATAAAGGCGCTGCGCTGACTACCTTTATCAGCCTGGCAGGGAGTTATCTGGTCCTGATGCCGAACAACCCGCGCGCGGGCGGCATCTCCCGTCGCATTGAAGGCGACGACCGTACCGAATTAAAAGAAGCGTTGGCAAGTCTGGAACTGCCTGATGGTATGGGGCTTATCGTGCGTACCGCAGGTGTCGGCAAATCCGCCGAAGCGCTGCAGTGGGACCTGAGTTTCCGCCTTAAGCACTGGGAAGCGATTCAAAAAGCCGCTGACAGCCGCCCTGCTCCGTTTCTGATCCATCAGGAAAGCAACGTTATCGTTCGCGCATTCCGTGACTACTTACGTCAGGACATCGGCGAAATCCTCATCGACAACCCGAAAGTGATGGAGATGGCGCGTCAGCACATCGCCGCGCTGGGTCGTCCGGATTTCAGCAGCAAAATCAAACTGTACACCGGTGAAATTCCGCTGTTCAGCCACTATCAAATCGAGTCTCAGATTGAGTCTGCGTTCCAGCGTGAAGTGCGCCTGCCGTCAGGCGGCTCAATCGTTATCGACAGCACCGAAGCGCTGACCGCTATCGATATCAACTCCGCACGCGCTACCCGCGGCGGCGACATCGAAGAAACAGCGTTCAACACCAACCTTGAAGCTGCCGATGAAATTGCTCGTCAGCTGCGTCTGCGCGACCTCGGTGGCCTGATTGTCATCGACTTCATCGATATGACTCCGGTTCGCCACCAGCGCGCGGTTGAAAACCGTCTACGCGAAGCCGTGCGTCAGGACCGAGCGCGTATTCAGATCAGTCATATTTCACGCTTCGGCCTGCTGGAGATGTCCCGTCAGCGTCTGAGCCCGTCTCTGGGTGAATCCAGCCATCACGTATGCCCACGCTGTTCCGGTACGGGTACCGTACGTGACAACGAATCACTGTCGCTGTCTATTCTGCGTCTGATCGAAGAAGAAGCGCTGAAAGAAAATACCCAGGAAGTTCATGCTATTGTTCCTGTGCCGATCGCATCCTACCTGCTCAACGAAAAACGTACCGCGGTAAATGCCATCGAAACGCGTCAGAATGGCGTGCGCTGTGTGATTGTGCCAAACGATCAGATGGAAACCCCGCATTACTCCGTACTGCGTGTACGCAAAGGGGAAGAAACACCAACCCTGAGCTACCTGCTGCCAAAACTGCATGAAGAAGCAATGGCATTGCCGACGGAAGAAGAATACGTCGAGCGTAAACAGCCAGAACAGCCGGCATTAGCTACCTTTGCTATGCCAGACGTGCCGCCAGCCCCTGCACCGCAGGAGCCTGCAGCGAAAGCCGCCGCGCCTAAAGCCGCAGCAGCGACCGCAGCCGTCGCCGCACAACCGGGTTTGATTAGCCGTTTCTTTGGCGCACTGAAGTCCATCTTCGGTGGCAGCGAAGAAGTGAAACCGGTTGAACAACCTGCACCGAAAGCTGAAGAGAAAACCGAACGCCAGCAGGATCGTCGTAAACCGCGGCAGAACAATCGTCGCGACCGTAACGACCGTCGTGATAATCGCGACAACCGTGGCGATCGTGATAACCGTAACGAGCGATCAGAAAGCGGCGAAAACCGTGAAGATAACCGCCGTAACCGCCGTCAGTCTCAGCAGCAAAATGCGGAAGCGCGCGATAACCGCCAGCAGTCCGTTGATGTCGCCGACAAAGCGAAATCCGGTGATGAGCAGCAGGCTCCGCGTCGCGAGCGCAACCGCCGTCGTAACGATGACAAACGTCAGGCGCAGCAAGAAGTTAAAGAGCTGAACCTGGCTGAACAACCGGCGCAGGATACCGAGCAGGAAGAGCGCGTACGTCAGCCTCAGACTCGCCGTAAACAGCGTCAGTTGAATCAGAAAGTTCGTTTCACAGATAGCCCGGCTGTTGAAGCTGAAGTGGCAACTGCCGCTGCGATCGCTGAAACGGCTGTCGTTCAACCAACTGAACAGCCAGCACCGGCACAGCGTACCGAACTGGCGAAAGTTGATCTGCCAGTCGTCGTTGCGACTGAGCAGGATGACAACAGCGAAGCGCGCGACTCAAATGGTATGCCGCGTCGTTCCCGTCGTTCTCCTCGCCATCTGCGCGTAAGTGGTCAGCGTCGTCGTCGTTATCGTGACGAGCGTTATCCGGTTCAGTCGCCGATGCCATTAACGGTCGCCTGCGCATCTCCAGAATTAGCGTCCGGCAAAGTATGGATCCGCTACCCTGTCGCTCGTCCTCAGGATCAGCAGGTTGAAGAGCAGCGCGAACAGGAAATGGTTCAGGAGCAAACTGCGACTGTGGCCGTGGAGCCTCAGGTTGCAGCTGCCGTTGAGCACAGTGTGGATGCCCCGGCGTCGGTTGAAACCGTACAGCCAGAGGTTGTTATTGCCGAACCTCAGCCCGCCGCTGTTGAAACCGCACAGGTTGAAACCACGCATCCGGAAGTCATTGCTACTCCGGTCGAGGAACAACCACAAATTATCGCTGAATCCGACGCACCTGTTGCCGAGGAAACCGTTGCGAAAGCCGAACCTGTCGCTGAAGTCGTGACTGCGCCGGTTGTCGATGCGCCTGCGGAAGTTGTTATTTCTCAGCCTGAAGTGGTTGAAGAGATCGCTGAGGTTGTGGAAACAGCGCCAGTTGTGGAAACCGCACCGGTTGTTGAAGAAGTTGCAGCGCCGAAAGAAGTTGTTGCAGCTCCTGTCGTCGAAGCCGCAGTCGTTAAGGCTGAAGTTGTCGCAACCAGCGTTGACACGGAACATCTTCACAGCCATGCAACCGCGCCGATGACGCGCGCACCGGCACCAGAGTATGTGCCTGAAGCGCCGCGTCATAGCGAGTGGCAGCGCCCGGCATTCGCCTTTGAAGGGAAAGGTGCCGCAGGTGGACACAGCGCCACACACCAGGCGACTGCGCCAGCAACACGCCCGCAGCCCGTTGAGTAAGACGTAATCAACATCAAAGCCGACCTTCGGGTCGGCTTTTTTATATCTGCTCTACGCGTTTCATCCCCGTTAGCTGCGGCATGACATCTTTCATTAACGCCAGAAACTTGCGTAATCGGGTGGGATAGTAACGCGCCCAGGGATAAACCAAATGTACAGGCAACGACGCCGCATGCCACTCGGGTAGCAGCGTAACCAGTCGTCCACGAGCAATATCCTCCTCGACCATCCAGCTTGAAACAATGGCCACACCCAACCCTGCCAGGGCGGCATTTCTTGCGACATAAATGCTGTCGGTGCTTAATCTGGGTGTAATATTCAGCGTAACAGGTTCATTACGTGGTCGATGCAGCAACGAAACGCTGTGCTGGTAAAACGTGTTCACTGCAATCCATGGCAGCGTTGATAACTGCTCCGGATGCGAAAGCTCGCTATATTGCTCAAGCAAAGCAGGATTCACTACCATGCTACGAGGAACCTCAGCCAGTAAAACCGAGACCGTCGCTGGATCAACCTCTGCCCCAACCCTGATGGCGCAATCAATATTATCGCTCAGGAAATCAACGGTTTTATCATTGAGCATCCACTCTACCGACAACTGCGGATAGCGCGAAAGAAACTGCAAAAGCGGTTCAAGAAGCTGTTGCTGCCCGAACGCATGCGGAGCACGTACTCGCAGCGTTCCCACCGGTTCATCCTCCGTAACATTGAGTCCATCTTCCAGCGCCAGCCAGGCATCAATAATATTCTTGGCATGCTGGTAGCCGCGTTCGCCGTCGTCGGTCAGTTTCATCGCATGCGTGGTGCGCATGATCAGTTTTACACCCAGCAGCGCTTCCAGGGATTGTAACCGTCGACTGACGGTCGCCTGCGTTGTCCCCATCTGCTTTGCCGCTGCTGAAAGCGACCCCGCCTCGACGATACGCACAAACGTGCGCATCAGCTCCACTCTATCTATACGCTCAGTTTTTACCATTCCAGGTTTCTTCATACGTCTGACGTATAACTGTTTTACCACCGCGCTCGCTACCGCGCCACCCGCTGAAGGTTAAAAATAGCCGCACATCCTGTGATTGAGGAATCAACTGTGAACACACATACCGCCCTTACCCGTTGGGTTATTTTTGTACTGGCATCAGGCGCCGGATTCAGCGTGGCATCCATCTATTATGCCCAGCCGCTTCTGCCCTTAATGGGTCAGGATCTGGCCCTAAGCATCACCGGCATGGGGCTGGTTCCGACGCTAACCCAGGCGGGTTACGCGTTGGGGATTTTCTTTTTATTACCATTAGGCGACCGCTATGACCGTCGGACGCTAATCCTGTTGAAAAGCCTCGCGCTCGCCGTACTGCTTCTGGCCTGCAGCTTTACCGGCCAATTGCATTCGCTTTTACTGGTCAGCCTGTTGATGGGAATGGCGGCAACCATGGCGCAGGACATCGTTCCCGCTGCGGCAATTCTGGCCCCTGAAGGCAAGCAGGGAAAAACGGTAGGTACCGTGATGACGGGCCTGCTGCTGGGAATTTTACTTTCACGTACCGTTAGCGGGCTAATAGGTGAGGCGTTTGGCTGGCGCGAAATGTATCAACTCGCAGCCTTCAGCATTGCTGTGATTTCCACCATCATGTGGAAAGTGCTCCCTCGTTTTGCTGTCCATTCCACGCTGAGCTACCCGTCATTACTGCTCTCAATGGCGCAACTGTGGCAGCGGTATCCCGCATTGCGCCGCGCGGCGCTGGCACAAGGCTTTCTGTCTGTTGCCTTTAGCGCCTTCTGGTCCACGTTGGCAGTGATGTTATCTGAGCATTATCACATGGGTAGCGCTATGGCTGGCGCGTTTGGTATCGCGGGCGCGGCTGGTGCGCTTGCCGCGCCGCTGGCAGGCCATCTTGCCGACAAAGTGGGCGCAGCGAAAGTGGCGCAGTTAGGTGCTTTGCTGGTAACAGTATCTTTCGCCCTGATGTTCCTGTTACCCGCCCTGCCAGTACAGGGGCAGTGGCTGCTTATTGCCCTTTCGGCGGTAGGTTTTGATCTCGGATTGCAATCCAGCCTGGTTGCCCACCAGAACCTGGTCTATGGCCTCGAGCCCCAGGCACGTGGACGCCTGAACGCGCTACTGTTTACAATGGTATTTATCGGTATGGCGTTGGGTTCGGTTCTCGGAAGTCAGGTCTACGCGCAGGCAGACTGGGAAGGTGTGGTTACGCTGGCAACGTTTAGCGGTGCGATTGCGCTGGTAATAAGATTAACGGGGAATCTGTCACTGAGAAAAACAACCGTGGCCTAAAAAAATGCCCGCTCCGGGGTGTTAAAGGAGCGGGCAGACAAACATATCCAGTTTCATGATATGTTCAAAAAAGGTCGTTACCGGTTAAGCTGGAACAGCGACATGCCCTGCATATCGGTAAACGTTTTGTACGATGCCTGCAGTGCAGCCTGCTGCATCACGTAGGACGAAATCGCTGCGTTCCAGTCAACATCCACCAGATTGCTCATCTGCTGAGTTTGACCCAGTGCACGATCGGCTCCCAGTGAATCCAGCGAGCTTAATTCGCTAAGCTGCGTGCCCAATTCCGCACGGACGCTCAACACATTATTGAGTGAATTCTTTAAACCACGGTTGGTTTTATCAATCGCCTCAGCGGCCTTTGCTTTCGCCACATCATCGCCTTCAATCGGCGTATTCAGGGCTGCAATAGCTGTATCCAGCATTACGAATAAGTTCGTTTCAGACTTGCTACCATCTGGCTCCGGAACCGCGTTGCTGGTCACCGAGTTAAAAATTTTATCTCCGGTATGACCAATCACCATTGACCGAGCGGCATCAACCTGTTGGGTGATATTTTCAGTTCCACCGCTATAAGTACCATCAGTCTGGGCAAATGGTGGAACTTCGGTTTTGTAGCCGCCAAAGATATAGCGACCATTACCGTCGGTACTGTTAGCCAAATTCATCAGCTGATCGCGGAGCCCTTGCAAATCAGTCGCTAACGATGCTCTGTTGTCATCACTCAATGTACCGTTGCCGGCGTTGACAATTTTTTCCTGCGCCGCGGTAATCGCGGTCGTCGCCCGGCTTAAAACGTTCTCTTCCAGTGACACTTTTTGCGTCGCGAAAGTACGCGCCAGCGTATATTGGCTGTTTTGCGCCTGAGCCTGAGAAAGCACTACAGCCTGCGAGGCGGCAATCGGATCGTCAGACGGGTTGATCACGCGTTTGCCCGTTGACATCTGCTCACCAAATTTTATCCATTCGGCCTGAGAGTTGGTAATGCCACGCATGTTCTGCTGGTACATCATCTGAGTACTAATACGCATTGAGTCCCTCTCCCTTAGCGAATATTCAGAAGCGCATCAAAGAGCGAATTTGCTGTTTGCAGCACTTGTGCGTTGGCCAGGTAATACTGTTGATAACGCTGCAAATTGCCGTACTCTTCATCGAGGTTAACCCCGGAAATCGACTGTTGCTGATTAGAAAGCTGCGTAACTACGTTGTTCTGGGTGGTGGCGCTGGTTTTCAGGGTAGCGGTTTTATTCCCGACATCGCTCACCAGCGTTGCGTACGCGTCATTGAAGGTTTTATTTCCGACAGTCGCTTTGGTTTGCAGATCCAACAATTTTTGGCCGTTACGGTTATCGCTTTTCCCTTTATCCTTATCTGGATCGATATCATTTTTGGATACTTCGGCCATGGCGATTTTCGACTCATCAGTCACAGCCACTTTCATATCAACAATGACATTACCCACTGGCTTCACCGTAAAGCTATCATTCGCTTTCGCTCCCGCCCCTACGGTTATTTCCAGCCCATCAAAGGACATTTTTCCACCAGTGACGGTCGCCTTAAAGCTGGTATTATCTGCAAGGCGAGTTACCTGCCAGTCAGTACCATCAAAAGTAATATTGTAATCAGTAGCCTGCACTGCTGAGCTATCAGTAACTTTTGCAGTTAACGACCCTGTCCCAGTATTTTTGGTATTACTGAGCACAGATGGACCGCCGATAGCAAAGAAGTCTTTACCAGCATCACCATTGGCATCAAAACCTTCTTTATGCTGCGTATTAAAGGCATCGGCAAACGCCAGTGCCAGTTGCCCCAGCGTGTTACGCGTCTGGTCCAGCTCTTGAGAACGGAACGTCATCAAACCGCCCAATGAGCCGGTATCAATGAGTTTTTCAGGAATTTCAACATTTCCGGCAACGCCATCAACATAGGCCACCGTAGTGCGTGTTGGATCGGCACTGGACGGTACTGCGGCCAGT
Source organism: Citrobacter sp. Ce104 (assembly GCF_030334595.1). Lineage (NCBI taxonomy): Bacteria > Pseudomonadati > Pseudomonadota > Gammaproteobacteria > Enterobacterales > Enterobacteriaceae > Citrobacter > Citrobacter sp. Ce104. The sequence continues at coordinate 104,196 of NZ_JAOWDP010000046.1, forward strand.
TGGCGGGCGTTGCTGCCCTGTACCAGTGAATAGCCGTTCGCCATCGTTACGTTATAGGTGCCGCCATCCTGGACACTGACTTCAACGCCGACAAGTTTGTTCAGATCGCTAACCAGTTGGTCACGCTGATCGAGTAGATCGTTAGGCGATGCGCCCGCGCCAACGCCGGTCAGACGGGAAATCTGATCGTTGAGGCTGGCAATCTGCTTTGAGTAGTTGTTGATCTGATCTACGCTGGCTTTGATCGCAGTATTGACCTGCTTATCCTGATCGCGCAGATACTGATCGGTTGTTCTGAACTGATTCACTAAACCATCAGCTTTACCAATCAGTGCCTGACGCGCAGCCGGGTCTTCTGCATTACTGACCAGCGTCTGCAGGCTGGTAAAAAAACCCTGCATTGAGGTGGAAATTGAACTGGTTTTACTGGAAAGCAAATTGTCGATTTTCGACATTTGCTCATAGCGCGTTGTCAGGCCGCTGCTCTGGTTCTGCGCTGCACGCAACTGATTCGTGATAAAAGAATCATATTCGCGCTGTACGCCAGAAACATAGACGCCATTGCCAACCCAGCCCCCCGCACCCAGCGTGCTGTTCGCCTGCGCCATAATTGTCGTTTGGCGGGTGTACCCGGCAACGTTATAGCTGGAGATGTTATTACTGGCGGTATTCAACGCGGCCTGCGCTGCGCTAAGTCCACTCATCGCGTTATTAATCAAGCTGGACATGGAGGTTCCTTGTAATCCTTCAATACTCGTTATTATCGGCAGCAGGTCGGTAGACTTGAGCTATTTAAAAGAGATTATCGATGTTCGTGCTGTAGGTTTTGCTCACTTTTTCGCTCATCGATTTCAACTGCTGGATCATGTTGGTTAATTTACGCGCATAGTTAGGGTCAGTTGCGTAACCGGCATTTTGCAATGCCTGTGCGCCTTGCTCGGCTGTCGCGGCAGCGGTCACCGCCGCATAGCGCGGGTTACGCGATATCAGACCGACATAATCCGACAGCGCCTCCAGGTAAGAGCTATACACGCGGAATCTGGCTTTCACCTTTTTCGCCTCACCGTTTTCATATTCGGTAGTGGTGATTTCGGTGGTTGGGCCTTTCCAGCTTCCCGAAGCCTTCACGCCAAAAATGTTAAAGCTTGGTTCGCCATTTTCACGACGGATTTGTCGCTGCCCCCATCCGGACTCCAGCGCCGCCTGTGCCAGAATAAGATGATGCGGAACCCCGCTTTGCTGGCTGGCAAGCTTAGCTGGCAGCGATAGCTGGGCGAGGAAGTCTTTACTGTCACCTGACAGCGGCTCATCAATGCTTTCCGTCGCCCGGGGAATGGCTTTACGCACCAGTTGCGTCAGCGCCTGGTTTTGATAGCTGGTCACCGTTTCAAGCGAGAACTTCATTGGCACCTGCGGCGCGTCGTCTGCGGGTTGCGCCTGCCCTTCGGTCATCTGCTTAACCATCATTTCCGCCAGCCCCAGACCTTTACCTGCGGTCATCTGCTGCGCAATTTGTTGGTCATACATGCTGGTATACAAACGTGTCGAATCGCTGCTAAACACACCATCTTTCGGCAGCGCTTCACGCATGCTTTTCAGCATCATCTGCACGAACATCCCTTCAACCTGACGGGCGACCGGGCGGATATTCGCCGCCGGGTCCTGACCCGCTTTCGCTTTCAGTTCGTTCAGTGATTGCGCATCCCAGGCGGCGCTGGTCAGCAGTTTGCTGTCACCAATCATTAGATGATTTCCAGTTTGGCACGTAAGCATCCCGCACTCTGCATCGATTGCAGAATGGACATCAGATCCATCGGCGTTGCCCCCAGCGCATTAAGCGCACGTACGACGTTATTCAGGTTGGCGCTGGAACGCACGCTTTGCAGCGAACCACCGCTCTGGCGCAGATCGATCTGGGTTTGTGGCGTTACCACTGTCTGTCCACCACCAAACGGTGTATCCGGCTGGCTGACATTCGCCTGACGGTTTACCGTAATCGACAAGTTGCCTTGCGCCACGGCACAACTATCCAGCGTGACTTCGCGGTTCATTACGACGGATCCGGTACGCGAGTTGATAATCACTTTCGCATCCTGCGGCGTGACGTTCACCTCCATATTCTGGATGTCAGCAAGGAAACGGACCTGCGAACTGTTGCCGCTTGGCACACGCACTTGTATGGTCCGGGCATCCAGCGCCGTTGCGCTACCAAAGCCACGCGAGCGGTTGATTGTGTCGGTAATCTGCTGCGCCATCGTGAAATCTTCATTATTGAGCTGCAGATTAATAGTGTTACCGCCGCCGAACTGGCTGGGTAATTCACGTTCAATAATTGCGCCGTTAGTAATACGTCCGCCATTGAGCTGGTTAACCTGCACGCTACTGCCACCCGCAGCCGCGCCCGCACCGCCAACTAAAATATTCCCTTGCGCCAGCGCATAAACCTGGCTGTCGACCCCTTTCAGTGGAGTCATCAGCAGCGTGCCGCCGCGCAGGCTTTTGGCGTTCCCCATGGAAGAAACCACCACGTCAATCGTTTGTCCTTGCCGACCGAATGCAGGAAATGACGCGGTGACCATCACCGCCGCCACGTTTTTCAACTGCATGTTGGTGCCAGTTGGCACGGTTATCCCCAACTGCGAAAGCATGTTGTTGAGCGTTTGCGTAGTAAACGGCGTCTGGGTGGTCTGGTCGCCCGTACCATCCAGACCGACTACCAGCCCATAACCTATCAACGAGTTTTCCCGCACTCCCTGAACGCTGGTCAGGTCACGAATACGGTCAGCGTGCGCAATGGTGGCTATCAGCACCAGTACCATTCCAACTAAAGATTTAAACACTGGGTACCTCGCTTACATCGGCGACAAGTTAAGGAAGAAACGCTGCAACCAGCCCATATTCTGCGCTTCATTGATGTAGCCGTTGCCGACATACTCAATCCGCGCGTCCGCAACCTGAGTTGACGGTACGGAGTTGCTGCCACTGATGGTGCGCGGGTTAACGACCCCGGAGAAGCGAATGAATTCAGTGCCCTGATTAATGGCAATCTGTTTTTCACCCACGACATGTAAGTTGCCATTCACCAGTACCTGATCGACCGTTACGGTCAGCGTACCGCTGAAGGTATTGCTGGCGTTCGCGCCGCCTTTACCGTTAAAGGAGTTACCCCCTGACGCTTCTACGTCAGCACGTTCGTTACCGAACAGACCTTGCAGATAGCGCGGGACGGTATCAAAACCAAAGTTAGTCTTGCCGTCACGGCTGGCGTTAGCCGAAGAACTTTTGCTCGCGCTGACGTTTTCCTGCAATACGATGGTTAACGTATCGCCAATATTGCGCGGACGGCGGTCTTCGAATAGCGGCTGATAACCGTAGTTAATCGGCTGCGCCGACTGGAAGATTGAGCCATTCGCCACCGGCGTCGGACCTGGAACAGGCTGGGCAGACGTCGCGCCCTGCACGAGGGGGGTGGCCGGGATCCAGGCGCATCCTGTCAGTGAAACCACCAGCAGGGCTAAAATTGGGTATGGGTGAAGCGCGTATTTTCGCATTGCGGTCATCTTCAAAATCAGTGTGCCGGTGAGGCTTTCACCCCACCGGACCACACTTTAGAGTTGCGTCAGTTTTTGCAGCATCTGATCGGTGGTCGACACCGCTTTACTGTTGATTTCGTAAGCGCGCTGGACCTGGATCATGTTTACCAGCTCTTCCGCCACGTTGACGTTAGAGGTTTCAACATAGCCCTGGTACAGCAGACCCGCGCCGTTCAGACCCGGCGTGCTCTCATTCGGCGCACCGGATGACTGCGTTTCGGTGTACAGATTCTCACCAATACTTTCCAGACCGGTATCGTTCATGAAGGTTGTCAGGTTAAGCTGGCCTACCTGAACCGGCGCAGCCTGGCCCTGCTGGGTCACGCTGACAATACCGTCGCGGCCAATGGTGATACTGAGCGAGTTAGCCGGAATGGTGATGGCTGGCTGAACCTGAAAACCACCCGCCGTCACCAACTGACCGTTCTGATCCACCTGGAATGAACCGTCACGGGTATAAGCAGACGTGCCATCAGGCAGCATAACCTGGAAAAATCCCTGCCCTTTAATCGCCACATCTTTACTGTTGTTGGTCTGCGACAGGTTCCCCTGGCTGTGTAAACGCTCGGTCGCGACCGGACGCACACCGGTACCTATCTGCAAGCCAGACGGCAGTGTGGTTTGTTCAGAAGACTGGGCGCCAGGCTGGCGAATCGTCTGGTACAACAGATCTTCAAACACCGCACGCTGGCGTTTAAATCCGTTGGTGCTGACGTTTGCCAGGTTGTTGGCAATCACATCCATGTTGGTTTGCTGCGCATCCAGGCCGGTTTTGGCGATCCATAATGAACTGATCATAAAATGTCCTGTGTTAACTCATCGACAGCAGTTGGTTGGCGCGGCCCGCGTTATCATCCACGCTACTGATAATCTTCATTTGCATTTCAAAGCGGCGGGCGTTGGCGATCATGTCACTCATCGCAGCAACCGGTTTGACGTTACTGCCTTCCAGCACGCCCGACATGACGCGAATGCTGGGGTCGGCCTGTAACGTCGCACCACGAGTAGCCTGCGCGGCCTGAGTCAGACGGAACATGCCATCATCACCACGTTGTACTTCACTCCCCGTCGCCTTCACCAGCTTCAGTCGCCCGACTGGCGCGACCGTATTGGCCGGATCGCCAGGATTAAGCGCCGAGATCGTACCGTCTGCCGCAATGGTGACTTCTGAACCTTCCGGTACGGCTATTGGTCCGGCTTCGCCAATCACCGGGTGACCCTGAATAGTCAGTTCACCCGTAGGGCTTACCTGAATGGCGCCATTTCGGGTATATCCTTCGCTACCGTCCGCGGTCTGCACAGCTAACCAGCCATCCTGTTGCAGCGCCACGTCCAGTGGACGCGAGGTATAGTCCATCTGACCCGGCGTCATATCGGCCCCCGGCGTGGAGGCCACCACCAGCGTACGCGTCGGTAAAGACAATCCCTCAACGGGAACCGCACGCAGGGCATTGAGCTGCGCACGAAAACCCGGCGTTGAAGCGTTTGCCAGGTTGCTGGCCGTCACCGCCTGTTGATTCAGCGTCTGACTGGCCGCGCCCATGGCGGTATAAATTGCGTGATCCATTAAGCCATCCCGTCAGGCGCTTAGCGCAGGTTGACCAGCGTGTTGAGGATCTGATCCTGGGTTTTGATGGTCTGCGCGTTCGACTGATAGTTACGCTGAGCGACAATCATATTCACCAGTTCTTTACTCAAATCCACGTTTGACGCTTCCAGCGCGCCGTTGGTCAGCTTGCCGAAGTTACCTGAGCCAGCCGTACCCAACAACGCCACGCCGGAAGCCTGAGTCGCAGCCCAGACGTTGTCGCCCTGAGAAGCCAGACCTTCGTTGTTGGCGAAGTTTGCCAGCACGATCTGTCCTAAAACCTGCGTTTGCTCGTTGGAGTAGTTACCAACCACGGTACCGTCATTATTAATCTGGTAGCTAACCAAATCGCCCGGCTTGTAGCCATTCTGCGTAGCGGCAATCACACTGTTTGTACCCGTGTTTTGCTGCATAGAGTTCTGCAGGCTAAGAGTGAATGTCGCAGGGACTGCGCCGTTTATCGTGCCGGTAGTGATCGAAAACGAAGGTGTTGCATTTGCCGCGCCCAGCGTCCAGGTTGATTCAGTCGCAGGAGGCGTCGGCTTCACTTCGGTATAACCTTTAACGGCCTCCAGAGAGCCATTGGTGTCGAAGGTCATCTGGCTTGATTTCACCAGCGGCGAGTTTGCTACGCTGGAATCCTGAGTCCAGATATCCCAGGTGTTATCACCGGTTTTAACGTAATAAAGGTTAACGTCGTGCTGGTTTCCCTGGCTGTCAAATACCGTCAGCGGCGCACGTTTGTTATAGCTGTCAGCATCAGACGGCGAAAACTTATTCGTCGGAACTTTTGCTGATGAGTTCAGGTTGATCTGCATCGTCGCCGTTTCGGTGGATTTTCCCCCCATCAGCGTATTCGGGATAGTGATTGGGCCTGGATTTGCGCCCTGCTGAATAGTTGGCGGCGTACCGGCAGCCGGGTATCCCGTTAATTGCAGCCCCTGCATGTTAACCAGCGTTCGGTTTTCATCGAGCTTAAACTGACCATTACGACTAAAGAATACGGAACCGTTGCTGTCTACCATGCGGAAAAAACCGTTCTGGCTAATAGCAACATCCAGCCCGCGACCGGTGTTGGTCGTAGTGCCGTCGGTAAAGTCCTGGGTAATACCCGCAACTTTAACGCCCAGACCCACTTTAGAACCGGCAAACATATCGGCAAAGGATGCCGTACCGGACTTAAAACCGTAGGTGGCGGAGTTGGCGATGTTATTACCAATGACATCGAGGTTGGTCGCTGCAGCGTTCAGACCGCTGACCGCTTGTGAAAAGGCCATGACTTACTCCTGATAAGTGTGAAGGCTTAAATGATCTGCCGTACTTCGTCGAGGGTGGTGGTTCCATAGGTGCCCAGGTCCAGCGTATTACCGCCGTTACTGCGAATAACTCCCTGCACCAGCGCAAACTGAAGCGGCTGCGCCACCAGTTGCGTTCCGCCATTACTGGCAGCAATTGACACGTTGTAAGAACCGCTTGGCGCATCCGTGCCATCGGTCATGGTGCCGTCCCAGGTAAAGGTATGAACGCCCGCTTTCAAACCGCCAATATCAATGGTGCGTACCACCTTGCCGTCTTTATCGGTAATGGTTGCGGTAACCTTATCTGCTGGTTGCTGCAGCTCAACGCCAAACGGCGTGGTGGTGGTTTTGGCGCCCTCTTCCGTACCTTTACCGGTCAGGATGGTAGTGCCCGGGATCATGACGCCGTGGCCAATCAGGGTACTGGCCTGCAGCGACTGGCTGTTGTCGATCTGTCCGGAGATCGACCCCAACGTGGTGTTCAGTTTTTCTATTCCGCTCACGGTACTGATTTGCGCCAGTTGGGTGGTCAGTTCGTTGTTTTGCAGCGGGTTAGTTGGATCCTGGTTTTTCAGCTGTGCAACCAGCAGCGTCAGAAAGCTGCTTTGCAGATCAGCAGCGTTGCTGCCCGTCAGCGAATTCTTCCCCGTGGCGTCATTAACGCCAGTGGTGCCTGGGTCATTCATTTTTACAGCAATAGACATGTGCGCCTCCTTTACTGGCCTAGCGTCAGCGTTTTGAGCATCAAGCTTTTCACGGTGTTGAGCACTTCGACGTTTGCCTGGTAGCTACGCGAGGCTGACATGGTGTTGACCATTTCGCCGACGACGTCCACATTCGGCATTTTTACGTAACCATTCGCATCGGCCAGCGGATTACCCGGTTCATAAACCAGCTTATCCGGCGCCTGGCTTTCAATGACATCAGCAACTTTCACGCCACCGGTTGCTGCGCCTGGCGCGGCATCAACCTGAAAAACAACCTGCTTCGCACGATACGGTTGACCGTCGGGTCCGGTGACGCTATCCGCATTCGCCATGTTGCTGGCCGCCACGTTCAGACGCTTAGACTGAGCCGTCAGCGCAGAGCCTGCGATATCAAAAATATTTAACAGCGCCACGAATTAGTTCCCTCCTTGCAGCACGTTCATCATGCCTTTGATTTGTCCACCCAGCGCGGTTAGCCCCATTTGATATTTGAGGCTGTTGTCGGCAAATTGCGTACGCTCCCGGTCCATATCCACCGTGTTACCATCGAGAGACGGCTGGTCAGGAATACGGTAGAGCAGCTCCGTAGAAGGCGCGGAAACGGTCTGGGCCGGAATGTGTTGTGCAGAGGTCAGCGTCAACGAGACACCGCCGGTTTCTTCCCGTCCTCGCACCATGACTTTTTTCAATTCACTGGCGAAATCCAGGTCACGCGCCTGATACCCCGGCGTGTCGGCATTGGCTATGTTGGCCGCCAATACTTCCTGGCGTTGGGCGCGCAAATTCAGCGCTTCCTGTTGAAAACGTAAGGCGGCGTCGAGCTTATCGAGCATATCTCCTCCGCAAATGACAAAATTCAGCCGACAGCTTAAATCCCATTACGCGCGCGTTATCGCCGGAATAAACGCAAAATGCGTCGCTATTTGTTGCGTTGATGACTGCGTCACACAGGTAAAATCCTGCCACTACCTGAAAAAGCACGAGGTTTTGATGCAAACGTTTAAACGTGGAATAGTCGTTGCAGCACTGCTGTTCAGCCCTATGACGCTGGCGCAAGACCTGAATTCTCAGCTAACAGCATGGTTCTCCCAGCGTCTGGCCGGATTTAGCGATGAGGTGATGGTCACTATCCGAACGTCACCAAACTTACTGCCGAGCTGCGAGCAACCCGCATTAAGCGTGTCCGGCAGTGCAAAACTGTGGGGCAATGTGAACGTGCTGGCGCGATGCGCCAACGAAAAACGTTATCTGCAGGTGAACGTGCAGGCCACAGGAAACTACGTGGTAGCCGCCGCGCCCGTAGCCCGGGGTAGCGCCCTGACTCAGGCCAGCGTAACGTTAAAACGAGGTCGACTGGACCAACTACCACCGCGCGCGGTGCTGGATATGAGTCAAGTACAGGATGCCGTAAGCCTGCGCGATCTGGTGCCAGGTCAACCGATACAGCTTTCAATGTTGCGCCAGGCCTGGCGGATCAAGGCCGGTCAGCGCGTACTGGTTATCGCCAACGGAGAGGGTTTTCGGGTGAATGCCGAAGGCAAAGCGCTGAACAATGCCGCCGTTGCACAGAATGCGCGAGTGCGGATGGTTTCAGGCCAGGTGGTGAGCGGCATCGTCGATTCTGATGGGAATATTCTGATTAACCTATAATAGGTTAAAGATTTTTTAGCGTGTGCCGATAGATAAACAACCAATGATTACAGCGGGCCGCTATAGCGTAACCCCTCGATGAGGAAAAACAAAATGAGCATTGATCGTACCTCACCATTGAAACCAGTAAGTACCGTTCAGCCACGTGAAACCAGCGATGCGCCGGTACAAAAAGCGCGGAAGGAAAAAACCACCGCCACCACCAGCACCAGCGTCATGCTGAGCGACGCCCAGGCTAAACTGATGCAGCCCGGCACCAATGACATCAATATGGAACGCGTCGAAGCACTGAAAACCGCGATCCGTAACGGTGAGCTGAAGATGGACACTGGAAAAATTGCCGACTCGCTGATCCGCGAGGCGCAGAGCTACTTACAGAGTAAATAAAGTATGACTCGTTTGTCAGAAATACTTGACCAGATGACGACCGTCCTCAATGACCTGAAAACGGTAATGGATGCTGAACAGCAGCAACTTTCCGCAGGATATATCAACGGCAGCCTGCTTCAGCGTATTACAGAAGAAAAAAGCTCTTTGCTGGCAACCCTTGATTATCTGGAGCAGCAGCGCCGTCTGGAGCATGATGCCACGCGCAGCGCTAATGATGAAATTGCCGAGCGTTGGCAAACCATCACCATGAAAACACAGCACCTACGCGACCTCAATCAGCACAATGGCTGGCTGCTGGAAGGACAGATCGAGCGCAATCAACAAGCAATACAAGTGCTGAAACCGCACCAGGAACCGGCGCTGTATGGCGCAAACGGTCAAACCTCTGCTGCGCACCGCGGCGGGAAAAAATTCTCTATCTGATGCAAGCCTGATAACACTTTGCTTATCAGTCCTACGCGTTTTGTAGGCCGGATACGGCGTTAAGCCGCCATCCGGCATTGATCTGTTACGCCGTCCGGCGCACAAACTCTTTCACTTTAAAGCCCAGAACGGCGAGCGCGGCAAAGTAAGCGGCAATACCTACCACTACGACAGCCATCAGACGCAGCAGGCGCCACAACATCGTTCCCTGCGACCAGTCCGGCATAATGTATAGCATCCCGACCAGCGCCGCCGACATCACCAGTACAGAAATCACCAGTCGCGTCAGGAACCAGGCCCAGCCCGGTTGCGGGGTGAAGATTTTCTGCTTACGCAACTGCCAGTACAGTAGTGAAGCGTTCAGACACGCCGCCAGACCAATCGATAGCGACAACCCGGCATGTTTCAGCGGTCCGATAAACGCCAGGTTCATTACCTGGGTCATAATCAGCGTGACAATGGCAATCTTGACCGGCGTTTTAATATCCTGGCGCGAATAAAAACCTGGGGCCAACACTTTCACCACGATCAAGCCAATCAAACCGACCGAGTACGCCACCAGCGCGCGTTGAGTCATGGCGGCGTCAAAGGCAGTAAATTTCCCGTACTGGAACAGAGACACCGTCAACGGTTTGGCCAGAATCCCTAATGCTACGGCACTCGGTAATGCCAGCAGAAAACATAAACGCAGCCCCCAGTCCATCAGCCGGCAGTACTCATCATGATTCCCGCTGGAAAAGCTTTTGGACAGCGATGGCAGCAGGATAGTCCCCAGCGCTACGCCAAGTACGCCGGACGGAAACTCCATCAGACGGTCGGCATAGTACATCCATGAAACCGAGCCAGAGGCCAGAAACGAGGCAAAAATCGTATTGATGATCAGTGAAATCTGGCTGACGGAAACCCCAAGGATCGCCGGGCCCATTTGCTTGACGACGCGCATCGCACCCGCATCGTGGAAGTTCACCCGCGGCAGCACCAGCATGCCAATTTTTTTCAGATGCGGCAGCTGGTAAATCAGTTGTAGCACGCCGCCAACCGTAACGGCCCACGCCAGCGCCAGCACCGGAGGATGAAAATAAGGTGCTGCAAACAGCGCGAAACCGATCATGCTGATATTCAGAAAAGTCGGCGCAAACGCCGGAATAGAAAAGCGGTTCCAGGTGTTAAGGATCGCACCAACCAGCGAAGCCAGTGAGATCAGCAGAATATACGGAAAGGTTATGCGCAGCAGTTGAGTAGTCAGCGCAAATTTGTCGGCGGTGTCGGCAAACCCAGGCGCGGTTACTAAAATCACCCACGGGGCAGCCAGCATCCCGGCGACCGTCACCACGGCCAGCGCCAGGGTCAACAGCCCGGAAACGTAAGCGACAAACACGCGGGTCGCATCTTCACCTTGCTTACTTTTGTACTCAGCCAGGATAGGCACAAACGCCTGCGAAAAAGCGCCCTCAGCAAAGATTCGGCGCAGCAAGTTAGGAAGTTTGAATGCCACAAAAAAGGCATCTGTCGCCATCCCTGCGCCAAAGATTCTGGCGACAATTGCATCACGCGCAAAACCCAGCACACGTGAAAACATCGTCATCGAGCTGACGGCTGCCAGCGACTTTAATAAATTCATCTATGTTGTATTCCAGACTCTGAGGCAAAACCCCGACAAACCTGCCCGTAGGTCAGATAAGGCATGCTCGCCGCCATCCGACACTTTTGCTGTGCCTGATGGCGACGCCGCAGCATCTTACCAGGCCTACAAACCAGCCTATGGTTGAAAAGAGGTGTTATTTTTGAGTTGGCATATAGTACCTGGATTACAATGAATTACTACCGCCAGATGTTACAGGGGGTTATTCAGCCATCGCCTCCCGCCACAGCGTTTCGACAACGCGCTGGGCCAGTAGCGCCTGCTCGCCTGCCGTCTGGGGAACCGTCTGATTTTGCACGCACTCAATAAAATGACGTGCGCATCCGGCAAAACCCCGCTGTTCCAGAGTGGTTTGCCAGCCTGCTATCGGTTTGTGCACCACGCCTTGCCCACGCTCTTCCTGCCATTCCCGCATATCAGTTACATCTATCAGGCCGCCGTCCGTCACCGCCTGCACACACTCACGCTGACTACCAGCTCGGCGATGCATACTGGTCGTTATCTGCATTTGACCGGCAGAAAAATGGTGTTCCGCATAAAGCATCGCACCGGATTCATTGGTTAACAGCGTGCCGTTGTTTAACTGCGCCTTTCCTCCCGCCAGCCACAATGCGGTATCGACTACGTGCAGATAATCGTCCAGCAGAGTGAAGCGCAGATCGTGCGGCCCGACGCTGTTCGTACGGTGCTTATCCATACGGACAGACGCCGCATTAGCCAACTGAGCTTTGAGATCCTGATAAAGCGGCGCAAATCGTCGGTTAAACCCGACCATCAGCGTCAGCTTTTTCCGCGCGGCCAGCTCCACTAATTGCTCTGCCTCGCGCAAATTTTCCGCCAGCGGTTTATCCACACACACATGCACCCCGGCGTTTAGCAGTTCACTTACTACCGCATAGTGCGTCGCGGTACTGGAATGAACGAAAACCGCATCGCAGGTTTGCGCCAGATTCACCAGAGAATCAACGTAGGGGATCCGCCAGGTATCACAGATACGCAGCGCTTTTTCCCGCGAAGGTGAAAATGCCCCTTGCAGCGTCCAGTCGGCACTAGCGCCCAGCACGGGTAGCCAGGCCTTTTGTGCAATCCCACCGAGGCCGACAACGCCGATGCGTAATTTATTCACGTTAGTCTCCCAAATGCGCCAGTAAGGAATCAAGCCGCTGCTTGAGCTCCGCAACTTCTGACTCCAGTGCCTCAACGCGCGCCTGCAGATCCCCCGTTGCTACCGGAGGTTCATCTGCCGCGGCAATTGCTTCATCAACGTCACCACAAAACAGGTGCATATAACGGCTTTCCCGTTTGCCCGGCTCGCGCGCCAGGCGAATGACATAAGGACCATCTTCCCGGGTCGCCAGCTTCTCCAGCGTCGACTCCACTTCGGCCATGTCACTGAATTCGTACATACGGGATGCGCGGCTACGCAGTTCACCCGGCGTTTGGGCGCCGCGCAGCAACAGCGTGGTGATGAGCGCCACTTCCCCCGCGCTGAGTTTAAGATTGCCAAACTCCGAATTGCAGAACCGCTGCTCATATTTCGTGACGCGATTGCCGAAACCGCTTACCGTGCGCAGGAAATGCCGTTTCACGAGGTTATCAAGCTGATCCTGTACTTCCGATTCCGACAGGTTCATCACCGGCTCACGATTCGTTTTTTGGTTGCAGGCGGTTACCACTCCGTTTACGGAGAGCGGATACTGTTCAGGCGTAGTCACTTGTTTTTCTAATAAACAGCCAATCACTCGTGCTTCGGTGGCGGTTAATTCGTATTTCATCGTCTTCTCCATTAATCATGGCTGCATCTGAAACTTAGCGGCCGGGGGTCCATTCTGATGTCGTCAACGCCGTCAGCACGTGATCGCGCCACTGCCCGTCAATCAGCAGGTAGTCTTTAGCATATCCTTCTTTTTCAAAACCCAGTCGCGCCAGCAGGTCACCGCTGCGTTTATTATGTGGCATGTAGTTAGCCATAATGCGGTGAATGTGCTGCGTACGCTGCATATAACGGATGGCCGACGTTAAGGCTTCATACATCAGCCCCTGTCCCTGCCACTTCTGCGCAATGGAGTAACCGAGATAGCAGGCGTGGAAGGATCCCCGCACCACGTTCGAGAAGTTAGCAACGCCGATAATTTCTTTTTCTTCCGGATCAAGCAGCGCAAAGTAATAAGCGGTGCCTTGTTTATGAAACTCAGAGATCATACTCAGACGCGCCTGCCAGCCGGACGGATAGCAGTGGCTTTCATCGCGAATGGGTTCCCAGGGTTTTAAGAAATGACGATTTTCTGCGTAATAATCTGCCAGACGCCAGGCATCACGCTCATGCACCAAACGCACGACCAGGCGGTCCGTGGTTAAGCGCACTTTTGGCACGTTACTGCGATAGCCAAACATTCTATACCTACTCCTTCCCGTAACGTCTTCAATACGCTATTCGCATTACTATACCTGTGCGAATACACCCTGTGAAAAGAGCAAAATGCCATTTTTTGAATTATTCACACATTTTGATGAAAACTCTCTATCAAGACGGACTTTTGATAAAAAAATATTGTCCCGCGAAGGGTGGGAAAAGCGATGACGACACCGCAGAATAGGAGGTGCTTATCTTTTAAACTCTATCCAGAGTGACGAGTTTTTCCCTGGAGGGGAAATGTCGCAAGTCTCGCAGGCAAGGAACCTGGGTAAATACTTCCTTCTCATCGATAATATGCTGGTCGTGCTGGGTTTCTTCGTCGTTTTCCCGCTGATCTCAATTCGTTTCGTCGACCAAATGGGCTGGGCTGCCGTGATGGTCGGTATCGCACTTGGATTACGTCAATTTATCCAGCAGGGGTTGGGTATTTTCGGCGGCGCTATTGCGGACCGTTTCGGCGCCAAACCAATGATCGTCACCGGCATGCTGATGCGCGCTGCCGGATTTGCCACCATGGGCATTGCTCATGAGCCGTGGCTGCTGTGGTTTTCCTGCTTTCTTTCCGGGTTGGGCGGTACGCTGTTCGACCCTCCCCGCTCGGCGCTGGTGGTCAAACTGATCCGCCCGGAAAAGCGCGGGCGTTTTTTCTCTATTCTGATGATGCAGGATAGCGCCGGGGCCGTGGTCGGCGCGTTGCTCGGCAGTTGGTTATTGCAATACGATTTTCGTCTGGTATGTGCCACCGGCGCAATTTTATTCGTTCTGTGCGCGGCGTTTAACGCCTGGCTGCTCCCGGCATGGAAGCTGTCGACGGTAAAAATACCGGTGCGCGAAGGGATGAGCCATGTCATGCATGACAAGCGCTTTGTCACCTATGTGCTGACGCTGGCAGGCTATTACATGCTGGCAGTGCAGGTGATGCTGATGCTGCCAATCATGGTGAACGACATCGCTGGCTCACCGGCTGCTGTAAAATGGATGTACGCCATCGAGGCGTGCCTCTCTTTAACGTTGCTCTACCCGATTGCTCGCTGGAGCGAAAAACGCTTTCGCCTTGAGCATCGCCTGATGGCCGGGCTGCTGGTGATGTCTCTGAGCATGATGCCCATCGGTCTGGTCGGGAATTTGCAGCAGTTGTTTACCCTGATCTGCACCTTCTATATTGGCTCGATCATCGCCGAACCGGCGCGTGAAACCCTGAGCGCCTCGCTGGCGAATGCACGTGCCCGAGGAAGCTATATGGGATTCAGTCGACTGGGCCTCGCTATCGGTGGCGCAATTGGTTATGTCGGCGGCGGCTGGCTGTTTGACATGGGTAAAGCCCTGGCGCAGCCTGAACTGCCCTGGATGATGCTCGGTATCATCGGCTTCATCACTTTCCTGGCGCTGGGCTGGCAATTCAGCCTCAAACGCCCAACGAGGGGTATGCTGGAGCCTGACGCCTGATAGCCAATCCGGCGTACGCGCATTTTTCAGTTTTTTCTGCTGGTAGCCGCGGCGCTGGTACTCGATGATGCTTTGTGTCACGATTACACCACAAGCATCATGTTGAGGAACCCCATGAAAAAGCTTCTTTTTGCCGCTGCGCTCATTGTCAGCGGCCTGTTGGTTGGTTGTAATCAACTCACGCAATACACGGTTAGCGAGCAAGAGATTAATCAGGCCCTGGCGAAACATAATAACTTTTCTAAAGATATCGGATTGCCTGGCGTCGCTGAAGCGCATATCGTACTAAACAATCTCGCCAGCCAGATAGGCCGTGAAGAACCCAATAAAGTGACGCTGACCGGTGATGCCAACCTGGACATGAACTCGCTGTTTGGCACTCAAAAAGCGACCATGAAGCTGAAACTCAAAGCCTTACCGGTCTTCAATAAAGAAAAAGGCGCGATTTATCTGCAAGAGATGGAAGTTGTGGATGCCACCGTCACACCGGAAAAAATGCAGTCGGTGCTGCAAACGCTGATGCCTTATTTGAATCAGTCGCTGCGAAACTATTTCAATCAGCAACCAGCGTATATTCTGCAGGATGACAGTAGCCAGGGTGAAGCGCTGGCGAAAAAACTGGCGAAAGGTATTGAGGTGAAACCGGGCGAAATCATCATCCCGTTCACTGACTAATAAAACAGAGGGCGCCGATGCGCCCTTTTCTATGAGGGATTACTTTTCCTCTGGCAGCATCGTCATACTATGGCCATCAAGCACGATTTTACGTGCCTCATCGGGGTCAAGATCGTTGCGTTTGACCACCAACCGCCAGTTGCCCTTGGTCATATCAGGATCGCGAAACAGAGCCACAATCGCCACAAATTGTGTTCCCTCTTCCATCGGCATATCCTGCGTCACGGCGCTATTGGGCTTAACCACCACAAACTGCTCAGCCAGTAAATCCTCTTTTAACAGGTTAGCCCCGTAACCGACCAGTTGTTCGTACTGAGTCTGATTAAAACGCTTCTCATCTTTTAACTGGTAAATACGCACTATAACCGACTGTGGCGCGCTGTTTTGCTCGCGGCTGTCAGTATTGAGCGCGGCCCGGCCAGAGATATCAAGATGTAATATCTTAATCTGTTTATAAAAAAGAGAGCTTGCAGCGGAGCGGGTACCGTCACTTACTGACTGAAAGAAGCCGCAGCCACTGAGTATTAATGCCAGTACGGGAAGAATATTTTTCATTTTAAAAACGGTAATGAACACGCTTTATGTCCTTATTTATCATAGCGAGTGTCAGACCACGGTAATGTTCAAGTTCTACAGTGAAGTCGTCCGGTAAGTCCCTGTCTCCTTTTTGCAGACCATTAACACAGGTAAGACCCAGTCGCACAGGTGACTCACCCAGCACAGGCTCAGGAAGCAGACGGGTGGGAAGAGTCAACATAATCCGCGCCCGATAGCGCCACCCCAGATAAACACGCAGTAATACCAGCAAGTCGGTCAAAAGCCCCCCATCGGGTAACCAGCCCTCCGTTTCTGTTGCATCATCAGTCACGAGTGAAATTAATAACTGACTGGCTGCATCGGTTGCCTCATCCCCCAGTATCGTATGGCCATCCAGCCTTAATGGTTGTTCATCAAACAGTCCTGCAGGTTGTCGAATCGCCACCGTACGCAGATCGTGTGCTATGACGTCAGTACGCGTGTTCGGCGCCAGTAAGTTGACCAACCGGGCAATACCTTCTGCCGTTCTCCCGGGCTGGCGCATAATCCCCAACAGGGCGAGGAAACGCGATGACGGTGTGGCAATATGCTCCTGTGTACCGGCGATCCCTAAGCCAATGAGTCCCAATAAGCAGCGCGAAGTACTATCGCGCCCCCCCGCTTCAAAAGTGGCTGGGTAACTGTATTTTCGCCAGATGCGGTAAAACTGCGTCAAAATACGATGGTTGAAAATATCGAGGAAGGTTTCCAGTACCTCGTGACCATCGCGCCTTTGCGTGATGTCATCTATGTATGTTGTCGGCAGCGGTGAATCCACACCGTAAAGCCCCATGAAGGTTGAGCGGACCGTAAGAGGGGCATCCGGATGCTCAGGATCGCACTCAATAGCTTTCAGTTCGCTAGCGGGAAACCCTACACCAGGATGGGGACGAAAACGCACCATATCATCATGCGGGTTATCACTTTCCCCCAGTCGGTGAGCGCCGTGGTTTTCCAGAAGCTGGCAAAATCGATAAAAATTAATACGACTAATATCTTCTTTCAGACGTGATGTTAGCGCATCCCTGGGTTGCGCGGATTTTCGTCCCATGCTAGCTGCTCCCCCG
The DNA here is from genome assembly GCF_030334595.1 of Citrobacter sp. Ce104. Classification (NCBI taxonomy): domain Bacteria; kingdom Pseudomonadati; phylum Pseudomonadota; class Gammaproteobacteria; order Enterobacterales; family Enterobacteriaceae; genus Citrobacter; species Citrobacter sp. Ce104. The sequence goes on from NZ_JAOWDP010000046.1 coordinate 121,667, forward strand.
TAGGTTGTAAGATCAGAATCAACCGATTAAACAGGTGGATGTCGGTATAGAGTGCAAAAAAGCGATTGAGCATTTCACCAAACAGGCAGATGTCTCCGCGGCCGGCAAAACCATTGCTATCAAGGGTGACCTCTATCTGCACACCGCGTAGCAGATGCCCGCGCTCGAAACGCTCCGTTTCGCTGTGCTTAACGTCAACAATAGCGGCCAGACGGCGTCGATTCATTTCATCGTCCGTCCAGTCATAAAGCGCCAGAGTTCCACGCAATACTTCCGGGTTATCCATCATCCACAGAAAACTGCTCCCCAGATGGCTTAATACACGCCAGTGAAAACGGTCACGGTTTGGTGGATAACAGGGAAGCGTTGGCGCCGTCAGATTACGGACTCGGACATTCGCCGCGGTAGACTTTACAACGGTGTCGAGCAACGTACTGCGTAATACCCGACGAGGTAGTTGACCGTTCGTACCGGTAAGGCTTAATGACAGGCTTTCGCCTTCAGGTACGCTGTAGTTATCAAAAGCCTCACCACCGAGGATTAGCCAGGTATCATGTAGACCGGAAGGGCCACGTTTTACTCGGGTGTGATAATAATATTCTGGTGCGTCATGGCGTAACATTCCCCCTTTGTGGCGAAAACTGGTGAATGGCACAAAAACCTGATGCCCGGAGTGCTTTGACGAAATAACGGAATCTACAGAGTAAATTTCAGTGTGGCCATCCTGAATACGCATCGGACGTAACAAATATTCGGTCTGCAAGGCATCAGGGGTCAGCGGGTCAGACTCCAGAGGAAAAAGGTTTATCACTGGCACACAGTGCAGGCGGATATGTTTTTCACTGAAGGTGAAGTCATAATCCCAGCGGCGTTTCAAAACGACATCAAGTTCGAACCAGGGGAGCCTTTGCGGGAGAACAACCTGTTCAAGTCCGCAGAGCGCCAGCGCCATAAATTTTTCCCGAAAAGTGAAGTACTCCAACAACAGCTGATAACCGCCAAACGCACCGCTATCCTTCGGCCAGAGGTTATCCTCATTGCCAAATCCCCCTGGCGTGAACCAGGCTTCCAGCGCTTGATCATCTGTCTGTCCTGGCAATCGCAAACGTATAGTCGCCACATTTAGCGACAACGCTTCATGTAATGCACAGGCCAGCGGCGCATCAGCATTGAGATAAAATGCAAGTCGACTCAGATCTACCTGCTGCCAGTCGGCCAGCTCACTGCAGGAAAAACGCAGTTTGATCACGGAACGTCCGTCCGGATCGGTGTCCAGTCGCGCCATCTCCAGCAACAACGGCAGCAATGTGACATCCCGAGTAGTGGTGTAACGACAGCGGGTGCGCTTATCACCTACCGGGCCAGAAAGCACCTCAAATCCTTTCTCTACAACCATCCGCTCTTTCATCTCGCGCCATTGTGGCGTCAACTCCACAATCGCTAACGAAGGGATCGTCCGCAGATAATGCGGCCATAGTAAACTCACCAACCCTTCGGTCAGTTCCGGTAGGTCGTCATCCAGTTTTTCCCGCAGCCGCCCCATAAGAAAAGCGAAGCCTTCAAACAACCGCTCGACATAAGGATCGCGAGCACCAGGGCGATCCAGATTCAACATCGCCGCCCGGTCAGGATGGGCGCGGGCAAACTCCTCGCCCGCTTCGCGCAGGTAGCGCATTTCGGCGTCAAAGTAACGCAGGGTTAAATCATCCATGGAATACTCATTTATTAAATAGTGTAGGTGTCAGTTATCATGGAAGGAATAAACAAAGACTGACATGGACAGGTACTTTGACTTTCCTGCGAGCCGGCAGGCATTCGACCGTTGATAGTATCGGGCACAATTCCGCCAACAATGCTGAATATGCCAATAAAACGCCCACAGGTAACCCGGTCAAATTCTCTTGCTACAGGTATCCCCATAATAGTATGCGTGGGATCACCTTCAATAATTACCCCTCCGCAGGTGGTTTTATCGCCTACAACCAAATAACATCCAGCCATATATTCTCCTTACTGCTCTTTATCGTCAGCATATTATTTTTATATACCGATAGATTTCGAGTTGCGTTGAAGTGACATAAGAGGGACACATTCGTCAGGAACGTATTTGAGCATCTGAAGGCTGGGCTAGTTTATTCCAGCGTCTGGATTTCGTTGGCGACTCACCAAAAAAATATCCTTCGGCAGGACAAAACCTCGCAATTTTAATAATGCCAGCGGCCCACCGCCTGGCCCAGTGCGCATTAACCAACACAGTTTTTTACCGTCTGGCGCACTGAGGGTGAGTTGCCACATTCCATCATCACGTTTCTCCGCTCGTCCTTGTTCCAGCCAACGAATTAAGCCTAATTCTCCCGGATAGTCCCCGTAAAGATTTGCCCCTCCCTGCGTGGTTGTCCAGGTCAGCATGGCGCCGGGTCTCTGGCTTTCTCCCGGCCAACGGAAACTCTGCCAGCTTTCCATCTGGTTAAAGTAGTGCAGTCGCTGTCCGTCAATGGAAAGTATCGTTTCCACAACGTCCGGTACTGGGCGCGCGCGCAGCTCAAAACGCATCCCCTGACTACCATCAGCAAATAAGGCGTCGCGAACCTCACCAAGACGGTTAACGGCTTGGATAAATTCCGGATTAATAATTAATCCCTGGGTATTCATTTCGTCTACTTCCCAGCGACGCCCCTCACGGTGCATTAGACCCGCGAGATTCTCATGAAGAAATTGGTCGATCTTTCCGGAATCACGTCGAATAAACTCAGCCAGAACCGGCAGTGGAATATCACTGCGCCCCTCACTCACCGGATATCGGCCATCTGTTGCTTCCTGCCAGTCAGAAACAACCGTACGTTGCCAGCTCTCATTTATTCCCGCAGCCGATGGTTGCAGGACCTGCTCCCATGCCTGCGTCAGGGGTTGCACAAAAAGCGCGTCACCAAAACCACTCCACTCCTCTCCTAACCCCGCTGCTAACAAACTGCCATATTCCCGCGTATCGGTAAGATCAATATTTTTGCCCTGAAACACCGTCTGTGCCAGTTGCTGCATCATGACCTGCGGATCGGCTGAATGAGTGACCTGGAGCAGCTTCAGGCGGACTCGGGTCACGCGAGTGAGAAATGTTTGAAAACTTAATGAGGTTTCAGTCGTTAGGTTATTCGGCGTATCACCCTTACCGGCTATCGCCAGTAATGGGCCAAACGTTTCATCTAACGGACCGGTCATATCGTTTGTATGTTGGTCAATAACCGGTGCCTCCTCTTCTTTCTGCAATATTTTTTCTGCCGATTTCATTAATGAATCGGACAGGGCTTCACGTTTTTTTCCTGCCTGCCCCTGCCATGCCACAGTATTCATCAGTGCAACTACCGGTGACTGGCGTACATCGCTCATTAGCGTAAGCTGATCCACAACATCTGAAAGATTTCGCGCCGGCTTCCAGCGTAAACTGTTGAGGAACTTAAGCCATGACCCAGAGTATTCGCTAAAATAGCGATCTGTCAGTCGTTGTTTTAATGCTTCAGGAGAAACCTCAGCACGACTATTTTTTTGATTGTCGCTCAGCACCCAGTCAATTTCTTCGCGGCGTGATGCCACTGCGTCAGCTATTGCCTGCTGCACCTGCCCTTCCCATGCCTGGCGGGTAAATACCCCAGGAACGGTTTCCGAAGTGGTAAACAATTGCGCGGCATCCGTATCATTCGTCATCTGCGCCAAGGGCATATCCGGAAAATTGCGGGAAACGGATCCCAGCATTTTCAGATATATAGCATTATCGCCATTACGTTGTTCAATCTGCGCTAGCAGGATCTGCCGGGTTGCCATCATCACCTGTGCATCTGGGATAATTTTCCAGTCAGGCTGCCCAGGTAAAGTTTGCATGTAAAATCCCCACAAGTCCGGCGACAGACTCTGCCAGATACCGGTAGAAATCCCTTTACGCGTCGGTTGTGTCTGCGTCATCACCTGAGAAAAAAAGGCGGGGTCGGCCTTTTCCGGGCGGCCCATCATCAGCCAGGCTTTAAGCTGATCGTATGCCGATTTTGCCAGGTCAGCGCGTTGCTGACTTCCCGGCGGAAGATGCGTCAGAGCATCGAGTTTTTCAGACAACACCCGCGCAGCCTCGTCTCTCATCAGGCGATTATTTGCCACCCCATAAATCGGGAGTAAAACGGCCAATAATTCAGTATCATGATTCAGACCAAAATGACGCCACCCTATTGTGTTTTTTTGTGTCTGAATGCGCTCAATATCATTTCGCAGTTCATTCAGTTGTATCAGTTCAGCATCTGATACCTGCTCACCGATCGCCAACTGCTGCGCTTTGTTTGTCAGGGAAGTCATTTGATAATAATTGGCGGCAAACGATAGCAGGCTGCCAACGCCCCACAGACCGATAACTACCGCCACCACGTAACACATTATCCGACCTTGGGATAACCCCATATGCCGCCCAGTAGCCTGAGTCCCCCTTTTCAGTACGCCATGAAACGCGGCCGGTGGTGACCAGTAATGCGCATGAATAACTGACGCCGCCGCGACCGTTACAGAGGGACTAAACATCAGCCCACATATGGGCATCCGCCATTGCTTACCAGACAGCCACGGCGTGAGGATCCGCTGCCAGCTTTCAATCCCTCCCAACTTCAGCCACTGCCCAAGTCGCAATAGATAATCATGGCGGTTATCAGTAAAAATCTGACGCATCCCTTGTTCACATAGCTGCGGCAGCAAACGGGTTAGCTCGCGACCCACACTCTCCGGGCAAGTCTTTTCGTGAAAGAAAACACCTACCGCCTGAGTAATGCGGGTCCCTTGCATGCTCGGGTCCGTTTGCCACAACCATATTGGCGGTAGCCAGTGATATGCGTTACCTGTTTGCTCCAGGCTTCGTCGCGAATCACTCATCCATTGAGCGCTTGATGCTTGTTCGTAGCTGAGCGACAGAATGATTCCGTCCACAGGTCGGGCACTGCGTAATTTACGCAACGTCGATAAAGGTCCGAGATCTACTGATTCCTGCGGGCTACCACCATAAATCAGTACGGCACCCTCACCTTCCAGCCATTGTTTCTCGGCAAGCGTTGGCGCAATCGATGCGACTTCAGTCTCTTCCCCGATGACAAGTATTACACGCACCCGCTGACGCCAGAAGAGTCCATACTGACGGTGTAGATACGCGTACATATCCGCAAATGGGGTCGACTGCTGGTGATGTTGGTAACTCTCACTAATGCGAGGTTGATCATCACCCTGGATATGCGCCCGGGTAAGGTCGAAACTCTGGCGACCAGAAGATCGCGCGCTAAACCAGGTCAATACCGCATATACACCGGTTACCGCAGTTGTCGCCCCCAACCCGGTTATCCAGCGAGAGTGTTTCAGGCTTCCCGGCAACATGCCGACTTTTTCTGGCCAGTACCAGATTATCAGGCAGGCAATTGCCGAAATCAGCATAGGTGCCATTGCTATCAGCCAGTAACGCACTGTCGGATTTTTAATCGGTAATAAAAACCGCATCACTTAGACCTTCTCCTTTGCAGTCTGACAAGGTGAAACCACCACGCTCCACATTTTTGTGCTCCCTGTTTCACCACTCATAATCAGTTGCGACTCTTTTGTACCTTGTGCTGCGGCAGCGATAGCCAGCCAGGGGGCGACGCACCCCGTTTCACCTAACGTTCGGTCAAGGTTATATAACCGGCTATTCATCTCTATCCCCTGAAGAGGCGGATGCGCATTCAGCGCAGCTATCGTACTTTGCTGCTGGTGCGACAGACCGGATGACCAGAGATCGTGGACATCTTCAGGTTGAACGGGCACCCAATCCAACGCTTGAGCAATGCTCTCTGCCAACGTGTCGGCAAAACTCGCTTCCGGTCGATGAACCCATGCCAGAGGAGGAAGGATATTTTGGGTCATGCGATTGCCAAGCAGCAGTGCAACGGCCGCCTCCCCGGTCCCATCTGGATCGTCTGGAGCAACCTGCAGCGCGATGATCAGTAATACCGTTTCTTCGTGGATTCGACTGTCCAGCCAGCTATCAATAACGTTCAACCCGTACCCGGTCACAGGCTCGATGGGTTGACGAATATCACGTTGTTGCCAGGCATTGCACCAAAGCGTGTGCAACCGCTGGCAAGATAGTGATGTATTGGTTTCAAACAATAGCGCTATGGGCTGATGGTCCGGCAGTTGGTTAAGATGTCGTGCAATTCCAGCCATTAATCTGTCGAATATCTGCTTAACCAGGTCATCTCGCTTCATCCCTGGCTCCAGGGGTAAGCGACTATGGCGAAAACGTTCTATTCCATGCCATGATGGTTGCATATGCAGGAGCGGCTTATTCTGCTTTAACATATTTACAGAAGAGCTGCCCGTTGGCTGGTGCTCACTGTGTGGCGTAATAAATGCGCAGTGCAATATCTGCAATGCGCGACGACCACGACGAATTTCACGCAGTAATAACTCCTCTCTTCGTCGATCCCAGGCCTGGGCCTGAATTAACACGGGAAGGTAAACCATAATACGCAGCCATATTGCAACCAGCCACACGGTAAGCGGGAGTCCGGCTGAAAATATCCAGAATACCGACGAATGAAATGACAACCCGGTAAAATAAGCCCAACCGGAACCTATCACCAGTAATCCAGTCAGACCTTTCAACCAGCGTCTGCCGATCGGAAGTTTAGGTTTCTGAGCCACCGGTGGAATCAACTTTAAATTTACGGGCATGATTTATTATTGCGACAGAGATAAATAAGATTTGATTGCGGAAAAGTGTGATTACATTCTTACACACCGGCGGTTGAATCATTATTCGGTGCCGTCCGTGATTCAGCGTCAAGCGCTTCCGGCCAGTGAATATGACCCCACTGCTGCGGGTGTTCTGCAAAACGCGCCGTCTCAGGCACCGGACGGTGCTGCATATAGTGACAGCAGTAGCACCA
>NZ_JAOWDP010000004.1:0-227 GCF_030334595.1 Citrobacter sp. Ce104
TTGCGGGGGCCGGATTTGAACCGACGACCTTCGGGTTATGAGCCCGACGAGCTACCAGGCTGCTCCACCCCGCGTCCGTCATTACTCTTCCATCGAGTAACGTTACTGCTTCTGATTTTAATTGGTTGCGGGGGCCAGATTTGAACTGACGACCTTCGGGTTATGAGCCCGACGAGCTACCAGGCTGCTCCACCCCGCGTCCGTGGATGCGCACTATACTCTGCTCG
>NZ_JAOWDP010000047.1:0-5321 GCF_030334595.1 Citrobacter sp. Ce104
AGTAGGGAACTGCCAGGCATCAAACAAGTGAAGAAGCCCATCCTGACGGATGGGCTTTTTTGCGTCTGTACGGAGTGAAACCCGCCGGACTGAACGTATTTTGCAGGCCTGATAAGCGCAGCGCATCAGGCACATCGCGGCGCCATCGGGTGCAAAGCAACATGCCTCCATAACACAAGCCATCCTGCGGCATATGCGGTAAACTAAGCGCGATTTTGCATCAGGAAAGCGTCTATGAATCACTCCCTTAAAGCCTGGAATACCTTCGGCATCGACCAACAAGCCAACGAACTTGTCTGCGCCGAAAATGAGCAACAATTATTGAATGCCTGGCAATCAGCCAAGGCATCACATCATCCAGTACTGATCCTGGGCGAGGGGAGTAACGTCCTGTTTCTTGATACCTTCCATGGAACGGTGATCGTCAACCGTATCAAGGGGATAGAGATTACTGAACAACCTGATGCGTGGCATTTACACGTAGGCGCGGGTGAAAACTGGCATCAGTTGGTGCGCTATGCGTTGGAGCACAACATGCCTGGCCTGGAAAATTTGGCGCTTATCCCCGGCTGCGTGGGTTCATCGCCAATCCAGAATATTGGTGCCTATGGCGTAGAGCTGCAGCGCGTCTGTGAATACGTAGACTGCGTAGAGCTTTCGACCGGCAAACATCTGCGCGTTAACGCTGCAGAATGTCGATTTGGTTACCGTGACAGCATCTTCAAGCATGAGTATCAGGATCGTTTCGCTATTGTCGCCGTTGGTCTGCGCTTGCCTAAACAGTGGCAGCCTGTTTTGACTTACGGTGACCTGACGCGTCTGGATCCTGCCACCGTGACACCTCAGCAGGTTTTTGACTCTGTTTGCCATATGCGCACGACAAAGCTGCCCGATCCAAAAGTGAACGGTAATGCAGGAAGCTTCTTTAAAAACCCGGTTGTCACCGCAGATATTGCGCAGGAGCTCCTGGCAAAATTCCCTACAGCGCCTCATTACCCGCAGGCCGATGGTTCTGTGAAACTGGCAGCTGGCTGGCTTATCGATCAGTGCCAGCTAAAAGGTATGCGCATTGGTGGCGCAGCGGTACATCAGCAGCAGGCACTCGTGCTGATCAATGCAGAGCATGCGACGAGTCAGGATGTGGTGCAACTTGCACATCACGTACGCCAAAAAGTCGGTGAGAAATTCAATGTCTGGCTCGAGCCAGAAGTCCGGTTTATTGGTCCGCAGGGTGAAGTGAATGCCGTGGAGATCGTTGCATGAAGGATAATACCGTCCCCCTGACGCTTATTTCATTATTGGCCGATGGCGAATTTCACTCCGGTGAGCAACTCGGCGAAAAGCTGGGAATGAGCCGTGCGGCAATTAATAAACATGTCCAGACGCTACGTGACTGGGGGGTTGATGTCTTTACGGTCCCTGGTAAAGGATACAGCTTACCTGAGCCTATCCAGCTTTTAGATTCATCGCGTATTTATTCTCAACTGGATGGCGGGAATATAACGGTCCTGCCAGTTATCGATTCAACCAATCAGTACCTGATGGACCGAATTGGTCAACTGCAGTCAGGGGATGCCTGCGTCGCTGAGTATCAGCATGCAGGTCGTGGTCGTCGTGGACGTAAATGGTTTTCTCCCTTTGGCGCCAATCTGTACCTTTCAATGTTCTGGCGACTGGAACAAGGACCGGCAGCCGCGATTGGCCTGAGCCTGGTGATTGGTATTGTCATGGCTGAGGTTTTGCGCGATCTGGGTGCGGATAAGGTACGTGTAAAGTGGCCCAACGATCTCTATTTACTCGACCGTAAACTGGCAGGGATTCTGGTTGAACTCACTGGTAAGACAGGCGATGCCGCGCAAATTGTTATTGGTGCGGGTATTAATATGTCTATGCGTCGGGTTGAAGAGAATGTGGTTAATCAAGGCTGGATTAACCTGCAGGAAGCGGGTATTAACATTGACCGCAATACTCTGGCTGCCCGGTTGATCCGCGAGCTGCGCGCTGCCCTGATACTGTTTGAGCATGAGGGCCTGGCGCCGTATCTGTCCCGCTGGAAGAAGCTGGACAACTTTATCGACCGTCCGGTAAAACTCATTATTGGCGATAAAGAAATATTTGGTATATCTCGTGGAATAGATGCGCAAGGCGCATTACTGCTTGAACAAAATGGCGTGATAAAACCCTGGATGGGTGGGGAAATATCGCTGAGAAGTGCTGAATAATAAGAAGGGGAGCTGAGGCTCCCCTTTTTTATTTATTTACGCAGCCTGACTTGCTCAACGGCATGATTGGCGCTTTTGGTCATAATTAAGCTGGCTCTTTCACGCGTTGGTAAAATATTCTGCTTTAAATTCATCCAGTTAATTTCTTTCCAAAGCGATGTGGCGGTGTTGATTGCCTCGTCTTCCGACAATTTCGCATAGTTATGGAAATAAGAGTCTGGGTTGGTAAATGCCCCTTCGCGGAATTTCAGGAAGCGGTTGATATACCACGTCTGGAGTAATTCTTCTGGCGCATCAACATAAATAGAAAAGTCGACAAAGTCAGAAACAAATACATGATGTGGATCGTGAGGATAGTCCATCCCGCTTTGTAATACATTGAGCCCTTCGAGGATTAATATGTCGGGCTGGGCAACGGTTTTGTCACCGTCAGGGATCACATCATAGATCAGATGAGAATAGACCGGCGCCGTAACGTTGGGGACGCCAGACTTCAGATCGGAAACGAATTTAACCAGACGGTGCATATCATAGGACTGAGGGAAGCCTTTCTTCTTCATGAGCCCACGTTCTTTCAATACCTGGTTCGGATGAAGAAAACCATCGGTAGTAATCAGCTCAACCTTACGATGCTCGGGCCAGCGACTCAGCAGCGCCTGCAATACACGCGCAGTCGTACTTTTGCCGACAGCGACGCTACCAGCAATGCTAATAATATAAGGAATACGCTCGCCGTTGGTGCCTAAAAATTGTTCCAGCACAGCCTGACGCCGCAGGTTCGAACTGATGTAAAAATTTAGCAAACGCGATAGAGGCAAATAAATCTCGGCAACTTCTTCCAGCGATAAGTCTTCGTTAATGCCTTTCAGACGAGCAATCTCTTCCTCGGTCAGGGTCATCGGCACGGAATCACGAAGCGCAGCCCACTGGTTGCGATCAAACTGTAGGTAAGGCGACGTTAACGCTTGCTCTTTTATACTCATACGCATGGTCTGGCTGTCATTGCTATATCAGGTCTGCGGTAAAAAACGAAATCATCCCCGGTACGCAATGGCACGCACATTTCAGTTAATTTGGACAATGGGCAGGAGGGTAACACCAGATGGGAGGGAATAATAAGAAAAAATCTTCCCCTGAAACGCAATGTGACGGCTATTCCAGATGTATAAAGATGCACTTTCTCTCTATTGATTACTGCGTGCCGGAGCAAAATGCCCCTCAGGGAACGCGCCTGGCGTTGGAAATTTGTCCAATCTAAAGAGGAAATAGATTATTTATCGGTCGCATAGTGCAAAATGTGAGCGATAGAACATTTTATGCAATTTTTTAGTTGCATGAGTGCGCATGTCTCCATAAAATGCGCGCTACTTGATGCCGACTTAGCTCAGTAGGTAGAGCAACTGACTTGTAATCAGTAGGTCACCAGTTCGATTCCGGTAGTCGGCACCATCAAGTCCGGTGGGGTTCCCGAGCGGCCAAAGGGAGCAGACTGTAAATCTGCCGTCACAGACTTCGAAGGTTCGAATCCTTCCCCCACCACCACTTTCTGGCAGCGTTATCGCCGCCTGAGTTGGTTAAAAAATTAATCAGCTCGAACAGAAAAGAGAGAAATCTCTTTTTTGTTACAGAAAGAACTGGGTAGCCGAGTTTCAGGATGCGGGCATCGTATAATGGCTATTACCTCAGCCTTCCAAGCTGATGATGCGGGTTCGATTCCCGCTGCCCGCTCCAGACGTGCTGATATGGCTCAGTTGGTAGAGCGCACCCTTGGTAAGGGTGAGGTCCCCAGTTCGACTCTGGGTATCAGCACCACTTCACTTCTCCTTCCCGTTTCTCTCTGTTTACTTTTAAAAGCATTCAACAGCTCAGGCATATTGCCTGGTTGATGTGGTGATATCACCGATTTATCCGTGTCTTAGAGGGACAATCGATGTCTAAAGAAAAATTTGAACGTACTAAACCGCACGTTAACGTCGGTACTATCGGCCACGTTGACCATGGTAAAACAACGCTGACCGCTGCAATCACTACCGTACTGGCTAAAACCTACGGCGGTGCTGCTCGCGCATTCGATCAGATCGATAACGCGCCGGAAGAAAAAGCACGTGGTATCACCATCAACACTTCTCACGTTGAATATGACACCCCGACTCGCCACTACGCACACGTAGACTGCCCGGGCCACGCCGACTATGTTAAAAACATGATCACCGGTGCTGCGCAGATGGACGGCGCGATCCTGGTTGTTGCTGCGACTGACGGCCCGATGCCGCAGACTCGTGAGCACATCCTGCTGGGTCGTCAGGTAGGCGTTCCGTACATCATCGTGTTCCTGAACAAATGCGACATGGTTGATGACGAAGAGCTGCTGGAACTGGTAGAAATGGAAGTTCGTGAACTTCTGTCTCAGTACGATTTCCCGGGCGACGACACGCCGATCGTTCGTGGTTCTGCTCTGAAAGCGCTGGAAGGCGACGCAGAGTGGGAAGCGAAAATCATCGAACTGGCTGGCTTCCTGGATTCTTACATCCCAGAACCAGAGCGTGCGATTGACAAGCCGTTCCTGCTGCCTATCGAAGACGTATTCTCCATCTCCGGTCGTGGTACCGTTGTTACCGGTCGTGTAGAGCGCGGTATCATCAAAGTTGGTGAAGAAGTTGAAATCGTTGGTATCAAGGACACTGCTAAGTCTACTTGTACCGGCGTTGAAATGTTCCGCAAACTGCTGGACGAAGGCCGTGCTGGTGAGAACGTTGGTGTCCTGCTGCGTGGTATCAAACGTGAAGAAATCGAACGTGGTCAGGTACTGGCTAAGCCGGGCTCTATCAAGCCGCACACCAAGTTCGAATCTGAAGTGTACATTCTGTCCAAAGACGAAGGCGGCCGTCATACTCCGTTCTTCAAAGGCTACCGTCCGCAGTTCTACTTCCGTACTACTGACGTGACTGGTACCATCGAACTGCCGGAAGGCGTTGAGATGGTAATGCCGGGCGACAACATCAAAATGGTTGTTACCCTGATCCACCCAATCGCGATGGACGACGGTCTGCGTTTCGCAATCCGTGAAGGCGGCCGTACTGTTGGTGCGGGCGTTGTTGC
>NZ_JAOWDP010000048.1:0-35916 GCF_030334595.1 Citrobacter sp. Ce104
TTTTGGAGCGGGAAACGAGACTCGAACTCGCGACCCCGACCTTGGCAAGGTCGTGCTCTACCAACTGAGCTATTCCCGCAAATCTGTACTGCTTTTGTTGCTGCCGTAACGCGTAATTCTCTGTCGTTACGGGAGGCGCATTATACGAGAAATCCGTTTAGCTGCAACCCCCCTAAAAGCGATTTTCTTGTTTTTTCGTTTAAGTGCTGAATTTATCGGCAAGTCGTTTAATTTAGCGACAATCCTGACTTAGTGCAAGCTCGCAGGAACGATTTTCGTAGGCCGGGTAAGGCGCAGCCGCCACCCGGCAATCCACAAAATCAAAGCTTAATAAAATGTTCGCGATAGTAAGCAAGCTCAGCAACAGATTCACGAATGTCGTCCATCGCCTGATGCGTTCCCTGCTTGGTGAAGCCAGCCAGGATCTCCGGCTTCCAACGACGCGCCAGTTCTTTGAGAGTACTAACGTCAAGATAGCGATAATGGAAATACGCCTCCAGCTCCGGCATGTATTTAAACAGGAAACGACGATCCTGACCGATGCTGTTGCCACAGATGGGTGATTTCCCTTCCGGAACCCACTCTTTCAAAAAAGCCAGCGTGGCCAGTTCAGCTTCACGATCGCCCATGGTGCTCGCCTTCACGCGATCCACCAGCCCGCTACCGGTATGCGTACGTACGTTCCAGTCATCCATTAATGCCAACTGTTCGTCTGACTGGTGCACCGCAATTGTCGGTCCTTCAGCCAGAATATTCAGGTTGGCATCGGTCACCAGCGTGGCGATCTCAATAATGCGATCGCGCTCGGGATCCAGACCTGTCATTTCCAGATCGATCCAAATCAGGTTGTTTTCATTGGCACTCATGCTATTTTCCACCCTTCAGCGTCACATTCAGTGTGACTACATTGATCTAAAATTGTGTGTATCATAAATGTTTTGCCCATCATGGGCGACCAGGAGCCAGTCCGATTGAGTAAGAATAAACTCTCCAAAGGCCAACAGCGCCGTGTGAACGCCAATCACCAGCGTCGTCTGAAAACGTCCGCGGAGAAGCCAGACTACGACGACAACCTGTTTGGCGAAACCGCTGAAGGCATCGTTATCAGCCGTTTTGGCATGCATGCCGACGTAGAATCTGCTGACGGTGAGATTCACCGCTGCAACATCCGCAGAACAATTCGCTCGCTGGTTACCGGCGATCGCGTCGTCTGGCGCCCGGGTAAAGCGGCAGCAGAAGGCGTGAATGTCAAAGGCATCGTTGAGGCAGTACACGAACGTACCTCGGTTCTGACACGCCCCGACTTTTACGACGGGGTAAAACCCATCGCCGCCAACATCAACCAGATCGTTATTGTCTCAGCCATCTTACCCGAGCTGTCACTCAATATTATCGACCGGTATCTGGTAGCCTGCGAAACGCTACACGTCGAACCGATTATCGTACTGAATAAAATCGATCTGCTGGATGACGAAGGCATGGCTTTCGTTAACGAACAGATGGATATCTATCGCAACATTGGCTATCGCGTGTTGATGGTATCAAGCCGCACTAAAGACGGCCTGAAGCCGCTTGAAGAAGCATTAACCGATCGTATCAGCATTTTTGCTGGTCAGTCGGGCGTGGGTAAATCGAGCCTGCTCAATAATCTTCTCGGCCTGCAGGAAGAGATCCTGACCAACGATGTCTCCGACAACTCCGGCCTTGGACAGCACACCACCACGGCCTCTCGCCTGTATCACTTCCCGCACGGCGGCGACGTTATCGACTCCCCTGGCGTACGTGAGTTCGGGCTGTGGCATCTGGAACCGGAACAAATCACGCATGGCTTTGTCGAATTCCATGACTACCTGGGCCATTGCAAATACCGCGACTGCAAGCATGATACCGATCCAGGCTGCGCTATCCGTGAGGCGGTAGAAAAAGGGACCATTGCCGAAACCCGGTTTGAAAATTATCACCGCATCCTGGAAAGCATGGCGCAGGTAAAAACGCGTAAAAACTTTTCTGATACAGACAACTGACAACTAAGCTAAGCATCGCTAGAATCGTCCCCCTTTTTTCAGGATCCGGCCCGTATGCCGGATCGGGAACAAATTATGGCCTGGAGGCTACCTTGTTAAACTCATTTAAGCTTTCGCTACAATACATTCTGCCGAAACTATGGCTCACTCGCCTGGCGGGTTGGGGTGCGAGCAAACGAGCGGGATGGCTGACTAAACTGGTTATCGATCTGTTCGTGAAATACTACAAGGTCGATATGAAAGAGGCGCAAAAGCCGGACACCGCCAGCTATCGCACCTTTAACGACTTCTTTGTTCGCCCGCTGCGCGACGACGTTCGCCCGATTAACACCGATCCAAACGTACTGGTCATGCCCGCTGACGGCGTGATTAACCAGTTAGGCAACATCGAAGAAGACAAGCTTCTGCAGGCTAAAGGGCACAGCTATACCCTTGAAGCCCTGCTGGCTGGCAACTACCAGATGGCGGACAAATTCCGCAACGGTACGTTTGTAACCACTTACTTGTCTCCACGCGATTACCACCGTGTACATATGCCGTGTAACGGTATCCTGCGTGAAATGATGTACGTGCCAGGCGATCTCTTCTCTGTAAACATCCTGACTGCGCAAAACGTTCCGAACCTGTTTGCACGCAACGAACGCGTAATCTGCCTGTTTGATACCGAATTTGGCCCGATGGTGCAGATTCTGGTCGGTGCGACCATCGTCGGCAGTATTGAAACCGCATGGGCTGGCACCATTACCCCACCGCGTGAAGGCGTCATCAAACGCTGGACCTGGCCGGAAGGCGAAAGCGAAGGGTCGGTGGCACTGTTGAAAGGTCAGGAAATGGGCCGCTTTAAGCTCGGTTCAACCGTCATCAACCTGTTCGCACCTGGCAAAGTTAATCTGGTTGAGCAGTTGCAGGACCTTTCAGTAACGAAAATCGGTCAGCCAATGGCCATCTCAACCGAGACTTTCGTGACGCCAGAGGCAGAACCGGCCCCGCTGGCGAAAGAAGAGATCGAAGCAGAACACGACGCCAGCCCGCTGGTTGACGACAAAAAAGACGAAAGTTAAACATAGGAATCGCTGCTGTGCGCCTGATTATCACGTTTCTGATGGCCTGGTGCCTCAGCCTGGGGGCGTACGCTGCGACGGCCCCCGATGCCAAACAACTCACCCAGGAACTGGAGCAGGCAAAGGCGGCAAAACCCGCTCAGCCAGAAACCGTCGAGGCGCTCCAGTCCGCGCTGAATGCCCTTGAGGAGCGTAAAGGCTCTCTTGAGCGTGCCCAGCAATATCAGCAGGTTATTGATAACTTCCCCAAGCTGTCCGCAACATTACGCGCGCAGCTTAGCAACCTGCGCGATGAACCGCGCAATGTGCCAACCGGACTCACTACCGATGCGTTAAACCAGGAGATCCTGCAGGTCAGCAGCCAACTGTTGGAAAAAAGTCGTCAGGCCCAACAGGAGCAGGACCGCGCCCGGGAAATCGCCGACTCATTAAGCCAACTTCCTCAACAGCAAACCGATGCCCGCCGCCAGCTAAATGAGCTTGAGCGACGCATTGGTACCGCCAACGGTAACTCCGCGCAAAATCAGGCGATGCAGGCTGAATCCGCCAAACTCAAAGCCCAGGTCGATGAGCTGGAGCTGGCGCAGCTTTCCGCCAATAACCGCCAGGAACTGGCGCGTATGCGTTCCGAACTGGCAGAAAAACAGAGTCAACAACTCGACGCTTACCTGCAGGCATTACGCAACCAACTTAACAGTCAGCGTCAGCGTGAAGCAGAGCGAGCGCTGGAAAGCACCGAACTGCTGGCGGAAAACAGCGCGGGACTGCCGGAAGGTATTGTCGATCAGTTCAAGGTTAACCGCGAGCTGTCTCAGGCCTTGAATCAGCAGGCGCAACGTATGGACCTGGTCGCCTCTCAGCAGCGTCAGGCTGCCAGCCAAACGCTGCAGGTCCGCCAGGCCTTGAATACGCTGCGAGAGCAGTCTCAGTGGCTTGGGGTCTCAAATATGCTGGGTGAAGCGCTGCGAGCGCAGGTATCCCGTTTACCGGAAATGCCTAAGCCTCAGCAGTTGGATACCGAAATGGCGCAGCTTCGCGTACACCGCATGCGCTATGAGGATCTCCTCAACAAACAGCCGCAACTGCGTCAGATTCATCAGGCCGATGGACAACCGCTGACCGCTGAACAGAGCAGCATTCTCAACGCCCAGCTACGCACCCAGCGTGAACTGCTGAACTCTTTGTTACAGGGCGGCGATACGTTGATCCTTGAGCTGACCAAGCTCAAAGTCTCCAACAGCCAACTGGAAGATGCGCTAAAAGAGGTCAATGAAGCAACGCACCGCTATCTGTTCTGGACGTCAGACGTTAGCCCTATCTCGCTCTCCTGGCCTGTCGACATCGTTCAGGATCTA
This sequence comes from Citrobacter sp. Ce104, assembly GCF_030334595.1. Taxonomy (NCBI): domain Bacteria; kingdom Pseudomonadati; phylum Pseudomonadota; class Gammaproteobacteria; order Enterobacterales; family Enterobacteriaceae; genus Citrobacter; species Citrobacter sp. Ce104. The sequence goes on from NZ_JAOWDP010000048.1 coordinate 4,441, forward strand.
CGGCGTCTGATCTCATTAGATACGTTTAATCAGTTAGGTAAAGCCAGCATCATGATGCTGACCAGCAAGGAAACGCTGCTACCTCTATTCGGTGCGCTGGTGCTGGTTGGATTTAGCCTCTACTCTCGCAAACACTTTACCCGTTTTCTGGAGCGCTCATCAGCGCGGGTCGGGAAAGTCACCCAGGACCATTTCTGGCTGACAATACGCACAGTGTTCTGGTCGATACTCGTCGCCTCGCCCTTGCCGGTACTGTGGGCAACGCTCGGTTACGGACTGCAGGAAGCCTGGCCTTATCCGTTGGCTGTTGCTATCGGCGATGGCGTAACCGCTACGGTGCCCATGCTGTGGGCGGTAATGATTTGCGCCACCTTTGCGCGCCCCAACGGTTTGTTCATTGCCCATTTCGGCTGGCCGCGAAACCGCGTCGCGAAAGCCATGCACTACTACCTGATGAGCATCGGGCTGATTGTCCCGTTGATCATGGCGGTGATTATGTTTGATAACCTCAATGACCGGGAATTCTCCGCCTCATTGGGACGTCTGTGCTTTATTCTGATTTGCGGTGCGTTAGCGGTCGTGACCCTGAGCCTGAAACGCGCCGGGATACCGCTATACCTCGATAAAGAGGGCAACAGCGATAACATGGTCAATAGCATGCTGTGGAATATGCTGATGGGCGCGCCGCTGATTGCTATTCTCGCCGCAGCAGTGGGTTATCTCGCCACGTCACAAGCCTTGCTGGCGCGTCTGGAAACGTCCGTGGCGATTTGGTTCTTATTACTGGTGGTGTATCACGTCATCCGCCGCTGGATGCTCATTCAGCGCCGCCGCCTGGCGTTTGACCGCGCTAAGCATCGACGCGCCGAAATGCTGGCGCAGCGCGCGCGGGGTGAGGAAGAACCACCGCATTCCACCAGCCTTGAAGGCGCGATTGATGTCGATGAAAGCGAAGTGGATTTGGATGCGATCAGCGCGCAATCGCTGCGCCTGGTGCGCTCTATCCTGATGCTTATCGCCCTGCTCTCGGTCATTGTGCTGTGGTCAGAAATTCATTCCGCTTTCGGCTTTCTGGAAAACATTTCGTTGTGGGATGTCACCTCCACGGTGCAGGGTGTGGAAAGCCTGGAGCCGATAACGCTGGGTGCGGTGCTCATCGCAATACTGGTATTTATTATCACCACCCAGCTAGTGCGCAACCTGCCCGCACTGCTGGAGCTGGCGCTTCTGCAACATCTGGATTTAACCCCCGGCACCGGTTACGCCATCACCACCATCACAAAGTATCTGCTGATGCTGATTGGCGGTCTGGTTGGCTTCTCGATGATCGGTATTGAATGGTCCAAACTGCAATGGCTGGTGGCGGCTCTCGGTGTTGGTCTGGGCTTTGGTTTGCAGGAGATCTTCGCCAACTTTATTTCCGGCCTGATTATCCTGTTTGAAAAACCAATCCGCATTGGCGACACGGTGACGATTCGCGATCTTACCGGTAGCGTGACGAAAATTAATACCCGCGCCACTACCATCAGCGACTGGGACCGCAAAGAGATCATCGTGCCCAATAAGGCCTTTATCACCGAGCAGTTCATCAACTGGTCGCTGTCCGATTCGGTCACCCGTGTGGTATTAACCATCCCGGCGCCATCGGAGGCTAACAGCGAGGAGGTTACGCAGATCTTGCTGACTGCCGCACACCGTTGCTCGCTGGTTATCGATAACCCGGCGCCAGAAGTCTTCCTGGTTGACCTGCAGCAAGGGATTCAAATCTTCGAACTGCGTATTTATGCCGCTGAAATGGGGCATCGCATGCCGCTGCGCCACGAGATCCACCAACTGATTCTGGCTGGCTTCCGCGAGCACGGTATTGATATGCCGTTCCCACCGTTCCAGATGCGTCTGGAGAGCCTCGGCGGTAAGCAAACAGGGAGAACGTTAAGTTCTGCGGGCAGAGGCAGTCGCCCGGCGGGAAGTTTGTAGCGCATGATCCTGGCAAGAAATGCCAGATGGCGACCCGTTGGGGCTTATCCGGCCTACGAAGATGCCTCTTTGTCGGCCGGATTAGGCAGGTCGTTTATTCCACCGCCCACTCAGGATTGTTGGCCGTGCGGCGGCAGTAGTTCTGATAAATCGCCATCGCCAGCAGCGAGAAGAAGATCGGGCCGCCGGTCATCCACAATGCGCTGTTCCAGTCCCCAGCTTCAATCACCGGCTGGATGATGGTGAACACATTGGCAAACGTCACCACCAGTACGACCACGCCGGTTGCCAGTAACGTCGCTGCCCGGGTTTTAAAGACCACAAACGGTCTTTCCAAACCCACACGGGCTTTAAAGAACGGAAACGCCAGCGCGAGGAACAGATACGGCAGCGTCATCGAGACGTTCGCCATCAGGGTCAGTTTGTTATAGAACGCTGAAGCCGTATCGCCGCCAAACGAAACCAGCAGGATAAACAGGCTCACCAGCAGGCACTGCAACCACATTGCCGTCGTCGGCATCCCCACCGCATTCAGTTTGGTCATCGGCGCGGGCCACAGCGCCTTTGGCGTTCCCTGAATAATCGCTTTCAACGGCGAGTAGCTGAGCGTGAAAAAAGCGCCGGTATAGGCGAGGAACATAGAAAGCCCGGTGATACGCGCGAACCACACGCCCATCGCCATCGCAGTTTCAGGGGAAAGATGCAGCGCGTTACCTAACGTCATCCCGAGGCTTTTCATCAGGATATAGGTAATATTCCCGAGGTTAACCGAGCTATTGCTTAATACCTGCTGCCAGTTGGTGCTAACGCCCCATAAAAATATAGCCAGTGAATAACCGACAGAAATGACAATAGCGGCAAAGACAATTCCTTTCGCAAAGTTCTTTTCTGGCTTTTCTGTTTTATCAACTAATCCACCCACGGCTTCTATTCCGCCGTAAGCAAAAATGGCAAACACAACAAATGACAACATTGCCAGCCCGGACTGATATCCTGGGTTAGGCGAAGAGATAAAATTAATATCCTGTGCAAAGTGGCCACCAGTTAATAACAAAATGGCGACACTAACTAACAACAGAACTAAATTAAGACACATTACGGCAATTCCGCCTACAGCCGTAATACGAGCAATCTTATTAATTCCCCGGGATGCCACGCAGGTCACCAGAATCATCCAGCCGACGGCAAGCAGCCCCACGACCTGCGTAGGCTCAAGCCCCGCGATACGCCAGTGTTGCGTCATGTCTGCGCCAAATAAAAAGGTTGAAAAAGGTACCCAGACTTTCGCCGCGGTACTTACCATCCATATCACATAGGAAGAAAACCACATAAACGTGCCGATAAATGCATAGCGTGGCCCAACGCTATTATTCATCCACGAATAGATTCCGCCCTCTTCTTTGCGATAGGCCGATCCCATTTCCGCCATCATTAAAGCAAATGGGATAAAGAATAATAATGCAGAAAATATATACCACGGAATCGCGCTATACCCCATTAAATAGAACGCGGAGGGGCTATTAGCAAAACCGAAAACAGACGTAAATATCATGAGGATGAGACCAATCAGGCTCATCTTTTTTATTGTTTGGGTCATCAAACCATCCCTTACTCTGGCAAGCGTTTTACAAACGCCGCTCACCGATTGGCACTGATCTCTTTACAGAGTTCAGCGATAGAAAAATCAACACAGAATTGATACCTGAACGATACCAAATATCCAGGAGTAAATTGTGGCTATTAGAGGGGAAATGAAAAAATATGCTACAAAGTGGCTATTTTACCGCCACTTTGTATTACAGAAGCGTAAGTTATGCGCGATCGACGGTGAATGCGATAACCTCAGCCAGGCTCTCTGCGTCCAGCGCCAGCATCACCAGACGGTCAACGCCAAGCGCCACGCCAGAGCAATCCGGCATGCCCACTTTTAACGCTTCAAGCAGATTGGTATCAATAGGCTGCTGCGGCAAGCCACGAGCGGCACGTTTGCGGTTATCCTGTTCAAACCGTTGCTGCTGTTCGCGCGCGTCGGTCAGTTCATGGAAACCATTCGCCAGCTCAATACCTTTGTAGTAAACCTCGAAACGTTCAGCCACGCGATGATCTTCGGTGCTGATTTGTGCCAGTGATGCCTGGCTGGCCGGGAAATGATACACAAACGTCGGTTTGTCTTTACCAATATGCGGCTCAACGCCCATCGTAAACAGCAGCTGCAGCAAGGTGTCCCGGTCTTCTTCGGTATCTGCGATATTACTGAGATCCAGCTTCGCCGCCACTTCCCGCAGTTGGGTTTTATCCGCAGACAGCGGGTCTATCTCCAGATGACGCTGGAAGGCTTGCTGGTAAGAGAGGCTTTCCGCAGGCGAACAGTCCAGCACCTGCTGGAGCAAATCGTCCACCTCATTCATCAGCCGATACATATCGTAGTGCGGACGATACCACTCAAGCATGGTGAATTCAGGGTTATGATGGCGCCCCATCTCTTCATTACGGAAGCTGCGGCACAGTTGATACACCGGGCCGCACCCTGCCACCAGCAAGCGCTTCATATGGTATTCCGGGCTGGTCATTAAATAGAGATTCATTCCCTGGGAATGTCCAGGGCCGACGAAACGCGTTTCGAACGGGAACAGATGAATGTCCGTTACCGTTGCCTGACTCATACAAGGGGTCTCAACCTCAAGCACGCCACGATCGGCAAAAAAGCGGCGAATCTCCGCTATAATTGCAGCACGTTTTAACAGATTGGGGATGGACGCGCTCGGCTGCCAGGTTGCCGTTTCGCTCATGTTTGTTTCTCCGATTTAAGACAAGGGCACGAAGTCTACTCGTATCGCGTTAACGAGACAAATTTCGCGCAGCAGTAATCAGCGCTGGCAATAGGATAAAAAAAGCGACAGGGGGTGGTTTAGTAATTAAATTAATCAAATTCAATGATAATTCCCCCCTTAGATACGCTAAAAAAATCGAACACGTCAAATTTCCCGCACATCCCTAAGACTATACTATTGTACCTATAAAGGAGCAGTGGAAACGCGTTCATAACCTGTTTGAAGCCGATGAAGCATCTGATTTCAGGCAGGAATGAAATAACAACAATCTGGAGGAATGTCGTGCAAACCTTTCAAGCCGATCTTGCCATTATAGGCGCCGGTGGCGCGGGATTACGTGCTGCAATTGCTGCCGCACAAGCAAATCCCAACGCTAAAATCGCACTGATCTCAAAAGTGTACCCAATGCGCAGCCATACCGTTGCTGCCGAAGGCGGCTCTGCTGCTGTCGCGCAGGATCATGACAGCTTTGACTACCATTTTCACGATACGGTAGCAGGCGGAGACTGGCTGTGTGAGCAGGATGTCGTGGATTACTTTGTCCACCACTGCCCAACTGAAATGACGCAACTGGAACAATGGGGCTGCCCATGGAGCCGTCGTGAAGACGGTAGCGTCAACGTACGTCGCTTCGGCGGTATGAAAATCGAGCGCACCTGGTTTGCCGCGGATAAAACCGGCTTCCATATGTTGCATACGCTGTTCCAGACATCTTTGCAGTTCCCGCAGATTCAGCGTTTTGACGAACACTTCGTTCTGGATATCCTGGTTGACGATGGTCATGCTCGCGGCCTGGTTGCCATGAACATGATGGAAGGCACGCTGATGCAAATCCGTGCTAACGCAGTCGTGATGGCAACGGGCGGCGCAGGTCGTGTTTACCGTTACAACACCAACGGCGGCATCGTAACCGGCGACGGTATGGGCATGGCGCTGAGCCACGGCGTTCCGCTGCGTGATATGGAATTCGTTCAGTATCACCCGACGGGTCTGCCAGGCTCCGGTATCCTGATGACGGAAGGCTGCCGTGGTGAAGGCGGTATCCTGGTCAACAAAAACGGCTACCGTTATCTGCAAGACTACGGCATGGGTCCGGAAACTCCGCTGGGCGAGCCGAAAAACAAATACATGGAACTCGGTCCGCGCGACAAAGTATCTCAGGCTTTCTGGCACGAATGGCGCAAAGGCAACACCATTTCCACTCCGCGTGGCGATGTGGTTTACCTCGACCTGCGTCATCTCGGCGAGAAAAAACTGCTCGAACGTTTACCGTTCATCTGCGAACTGGCGAAAGCCTACGTGGGTGTCGATCCGGTTAAAGAACCGATCCCGGTACGTCCGACCGCGCACTACACCATGGGCGGTATCGAAACCGATCAGCACTGTGAAACCCGCATTAAAGGTCTGTTCGCTGTCGGCGAATGTTCCTCTGTTGGTCTGCATGGCGCTAACCGTCTGGGTTCTAACTCCCTGGCAGAACTGGTGGTCTTCGGTCGTATGGCCGGTGAACAGGCTGCAGAACGCGCTGCAACGGCTGGCGCAGCAAACAGCGCCGCGCTCGATGCGCAGGTTGCTGGCGTTGAAAAACGTCTGAAAGATCTGGTTAACCAGGAAGGTAACGAAAACTGGTCTAAGATCCGTGACGAAATGGGCATGTCCATGGAAGAAGGTTGCGGTATCTACCGTACGCCGGAACTCATGCAGAAAACCGTTGATAAGCTGGCGGAACTGCAGGAACGCTTCAAGCGCGTACGTATCACTGATACCTCCAGCGTCTTCAACACCGACCTGCTGTACACCATCGAACTGGGTCACGGTCTGAACGTTGCAGAATGTATGGCTCACTCTGCTCTGGCGCGTAAAGAATCCCGCGGCGCGCACCAGCGTCTGGATGAAGGCTGCACCGAGCGTGACGATGTGAACTTCCTCAAACACACCCTCGCCTTCCGCGATGCTGACGGCACGACTCGTCTGGAATACAGCGACGTGAAAATCACCACTCTGCCACCGGCTAAACGTGTTTACGGTGGCGAAGCGGAAGCAGCCGATAAGAAGGAGAAGGCGAATGGCTGAGATGAAAAACCTGAAAGTTGAGGTGGTGCGCTATAACCCGGAAACCGATACCGCGCCGCACAGTGCTTTCTACGAAGTTCCTTATGATGAAACCACGTCGCTGCTGGATGCGCTGGGCTACATCAAGGATAACCTGGCACCGGACCTGAGCTACCGCTGGTCCTGCCGTATGGCAATCTGTGGCTCCTGCGGCATGATGGTCAACAATGTACCGAAACTGGCGTGCAAAACCTTCCTGCGTGATTACACCAACGGCATGAAGGTTGAAGCGCTGGGCAACTTCCCGATTGAGCGCGATCTGGTCGTCGACATGACGCACTTTATCGAAAGCCTGGAAGCGATCAAACCGTACATCATCGGTAACCCGCGTACACCGGATCAGGGTCCAAACACCCAAACTCCGGCGCAGATGGCGAAGTATCATCAGTTCTCCGGTTGCATCAACTGTGGTCTGTGCTACGCCGCGTGCCCGCAGTTCGGCCTGAACCCAGAGTTCATTGGACCGGCTGCGATTACGCTGGCGCATCGCTACAACGAAGATAGCCGCGACCACGGTAAGAAGGAGCGTATGGCTCAGTTGAACAGCCCGAACGGCGTCTGGACCTGTACTTTCGTGGGCTACTGCTCCGAAGTCTGCCCGAAACACGTCGATCCGGCTGCGGCCATTCAGCAGGGTAAAGTTGAAAGTTCAAAAGACTTTCTTATCGCTACCCTGAAACCACGCTAAGGAGTGCACGATGACGACTAAACGCAAAGCCTATGTGCGGCCAATGACGTCCACCTGGTGGAAAAAGCTGCCATTTTATCGTTTTTACATGCTGCGTGAAGGCACGGCAGTTCCGGCAGTCTGGTTCAGCATTGAACTGATTATCGGCCTGTTTGCACTCAAGCATGGTGCAGAGTCCTGGATGGGCTTTGTCGCCTTTTTGCAAAACCCGGTGGTGGTAATCCTTAATATTATCGCCCTGGCTGCAGCGCTGCTGCATACCAAAACCTGGTTTGAGCTGGCGCCAAAAGCGGCCAACATCATCGTAAAAGACGAAAAAATGGGGCCAGAGCCGATCATCAAAGGTCTCTGGGCAGTCACTGTGGTTGCGACAGTAGTAATACTGTTTGTTGCCCTGTTCTGGTAAGGAGTCCGGAATGATTAATCCAAATCCAAAACGCTCTGACGAACCCGTATTCTGGGGCCTGTTTGGTGCAGGCGGTATGTGGAGCGCTATCATTGCGCCGGTGATGATCCTGCTGGTAGGCATTATGCTGCCGCTGGGCTTTGTTCCTGATGCTTTCAGCTATGAACGCGTACTGGCATTCGCACAGAGCTTCATCGGACGTGCGTTTCTGTTCCTGATGATCGTTCTGCCGCTGTGGTGCGGTTTACACCGTATGCACCACGCGATGCATGACCTGAAAATCCACGTGCCTGCTGGCAAATGGGTATTCTACGGACTGGCAGCTATCCTGACCGTTGTAACGGCTATTGGTATTCTGACCATCTAATCGCATGCGTAATTATCAGGCCCGCCATTGGCGGGCCTTTTTATTGGTGCAGCACCCCGGTCAACCAACGAGAAAATTCACGCATCGCGAGTGTCTCCGGACGAGATTGCAAACGCGTCATCCAGTAGCTCCCCAGATCAATCTGCGTTAAAAACGGCTGAACGATACGTTCACTGCCAAGCAAGTGCCTGAACATTCTGACCGGTGCAATTGCCACACCGATCCCCGCCTGCGCGGCTTCCAGCATGGTGACGGACGAGTCAAACACCACCACGTTGTGCGTCGGTGACGGAGGCGCTTCTCCGGCGGCCTGCATCCAAAGCGTCCATTCATCACGTCGATACGATCGCAATAACGGAAATTTCAGGATATCCGCTGGCGCTTTAATCTGCGAGGCCAACGTTGGCGAACACAGCGGAGACATCGGCGCGCTACACAAATATTGCGCGTCGGTATCATGCCAGGCTCCCCCTCCGTAGCGAATGGTATAATCCAGCCCTTCGGCGGCGGGATCCACACGATTATTGTGGGTGGAAATATGTAAATCAATATGCGGGCAGTTGCGCTTAAAATCGCTCAGCAGCGGGAAAAGACAGCCGACCGCAAAAGTCCCCACTACGCCAATTTTAAGTTTTTCCTGAGTCTGTTTTGTGGCAAAACGATCCAGCATCCCGGCCATACGATCGAAAGAGTCATTAAGTACAGGTAACAGACTCTCTCCTTCAGTCGTCAGCATTAACCCTCGAGAGCCACGCACAAAAAGCTGACAATTCAGCTGTTGCTCCAGCGCTTTTACATGCTGGCTGATGGCAGAATGCGTCACATTGAGCTCAATCGCAGCGCGGGTAAAACTAAGATGTCTGGCCGCTGCTTCAAAAGCCCGCAGCGAGTTTAGGGGGATATAGCTACGCGTCATTATCTGGCCTGTTAGAAAAACTTATACCTGCTGCTAAATTTAACCGTTTGTCAACACGATGCAAATCAAACACACTGATTGCGTCTGACGGGCCCGGACACCCTTACGCTTTTAATGACGGAAATAATTTCATGATGAAAAAATCGATATGCTGCGCGCTGCTGCTGACAGCCTCTTTTTCCACCTTTGCCGCCGCAAAAACAGAACAACAAATTGCCGATATCGTTAACCGCACCATCACACCGCTGATGCAGGAGCAGGCTATTCCGGGTATGGCCGTTGCGATTATCTACCAGGGAAAACCTTATTACTTTACCTGGGGTAAAGCTGATATCGCCAATAACCGTCCAGTCACTCAGCAAACGCTGTTTGAACTCGGCTCGGTCAGTAAAACGTTCAACGGCGTGCTGGGCGGCGATGCTATCGCTCGCGGCGAAATCAAGCTCAGCGATCCGGTCACGCAATACTGGCCTGAGCTGACGGGTAAGCAGTGGCAGGGTATCAGCCTGCTGCACTTAGCGACCTACACGGCAGGCGGCCTGCCGCTTCAGGTTCCTGACGACGTCACGGATAAAGCCGCCTTACTGCGTTTTTATCAAAACTGGCAGCCACAATGGGCCCCGGGCGCTAAACGTCTTTACGCTAACTCCAGCATTGGTCTGTTTGGCGCACTGGCGGTGAAACCTTCGGGCATGAGCTACGAAGAGGCGATGACCACCCGCGTCCTGCAGCCCTTAAAACTGGCGCATACATGGATTACGGTTCCACAGAGCGAACAAAAAGATTATGCATGGGGCTATCGCGAAGGAAAGCCTGTGCATGTATCCCCTGGCCAACTTGATGCCGAAGCCTATGGGGTAAAATCAAGCGTTGTCGATATGACCCGCTGGGTCCAGGCCAACATGGATGCCAGCCAGGTTCAGGAGAAAACGCTCCAGCAGGGAATCAAGCTTGCGCAGTCACGTTACTGGCGTATTGGCGATATGTACCAGGGCCTGGGCTGGGAGATGCTGAACTGGCCGGTGAAAGCCGACTCAATAATTAACGGTAGCGACAGCAAAGTGGCGCTGGCAGCGCTTCCCGCCGTTGAGGTAAACCCGCCCGCGCCTGCTGTGAAAGCATCATGGGTGCATAAAACGGGCTCCACTGGCGGATTCGGCAGCTACGTTGCTTTCGTTCCAGAAAAAAACCTTGGCATTGTGATGCTGGCAAACAAGAGCTATCCAAACCCTGCTCGCGTCGAGGCCGCCTGGCGCATTCTTGAAAAACTGCAGTAACGAATAAGGAGGCCCAGGATATCGGGCTTCCTTTCTTTCTCTTTTTTTCCTGCTGTCATCTACACTTAACAAAAATCCAGCAAGGAAAATCTTATGCGCATTCTGCCCGTCGTTGCTGCAGTTACGGCTGCATTCCTGGTTGTTGCTTGCAGCTCCCCTACACCGCCGAAAGGCGTTACCGTAGTCAATAACTTTGATGCCAAACGTTATCTGGGCACCTGGTATGAAATAGCGCGTTTCGACCATCGATTCGAACGTGGACTGGAAAAAGTGACCGCCACCTATAGCCTGCGCGACGACGGCGGTATCAACGTGATTAACAAGGGCTATAACCCGGACAGGGGAATGTGGCAGAAAACAGAGGGTAAAGCCTACTTCACCGGCGACCCAAACCGCGCTGCGCTCAAGGTCTCGTTTTTTGGTCCTTTCTATGGCGGCTATAACGTGATTGCCCTCGATCGGGAATATCGTCACGCGTTGGTTTGCGGACCGGATCGCGATTACCTGTGGATCCTTTCACGGACCCCTACTATTTCAGACGAAATGAAACAGCAAATGCTGGCCGTCGCGACCCGGGAAGGGTTTGAAGTGAATAAGCTGATTTGGGTAAAACAGCCCGGCGCTTAGTGGGTGCTCAGCTTCAGACCAATAATGCCGGCAACGATCAGCCCGAGGCTAAGTAAACGCGCCGGGCTGGCAGATTCACCGAGCAGCAAAATTCCTGTAATAGCCGCCCCGACGGCGCCGATACCGGTCCAGACGGCATAGGCGGTTCCTACAGGCAACGTGCGCATTGCCCAGGAGAGCATGGCGATACTGACGATCATCGCCGCAATGGTGATAATGCTTGGCGTCAAACGCGTAAAACCGTGGGTATATTTCAGGCCAATCGCCCAGACAACTTCGAGCAGACCTGCAATTAATAAAACGATCCAGGACATATCAGGCTCCAGAACAATGGGGCCGTCCCCGGTGAAAGAAGCGTTTGCAGGTCGTCCTGCAAAGCTAATGTGTGAAATGGCATTTTTGCCCGAGAGAAAATGAATTTCAACCTTTTTATTCGTTGCATACTAAAAGCAAGAATTAAGCATAATTAGCGGCGTAGTTCCCGCATTTGGCACTCATCGGAGTTCTCTATGATGAGGGGCTTTCTGAATCCAGGAAGTCGATTGCCTCTCTTCTGAATGCGAAAAGGTTATGCTTAAAATTTTAGTGATTGACCGGTGCCACTTTACCCGTACAGGGATTGAGGCCTTGCTTAATCATTCTGGCAGGTTCAGCTCCTCATTTCTGGTATCAGGGATCAATAATCTCCTGTTAGCAAAAGAGCATATTTTGCAGTGGAAACCGCATCTGGTGATCGCGGATTTATACAGTTTTATCAGCGAGACACACTCCAGTCCGCCAATTAAGCCATTTTTTATGAGCTGCGGCGTCATCCCACTGATTTTATTGCAATCAGTAGAAAGACAGCACACTTCTACGACTTCCCCTCAATCCGTCGTCCATTCGGTTTTGACCAAGCACACCACGCTGAACGCTCTCTCACACACAATTCAGGAGGCGCTACAGCTTCGCCCGCCATTAGAAATAGTCGAAAATGCGACTCCACTGCTTACGCCGCAGGAGGAGAAAGTATTATCGATGTGGATGGATGGGATCAGTAACAATGCGATCGCCGCCGCACTGAGCATTCATGGCAAGACGGTCTACACCTATAAACGGAATATCCGCATTAAACTGCACCTGGGGAACCGCTTCTCACCGTTTCTCTCGCTACCCGGGAAGGGGAATTAACGGTACGACAGGCGTCGTACCGTTCATGATTATTGCTGAGCTTTTGTCGCTGCACCAGAGATTGCGCTACCGCCTTCAGAGATATCCTGCCCAACACCTTTCGTTGTATTGCACGCAGTCAACACTGAAGAAAGAACCAACACAGAAAAGATCGCAGCAATTGTCTTCTTAACCATAACGTCTTCCTTTTCTAGCCAATATTGTTTATGTATAGCTAATTAATAATAGACAAGATCTGCAAGTGTGATGGATAAACAAGCGTTTTTAAGATTATGAGAGAGGATTAGCTGGCGGCGTGAGAGATTGAATTGCCAAGATGTTTGATGTCTTCACCGAAACCACGCGCGGTATTACAACCCGTCAGCAGGGTGCTGGTAAATAGGATGAGCATTACAAGACCGAGAAGACGTTTCATCATTCCTGCCCTGGAAAAAGTATGGCGCAGCAACCTGCGCCATAAGATCAAATGGATATCTTATTTTACGCGAGAAACGTATTCGCCGGAGCGAGTATCCACTTTGATCACTTCGCCGATCTGTACGAACAGCGGAACTTTAACGACTGCGCCGGTAGACAGGGTTGCCGGTTTGCCGCCAGTACCAGCGGTATCGCCTTTCAGACCTGGGTCGGTTTCAACGACTTCCAGCTCAACGAAGTTCGGCGGAGTCACGGAGATCGGCTGACCGTTCCACAGGGTCACGATGCATTCAGCCTGGTCCAGCAGCCATTTAGCGTTATCGCCTACCGCTTTCTCGTCTGCAGCCAGCTGTTCGAAAGTGGTGTTATTCATGAAGTGCCAGAACTCACCGTCGCTATACAGGAAGGTCAGGTTCATGTCGGCTACGTCTGCGCCTTCAGCGGAGTCGGTAGACTTGAAGGTTTTCTCTACGCGAGTACCGGTCAGCAGGCGGCGCAGCTTAACGCGCGCAAACGCCTGGCCTTTACCTGGTTTAACGAATTCGCTGGCTTCAACCGCATAAGGTTCGCCGTCCAACATGATTTTAAGACCAGCACGAAAATCGTTGCTATAGTACGTTGCCATAAGGCCCTCTGAAAATTGTTAACTGGTAGCTAAGCCACAAAATGGCGCATATTGTAACCCTAAATACCCCATCCAGAGAAGATTGGTTATCGCAACTTGCCGATGTTGTGACCGATCCCGATGAACTTCTGCATCTTTTGAATATAGACGCAGATGAAAAACTGTTGGCCGGACGCGACGCGAGACGGCTTTTCGCCCTGCGCGTGCCGCGTGCGTTTATTGCGCGCATGGAAAAAGGCAACCCTGACGATCCGCTTTTGCGTCAGGTACTTACCTCCCAGGAAGAGTTTGTTTCCGCCCCCGGCTACTCGACCGATCCGCTGGAAGAACAGCACAGCGTGGTTCCCGGTTTGCTGCATAAATATCGCAACCGTGCGCTGCTGTTGGTTAAAGGCGGTTGCGCGGTTAATTGTCGCTATTGCTTCCGCCGCCACTTCCCGTACGCCGAAAACCAGGGCAATAAGCGCAACTGGCAGGTCGCCCTGGACTACATTAGCGCGCATCCTGAGCTGGATGAGATTATCTTCTCCGGTGGCGATCCGTTAATGGCCAAGGACCACGAACTGGACTGGTTGCTCACGCAACTGGAAGCCATCCCGCATATTAAGCGTCTGCGTATCCACAGCCGTTTACCGATTGTTATCCCAGCTCGCATTACAGAAGGACTGGCCCAGCGCTTTGCGCACTCCTCCTTGCAGATTCTGCTGGTCAATCACATTAATCACGCCAATGAGGTCGATGAGACGTTTCGCCAGGCCATGGTCAGACTGCGTATCGCCGGCGTCACGCTACTCAACCAAAGCGTTTTGCTGCGTGGCGTGAACGATAACGCGCAAACGCTGGCTCACCTTAGCAACACGTTGTTTGATGCGGGTGTGATGCCCTATTACCTGCACGTACTGGACAAAGTGCAGGGCGCCTCCCACTTTATGGTCAGCGACGATGAAGCGCGTCAAATTATGCGCGAACTGCTGACGCTGGTTTCCGGCTATATGGTCCCCAAACTGGCGCGTGAAATTGGCGGAGAGCCAAGTAAAACGCCATTGGATCTGCAGCTACGCCAACAATAGCCTTTATTGAGTGTCCGATTTCGGACACTCAACACGATTACTTATTATTTAAATCCACACAGGTGGAGCCATGCTTTTAATTTGTGCTATTTTAATTAGCGCTGTGCGATTATTCATTCGCAAGTTGTATCAATAAAATCAAATCCAGAACATTAATAAATATATGGTTAGGGAGAACCTGTTATGGCTATAAGTATTAAGGGCATTAATACCGGAGTTATTCGCCAAAAGAATGAATTTATTGCTTTGGCATTAAAGATAAAAGAACCCAGAAATAAAGAGTCGTTATTTTTCCTTTCTCCGCTTGGGCTAAGAGACCTGCTTATCGCCCTGGAAAGCAGGCTCTCTGCTAAACATCAGCTTAGCGAAGACGAGCGTGCGCAATATGAGAAGGAATGCGAGAAAGCCGGCAAAAAGATGCACGAAAATATCCCCTTAATTCAAGAGAATGAGTTAAAAAATGCGGATATTAATCGCCGTATTAATTCGCTGATGTTAGTGGATGACAAAGGGGAAAACTTAACATTTTCACTGACACTGCATGATGGGCAAACGTGTGAATTACTGATTAATGAACTTCAGATTCGGGTATTGGCTCATGCTGTTATTCATGCAATAAATAACGCTGGCATGCAGGAATTAGCGTTACGAATCACATCACTGCTGGATTTCCTGCCGCTGTACGATGTTGATTGCCAGCAAAACGATAATCTGGAATACGATTCTTATACACAACCCGAATGGAAACATAACCTGTTTAATCATTATCTGGCGATTATTTACCGCTATACGGATGATAAAGGAAAAACCCAGTTCTGTGGTTCAGTAGTAAAAACACGCGCCGCTTCCGGCAGCAAAGAGGCCGAAGCCATTACTCGCCGTCTGATCGATTTCAGCCCACGGCTGAAAAAACTTGCCGGTGTACCGTGTCAGGTGTTTGTCAGGACGTTAACGGGTGATAAGGCGCAAAAGCTCAATCAGGATCAGTGCCTGCGCGCGCTGCACCATTTACGCATTCAGTCTGCGCATAAGACTCAGAATGCCTGATGGCGCTACGCTTATCAGGCCTACGATTGCATGAGCCTGTCCAGGCCACTTTATTACAAAAAATCATTCAATCTGCATCGCGGCGGCAAGCGAAGAAAATCCCCAGGAGCATAGATAACTATGTGACTGGGGTTTCACAGCGCAGCCAACAAAGAGGCTGGTTGAAGGATGAAGTGTAATCAGTTAGGGCACTTATAAACCTGTCCAATCATCTCGCTGGCGGTAGGAACAAAGCTGGACAGCATTCCCTGTGATGGGCTGCTGACGCCATAAATCACGTTACCGCCCATTGCAGCAGCCTGGTTACGCAGATCGTTTGCTGCGCCACGCATAGAACCACCCTCTTCGCCGTGCTGGCCAGAAAGCCAGTTGCTTTGCTTACCGGTTGCAGTGCCAATCAGTTGGCACTCTGCGCCAGGCTTGTCTTCGACAAAGCGTACGCTTTGTCCGGCTGAACTCAGTTCGTTGCTGGAGCTACAACCCGCCATCAGTAGCGCGGCACCAACGATCCCTGCTAAATATTTCACGTGCATGTCATTCCCCATAATCAATTAGTTGGACCTTATGTCCGTAGCTGAATCATATACTAAAAAGATGACCAAAAGAAAAACCCCCGGACATTTCTGCCCGAGGGTTTCTCATTTTTCGCGAGATACGTATTTAATCAAATAATTCAAGTTGCAGGCAGGCGGCAAGTTCATGAATCCCCAGGAGCTTACATGAGTAAGTGACTGGGGTGAACGAACGCAGCCAACGAACCTGCGGCTTGAAGTATGAAGATTAAATTACATCATGCCGCCCATTCCACCCATGCCGCCCATACCACCAGCAGCACCTAAGTCAGGCGCATCGCCTTTCGGCAGGTCGGTAACCATGCACTCGGTGGTGATCATCAGACCCGCAACAGAAGCCGCGTACTGCAGAGCAGAACGAGTTACTTTGGTTGGATCCAGGATACCCATGTCGATCATGTTGCCGTATTCTTCAGTTGCAGCGTTGTAACCGTAGTTACCGTCACCGGCTTTCACTGTGTTAGCTACTACAGACGGCTCTTCGCCGCAGTTCAGCACGATTTGACGCAGCGGAGATTCCATTGCGCGCAGCGCAACTTTGATACCCACGTTCTGGTCTTCGTTCTGACCTTTCAGGTCGGCAATTTTAGACGCGACGCGAATCAGCGCAACACCGCCACCAGCAACCACGCCTTCCTCTACCGCAGCACGAGTTGCGTGCAGGGCATCTTCAACGCGGGCTTTTTTCTCTTTCATTTCAACTTCAGTTGCAGCACCTACTTTGATAACTGCCACGCCGCCTGCCAGTTTCGCTACGCGCTCCTGCAGTTTTTCACGGTCGTAGTCGGAAGTTGCTTCTTCGATCTGCTGACGAATCTGAGTCACACGACCCTGGATTGCAGCTTCGTCGCCCACGCCATCGATGATGGTGGTGGTGTCTTTGTTAATAACAACACGTTTCGCCTGGCCCAGATCTTCCAGAGTTGCTTTTTCCAGCTCCATACCGATCTCTTCAGAGATAACGGTACCACCGGTCAGAGTAGCGATATCCTGCAGCATTGCTTTACGACGGTCGCCGAAGCCAGGTGCTTTAACCGCAGCCACTTTCACGATACCGCGCATGGTGTTAACAACCAGAGTTGCCAGCGCTTCGCCTTCAACATCTTCAGCGATGATCAGCAGCGGTTTACCTGCTTTCGCTACAGCTTCCAGAACCGGCAGCATTTCACGGATGTTGGAGATTTTCTTGTCAGCCAGCAGAATGAACGGGCTTTCCAGTTCTACTGCGCCAGTTTCCGGCTTGTTGATGAAGTAAGGAGACAGGTAGCCACGGTCGAATTGCATACCTTCAACCACGTCCAGTTCGTCCTGCAGACCGGTACCGTCTTCAACGGTGATAACGCCTTCTTTACCGACTTTGTCCATCGCTTCAGCGATCAGTTTACCTACGGTTTCGTCGGAGTTAGCGGAGATGGTACCAACCTGAGCAATAGCTTTAGAGTCGGAGCACGGTACGGACAGTGCTTTCAGTTCTTCAACAGCAGCAGCGACAGCTTTGTCGATACCACGTTTCAGATCCATCGGGTTCATGCCCGCAGCAACGGCTTTCAGACCTTCAGTGATGATGGACTGAGCCAGTACGGTTGCAGTGGTGGTACCGTCACCTGCAGCGTCGTTCGCTTTAGAGGCAACTTCTTTCACCATCTGCGCACCCATGTTTTCGAACTTGTCTTCCAGTTCGATTTCACGAGCTACGGAAACACCATCTTTAGTGATGGTCGGTGCACCGAAAGATTTATCCAGAACTACGTTACGGCCTTTTGGACCGAGGGTAACTTTCACTGCATCTGCCAGTACGTTTACGCCGCGCAGCATTTTCACACGAGCGTCGTTACCGAATTTTACGTCTTTAGCTGCCATTTTCTCTTTCCCTTAAATTCGTATGTTCAGTGTCGTTCGCGGATTAGGCTTCAACAATTGCCAGGATGTCGCTTTCAGACATGATCAACACTTCTTCATTGTCGATCTTCTCAGATTTAACACCGTAGCCATCGTTGAAAATAACGATATCGCCGACTTTCACGTCCAGCGGCTGTACGGTACCGTTGTCCAGGATGCGACCCTTACCGACAGCGATGATTTCGCCACGAGTTGATTTACCTGCTGCAGAACCGGTCAGTACGATCCCGCCAGCAGATTTAGATTCAACTTCTTTACGTTTGACGATCACACGATCATGTAACGGACGAATACTCATTGATAGCTCTCCTTTGAGAAAGTCTTTATCAGTTATGGGTGACGCCGGCCCGTAAACGGTTTCCCGGCTAGTGACCAGAGAGATGGGGATGGGGTTTTGTCCCTTCAAGGGGGCAAGCGAAAAAAAATTTTTATCAGCAGAAAATCCCGTCAAAACGCCGACGCGCCTCACATTTCATAACGATTTCAGTCGCGTCGTCATAAGCAAATTCGATTGTGATACCATCAAAAATCTGCGCTGTAGCCCGTCATTGGGCATAACCGGATAACAACTTATGAGCGGACTGAAACAAGAGCTGGGACTGGCTCAGGGCGTTGGCCTGTTGTCGACATCATTGTTAGGTACAGGCGTTTTCGCCGTCCCTGCGCTGGCTGCGCTCGTGGCCGGCAACAACAGTTTGTGGGCCTGGCCGGTGCTGATTGTTTTAGTTTTTCCCGTGGCGATCGTCTTTGCCATACTGGGTCGCCATTTTCCCAGCGCGGGCGGCGTGGCGCATTTTGTCGGCATGGCCTTTGGTTCACGGCTGGAGCGCGTCACCGGATGGCTGTTTTTGTCGGTGATTCCCGTCGGCTTGCCCGCGGCATTACATATCGCCGCCGGATTCGGTCAGGCGATGTTTGGCTGGCATGACGAGCAACTGCTGCTGGCAGAGCTCGGTACGCTGGGACTGGTTTGGTATATCGGCTCCCGCGGCGCAAGCTCCAGCGCGAATCTGCAAACGGTCATTGCCGGACTGATTGTTGCCCTCATTGTCGCTATCTGGTGGGCGGGCGATCTGAAGCCTGGCGAAATCCCCTTCCCTGCGATTACCGATATTGAGCTTCCCGGTCTGTTCGCCGCGTTGTCGGTGATGTTTTGGTGTTTTGTCGGCCTTGAAGCGTTTGCCCATCTGGCGTCTGAATTCAAAAATCCGGAGCGAGACTTCCCACGCGCGCTGATGATCGGCCTGCTGCTGGCGGGGTCTGTTTATTGGGCATGTACCGTCGTGGTGCTTCATTTTGGCGCTTACGGCGAGCAAATGGCGGCAGCGGCATCATTGCCTGAAATCGTCGTGCAGCTGTTTGGCGTACAGGCACTGTGGGTGGCCTGCATCATTGGTTATCTGGCCTGTTTTGCCAGCCTCAACATTTATATTCAAAGTTTCGCCCGGCTGGTCTGGTCGCAGGCGCAATATAAGCCGGAGAGTTATCTGGCACGTCTGTCTCCCCGCCACCTTCCGCGCAATGCGCTAAATGCCGTACTGGGCTGCTGCGTAGTCAGCACCTTGTGCATCTATATGCTGCAAATCAATCTTGATGCGTTAATCGTCTATGCCAACGGCATCTTTATTATGATTTATTTGCTGTGCATGCTGGCGGGATGTCGATTACTGAAAGGGCATTATCGCGCGCTGGCGGTCATTGGCGGTCTGCTGTGTCTGTTGCTGCTGGCGATGGTTGGCTGGAAGAGCCTGTACGCGCTGATTATGCTGGCAGGGCTGTGGCTGTTTTTACCCCGCAGGCCGGATAAGGCAACGTTGACGCCATCATCCGGCATATAAACACTTTTGCCGGATGGCGCTAACGCTTATCCGGCCTACATACTGGCCAGGCTTACAGGGTCAGTCACGGCGATCGTCATCTTTATGATCAAGACGGTTACGATCGTCATCCTTGCGCTGAAATTCACCATCAAAGGTCTCACCGCCGCCGGTTCCGGCGCTAAACCCCCCGCCCGGCATACGCGAAAAACGCAAATGCGGCAGCAGTTTCATCGTCAGATGTTTTTGCACCGGAGGTAATAGAAGAAGAAGGCCGAGGAAATCGGTGAAAAAACCGGGCAGCACCAGCAGCAGACCGGCAATGATCAGCGACACGCTTTTGATCATTTCTGCAGCCGGACTTTCACCAGCCGCCATTTTCTGTTGCATCAGTAAAAAGTTCTTAAACCCCTGGTTACGAACCAGAGACATACCGATAACCGACGTAAAAATAACCAAAATCAGCGTCATCAGGACGCCCATCACATGGGCAACCTGAATAAAAATAGATATCTCTATGTAAACATAGAGAAAAATTGCAAGCAATGGTATCCAGCGCAAAGGGATCTCCTGTTAATAACAGCCGTTTTGTTCAACTTCTGTTCGAAAAATTATGTTAATCGCATCGATTTGATATTGTGGTGGTTAGCAAAATTTCAAGTGGCTTGTACACTAATATTTGGGGTTAATCACAAAGGGGTGATCCATTTCACAGAATAATAAATAAGGGGTAAATTCCACGCTTTAAGTGATCCAGATTACGGTAGAAATCCTTAACCAGCATATGATCTCGGGTATCAGACCGATGCAGGGGATAATCGTCGGTCGAGAAACAATCGAAATCACATATATCCTGTGTGTTTAGTCAAATCATTGGCAGCTTGAAAAAGAAGGTTCACATGTTAAACAACATTCGTATCGAAGAAGACTTGTTGGGTACCAGGGAAGTTCCAGCGGACGCTTACTACGGTGTTCACACTCTGAGAGCGATTGAAAACTTCTACATTAGCAACAACAAAATCAGCGACATTCCTGAATTTGTTCGCGGTATGGTAATGGTTAAAAAGGCAGCGGCAATGGCCAACAAAGAGCTGCAAACCATTCCTAAGAGTGTGGCAAATGCCATCATCGCGGCGTGTGATGAAGTCCTGAATAACGGAAAATGCATGGATCAATTCCCGGTAGACGTTTACCAGGGTGGTGCGGGTACCTCCGTCAACATGAACACCAACGAAGTGCTGGCCAATATCGGTCTGGAACTGATGGGTCACCAGAAAGGTGAATATCAGTACCTGAATCCGAACGACCACGTTAACAAATGTCAGTCTACCAACGACGCTTACCCTACTGGCTTCCGTATCGCGGTATACGCTTCCATCATCAAACTGATCGATGCGCTGAACCAACTGCGTGAAGGCTTCGAACAAAAAGCTGTTGAATTCCAGGACATCCTGAAAATGGGCCGTACCCAGCTGCAGGATGCTGTACCGATGACCCTCGGTCAGGAATTCCATGCTTTCAGCATACTGTTGAAAGAAGAAGTTAAAAACATTAGTCGTACCGCTGAGCTGCTGCTGGAAGTTAACCTCGGCGCAACTGCAATCGGTACGGGTCTGAACACGCCGAAAGAGTACTCTCCGCTGGCTGTACAGAAACTGGCTGAAGTCACTGGCTTCGCCTGTGTTCCGGCTGAAGACCTGATTGAAGCGACCTCTGACTGCGGCGCATACGTTATGGTGCACGGCGCGCTGAAACGTCTGGCTGTTAAGATGTCCAAAATCTGTAACGACCTGCGTTTGCTCTCCTCTGGCCCACGTGCCGGCCTGAATGAAATCAACCTGCCAGAACTGCAGGCTGGTTCCTCTATCATGCCAGCAAAAGTGAACCCGGTTGTTCCGGAAGTCGTAAACCAGGTTTGTTTTAAAGTCATCGGTAACGACATCACTGTTACCATGGCATCTGAAGCTGGTCAGCTGCAGCTGAACGTAATGGAGCCGGTCATTGGTCAGGCAATGTTTGAATCCATTCACATTCTGAGCAACGCTTGCTACAACCTGCTGGAAAAATGCGTTAGTGGTATCACTGCTAACAAAGAAGTCTGTGAAGCGTTTGTATTCAACTCCATCGGCATCGTTACTTACCTCAACCCGTTCATCGGTCACCACAACGGCGACATCGTCGGTAAAATTTGTGCCGAAACAGGTAAGAGCGTACGTGAAGTTGTCCTGGAACGCGGTCTGTTGACCGAGTCTGAACTGGACGATATCTTCTCTGCACAGAACCTGATGCACCCTGCTTATAAAGCAAAACGTTATACTGATGAAAGCGAACAGTAATCGTGTAGGGTAGTACCGGAGAAGGCACGTCATGATGACGTGCCTTTTTTCTTACTCGAAGTTACTTAAAAACAACAATTTAATATCAACTTGTTAAACAACAAGGAAGGCTAATATGATAGTTTTAGAACTTATCATCGTTTTGCTGGCAATCTTTTTAGGTGCCAGACTTGGGGGTATCGGTATTGGATTTGCAGGTGGGCTGGGTGTTCTGGTTCTTGCCGCTATAGGCGTAAAACCGGGTAATATTCCGTTCGACGTTATTTCCATTATCATGGCGGTTATCGCTGCCATCTCTGCTATGCAGATTGCAGGTGGTCTGGACTATCTGGTTCATCAAACTGAAAAACTGCTGCGTAAAAACCCGAAATACATCACGATCCTTGCACCCATCGTGACCTATTTCCTGACTATCTTTGCCGGTACCGGCAACATCTCTCTGGCAACTCTGCCGGTTATCGCTGAAGTCGCGAAGGAACAAGGTATCAAGCCTTGCCGTCCGCTCTCCACCGCAGTAGTTTCTGCACAGATTGCGATTACGGCATCGCCAATCTCCGCAGCCGTGGTTTACATGTCTTCCGTCATGGAAGGTCATGGCATCAGCTATATTCACCTGCTGTCCGTGGTCATTCCGTCCACCCTGCTGGCCGTTCTGGTGATGTCCTTCCTGATCACCGCACTGTTCAACTCCAAACTGTCTGACGACCCGATTTATCGTAAGCGTCTGGAAGAAGGCCTGGTTGAACTGCGCGGTGAAAGACAAGTTGAAATCAAAGCTGGCGCGAAAACCTCCGTTTGGCTGTTCCTGCTGGGCGTGGTTTGCGTCGTTGTATACGCCATCATCAACAGCCCAAGCCTTGGCCTGGTCGCTAAACCGCTGATGAACACCACCAACGCAATCCTGATCATCATGCTGAGCGTCGCGACGCTGACGACGATCGTCTGCCGCGTTGAAACTGACTCCATCCTGAACTCCAGCACCTTCAAAGCCGGTATGAGCGCCTGTATTTGTATCCTGGGTGTTGCATGGCTGGGTGATACCTTCGTATCTCACAACATTGACTGGATCAAAGATACTGCAGGTAGCGTAATTCAGGGTCATCCGTGGCTGCTGGCTGTCATCTTCTTCTTTGCTTCTGCGCTGTTGTACTCTCAGGCTGCAACCGCTAAAGCACTGATGCCGATGGCTCTGGCTCTGAACGTTTCCCCTCTGACTGCTGTTGCATCTTTCGCAGCGGTTTCTGGCCTGTTCATTCTGCCAACTTACCCAACTCTGGTTGCGGCGGTTCAGATGGATGACACCGGTACAACCCGCATCGGTAAATTCGTCTTTAACCATCCGTTCTTCATCCCAGGTACTCTGGGTGTGGTTCTGGCTGTCTGCTTCGGCTTCTTGCTGGGCAGCTTCATGCTGTAAGACTTTACTGCAGGGTGCCTTCGCGCCCTGCAGTTCCTCTTCTTCATCACCCCCGCTTTAGCTAACATCCTTCCCTCGTCCGTTGTATAGTGACCACTCTTTAGCTGGTTACTCTGTTCTTTCGAGGTGTTTATGCTTGATGTTAAGAGTCAGGATATTTCCATCCCCGATACCGTTGTGGTGCTCTGTACCGCACCGGATGAAGCAACCGCCCAGGATCTCGCCGCCAAAGTGCTGGCGGAAAAGCTGGCTGCCTGCGTGACGCTACTGCCTGGTGCTACCTCCCTCTATTATTGGGAAGGTAAACTTGAGCAGGAATATGAAGTCCAGATGATTTTAAAAACCACCGTTACACACCAGCAAGCCCTGCTCGATTGCCTGAAGTCACATCATCCGTATCAAACGCCTGAACTTCTGGTTTTACCCGTCACTCACGGAGACTTTGATTACCGCTCATGGCTCAACGCATCCTTACGCTGATCCTGCTGCTGTGCAGCACATCTACCTTTGCCGGATTATTTGACGCGCCTGGCCGCTCGCAGTTTGTACCTGCCGATCGGGCGTTTATTTTTGATTTCCAGCAAAACCAACACGATCTGAACCTCACATGGCAGGTTAAAGATGGCTACTATCTGTATCGCAAACAGATAAGCATTACGCCATCTCAGGCCGATATTGCCGAGGTAAAACTGCCGCCTGGCGTCTGGCATGAAGATGAGTTTTACGGCAAAAGTGAGATTTACCGTAAACAGCTGACCATCCCAGTCACGGTCAATCAGGCTAAATCTGGCGCCACATTAACGGTCACGTACCAGGGCTGTGCCGACGCCGGCTTTTGCTATCCTCCAGAAACGAAAACGGTGCCCTTAAGTGAAGTGTCTGCCGATACCCGGGCGACGCCGCTGCCAGTGCCTGCCAGCAATGCTCAGCAAGAGATAACGCCGCCCGCAGCCCAACTTCCTTTCTCGGCGCTGTGGGCATTGCTGATCGGAATAGGCATCGCGTTTACGCCTTGCGTATTGCCGATGTATCCGCTGATATCCGGCATCGTGCTGGGAGGCAAACAACGCTTATCAACCGGACGCGCGCTGCTGTTGACGTTTATCTACGTCCAGGGGATGGCGCTCACCTATACCGCACTGGGTCTGGTTGTTGCGGCCGCCGGATTGCAGTTCCAGGCTGCACTACAGCATCCTTACGTTCTGATTGGCCTTGCCGTCATCTTTACCCTGCTCGCGTTGTCGATGTTTGGTTTGTTCACGCTGCAGCTCCCTTCATCGCTGCAAACGCGCCTTACATTGATGAGCAACCGCCAGCAAGGCGGCTCCCCCGGCAGCGTCTTTGCAATGGGCGCGATTGCCGGCCTCATCTGTTCCCCTTGTACCACAGCCCCGCTAAGCGCGATTTTGCTGTATATCGCTCAGAGCGGAAACATGTGGCTGGGAGGTGGCACGCTGTATCTGTACGCGCTGGGGATGGGATTACCCCTGATGCTGATTACCGTATTCGGCAACCGCCTGCTGCCTAAAAGCGGCCCATGGATGGAGCATGTCAAAACCGCTTTTGGCTTTGTCATTCTGGCGCTTCCCGTCTTCTTACTTGAACGCATCATCGGCGACGAATGGGGAGTGCGCCTGTGGTCACTGCTGGGCGTCGCGTTCTTTAGCTGGGCATTCATTACCAGTCTGCAGGCAAAGCACGCCTGGATGCGCATCGTGCAGATTGTCCTGTTAGCTGCAGCGCTGGTAAGCGTACGGCCATTGCAGGACTGGGCGTTCGGTGCGCCGCATGCTCAACCCCAGACACACCTTAACTTCACGCCGGTGGCTTCGGTAGATGCGCTAAATCAGGCACTGGCACAAGCCAAAGGTAAGCCCGTAATGTTGGATCTGTATGCCGACTGGTGCGTGGCCTGTAAAGAGTTCGAGAAGTATACGTTCAGTAATCCGCAGGTTCAGCAAGCGCTAGGCGACACGGTGCTTTTGCAGGCGGATGTGACCGCAAACAATGCCCAAGATGTTGCTCTGCTGAAACATCTTCAGGTTTTAGGTTTGCCGACTATTTTGTTCTTTGACGCTGAGGGGAAAGAGCACCCGGATGCCCGGGTAACGGGTTTTATGGATGCCGCGACCTTCAGCGCACATTTGCGCGATCGCCAACCGTGAGCGACACTTGCAACAGGAAATACGGAGGAGAATACCGTGCAACGTGAAGATGTCCTGGGAGAAGCCCTTAAATTACTTGAGGTTCAAGGGATAGCCAATACCACGCTGGAAATGGTGGCCGAGCGTATCGATTATCCTCTGGATGAACTGCAGCGCTTTTGGCCCGATAAAGAGGCCATTCTGTACGATGCGCTACGTTACCTCAGCCAGCGGGTGGATATCTGGCGGCGTCAGCTTTTGCTGGATGACACCTTGAGCGTCGAGCAGAAATTACTGGCGCGCTACACCGCGCTGTCCGAATGCGTGAGCAATAATCGCTATCCAGGCTGCCTGTTCATCGCCGCCTGTACGTTTTACCCCGATCCCGGGCACCCGATCCATCAGTTAGCCGATCAGCAAAAAAAGGCGGCGCATGACTTCACTCATGAGCTGCTGACCACGCTGGAAGTTGACGACCCGGCAATGGTCGCTAAACAAATGGAACTGGTGCTGGAAGGCTGCCTGAGCCGCATGCTGGTGAATCGTAGTCATGCTGATGTCGAAACGGCACACCGCCTGGCTGAAGATATCCTGCGCTTTGCTCAGTGCCGTATGGGCGGGGCGCTGACTTAATTCGGATTTCGTAACTTTTATGAACCGCATATAATTTCGGCAACACCGACATATTAAAAGGAATTATATGCGTCTCGCGCACTGCATTCTCCTCGCAGGTTTTATCTCAGCCCCCCTGTATGCCAATCCATTAAACGGTTTTTCGTTTGCACATAAAGACTGGGAAGTTGCGTGTGATAATACGGGTACCTGTCGAACGGCAGGTTATAGTGACCATGCGGTAAGCGTACTGCTCACACGTGCGGCTGGCCCCGACACCAGCGTGTATGTCGAGGTTGCTTTTGCACAGCGTACGGCGAGTCAACCCTCCGTGAAAGACGCCACGCTTTTTATTGATGGTCAAAAGCAAGGCGCGCTAACGTTTTCCGCAGAGGGATATTTTAAACTCAACTACCAACAGCGAAAGGTGTTTCTGGACGCCTTACGTCAGGACAATACCATTGAGTTTGCAGCAAATAGCGAACGATTACCGCTTTCTAATGCAGGTTCGAGCGCTGTGCTGCTGAAAATGGATGAATTCCAGAAACGCATCAATACCCAAAGCGCTGTGCTGCATCCAGGAGATAAAAACAGTAATGATGTGCTTAACGCTGAGCCTGCCCCACTTATCATCACCCACCCCGTCATCCGCACGCCGGACGTGGAACCGTTAACGACCGCGCAGCGACAAAAAATAGAACCCAAAATCAGGGTCACTCCCGAGATGAATTGCCGCGAACTGGAAGAGGGTCAGGAACGCATTTATTACCGCATCCCGGTGGATAAACAACATGTACTCATTCAAACCGAATGCTTTGATAGCTCACGCACCATCCTCTGGCTAACCAATACTGAACTAACGGCTTCGCCTAAACTAATCACGAGTGATGCCAGTGAATATGAGAACGGTGAGATAGCCCGTTTCAGCGATCCCATTCAGCTCTGGGTCTGGGAGGGTAACAACTTCACCTTGCGCGACGAATACCGCAGCGGCGGACAAGGAAACCTTTCTGTTGGCGGTGTCTGGACGCTCCCTACGTTCGTCAGCATCGTACGTTCTCAGTCTGATGTAGATACGGATAACACGGCCCTAAAAACGCTACATAGCGCTGTAGAGAGCATGCAAAAAAGCGATCCGGGCTTGGAACTGAGCAAAATCGCCAGTCAGTTTCCATTAACCGGTCAAATCACTGATTTCAGGATCTCTTACGCTGAAGACTCAACAGAACCAACCGCGAAACCCTCCCCTGAGATTAGCGATGATGAGTGGCAGGCATTTTCTCGCACAACGTTTAGTGTCGATTCAGAAAATGGAGGCGTGAACTTTACGCTCATTGATCTGGATGACGACGGTAAACGCGATCTCATCATCAACAGCTACGTTGGCGGCACAGGATTATTCAGCTACACCGGCGTACTCAAACGCGGTGATAATGCCTTCGTCGTCGTTAATGGCAAACAGGATGACGATGACTTTGGCGTACCCGGGGCGCTATTTTCGGAGAATGGGCGCGGCGCCAACCAGTGGAGCCAATGGGTTCGCATCAACGGTAAGGTTTATGCTCTCTGGTACAACGGCTTATATAATGAAGAGAAGCTTTATCTGCTGCGTCCATTTAGCCCAGACGAGAAGGCTCCCGTCGTAACCGTCCACTATCGCTATGAATACGATATGAATTCAATCGAACCACGGGAAGAAGGACAACCCCTACTCCCGAAATTGAATACCAAAGAAAAAACAAAGCTCATTACCGAACTGAATAAAATGCAAAGCATGCTTTTACAAAACCAACAGGCAAGCGACGGCGTTTCCCCAATCTGCCCAATCCCTGCTGGTACGTTGCAGGAAGACGCGGACAATTACAGTTCAGGGATTGCAGGGAACTATACGTCTGAACCTGTCGCAGCTATTCCTGTCTGGGTAAATGGGGAGTGCCTTATCGGTTCTGTCGAGAGTTATTTTGGTAGAGGAGAGTTCATCACTCTCGTTTCGCCAAAAGATCAGGATATTGTCGGAGAGTATTCAGTTACCGGCACACGCCATGTAGCATCCATTAAAAGTGAATGGATTCTTCGCGAAGGCGATAACGGCGCGCTATGATTTTGAGCAAAATCCTCGAGAAAACAGCGAAATCGCTGCATAGTTAAGCAACCAACCGAAAAAGCGAGAAATTTGGTTGACGGGGTGTCCGGATTACGGTTTAATGCGCCCCGTTGCCCGGATAGCTCAGTCGGTAGAGCAGGGGATTGAAAATCCCCGTGTCCTTGGTTCGATTCCGAGTCCGGGCACCAAATTCATATCAACGGACCTCCACGGAGGTCCGTTTTTGCATTCTGAGCCCGCAAAAATCAACACTTCTACAATTCCTTAACTCCACCCAATTCAATCAACTTCAACCCGCATCAAGTCCCTTGCGAGGGTACAACTGAGGGTATAGTCTGATTCGATAAAATTTATACCCCTTTTACTATCAGGAGACCCCGCCAATGGCGCTCACTGACGCGAAAATCCGAGCAGCAAAGCCGGATGAAAAACCTTATAAACTTGCCGACAGCGGCAACATGTTTTTACTCGTTCACCCTAACGGCTCGCGCTACTGGCGGCTCCGCTACCGGTTTCTGGGCAAAGAGAAAACGCTCGCTCTGGGTGTCTATCCTGAAGTCTCGTTATCAGAAGCAAGGGAAAAACGCGATACGGCGAGGAAGCTGATAGCTGAGGGAACTGACCCGTGCGAACAGAAACGGATCAAAAAGTCAGTACCCGAAGCAGCTCAGACATTTGA
Source organism: Citrobacter sp. Ce104 (assembly GCF_030334595.1). NCBI lineage: Bacteria > Pseudomonadati > Pseudomonadota > Gammaproteobacteria > Enterobacterales > Enterobacteriaceae > Citrobacter > Citrobacter sp. Ce104. The sequence goes on from NZ_JAOWDP010000048.1 coordinate 33,551, forward strand.
AGGCATCGCAAGGCAGTGGCATAAGAGTAACAAAAAATGGTCAGCCTCACATAGTGAGAAGATACTGAAAAGCCTCGAAACTCATGCGTTTCCCTTTATTGGCTCACGTGATATTACCACCCTCAGGACTCCCGATTTACTTGTTCCAGTAAAGGCTGCCGAAGCCAAAGAGATCTATGAAATTGCAGCGCGCCTTCAGCAGCGTATCACTGCAATCATGCGCTATGCTGCCCAGTCAGGCATTATCACCTATAACCCTGCCGTGGATATGGCTGGCGCGTTAACCACGGTGAAACGCCAGCACCGCCCTGCCCTCGCCTTAAATCGCATTTCAGAGCTTCTTGAACGACTGGATGGATACAGAGGACAACCTCTCACCCGACTGGCAACTAAACTCACTCTGCTTATCTTCATCCGTTCCAGTGAACTACGCTTTGCCAGGTGGTCTGAGATCGACTTTAAGAAAGCCATGTGGACCATTCCTCCTGAGCGGAAACCTATTGAAGGGGTCAAGTATTCCCATCGTGGCTCAAAAATGCGAACAGAGCATCTTGTGCCACTATCTACTCAGGCGGTGAATATACTGAAGCAGATCCACACTATCAGCGGAGAACATGAACTGATTTTCACCGGCGATCACAATCCATGGAAACCCATGAGTGAGAACACTGTAAATAACGCACTGCGTCTGATGGGCTATGATACAAAGGTCGATGTCTGTGGTCACGGCTTCCGGGCAATGGCCTGTAGTTCGTTGATTGAGTCAGGTCTTTGGTCCAGGGATGCGGTCGAACGTCAGATGAGCCATATGGAACGTAACACAGTGCGGGCTGCGTATATCCATAAAGCGGAACATCTGGATGAGCGAAAGCTGATGTTGCAGTGGTGGGCTGATTTTCTGGATGCTAACAGGGAACAGAGTGTCAGCCCTTTTGACTATGCAAAAATTAATAATCCTTTGAGAAGGTGACAGAACTCCATACACACACATGCTCTTCCCTCACAGGGGAAGAGCACTCATTGATAAAATACTGGCGTACAACCCCGAAGATAATCAGGGAGCACGCTGATTGATAGGACCGGAATTGTTACGCTCATGGCGACCATGAGGGGCAGTCCATGTACTGATGGTGCATGTAGTTGAATTTTCACCTTACTGGTATGAACTTAGTCTTCTGTATTTTCTGAATGGAGAATACATTAAAGGTGCGATAGCTTTTCGCCACGGTTTTACCACAAAATCTTACACCGCGGAAATTTACATCCCTTTCCACTTGCTGTGCGGCATAATCTTTCTGGCGGACCCGATACCGCTGAAGATTATTATGTAACATACAACTCGTTATGGGGACAATATCCAGAAACATTGATGTTTGTAAACTGACTGTATAATCACTCATCTGTAATGCGTGAACTGGAAGAAATAATTAAATGTGTCGAAATGCTGATGCAGAAAGATGTTTTTGAATATGCGAAAGTATTTTAAGACAGAAGAAGAATCGACGAGCGACTTTCTGAGAAAATTGTACAGAAATATAGAAGAAATGAAGGGGGAATATGTTTTGCCTTGGATATTTCCGTTTTCAGTAGAGATGAAGGGTAATGACTCCAACTTATTGATAGTGTTTTATGTTCAGATAATGCCCGATGACTTTGTCATGCAGCTCCACCGATTTTGAGAACGACAGCGACTTCCGTCCCAGCCGTGCCAGGTGCTGCCTCAGATTCAGGTTATGCCGCTCAATTCGCTGCGTATATCGCTTGCTGATTACGTGCAGCTTTCCCTTCAGGCGGGATTCATACAGCGGCCAGCCATCCGTCATCCATATCACCACGTCAAAGGGTGACAGCAGGCTCATAAGACGCCCCAGCGTCGCCATAGTGCGTTCACCGAATACGTGCGCAACAACCGTCTTCCGGAGCCTGTCATACGCGTAAAACAGCCAGCGCTGGCGCGATTTAGCCCCGACATAGCCCCACTGTTCGTCCATTTCCGCGCAGACGATGACGTCACTGCCCGGCTGTATGCGCGAGGTTACCGACTGCGGCCTGAGTTTTTTAAGTGACGTAAAATCGTGTTGAGGCCAACGCCCATAATGCGGGCGGTTGCCCGGCATCCAACACCATTCATGGCCATATCAATGATTTTCTGGTGCGTACCGGGTTGAGAAGCGGTGTAAGTGAACTGCAGTTGCCATGTTTTACGGCAGTGAGAGCAGAGATAGCGCTGATGTCCGGCAGTGCTTTTGCCGTTACGCACCACCCCGTCAGTAGCTGAACAGGAGGGACAGCTGATAGAAACAGAAGCCACTGGAGCACCTCAAAAACACCATCATACACTAAATCAGTAAGTTGGCAGCATCACC